>JBNGDL010000020.1:26915-42304 GCA_049975205.1 Anaerolineae bacterium | reverse complement strand
GGACAGAGGGATTGCACACGGACCCCGGTGCCGATGAGTTCCTGATGCAACGCCTCGGTGAAGGCGCGTAGGTAGCACTTGGTGCCTGCGTAGGTCGTGCTGCCGTACATAGGGTAGTACGCCATCAGTGAGGAGACATTGATCACGGCGCCCCGATTCTGGGCCAGTAACATCGGCAGCGCAGCCCGGGTCAGCCGCACGACGGCGTGGATGTGGACGTGGAGCATCTCGAGATGCCGCTCAATGTCGCTTTGGGCAAAATCACCGACAAGGCCGAACCCCGCGTTGTTGACCAGGAGGTTGAGATGCTCGGTGTCCTCGATGACGCTCTCCACTCGGGATATGCCATCGTTGGTGGCTAAGTCGGCGCTGACAACGGTTGCCGCGACTCCATAGCGATCGGAGAGCGCTTGAGCCAGACTGGTCAGTCGCTCGAGCCGGCGGGCGACGAGGATCACGTCATAACCCTGCGCCGCGAGCTTTGTCGCGTAAGCGCGGCCTATACCGCTCGAGGCACCGGTCACCAGTGCGCTCAGATGCTCACCCTTCCGGATCAGCGGCGAGGTCTGGCTCGCTTTCCAGCGACGCCACCCCGTGAGACCGGCTACAACTCCAGCTGTCAGGCCCAGTCCTAACCGCAACCACAGTCGCTGACCGTGGTCCGCATCACCCTTGTCCATTTTCACAGTCTTCTCCTTGTCGTCGCGTCTGCCGTCTGGGCAACACCCCTGGAGTCTACCACGCCCAGGCCGCTGAGCAATTGGCGCTCGGCTCCGGCTGGGCGCGATGCCACTAAGAAGCCCCGGGCACCGTTCCATGCCCGGGGCGAGTGCGAGCCGGCGTTGGGCGCGCTCACGCGTACCAACGGCTGACCGAGTACGCTGGCTCGAAGCCCAGCAACGTGCGCGCCTTGTCGATACTGACGAGGGTTTCGGTGCCCTCCAGCGGGTGGGTGAGCGGAACGTCGGGGTAGAAGAGCTCCACAAGCTTCTGTGTTGGGACCCCAGCGGAGTTGTGGCTGTCGTTGACCCAGAGTGGGTGGCTTCCCTCGTAGTCCGCCAAGAGGCCCAGCTCGATGGCTTGGGCGGAGTCCCGCGCGTCGATGCTGGCCCAGAAATTGCTGTAGCTGAACATAATCCCGGCGTGGTGTAGATCTCGCAGCTCGCGCCAGTTCCTGCGGGCCTCGAAGGCGCGCTCTGCGCGCAGCGCGTCGTGCTGTGCGATAATCTCCTGGGCCAATCGGCGCTGCTCGTCCTCGGGCTTCGAGAGCAACTCCTGGTAGGCCTCGATCGTTCGTGTCCGCCACTGCTGCACCCGATCCTCGTTCTCCTCGGTCACCTCATAGACGCCGGGCAAGCGTAGGAAGACGCTCGAAACCTCCTCGCGCCGCCAGAAGTAGTAGCCGATCTCCTCCATGATCTGCTTTGAGAAGGAGTACGGGTCCGTGGTGAAGCTTGGATGCGCCTCGTCCATCGGGAAGTAAAGCAGCTTGAACCGCTTGATGCCGAAGTTGTACCCCAGCGCGTTGATCGAGCTGGCGCTCACGATGCGTCGGATGCCGGCCATCGCCGCCGCTTGATAGACGTTGAAGGTGCCCGTGTCGTTGACGTAGAAGATTTCCTCGCTCGAGCCGAGGGAGGGGTTGGGAATCGCGGCGAGGTGTACGACGCCCTCCATTCCTTCCATAGACGCCGTCAGGCAGTCGAAGTCTACGATGTCACATTGCTGATAGGTCGCACCTTCTATCTCAACACTCGGGGTCCGACCGATAACCGTAACCTCGTGACCGTGCGCGACCAGGCGCTTCACGACCTCTCGACCGACGCTGCCGGTGCCTCCTGTGACCAAGACTCGCATCAAATACCTCCTTGTGTCTTCATTGTCTGCAGTAAATAGCTGTGGGCTCTCCTGGCCCCTACTTCGTCTCAGTCAGCGATGACCAGGTTCCCGGAGGGCCGGTCTGGGGGTCTAGAAATGATCTGGCTTCCAGACAAAGGGCTCGTCTTTCGGGAAGAGCCGGTCCAGCATGGGGAGCGCATCTCCTTCCACGGTCACCTCCGGCGAGTTCATGATGTCCCTGAGCGATCGGTAACCCATCAACAGCTGGATCAAGCCGTCCTGGGGCAGACTGATCCGTTCGGGGTTCGCGCCTCCCCGGGCGATCTTCACCTTCCCCTCGCTAAAGGTGAGGCTGGTCGTGCCCAACTCGGTCTCGATCGTGAGCGACCCTAGGAGACCTGCTGCCCTCGGTAGGGCTAGCCGGTGTTCGAAGACCGGCACCAGCTTTTCGAAGAGTGGTTGCTGGTTCAGAATCCTCATCATCCCGTCGGCGTAGCGAGGATACGCGATCGTCCAGACGGTTCCATAGCGTTGGACGTACTCAGAGAAGGGATGGTCGGGCGGCATGTCGAAGGTAATCGCCTCACAGCGCTTTTCCACGGCCTGCTCCGCGAAGAAGGCAAGCAACGTGGGGAAGAGGGTGCTGTCCTGGGCCTCCAATTCGGCGACCTTGACCTCGGTGCGGCGGCGATCCCAGACGGCGTAGGCGAGTAGATTGCCCTCTACATCCTCCCAGAGCGCCGTCAGGGCCTCGGCGTCCCAGTGCGTGCCGTGTGGGAACTTCGTGAAGGTCTCGGCGTAGCGCACAAGCGTGCCGGTGCGGGTGGCGTTCTTGGCATTGTAGAGCGCCACGACCGCCTCCATGTCTTCCAACTCAATGGGCCGCGATGGCATCGGCTCGGCGTGGTCGCGCGCGGCTTCAGCGTCGCGGGTCTTGACGGCAAACCTGAAGTTGGGCAGGCAGGTCGCGTAGCCGAACTTGTTGTAGAAGTTGGGGATGCCGAAGAGCATCGAGACGTCATAGCCCTCTTGGGCCATATAGGTCACGGTGTCCCCAAAGAGGTGACGCATGTAGCCCTTCATGCGATGCTTGCGCTGCGTGTAGACGTCGCCGATCCCGGCCATGCGGACCTCACCAACGCTGATTCGCATCGTATAGTCGATCACCCACAGGTGCGCGACCGTCTCACCGTCGATGAGCATCTCACGCTTGTGGCGCTGCCCCTCGTCAATGGTCTTGATCTCCATCTGTCCTCTCTCCTCGTGCTTAACACGTGCCGGGGCTCCGGACGGCGGTCCGCGTCACCGGACTCGCCGCTCAGAGCCCCGGCACGTGTCTATAGGCTATTTCGCCCTGATGCGGGATCTGAACTCCATCATGCCTCTGATGCCAAGATTCAGGTGGAAGAGCGATCCGGCTAGCGGTCCTTCCTCCTCGCGGTTGCCGGCGCTCGCGGTAGTGACATACATGTCGGTGTAGTGTTCCCCGCCAAAGGTGACGCAGGAGACTTTCGGCACGGGGAAGTGAATCCGGTCTAGCTCCTGGCCCTCGGGGCTATACTTCACCAGGCACCTTCCATCCCAGCGTGCCGACCAGACGTTGCCCTCGACGTCGACGGCCATGCCGTCGGGATGTCCTTCTCCCTGCTCTTCCGGGACCTCGACGAAGACCCGTCGGTTGGTGATGCGGCCTGTGTCCTCGTCATAGTCGAAGAGATAGATTGTGTGTTTCCGAGTGTCCGTGTAGTAGAGGCCGCGCCGGTCGGGTGTGAAGCCCATTCCGTTCGAGAGCCCGACATCGTCGAGCAGCATAGTCAGGGTGCCGTCCGGGTCCAACCGGTAGAGGTGCGCTGGGCGCTCCGGGGTTGGCATCGTGCCGCAGAAGACGCGCCCTGCCGGGTCCGCGATGACGTCGTTGAAGCGGGTGTCCCGCTCTGCCGGGATTTCCTCGATCACCATCTCCAGATCGCGGCTGTCCTCCACGCCGGGTCGCCAGATAGCGATCGTGCCCTTGGCCATAAAGAGTAGGAGGGACCCATCTTCCTGTATCGTGAACCCACCGATGGGTGGCCCCTCGAAAACGCGTGCGTAGTCACCCGTTGCCGGGTCGTACACATAGAGATAGCCGTTGGGGATATCGACCCAATAGACGACCTTCTGCTGGGGATGCCAGAGCGGTCCCTCTCCGGTGATACAGTCGACGTTTGCGATAACTCTCGGTTCCATAGTGGTCTCCTTTCGTGCTCTCTAAGACAGGCCAAGAGGGCTCTCTAGAGCCCGAGTCTGCGTGCCAACTCGCGTCGCGAGGGATTATCGAGCACCGTGCCGTTAGCAAGCACGAGCGTCGGCACGACCCACGCTTCTCCTCGGAGCTCTAGCAACGTCGCCATCGCATCGGGGTCTCGGTCAATGTCGCGATAGACATAGGCAATCCCTTGGCGATCCAAGTAGGCTCTCGTCATCAAGACGTCGGGGCACCAGACCGCCCCGAATAGGACCAGGCTCGATGGAGCTTCGTTTGTCTGTTCGGACATCTGCCCTCCGCTCTCAGGATAGGTCGGCTTTCGCTACGTGCGGCCTTCTCGCTACACAGCCTCGTCCGGCTTGCCAAAGACGTCGCTCAGCGCAAAGGCTGCCGGCTTCGGTGTTCCCTCAAAGTCTATTACGGATGTGTTCGCTGTACAAGGAAAGCTGTCGTGGCCCATCCAGACGATGAAGCCACCGCAGCGGGGGAAGCGGTCTTTGCAGGCCTGTGCTGCGATGCGTAGGGCATGAGCCTGACGCTGCTGCCCCCACGCGACGTACTCCTCCAGCGTTTGTGGCTCCCGCCCCATCTCTGCGACGAATTGGGGCCACTCAATCCACCACGACGTGCGCCGCCAGAGCGGGTTCGCATAGGTACCCGGATACACCTCGCAGTCACCGGCATAGCGCCGGATCAGATCCGCCGAGCTGGGACCAGGCGAGCCCACCTCGGAACGCATCAGGGCGTCATCGCCGCTCCAATAGGCCATCCACTCATCAAGGCTCTCCTCTGGCTTCCAAGGCCCGTGCACGTCCCAATGGATGCCCTCGCCGAACTCCTCAACTCTCGCGCCAAAACGGGGTCCGGAGGCCGATGTGGGCAGGAACCGCCGTGTGGGATCCAACTCTGCGACGATTTCCGCAAACGCCTGGAGCAGAGGATGCGCCAGCCCCAGTGGCCCTGAGTCGGCGCCTCGCTGTCCGTCCTTGTCGTTCTGGAGCTCATTTCCGCCGCACCAAAGGAAGAGCGCGACGTGGTGTTGCCGGCGCGCGATGTAGGAGCGAACGATACCGGTCAGCTCCTCGATACTTTGAGCGTCGTCAGGTGCGTAGTTGTCGACGCCAGAAGACGAGAGTGGAAACTCCTGCCAGACCAACAGGCCGTAGCGATCGCAGAGGTCGTAGAAGACCTCGCGCTCCAAGACGGCGCCACCCCACACCCGTAACACGTTCACGTGCAAGTCCCGGTAGAGCCCCAGTCGCTGCTCGTAGGCCGCCTCGTCCACATCGGCGAAGTTCGGGCGGATAGGGGTCCAGTTGAAGCCTTGCAGGAAGATGGGTTTGCCGTTGACCACACATAACCACGGATCCGCCTCCTCAGGCGCATCCTTGCAGGGCTGCCACTCGACATGCTTGAATCCGACCGTCCGTGACAAGCGGTCCAACTTTTCCCCCTGGTTATCGAGGAGGGTGACGGTCAACGTGTAGAGGGGCTGGTCGCCGTGTCCGTTTGGCCACCAGAGTGCCACAGGGAGATCCCGCCACAGCAGTTCAAAGGCGGACCCCGCTTCCTCCAGCACGATCGACTGCTCCCGGACCGGTTCGCTGCCGTCGGATGCTGCCGGCTCGAGTGTCACGCGCAGCTCTGAGGCTTCCGGACCGCTTACGTGACCGGATATCTTCAGCTCCCCGCGCTCGGGATCGATCGTTGCGTCCGTCGTGACCCGCAGATCGTCGATCTCGGCGCGGTCGACGACCTCTAGCAGGCTCTCATCCCATATGCCGATCTGCACGAGGCGCTCGGTCCAGTCCCAATAGTAGTTGAACCTTGGCTTCCAGTCGGTCATCCGCGAGGTGTAGCCGAGTTGCCCCAGCCAGCGGGGTGGGCACTCGAAGACGATCTGCAGCCGGTTCGGGGCCATCTTGCCCGGCCCGCTCAGGTGCGGTGTCAGGTCCACGACGTGGGGCACGAAGCTGTTGTCGAAGCGCGCGACTTCCCAGCCGTTGATGCGGATGCAGCCATTGCCGTCGAGGCCCAGGCAACGCAACCGCACGCTGGCACCGTCGCCCAACCACGACTCGGGTATTTCCGTCTCGTAGATCCAGTGGCGGTTCTCGACCCACTCGCATAAGGGGGCGTTGAGACCATGCCGCCAGTCAGCCAGTTCGCCGGCGTCGAGCAGGGCCTGCTGCACGGAGCCTCGCACTGGCGCCGGGATAGCCGGGATCCTGGCCTGCTTCGTCTCGGCGATTTTCAGATCCTCGACGAGTTCCCATGCGTGGGGTATAAAGCCGGCGACGTGCCACGGTAACTCACTAAGATGATAGCTCTTTTTCACAGTCATCTCCACATTTTCTCATTGACAAGCTAAACAAAGTCCAGAGGAAGGACGTAGACTGGGACCGGCATCAGGGCCCGCACGCCTTCTGGGATTAGCGCATCGTTGCGAATCGCAGGGCCGCCGAGGACCAAGCGGGCCGTATCGACCGGAGAGAGCTCCAGGTAGGTGTCCGCGTGGTTGCCTGCCTCCACGACGACCTCGCCGTCTTTCACGCGGACCGTGGTCACGGTCGTGCGGTCGTGCTCTCGAACCCCGAGGGCGACGGCAAAGTCCCGAAGCGCTTGGGCTCGTTGGGCCAAGTGCGCGCGCGTGGCTTCCAGAAGCTGGGTTAGGTCGTTGATGCGATACATATGGTTGTTGTCGCCGGTCCAGTACGATGCGACCGGCATCAGGCGCCCAAGTCGTGCCTTGTCCCACGCCGAGAGCTCCCAGGTCGCACGGTCGCCAAAGTTCCACTCAAGAATGGCGCGAATCATGCCAGCCTCATGGCCGGATGCCGAGACGAGCTCCAGGATCTTGATCTGGTGACGGCTTTGCCCTTCCAGGATGGCGTAACCGTCCTCGGCGATCCAAAACCGCAGATCCCTTTTGTGGATCTGCTGATCCAGGTGAGGTCGCACGGCGTGGCAGGCCGGGACCGAGAGGTAGTGACGGATCGTGTCCAGTGCCTCTTCGGGGAGGACCTCTTCGACCTCAATGGGATCAACCTCGTGCCACGCGAGGGAGCGGGATGAAAACGTCAGGTTGTAGACGGGCCCCGCAACCTCCCAGCCGAAGGTGTTATACCTCTGGCGGTCGCCGCCAAGCCAGGAGAGTGGATAGCCGATGCGGCGCATCTCCTCGATGATGTGGGTGAGGAGCTGCGTCATATAGCCCTTTCCCCTGGCTTTGGACGCGGTCGAGACGGCGCCAATACCGCCTATCGAAAGCCGGGTGCCAGCGGTGACCGTCTCGATCGGGTAAACCCCGACGTGGGAGACGATCTCACCGTTCTCCTCTATGACGTAAGCCCACTCCAAGGCTTCCCTCGTGGGCTGGTAAAGGTGAGGGTAGGCGTGCTCGAAGAAGGCCTTTGAATGCCCAAAGGCCCGCTCGACATAACGCATGAAGTCTTCGAACTCAGTCGCGCGGACGTGCCGAATCTCAGGTGCCATGCATTTCTCCTCTGTCTGAACTCAACTGTGGAGTCGAATTACCGGTCTTAGGGTTGGGGGCGTGCACGCCCTCACGCAAGCTCGCGTTCTGTCGGACACCGCCGTCTCGTGGGGTGGCGTCCCAAGACCTGGCGGCACGCTCACGCCTCCGCAGCCTTGTCCCTGACCTCGGGAAGGGCCCGATGGGTGAGCCACAGCAGACCTATGCTGCCCAAGGTGATGACAAGCAACGCGCCTTCGGCGGCTAAATTGCCCCATCTCTGCGCTGTGTAGAAAGCCGCGGTATCGGCAAGAGCGTGCCAGAGGATAGCAGCGAAGAGCGGCCACAAGGTTGACCTGTGGAAGCAGAGCACGACCAGGGTTGAGAGGCTTATGTGAAGCACGAGTGCCATAAGACGTTCCGCGACCGCCAAGGCTGGCATGTAGAGCGGCATCGACCAGAAGTCCTTGACTTGTCCCAACGTCTGCTCCAGCGTCTCTGTTGGGAGACCTAACGCAGACGGATCCTCAGCTGTGGTGATGACGATGACGTTTACCAGCGTAAGAGCCACGACGAGGCCCAACAGGATCGCCTCGATTCCGCCATGGCCAAGGCCGAAGAAGACGGACTGCCGCCAGCTACGCGCGTCTTTTTGCCAGACGCGATAGACGACGTAGCGCGCCACCTCCTCGAAAATGCCCGCGGAGAGTCCCAGGATGATGGCCTGCACGATCAGAGGCTGCGTCTGCATCTGCAGTACGCTCCCCAAGAGCGAGTTGGCCGGTATATGCAGGATCTGCGATGCGATAAAGGTCGCGGCACCGGCCATAGCTAGCCGCCAGGGCAAGGACCATCGCCGCTTCAGCACAAACGCCAGGGCGATGGGGATACCGATCATCAGGATGATTTCGAGTATCATCAACATCAGAACCGTTACGGACATCGTGGACTCCTTGTGTTAGGTAATCAATCCTTATTCGGCAGACGTCGTCGCCGGTCGCCCGGTCGCCGTGTACTCGAGCACCGATCCCAGGTAGATCTCTTCGTCGACCTTTTCTCGGATCGGGCCGGTCTGGTCGGTTCGGGTGCTGTGTATTTCCACGTGCCGCGCCCCTGCTTGCTCCGCCAGCAACCGCAGACGCTCCGGAACGGTCGCTTCTGCGTAGGCAACGCACGCGTCCACGGAATCGAAGTCTTTGGTTCCTCCGTTGATGCCCATGCTCCCCGGGAAGTGGACGCGGTAGAAGGTCCCAAAGTCGATCGGGCGGATAAGGACTCTCGCTCGTTGCATCACACTTCCCACCACGGCACCGATTGCGTTGGCGACCCCAGCGTTCTCCGGCAGGATCAGGTCCGTGTGCAGAGCCGCAGCGGCTCGGGGCATGTAGGCGCCGACCGGCGCGCCCACAGCCACGATGGGCCGGCGCAGTGTGAGATGGCATCCCAGGTCGGTCTCCTGGACGAGATCAAGCGCGCGGACCAACAGGCCCGCAGCCACAGGTTGCTCCGACCAATCTGCTGCCCCTATCTCATCATCTAGGATCTTCGTTACCAGCTCTGTAGAGACGCGGTGGGAGACGGCGTCGACGACGCGCTCGCAAAAGGCCTCCGGGGAGAGGCCGGCTTGCGCCGCTAACAGCTCCGCGCCCAGCCACGCAGCGTCGCTGTCCCAGAGACGAAACCGACCCAGGACGTGTAGCGCGTCGGTCGGCGTGAATGCCGCTCGTATAGCTACTTGCTGGCCCACCAGACGATTCACGCGGTCCATCAGGAAGGTCTTATAGATCGGATCCTCTGCTAGCGATACCAGGGCGATGGGCCCTGTGGCGAGTCGTTCCAGAAGCGCGTGATCTGTCTCGGTGAGCTGCTCCGACGGCGCTCGTCGGGGGGCGAGGAATTGGGCGACCAAGGGCAGGAGCGGTCGCTTCTTGACATGGTGCTGGTGCCGGAGTTCTGCTATGATCTCCGGATACTCAGTGGCCAGTCGGCAGAGGGGAAGGACCCGCTGTGGCCCCACGACCACCGGATGCGCCGACACCGGGACGCCTGACCCCTCACCGTTGGTGCCGAACCGCACGTGGCTGTCGCCGCCGAGGCCGACCGTGTGGACGTCCGCGGCCTCGATCATGGTCCGCCAACGGCCCACTTGCGCGCCCTGGGGGTTCAGGCGGGGTCGCCCGTCCCGCAACGCCGCGATGTCGGTGGTGGTGCCCCCCACGTCAACGACCCAGACATCCTTGCGCCCGGCGATGTGCCAGGCACCGACGACGCTGGCTGCGGGCCCGGAGAGAATCGTCTCTATGGGCCGGCGGATCGCCCACTCCGCGCTGACCAGGGAGCCGTCTCCTTTCACGATCATCAAGGGCGCCCGGACGCTGGCTTCGTCAAGCATTGACCGCACGGTCAGGATTAGCTCGCGTAGCGTGGGGATCAGCCGCGCGTTGAGCGCGACCGTGGTCGCCCGTCGGATGGCGTTGAGTTTGGTGGTCAGTTCGTGACCGCAGGTGACGGGCAGCGGCACGCCCCTCTCGTCGACAGTTAGCTCCTCGATGAGGGCCTTGAGCCTGAGTTCGTGCTCCGGGTTGCGGACGCTGAAGTAGCCCGAGACGGCAAAAGCACCGACGCGATCCCGGCGTGCTCGTATCGCTTCCCGCGCAGCGGCCTCATCCAACGGCTCCTGTTCTTCACCGTCGATCGTGTGACCTCCTGCGAGGTAGACGACATCTTCAGTCACCAGCTCTTCCTCGAACTCCTGATTCTCGATCAGCTCGCGGTCGTAGCCGATGAGGATCAGGCAGATGGGGCTCCCCTGGCCCTCGACGATGGCGTTGGTCGCCAGCGTCGTTGATAGGCCCACGAGGGTGACGTCCTGCGGCGTGATCCCGGCGGCACCAGAGCCGTTGACGCGCGCGTCGGCCTCAAAGACACCCTTGATCGCCTCCCGGATACCGATCGCCAAGTCGCGGTGTGTGGTGAGGGCTTTCGTTGCCGCGAGGACCTTGCCCGACTCCTGGGTCACCAAGACGGCGTCCGTATAGGTCCCGCCGGTGTCAATGCCGAGTGCGATGTTCATACCGGCGTGATCATCTCGACACAACAGAGTCAATCTTCTGCGCCATCTCATCAGCTGCCCGTGGCGAGAGGGCGCCGATGCGGAAATCGGCCCGGAAGGTCTCACCCGGGGCGAGGTACTTGACGTTCCCTTTCGCCAGCTCTGCGTGATATCCCTCAGGTTCGCAGGTGCCGGCCTCGACCAAGGCGATGGCGTCCTGGTCGTTGGTGCGCGAGATCCAGCGGGTGCCTTTCGGCAGCTGCTCCGGTCGGTGGCCGATGTAGTCGGCTTTGCCGTCAGGATGCACCTGCATCGAGTGCGCCCATCCGTCGCGGTCGGCAAGATAGTCGATGAAGAAGACGGCCTCGGGATCGAAGGCCATGTCGGGCGTGAGGACGTGATGCTTCTCGGGGTGTTCCCCAAGGGCCTCGATGAACTCGACGTAGCCTGGGCCCGGCGTGATATGCGTGGGGATGCTGGCGCGCACGCGGACGTGCTCCGGCGTTGGTTTGGCTGTGTAGACGAGCTCGCCATTGTCCACCGGCTTGAAGTTCACGTGAGCCAGATAGAGCAACTGCTGCTCCGACAGCTTCAGGTTCGTGATCGTCATCGAGACGTTGAAGATCGTGGCGCCGGCGTATAGCTTGACCCTGGGCTCGGCGAGGTAGTTATGGGCAAAGGCCACCGTGTGACGGTACCGGCCGCCCATGCCAATATACGGCCCGCCCTCGTCCTCCCCGATCACCACGTAGGCCCTGCCATAGGGTGCGTTAGGGAGCTCGCCGTGTAAAGGATGGCTGTCCTCGGGTCCCGGCGACCCTACGCCCGTGATCCCGCAGTGTTGCAGGAACCCACCAAAGGTTTCGAGGAAGACCCGCGTCGGGTAGGGCTGGTCGAACATCGACTTCATCGTGAGGTTACGCCCGTTGAACGCCACCGACCAGATCTGCTGCCCTTGGAACGGGAGCAGGACCAGCTCGCCCACATCGCTCGTAAGCCGGAGCCCACAGACGCCGCTGTCGAAGCGGAAGGTGCACGCTGTCAAGGCCTGGCTCGTGTCCTGCAGGTGGCGCTCGGCAAGCACCAGCTCCCGACGGTCGAACATCGCCGGGGTTAGTTGGATGATGCTCTCAGCAGCTTTCATCTTTTGTGCCTCCTCTTGACTCCTAGCTTAGCTCCAAAGCCGATCGTGGGAGCGCTCTTTGTCCCACGCTTCCGTTGATTCAAAGAAACTGGGCCTCTCGGGGTCGATGTGCTCGCGAATGACGTCCTCGTTCAGGTCGGTGAAACCCAGCCCGGGTGTTTCCGGGACCTGGATGTAGCCGTCCTGAATCAAGGGATTGGGCAGGCCCGTGACCAGATCATTCCATGCCGGATGATCCACCGAGTGGTTCTCAAGGACCAGGAAGTTCTCCGTCGCCGCGGCGCAGTGCACGCTGGCCATCGCGGCGACAGGCGAGCCGGCCATATGCATCGCCATCGCGATCCCATACTCCTGCGCGACATCGCCGATCTTCTTCGTCTCGAGGATGCCACCCGAGGACGCTAGATCCGGATGGATGATCGACACAGCTCGCTTCTCGAGCAGGGGCATAAAACCCTCCTTGAGATAGATATCCTCGCCCGTGCAGATAGGCGTGCGGACAGCGCGGGAGAGCGTCACGTACTGATCCGCGAACTGCCACGGCAGCATGTCCTCGTACCACGCCAACGTGAACTGATCTAGAGCTTGGCCAAGTCGGATACACGACTCCAGGCCGATGTGGCCGAAGTGATCGATCGCCAGAGGGACCTCGTAGCCAATCACACTCCTGACCTCGTCAACGTAGGTGCACAGATAGTCGATGCCCTTCTCGGTGATCTGGATGCCGGTGAAGGGGTGCATCACGTCGTGGCTCTGAAGGGTGTCGGGGAAGCCGATGACCGTGTCGGGAACACCGCGAAGGGTCCAGATACCAAGGTCCATTTTCAGGAACTTGAACCCCTGCTCCATCCGTGCCTTCAGCCGCTTTCCCATCGTCTTTCCATCAGGCTCGGCATGCGTGTCGCTGTAGACCAATACCTGGTCCCGGAACTTGCCGCCGGCTAACTGATAGGCCGGCACACCATAGGCGCGACCGGCTAGGTCCATCAACGCCATCTCGATGGCGCAGACGCCACCGGCTTGTCGGGCGTGGTGACCAAATTGCTTGATCTTGCGAAAGATCTTGTCCACATTACACGGATTCTCGCCCAGGATGCGGCTCTTCAGCATCAGGGCATAGGTGCTGCTGGCTGCATCCCGTACCTCACCATACCCCGAGATGCCCTGGTTCGTGTCGATGCGGATGAGAGCCACGTGCATTGGGATCCCCTTGAGGTGTACGACGCGGAGATCCGTGATCTTGAGATCCGACGGACGCGAGTGTTGATTGACGTGTTGCTCACTGACCTGAGACATAAGCCTGTTATTCCTCCTTGAGTTGAGATAGGACTGGTATCGTCGCGTTTGCGTAGGGCATGATGCCCACCCGCGCGGTCGGCGGTAGCGGGGAAATCGCGGCCTCCACGGCTTCCTCAAGCGTCGCCGGCGTCAAAAGCAGACTGCGCACCCGCTCGGGCGCCATCTCCGAGACGACGAAAATGTCCTTCAGTCGCACTGCATCGCGGGCGAAGATGAAGGCTTTATGGGGACCGATCTGAAAAGGCTCTTGCACAAACTGCCGCATGACCGCCTCGTGAGACTCGAAGCCGCGCGCCATATAGCTTTCGTAGCCCTGGCTGCCCGCGCCGTCCTCGCAGGCTGCCACCAAAATGATGGTCCCACCCTCCCGCGTGACCCGGTTTGCGCAGGAGACGGCTTTGTGAGACTGGTAGAGGTTGATGTCCTTGGGATAGCCGCCCGGGCACGTGATGATCACGTCAAAGGGCTCGGGAACCTCGACCTCGTAGATGCGGCGGACGTGGGGCAGGGCGGCTGCCATCACCGACCACGGATCGCCCGCGAAGGCCTCCACGATTTCCTTGTGATCATTCATCACCACGTTAAGCGCGAGGTGGATGTCGGCCGCTCTGCCAATCTCCTCGATGTCCTGGCGTAGGGGGTTCTCCTCATAGATGGCGAGCGCGGCTTGGGGGTCCCGTAGCAGGCTGTGATTCGTGGTAATCGTCTCCCGAGCGGCGAGGCCGATCGCTCCGCTCTTCACGCCACCAGAGAAGCCCGCGAAGTGATGGGGCTCCACATTGCCGACGACAACCCGGAGGTCTGCTTCCATGAACTGGCGATTGATCCGAATGGGCGTCCCGCGAGACGTGGTGCCGAGCGGCACCAGGTCCGGCGCATCACAGTCGTGAGAGATCACCGGATAGCGCGCCAGCACCTCCGGCGGCACGACTTCGCCAAACGCCTCGGGTCGCGTCGGGATGTGAGTCCCGGTCGCGATGATCAGCGTGATAGACTCTGGCGAGAGCCCAAGAGCCTCCAGCGCTCGCAGCAGCGGGGGCAGCATCGCAGCGTGAGGAACCGGTCGCGTCTTATCGTTGATCGCAACCGCGGCGGATCTGGCCCCTGCGAACGTCTTGAGGCCGCGATCCCCCAACGGCTGGGAGATCGCTGCAGCGACCTTGGCGATGGGATCCGGAGCACCTGCCACCTTAGACGGAAGCACCTCCGTCACCTGTGCTGCCGTCTCCAGGCGCAGCTCCTTGACCCCTATACCATAAGGGGCCCCTCTACCGTAGGGCAATCGATAGGTTGAAGTCATAAATCCGCTCTAGTCTAGCCAGCTTCCTGAGAGGCGCAATCTGCCTCTTATTGGTTCACCGTCTCCGGGCGCGTGATCTGGGGATGATCGTCAGACGAGGCTGCTGTCCGGCGCTATCTTCTGATTAACCAGGCGATGACGTTCAGGATAATCGTCAGGATCAGGCTGATGAGAATCGAACTCACGATCGGGACCATACACGTGATCCCCTTTTCGGGGTTCTCATAGGTGAAATCACCGGGAAGCCGGCCGAGACGATTGAGGAATGGAAGCTTACCCAGCAGAAAGAGCAGCACACCGAGCGTCAAGATCGTCAGGCCGATAACAATCAGCCAGCGACCAAGGGAGTCCAATGGAAACATACCGGTATCTCGTCTCCGATCAATTCTTTCTCTGTGTTATCGTGCCTGCGTGCGCGTGCATGTGCACGTGCGCAATCCATACTCACGCATCCCTTATCATACGCTCGCCACGGCCTTAGGCAACCGTCGGGTCGTCGGTTATAATGGAGGGATACTGGGAAGGCTCACGAGGGAGCTTCCCGCATCCCTCCGGGCTGTCTTCCATGCCGGAATGTCACGTCTACACACACAGGAGGAGACCATGGCCACGTCCACGCTGCAGTTCAGGCCTGCCGACCATCCCCACCGGCGGCAGAACCCACTCACCGGTGAGTGGATCACCGTGTCGCCCCACCGGACCAAGCGCCCATGGAAGGGGCAGGTGGAGAAGCCGCCTCAAGATGTTCGACCTGCGTATGACCCTACCTGTTATCTCTGCCCCGGAAATGAGCGAGCGGGCGGCGTGACGAATCCACACTACGATTCTACCTTTGTCTTCACCAACGACTTTTCGGCGCTCTTGCCTGATGTTCCAAGGGTCACAGTGAACCCCCATCCTCTTCTGAAGGCGGAGACCGAGCGCGGCACGTGTCGGGTGATCTGTTTCTCCCCCCGCCACGATCTGACGTTGGCAGAGATGTCCATCCCAGAAATTCGACGCGTGATCGATGTCTGGTCCGATCAGATTGAGGAG
>JBNGDL010000020.1:0-26815 GCA_049975205.1 Anaerolineae bacterium | reverse complement strand
ACCCTATTGGGCACTCTGGCCCTTTGAGACTCTCGTGTTGCCGCGGCGGCACGTCCTGCGCCTCCCGGAGTTGATCAACCGAGAGCGTGAGACGTTGGCCGAGATCCTGCAGGCGCTCCTGATCCGGTACGACAATCTCTTCGAGACCTCCTTTCCCTATTCGATGGGGTGGCACGGCGCTCCGACAGGAGGGGAAGGGGATGATGCCCACTGGCAGCTGCACGCGCACTACTATCCGCCTCTGCTCCGATCGGCGACGGTCAAGAAGTTCATGGTCGGTTATGAGATGCTGGCAGAACCACAGCGGGATCTCACGGCCGAGCAGGCGGCGGAGCGGCTGCGCGCGCAGCCACGCGTGCACTACAAGGCACAGGCGCCCGGCGAGGAGGCCTGATAGAGGACTTCTAGGTTTGGTCGCCCACGGTCCGGTTCCGCTTTCGTCCTGACGCCGAAACCGGTACAGATCATGCCTCCGTTTTCTGGTAGAATCTGCGCTGCGAGCGTGATAACAGTCTGGAGGACGCATGACCGCAAAAATCCTTGTCGTTGAGGACGAGTTGGTGTTGCGTGAGACACTGGCCTACAATCTCACCAGACAGGGCTATGAGGTCTCGGTGGCTGCCGACGGACAGGTTGCCGTGGAGGTTGCGCAACGGGAAAATCCCGATCTGATCCTGCTCGACATCATGCTGCCCGGTCTGGACGGTTTCGAGGTCTGCCGGATCCTGCGTCAGGAGCACTTCGCCCCCATTATCATGCTGACCGCTCGCGACGACGAGGTAGATAAAATCGTCGGTCTGGAGGTTGGCGCCGATGACTACCTGACCAAGCCTTTCAGCATGCGGGAACTGCTGGCCCGCGTGAAGGCCCAACTCCGACGTGTTCGCCTGCTACGAGAAGAGTTCGCCGGTGAGAAAGAAGTGTCGCCCGGCGAGCGGCTTCGATTCGGCGACCTGGTTGTGGATCTGGATCGCCGTGAGGTTACCCTCCGTGGGAAGGCTATTCCGCTAAAGCCAAAGGAGTATGAGCTTCTTGCTTACCTGGCCGAAAACGAGGGGCGCGTGCTCTCTCGGGATCAGGTCCTTGAGGATGTCTGGGGCTGGGATTACACGGGCGGCAGCCGGACGGTGGATGTGCACGTTCGTTGGCTTCGCGAGAAGATCGAGGACGACCCGGCTAATCCGGTTCGGATTATCACGGTGAGAGGCGCCGGCTACCGGTTCGAAGCCTAACCATGTTCCCATCGATCTGGTGGCGGATCACAATCCCCTATACGGTCATCATCTTATTGGCCACGCTGGGACTCACGCTCTACCTCTCGAGTGAGACCCGCGATGTCAGGATGGAGGACCTTGCCGCTCACCTGCAAGACGAGGCCTGGATCATGGCCAATGCACTCCAGGCATCGATGACCACCTCTGAGCCCCCGGACGTTGAGACGCTGAATCGTCAGGTCCGCGAGTGGGCGGCGCTGCTTGATCAACGTGTCACGCTGGTAGGTGCGGACGGCACAGTCCTCGGAGAGTCGCACGCCGACTACCGAGACATGGAGAATCACCTGCTGCGGCCTGAAATCCAGCGGGCCCTGGTCACAGGCACCGGCTCGGCAACAAGGTTCAGTCAGACACTGCGAATGCGGGTGATGTACGTCGCCGTCGCTATCAAAGACCGCGAGAACGTGGTGGGCTACGTCAGGGTCGCCCTGCCTGTAGACGAGGTCAACGTCACCGTGAACCGCCAGACCAGGACTCTCCTGATCTCCGGAGGTGTGGCAGCCTTCGTTGCGATCGCGATGGCGACCCTTGTTGCCTACCGTACGATCAGCCCCGTCCGACGATTGACAGAGGCAGTCGAGCGCGCCGCCGCTGGGGATTTGAGTGCCCGACTCCTCCCGACCAGCCGTGACGAGGTGGGGCAGCTTACCCGCTCCTTCAACCATATGGCGGATCAGCTGCAGGAAAAGGTCGCCACATTGGGCCTGGAGCGCGCTCGCCTATCCGCTGTCCTCGAGCACATGGCCGATGGTGTCATTATCACCGACGAGGCTGGCGTTATTGTGATGATCAACGCAGCGGCGGCACGGATCCTCAGGTACGATGATGCACGAGCCATCGGACGGCGATTTGCTCAGGTGGCCTACAGCCATCAACTTGTCGAGCTCTGGAATCGTTGCTACGAGACCGGCGAGGAGGCGAACGAGATCGTTGAGACCCCTCTCTTCGGCACGTTTCTCAATGCCGTGATCACGCCATTGGAAGGGTCTGCGCCACCCCGCTTCCTCGTGATGCTCCAGGATCTGACCCATATCCGACGGCTGGAGACTGTTCGACGTGACTTCATCAGCAACATCTCTCACGAGTTGCGCACACCTCTGGCCTCGCTCTCCCTTGTTGTTGAGACCCTTCGAGATGGCGCCATCGAGGATCCTCCGGCGGCACGGCGTTTCCTGAGCCACATGGAGACCGAGCTAGCCTCTCTGACCCAGATGGTGGAGGAGCTGCTGGAGCTGTCACGCATCGAGTCTGGTCGCGTCCCGCTAAGTATGAAAGCGACGCGAGTGCGCAAGCTCCTCCGCAAGCCGGTGGAGCGCTTGCGACCTCAGGCGGAGCGGCGGAAGGTCGCGGTGACGCTCGTTGTTCCCGACGACTTGCCCAGAGTGAGGGCCGATGCAAAGCGGATCCATCAGGTGGTTACCAACCTCGTGCACAATGCCATCAAGTTCACGCCGGTTGGCGGGGCGATCACGGTCTTCGCCAGGCTCCAAGGTTCTAAGGATACGCTGGGGTCACCACCCGAGGGACTAGAGACCTCTGTGTCCGAAGCGTCGGAGCAGAGGGAAGCCCAAGCAGTGATCATCGGCGTCACCGACACCGGCGTGGGCATCCCGGAGGGGGACCTTCCTCGGATCTTCGAGCGATTCTACAAGACGGATCGAGCTCGAGCACAGGAGGGAACCGGCTTGGGCCTGGCCATCGCCAAACATATCGTGCAGGGGCACGGGGGCAGCATCTGGGTTGAGAGTCGGGAAGGGGTCGGCAGTACCTTTTTCTTTACCTTACCGGTAGCCGAGGCGGGGCGGGCGACGTCAGAACTCTGAGCCTGTCCGAAGGCCTTTTGGGGAGTCTGTTCTCAGCCAAATCGGCCCGTGATATAGTCCTCGGTGATCTGGTTCTCGGGATTCGAGAACATCTTCGTGGTAGGCCCGTACTCGATGAGCACGCCGGCGCGGTCCTTCTCATCGAGAGAGAAGAAGGCCGTGTAGTCGGAAACGCGCCCCGCCTGCTGCATGTTGTGGGTGACCACGATAATGGTGTAGTCTCTAGCTAGTCGGCGCATGAGCTCCTCGATGCGTAGTGTAGCGATGGGATCCAGGGCGGAGGCAGGCTCATCCATGAGGATGATATCGGGCTTTGTCGCGATGGTGCGGGCAATGCACAACCTCTGCTGCTGCCCACCCGAGAGTGAGAGCCCGCTCTGATCCAGCTTGTCCTTGACTTCCTCCCACAGTGCCGCCTGGTTCAGAGACCTGTAGACCAGTTCGTCTAGATTACCTCTGTATCCGTTGATGCGCGCGCCCCACGCGACGTTCTCATAGATGCTTTTGGGAAACGGGTTTGGCTTCTGAAAGACCATACCGATTCGCCGGCGTACCTCAACCGGATCCACCTCTGGCTGATAGATGTCTGTTCCGTTGAAGTAAACCCTGCCCTTGGTTTGGGCACCGCGGAAGAGTTCGTTCATCCGGTTGAAGGCACGGAGCATCGTGCTCTTGCCGCAGCCCGAGGGTCCGATGATGGCGGTCACTCTGTGCCGCTCAATATCCAGGCTGACATCCTTCAAGGCCAGGTAGTCGCCATAGTAGACACACAGGGTCTCTACTTCAATCGCATGTTTTCCGTTTGTGTTCGAGGTTCGGTTTTCCATGTATGACTCTCTAAACCCGACTGCTGAAACGATTCCGCAACAAGACGGCCACCGCATTTAGACTCAACAGGAGGATCAGGAGGACGATGATGGCCGCCGCCGCGATATTCCGGAAGACGTCTTGCGGGCGCGTCGTCCACTGATAGATCTGGATAGGCAGGGTCGTGAACTTGGAGAACGGGCCCTGGGGATCTACCGTGATGTAGGTTGATGCGCCGACGACAATGAGGGGGGCTGTCTCGCCGATGGCGCGGGAGACGGCCAGGATTGTGCCTGTCATGATGCCTGGGAACGCGTTCGGGAGGACGTGAGACCACACAGTCTGCCATCGCGTCGCGCCCAGACTCAGCGCTGCCTCCCTTAGCGAGTTCGATACAGCCTTAATCGCTTCCTGGGAGTTGATGATGATTAACGGCAGGATCAGGAGCCCCAATGTCATCCCAGCTGAGATGATCGTCCGCCCGTTGGCGGTGGTGGCATCGCCGTGGCCGAAGAACGCGCCGCTGGTCAGTCGCTCCAGCGCGCGGACGAAAATCGCAAGCCCCAACATGCCATAGATGATCGACGGCACACCGGCCAGGTTGTTGATGTTGGTCTGGATGATGCGGTTGATCGTGTTCTCACTCGCATACTCCTCGAGGTAGATGGCAGCGCCAACGCCCACGGGGAAGGCAAAGAGAAAGGCGATGGAGATCGTCCATAGCGATCCAAGGATAGCGGTCCTGACCCCTGCTTTCATCGCGTCTGCGGACTGGGGCTGGGTGACGAAGGCGACATCCAACCAGCTCTCGAAGCGCAGGTCGGCGCCTGGATGCGTTGCTTCAAAGGTCGACCGGATTCGCTCACCCTGGAAGACGGACTCAATCAGGGTCCACTGTTCGGCGACCTCTGGTTTCACGACGTACTCGTAGATGAGGTTGGTGACGTCTTCCGCTGTGCGCGCCTCAAAGGCTAGATCGTTCTCGAATCGACGGAAGAGCCCCTCGGAGACGTTGGACTGGAGGATCTCGATTAACGTTGCTTTGGGCAGCTCCTCAAGCGGCGCCTCGTCCGGGCTGAGGCTGCCGGGATCCACGCGGTTGACCACCGCGACGTAGCCAAAGGCGTCATTGACGATCGTGACCAGGAGAACAGCCAGAGCGACAATGCCTATGGCGATGGCGGCCTTGAACCCTCGGCGCCAGATCCCGCCCAGCCGATGTCGCCGCCGCAGCCCTGGTCTGAAGTCTTCGCTGGCGATTGGCGTATTCTTTCGCTCGTTCATTCATACGCCTCGCGGAACCGCTTCACAATCTTCTGACTCACGATGTTCAAGATCAGCGTCATAAAGAAGAGCATCAGGCCGATGGCGAAGATGCTGTTGTAATCCAGAGAGTTGTAGCTCAAGTCCCCCCCGCTGATGCGTACGATGTGCCCCGTCATCGTCTCGGCGGCCTTGAAGGGGTTCAGTGTGAAGTTCGGCCCGGCCCCTGCTGCCACTGCAACGATCATGGTCTCGCCGACTGCCCGGGACGCAGCCACGATGAACGCGGCTGCGATGCCGGAAAACGCAGCAGGTACCACGACCTTGACCGCTGTCTCGAGTCTTGTGGCTCCGAGCGCGTACGCTGCTTCTCGAAGCGAGTTGGGGACCGCGCTGAGTGCATCCTCACTCATCGAGCTTACGAGAGGCAGAATCAGGATGCCCATCACAAGGCCAGCCGAGGCCGTGTTATAGATCTCGACCACGTCGCGACCCAGGATGGTCCGCAGGAGTGGGGTCATAAAGGTCAGGGCAAAATAGCCATACACGACCGTCGGAATGCCAGAAAGGATCTCCAGGACGGGCTTGAGCGTGCCCCGTGCCTGTTCTGTCGCATATTCGCTGAGGTAGATTGCGGCTCCCAGACCTAGTGGCAGTGCCACAGCTAGTGCTGTGAGGGACGTCATCAGCGTAGCGTTGACCAGCGCCCAGATGCCGAACTTCCCGATTTGCGGGCTCCACTCCGTCTTGCCGAAGAACTCCCGGAGCGTGACCTGCTCGGCCACGGCTATCTCCAGGCCCGCTTTGTGCGTTGCAGGTTTGGTGCCGTCCACGCCTCGCTCCACGGTGATCCGATTGCCCTCTATCGTCTCTATGCGCATCACCTCGTGATCGAGCCGGATCAGCTTCCCGACCTCCAGAGCTGATCCGGCGCTCCCCACCTCGAAAGCGGTCCAGTTGGCTTCGATATCCTCAGCGACGGGCTTGTTCGTGATCTCCCATTGACGCCGCGTGAAGAAGAGCAAGGACTCCTTGCTCAACTCGTAGACGATCCCAATCGTCGTGAGGATCGAGAGAGCTCCGCAGAAGAACAGGAACGCCTCGATCAAGCTCTCCTTGATCCGCGGTCTTTTCCGCAGTGCTTGCAGACCCGCGTCTGACTTGGTAACCCCCATCGTGCGAAGTTGATTTTCCTTCTCGGCCATAGCCATCTTATGCGACTCTCCGTGCGACTAGATGATCTGACAAGTGCTAACCTCACACTGGCTGAACGCGGCAAAAACATAGGCCGTCCCGCACGCACGGACCTCGTGCGTGCGGGGAAGAAATCACCCTGCTTCGACTGCTCCCTGGCGAGATAAAAATCCCGACCCCTACTCGCTGCTCTGTCCCATCGCTGAGAGCCAAGCCTGCTTTGCTGCGATAAGGGCCTGCTCGCTGGCGGGGAAGTACCCCACGTCGACGATCTCCTCATTAACGAAGGTGAGGAAGAAGTTGATGAAGGCCGCGACCTGGGGCTTCTGTGACATGACGGTGGCATCCGAGTAGATAAAGAGCGGGCGGGCGAGAGGGTAGGTGTTATTGTCGACGTTCTCGGCGACGGGTTCAATGCCGTCGATGGAGAGGATGTTGAGTCGATTGGCGTTTTCGGCGTAGTAGGCATAGCCGAAGTAGCCGATGGCGTAGGGGCTGCCTAGCACGCCCTGGACCAGGACGTTGTCGTCCTCACTCAGCTGGGTGTTGGCTGCGCTAAGATGAGGCGTCTCGTCCTCGTCGAAGACCTCCTCGACAAAGTAGTCAAACGTGCCGCTGTCGGTCCCGGGGATGAAGCGCAGGATCTCTTGAGCCGGCCACTCGGGACGGACGTCGGACCAGGTGACGGTGGCGTCAGAGAAGATGAGAGCTAACTCCGCCATGGTCACATCGGTGGCGAAGTCATTCTCGGTGCTGACGACCACGGCAAGGGCGTCGGTGCCGACGCGAAACTCGAGAGCGGTGCGCCCGATCTCCTCGCAAGATGCGCGCTCCGCGTCCTTGATTGGGCGGCTGGCGTTGGCGATGTCAGTCTCTCCCTCGACGCAGAAGCGTTCAAAGCCGGCGCCACTGCCGATGCTGTCGATGGTGATGTTGCCGCTGTAGCCCTCGTCCTTGAAGCGCTCAGCCATTCGTTCCGCCAGCGGGAAGACCGTTGAGCTGCCTGCCATCACGATGTCTCCATTCACCTCGAGCGGATTGATCTCAGGGAGAAGCTGAGAACCTGTCGCGGTCTCGACTTCCGCTGCAGGCACAGCGGTTGGTGCTGCCGTTGGCTCTTCGGTCGCCGAAGATGGCGCCGTCGTCGGCGCGACCGGTGTTTCTACTGAGCTACCTCCGCATGCCGATATCAGTAAGACCACAGCTACCACGATTCCAAGGGTACCGAATCTGTTACGTTTCACGCTATTCCTCCTCCAGCATAACTAGGTTTGTCGCCCCAAAGGCCCACCAGGTGCCGCATTTGAGGCGCTTGTATGCTACACCCCGCTGTTTAACGAGGCTTTAGTGGCACGTTAAGATTCGTTTAACAGGCAGTTAAGCGAGGTTCTGCGCCAAGGACGGGGTGTCGGCATGGCCATGGGCTCATGCTTCGTTGTGTGCTCGGGCTGGAACGAGTTAACCCCTTGTTAACATATCGGTAAAGCTGTGTTAATCCGCTCGCGCGATTCTCTGGCATAATGGAGGCGGGAAGTGAAACTGAGGATGAGTCGGCCTGGCTCGCGCTCATTCAGGTCAAGATGGAGGTAGCCGTGGATAAGCTACAGGTTTTGGTTTTGTGCACCGGGAACTCTGCGCGCAGTCAGATGGCAGAGGGACTGATCAACCAGGCTCTAGGAGATCGGTGGCAGGCCCATTCCGCTGGGACTGAGCCCTCAGGCTATGTGCATCCTCTAGCCATCAGGGCTATGTCGGAGCTAGGCATAGATATCTCCGAACAACGGTCCAAGTCGGTGGAGACGTATCGAGACAAAGCCTTCGATCTCGTCATCACGGTTTGTGACAACGCGGCCCAAAACTGCCCCGCTTGGCTCGGTAAGGGCAAACAGGTGCATATTGGATTTCCCGATCCCGCTGACGCGGAGGGGACGGAGGTTGAGAGGCTGGCCCGGTTTTGCGAGGTGCGGGATGCGATCGCTGAGCGGGTTCTCGGCTTCTTGGAGCGATGGGGGCCTGCTGATGAGACCCCCGCTTTTCACCTATAGCGCGATCCAAAGAGCCCAACCAGGATGATGCTCCGGCTCTCGAACCTTTAGGAACGCGCGATTTTCGCGGTGGCGAACAAGACGGGCAAGTCAAAGCAGGCAGATGGATCTGAGGAGAGGTGCGTTTAGCCTACGAGTACCGTCTTGATGATCGTCAGGTCTCGATAAAGCCTCATACAATGGGAGCAAGCGCGTGGAGGCCCTGAGGGGGAAGCCTTCACGCGCTTGCGCTTTTTGGGGACACGCGTCCCGCTTTATTGAGGCAGACTGGTGCAGCGTTCATCGTCGTGTATAATGAGCCCGCTTGCCTCTTTGGAGTACAAAGGATGGTAATGGACGCAGACGGACAATCTGTCGAACACCGCGTGGAACATGGCCTCTTTCGTCGGCTCGTACCATCCCTAGGGCCGACGGCTGGATCCGAGCTGGGCCAGACAACACGGCAGGTCACGCGCCGAATGACGCTGGAGGGGCTAGGCCCGGCAAGTCTTGTGCTCGGTCTCCTCTATGTGGTCTTTGCCGTGGGTCATACGACTCTACCGCCAGCCGTGGCGCGGGTGATGGTGCCAACGGCGCTTGTCTCTGGTCTTCTGTTGCTTGCGCTTCACCTTGCCCTCCGCAATCCAGCCATACGACGGGTCAATCCTCATATCTTCGCGACCGCGATTGCCGCTATCGTCCTCGTCAATAGCCTCCTGCACTTGGGGCTTACGGACGACCCCTTGCAGACAACGAACTTGATCCTGTTGCTCGTCGGTGCTGGATTCCTGTTCCTATCCACGCCGATCCTCGTGGGCCTAATGGTCGCTACGCTCTTGGGGTGGGGCGCTGTTGCCTACATGTCGATCAACAGTCCGCCGTGGCGGCACTTTGGCTTTGGACTGGTTTCGGCGGCAGCGTTGGGCTTCATCTTGCACGCTGCCCGCCTCCGCAGCTATCGGCTCTTGGAGAGCCTGCGGGAGCAGGCAGAATCTCAGGCAGGACGGCTTCGAGAGCGTGCCGCTCACCTCGAGGCGTTAATCACCGTTGGGCATAGTATCAACTCGCTGCTCGACCTGGATGCCCTGCTCGAGCACGTAGTCGAGACGTTGCATACCCGCTTTGGCTACGATTACGCCGGCATCTTCCTTGCCGACGAGGCCGGAGAGTATCTGGTGGCCCGTGCTGGTACTGGGGACGTGGGGCGGCAGCTGGTGGCCGACGCTTACCGTCTGAAGCTTGGAGCGACTGGCCTGGTGGGATGGGCCTCTAGGTATCGCGAGCCCGTCTGCGTCAACGATGTGTCTAAAGACTCCCGCTACATCCTCGTGGATTTCCTGGGCGATACGCAGTCAGAGATGGTTATTCCTCTGGAAACGGGCGACACGTTGCTGGGCGTTCTGGATATCCAGTCTGCCCAACGCGACGCCTTCAGCGACGATGACCTGCGCGTCTGCCACTCCCTGGCTGACCAGGTGGCTATCGCCATTCGCAATGCCTCGCGCTACGAGCTCGAGCAGACCCGCCGGTCGCTGACGGAGACGCTCTATGCCGTGGGACGCGCGCTCTCCCAGACGCTGGATACATCTCAGGTCCTCGACATGATCTTGGACGGCCTTATCCGCATCGTTCCCTCTGACCGAAGTGCCGTCCTCTTGGAGCGCGATGGCGCTCTGGAAATTGTTGCGGCTCGGGGTTTCCCGCCGGACATCAACTCCCCGAACATCCGAATCCCTATCAAGCCTGGAGACGTCTACGACCGGATCCGCCGAACCAAGGAGCCCTTGGCCGTTCCGGATATCAGGGAGTTAGCCGATTGGGAATATGTCGACAACCTGCCACCGGCCAACTCCTGGGTGGGATTACCTCTCACCTACGCCGAGGATCAGGTCATCGGTATGCTCTCGTTGGCCCGCGAGGCGCCGGCACCGTATACGTCAGATGAGATCGTGCTGGGCAATGCCTTCGCCGGTCAGGCGGGGGCGGCACTGCACAATGCGCGCCTCTATATGCAGCTTTCTGAGGCCTATCGACGCCTCTCTCGGCTGGACCGGGCCAAGTCCGACTTTATCACGTTGGCTTCGCATGAACTCCGCACGCCGTTGACACTGATCACGGGATATAGCCAGATGATGCTGGATGAGGCTGCCATCCGAGAGGATCCGATGCTGGCGACGATGGTCGATGGCTTGGCGCTAGGGGCCGATAGACTTCAGTCGGTGATTGAGCGGATGATGGATCTCGCCGAGATCGAGAGCCGGAGTATGGAGCTTCGGTTCGTGCGACTGAACATCGAGTCGTTGCTGCAGGATGTGATCGATGGGTTCGCCGAGGTGGTGCAAGAGCGCAGTCTGAAGATCCATCTGGAACACCTGGCGACCTGTCCCGACATCGATGGGGACCGCATGGCCTTGGCAAAGGTCTTCTCGCACTTGATTGTGAACGCGATCAAGTTCACCCCCGATGGTGGGGATATCTGGGTCTCTGCGTCGGCTGTGCCGTCCGGACCCGGTGAAAGGACTGAACCCAGCATCGAGATCGCCGTGACAGATAACGGCATCGGCATTGACGACGCACACCACGACCGCATCTTCGATAAGTTCTACCAGGCTGGCAAGGTCAACCTGCACTCATCGGGCACGGTGAAATTCCAGGGAGGTGGGCCAGGCCTGGGCCTCGCTATCGTGAAGGGGATCGTGGAGGCCCACCGTGGTCGCGTGTGGGTGGAGAGCCCCGGCTACGACCCTGTTGCCTGTCCGGGTAGCACCTTCTACGTCTTGCTGCCGATGCGACAACCTCGGGATGCCGCCGAGTTCTCGTGGGCCTCGACGGAGAAGGATCCGGCGCTCCTCTCCGAGTAAGCTTGGGGAGCTGTGGGCTCACCCCGTGACCTGAGTCTGTAGAACAGGGTACTTAAGCAGGGTTGTGATCAAGCAGGGTCCTGACGGACCATGTCACCATCGAGGCCCCTAGGGCGATGGTGCCTAGTTTCCCCCCAGCGCCGCCGAACACGGGCAGGCTGTAGACGAAGATGAGGCCCGTGATCACGCCGGCAAGCGCCATCCACCAGAGATTCGGGATGCGGGAAACGCCTGACATCCCGGTGAAGGAGCCGCAGATCACGACAACTGCTAGGAGCGGTCCTGCCTCCGGCTCCAGTGCGGGAAGGAGCAGTCCCCCTGCGAGGCCCACAACGCTTGATCCAATGACAGGCCCGTGCTTCAGTTTGACGCTCAGGAAATACGTGAGCACCGCTGCAGCCGTCGCGTAAAGCAAGATCCGCCACGCCAGACCCGGGGAGGGCACCTCAGCGACGGAAAACTCGCGCCCCAAGCTCAGCCCCGTGATGACGGCACCCGCCATGGCGATGGTGCCCAGCTTGCCTCCAAAGCCGTCCAGCGCGCCCACCGCTAGGTTGTACACGATGCCGGCGGCTGCGCCTGCCACGAGCAGCTCGAGGCAGCTGACCAACAGCCCGGGCGAGGACATGCCGACGAAAGAGCCGCAGTAGATCGGCACTGCCTGTTGGGGGAAGACCAGCGCACCGAGCAAGCCGACAAACCCCGAGGCAGTCACAGCCCCCAATCCTAAGTCATTGCTCAGTAGATAGGTCGCCAGCGCACCGCCAACCACACCCGCAAAGTCCAGCAGCGCTACCTTTGAGATAAGTGAACGCGGCTGTGCATCTGATAGCGCGCGGGTCTCTTGCGCAAGGGCGACCACGACCGCTGCCAAGACGAGGCCCACGACAGCCCCAACGCCGCGGCGCAAGAGCCACGCCTGCTGTGTTGAGAACCCATACAGGGCACTTACCATCACGCCGAGCACGGCAAAGCCACAGATACACCGGAGTCGGTTTCCTATCCCTGGGGTAGTAGAGGAACGTCTGGGGAGTGATTCAGGTTCCATAAAATGTCATGAAGATAACGCGCATACTAGGGATGTTGGGCCGGCCGTCTACGCCCGGCACGGCGGCTCGTCGCGCACGGACCTGATCAAGTCGCCCGCGGCGGTCTCCTCCGCATCAGAGCCGCTGACGGCAACCCACGACGAGCCCTCCGCGCCATAGATCCCGCCGGCCGCGACGAGCCACGCCTCCACCCCCGTGAGCAGCGCAATGGCGTCTAGCTCGGTAAAGATGTCGCCAGGAATTGGGTAGAGCCGAGGGCCGGACCCACCGGGGGCATTGACGAGCTGTGCGAGCGTCATGACGTCCTGAAGGACTCGCTTCTCCATGCCAACGGGCACGATGAGCTCGACCCGGCGACCATAGACGGCTGACAGCGCTGCGTGGATCGTGCCGCCTTGGGGGTGGCCAATCTGCACCGCCGCTTGGCCGTAGAGGTCGAACGCATTCGCGCCCTTAAGCACAACATCGTCGGCTCTGAGATTATCGACGACGTCGTAGATCGTCTTGCCTCTTCGCCACTCACCGTCCACGATGACAACGTCACCGGGGAAGTCGACATCTGGTGCCGGATTGCCTGGCGCTACCGTTATGCCCCGTCGGAATCCCATCCGGGTGAAGCCCTCCACCTGACCCAACACCGTCAGAATCTCCTCGGCGACATAGCCGTTTGTGGTGCCGGCGATGATGACAAGCGTGCCCTTCTCCAGGACTGCCTGAATTCTCGGGTGTTGTGCCATCCCCTTACCGATCAGGCGCTTGCCCATCGCTGTGGTGAGACCGAACTGCTTCATCCTCAACCCTCCTTACAAAGCTACATTCGAAGCCACATCTTCATCCCCTCAACGACGGGTCGATGTCGCTGAAGCATCGTCGCGACCAGCGCCAAGGGGAGGCTGGAAACCAAAACAAGGAGCGACCACTGCAACCTCAGCGCCCCGGTCAGGTAGAGGTCGACAGCGCCCTCGATAACGATACACAAGACGGCGATGGCGACCAGCGCCGCCGCGACGATGTGCAGCTCCCGCAGCACTCCACGTCGGATCAGCTCCACAATCACCAACACCAGCAGGGTCAGACACGTGATGATCGGGAGCGCCAGCGGCAGGAACCAGTTAGAGGCGGGTGGCAACGCGTTGACCACGTACAGCAGGCCGAGGAGCGCGGCTGCGTCAATGACGATCCACAACGGCACGATGTTCCGGCGATAGAGGAACGGGCTGATGCACCATACCCAGACGGTGGCCAGACTGGCGACCACGTAGAGCGACCAGGTCAACCCATCGCCGAAGACAGCATTGACGACGAGAGAGAGCAGGGCCGGTATAGCCATAAGCGCTGAAATGACCTGAATCCAGAGATACTTGTTGAAGTCACCCGTCACGACGTCTCTCTGCTGAGGGGGCGCGCTGTCGACGGTAGGTTCTCGAAGCTCCGCTGGGAGCACAACGCGGACGTGACAGAGGGGACACTCCTTTGCATCGCTCTTGAGCTCCACGCCACAGTTCACACAATAGGGCATAGGCTCTAGCCTTTGTATCTCTCGACCTTCACCGGAATGCCCCTCTGGACCAGGCGGGTAAAGAAAGCGCGCTCCACAAAGGGCTCCTTGATCAGGCGCGAGAAGCTGATCCGCAGCTTGCCATCGTAGCCCAACATTGCGCAATCGACGTTGGTGACCCGCGACGATCCCAAGTAGAAGTCAAACATTTCTATCTGCTCTGCCATCTCAGGGGGAACCCGGATCAGGCCCAGGTTCGACAGCGCAGTGCTGTAGATCGCGGGGCCGGTGCGCTCGTAGACCCAACTGATCGCGCGGTTCTTGATGAAGAGGGGGACCGCTCGGACGATGGGATTCCGCTCCGTCCGGATGTTGGTGGCTACACGCGACTTCAGTTGTTTGGCCGTGACCTCATACCGCATAAAGTGATGCACCGACGACAGGATTTCTTCGAACGTATAGTCACCATGGGTTGGATCGATGCCCGGACAGACGTAAGAGGCGAAATTGCGCAAGGTCTCGCTAGGATGGAAGCGACGTAGGTCTACAGGGACCTGCACCCTGACGGGCAGCGGGCGACGCGGGTGTTCTGACTTCTGGATATCGTATAGGATTTGGAGGTAAGTTCCTGTCAGATATTCGGTGATCGAGACACCGTATTGCTCGCTCTCCTGCTTCACGGCGTCGATCGGCAGCGTGCCCGTGATGATCTCGATGTCACCATGCGGAAGCCTGGTGCCGGAGACGTGATAGGCGCGTGGCTCACGGCGCGGCCTGGGCGTGCTGTGGCCTGCGAAATCAGCGAAGTCATCCGCTGCTTCGCCGGGTCGGGGCGGAGCCTTGCAATCGAGCACTCCATGCGTGGCCGGTATCTCGGTTCCCTGTAGGCTCAGATACTGGGCGAGTAGGGTCTTCAGGAAGATCATCGCCCCAGAGCCATCCGTGACCGAGTGGAAGATCTCCAGCGCAACGCGCCGGTCGTGATAGCGCACGCGGATCTGGAACCCATTATCCTTCTTCGAGGACAGCCCCATACAGGGATTGACCACATCCTCCTGGATATGAACGGCGTCGTCGGAGTGGCTGAAGTAGTGCCAGAAAAGTCCCGCACGCATTCGCACGGAGAAGCTCGGGATGCGTTTCAGGGTCGAGTTGAGCGCTTGTTGCAGGAGTTTGGGCTGCACGGGCTTGGTAAGGGTCGCCGACACGCGGAAGAGCCCCGGGCGCTTCCGGTTCTTGATCGCCGGATAGATGTTTGCGGCATTATCCAAGCGATACCATTTACGAGATGGGTGGGCTTGGCTACTCACCCGTCATCTCCAACATGCCTCCTTAGCGGCTGTAAGTGTCTCCATTTGGCTCCAATAGTATACCACGTTGGCGATGGAAGCGGACGCGACATGCGGACTTGACTGCGCTCTTGTCACCTGGTGAACCAGAAGCTTTCGAGGTCGAACAACCGGTGGCTGCCGCCCTTGAAGATCAGGTAGAGAGTGTGCACGCCCTGGACAGGCTTCTGAACCCTAGCATTGAGGGTCGACCATCTCTGCCATCCCCCGGTGCATGGAACCTCGCACGCGCTGACGAGCGGGCCGGACGGCCTGTCGATATGGACCTCCAATACGCCGCCATACGTGAGGCTGCTGACCCGCGCGTGGAAGGACGTGACGCCCTCCCTGAAGTTTATGTACTTGTAGGCTGCCCAATCGCCGTTGTGGGTCGATGTAAGGTGCTCGCGCCACAACTCCGTTGTTTCGTCAGGAGGCAGAGAAGCCGTCCGTACCCGACCGGAGAGCAAGCAGGCTCGGAAGGCGTCCACGGGCTCTGTCGCATCCAGCGGCCTCGAGACCCCCTGTGTGGTCATCTCCACTTCGTCGAGGCTGCCATCTGCCTTAAAGGTGATGGGCTCGACACAGACTCGCCGGCTGAACTTGCTTCCTTGCGAGGAACGATGGTAAAAGACGTACCACTGCCCGTTGAACTCTGCAATGGAGCCGTGGTTGTTCCACGTTTCGGGGTCGCACCCGGTGTTGTCGATGATGATGCCGCCCTTTTCGTACGGACCTAACGGGGACCTGCTGGTGGCATAGGCCATAGAGGTGGCGCGTCCCCGGCTGATGTCGGTATAGACCAGATAATAGAGCCCATTGCGCTTGCGGATGGAGGCCCCCTCGTGGAAGCCGTGGCCTGCCTCCGTGAGGATCGATTGCACGAGCGTGCTCGCATCAATCCCGGTCAAGTCATCCCGCAGCCTGGCACCCCGCAGCTCGAACTGCCCCCAGAAGTAGTAGACGACGCCGTCGTCGTCGAGTAGGATCGCCGGGTCGATGCCGTCGCCGTCGGCGCCCTCTACGCCATGGGCGTTACGGAAGGGGCCGCCGGGGCTGTCGCTCACGGCGATGCCCTCGCTTCCATCGGAGCAGCAATAGCAGAGGTAGTAGTGCTCGTCAATCTTCATGCAGTCGGGCGCGTACAATTGGGCCTCCGGGTTCGCGTGCGCCTCCGAGGACCGAAAACTCACCCCATGGTCCGTCCACCGCTGCATATCCGGCGACGAAAAGACGTGGTATTCGTGGCTGCAGTAGGTAGTGTCACCGCTGATGTCGTAGGATCCGTAGAGATACAGCCGTCCGTCCTCCCATTGTCGCGCTTCAACATCGGGGATAGAGAACCGGATCGGTAGTAAGGGGTTCACGCTTCGCCTCCATGGCCCGCTCAGCTCGCTGTTTCACCGATTATAGCGTGCTGAGATCACGATGGCGAACAACCGTCAGCCTCGACCGGCTAACATTCGGCCATTTCTTGCAGTCTCTGTGCGCGGGGTACAATAGCCAATAGTCAGCTACCTGCTGTCTAAGCCATCTCTACGTGGCCTATACGTGTGAAAGGAGGCACTCCCATGTTTATCGTGCTGGTGTATGTACATGTGAAGCCTGAATCGGTCGAGGCCTTCAAGGAAGCGTCTCTCGAAAACGCGCGGAACAGCGTGCAGGAGCCGGGTATTGCTCGGTTCGATGTCCTTCAGCAGCGGGATGATCCTGAGCGCTTTGTGCTGGTCGAGGTCTATCGCACCCCGGACGATCCCGCTAAGCACAAGGAGACCGCCCACTACCAGATGTGGCGCGATACTGTCGCCGACATGATGGCAGAGGATCGCTACAGCGTGAAGTATGAGAATGTCTTCCCGGATGAGGCTGGGTGGTGACGTGCTGCGCTCTGTCACAGGCCGGATCTCGTTATGATCCTTAGACTCCCGCGCTCCGGCGTCATCGCCGCGGACGGCGATCTCCGCCTGGCGTGTCGCGAGGGTGAGGTCGCCTGCTTTCTCTATCACGAGGGTGAGTGCAATCCAAGTCTACCACGGATTCACAGGGGAGCCGCAGTGTGAGCAGAAAGCCAGAGGACCAAGCACCCGCGTTTGACCTGCTGTTAAAGGGCGGTCGCGTGATCGACCCGGCCAACGGCATTGATGGGGCTTTCGATGTGGGTATCCGGGAAAAACAGATCGCCCGTCTGTCCAAAGACATCCCAGCTGCTGCAGCGATGACGGTCGTAGACGTCTCGGGCCACATCGTGACCCCCGGCCTCCTCGACATCCATACCCACGTTTACCCCTTCGTCGCGACCGAGGCCGCGTATGTTGAGGGCGTGAATGCCGATGCCCACTTGCTCTCCTCCGGCGTGACTACGACCGTGGATGCCGGGACGGTCGGGTGGAAGGACTTTGCGGACTTTAAGGAACACTACATCGACCGTGCCAAGGTTCGCATTCTGGCCTTCCTGAACATCGCCCTGGGCGGCATGGTCGACGCGGCCTCCGAGCAGGAGCTCGATGCGATGCAGCCTCACGTCGCGGCCGCGCTGGCCCAGGCCTATCCCGACCTGATTGTCGGCATCAAGACGGCCCACTACTGGACCCAACATCCCTGGGATGCGGCGCACCCACCCTGGGCCTCTGTGGGCCGTGCGATCGAGGCCGGTGAGCTTTGTGGCAAACCCGTGATGGTTGACTTCTGGCCCCGTCCGCCCGAGCGATCGTATTCCGATCTGCTCCTGACTAAGCTCCGGCCCGGGGACATTCACACCCACGTCTTTGCCCAGCAGTTCCCTATCGTCGACGAGGATGGCAGGGTCTACGATTATCTCTTTGAGGCGCGGGAGAGAGGCGTCATCTTCGACCTCGGTCACGGCGCGGGGAGCTTTTGGTTCCGGAACGCGGTGCCTGCCCTTGAGGGTGGCTTCCCGCCCGACTCGATCAGCACGGATCTCCACATGGGCAACATCAACGGCCCTGTCCTCAGCATGCTGACCACGATGTCGAAGTATTTGAGCATGGGCATGCTGCTGCAGGATGTGATCGCGCGCTCCACGGTAACCCCCGCGCGAGAGATTGGTCACCCAGAGCTAGGGACACTGAGCGTCGGCGCCTGCGCCGACGTGACCGTGCTCGAGCGGCTAGAAGGTACCTTTGGCTTTACCGATTGTGGTCGCGCCAAGATGTCGGGGTCACAGAAGCTGATCTGCGCGATGACCCTCAGGGCCGGCGAGATTGTCTACGATCCGACCGGACTGAGCATGCCGGAATGGAAGCAGGCCCCCGAACCCTACTGGCGGAGGCCAGATCTTCAGTCCTGAGCGCGTCGTTTCCACGTAGAGCCCGTGAGGCCGGGCAGCCTATGCCGCGCGCCGTGATCGCCTTCGATGAGAATCGATGGCCCGTGAGACATCTTGCTTTCAAGATCTTTGCCCAGGACGTAGTCTGCGGTACGATGTGGATAGGCGCGTACAAAGGGCGGGCGCGGTTGGCTGGTGCTCGGCTCCTTGAGACGACTGTCAGCCGTCGGGCGCACGCCCCAGGCTGGCAAAGGGAGGGATGCAAAGATGCGGTTTGAGTTTGCGACGGCGGATCGGATTATCTTTGGTGCCGGGACGGTTCATGAGGTGGGAGCGCTGGCGCTCGAATGGGGAGAGTGTGCCCTGGTTGTGACCGGCAGCGACACCACGCGGGCCGAGCCGGTTCTGGAGGCGTTGAGAGAGGCCGATGTCGCGCCGATCCTCTTCTCGATCCCCGAAGAGCCGACCACCGACCTGGTCCGTGAGGGGACCGAGCGGGCGCGCTCGGAAGCCTGTGATCTCGTGATCGGCATTGGTGGGGGGAGCGTGATCGACGGCGGAAAGGCGATTGCCGCGCTTCTCACGAACGGCGGAACACCCCTGGACTACCTCGAGGTGATTGGTCGCGGTCAGCCCATCACGGAGCCTGCGGCTCCATACATCGCGATTCCCACCACCGCAGGGACCGGCGCTGAAGTCACCCGCAACGCGGTCCTCCGCTCACCCGAGCATCGGGTCAAGGTCAGCCTACGCAGCCCCCTGATTCTGCCCAGCGTTGCCATAGTCGATCCTCTCTTGACCCACTCCATGCCGCCGGACATCACGGCCAGCACCGGGCTAGACGCCCTGACGCAGCTGGTGGAGCCCTATGTGACCCCTCTAGCGACGCCGTTGACGGACACCATCTGCCGCGAGGGCATGATGCGCGCTGCGCGCTCGCTGCCCCGCGCCTATGAGCGGGGAGATGATGCCTTGGCACGCCAGGACATGGCGCTGGCTAGCCTCTTCGGAGGGCTCGCGCTCGCCAATGCGAAGCTGGGCGCTGTCCACGGGTTCGCTGGCGTCTTGGGTGGGATGTATGATGCGCCCCATGGGGCGATCTGTGGTCGCTTGCTCCCCTATGTCACCGAAGTCAACATCCGCGCTCTGCGCTACCGCGAGCCCGACAACCCGGCTCTGGATCGCTATGACGAGATCGCCGTGATCGTGACCCAGAACCTCAATGCTGAGGCCGAGGACGCGGTGCGCTGGATGGCGTCGCTCTGCGCCGCATTGGACGTCCCAGGGCTGTCCGGTTATGGCATGAGAGCTGAGGACATCGCCGAGATCGTGGACAAGGCCAGGCGCTCCAGCAGTATGAAGGGCAATCCTATCGTCCTCACCGAGCAAGAACTCGCCGAGATCCTGACCCGCGCGTGGTGAGGCGTTAAGGTCACGGGCAGGAGATGCAGGGTGATTGCGTATCAGGAGCCTGGACCCTCTCACGTGGTGGGTGACCACGTCGCCCGGGGCGCTCTCCTGGTGTCGTGCTCAGTCCAACTGTGTTCTGAGCCAGGCCAGCGTCCTTGCGGTGGCGGCGTCCATTGTGAAGCGTGGCGCATACCCCAGCTCTCTTTGGGCACGGGAGATGTCATAATAGTGGCTGTGCGCCAGTTCACTGGCTAGGAAAGGCGTGAGCGCCGGCTCGCCCTTGAGCCGGAAGGTGCGATAGAGCCACGCAGCTCCTGTCCCCAGCATCCTGGCAACCCAGAAGGGAATGTGCAGTCGAATCGGGGGAAGCCCCAGCTCTGCCAGCACCTCGCGAATCCACGACCACAGGACGACGGGGTCCCCTTGGCTGATGAAGTAGACGGCGCCGCTCCCCGGCGCGCCGGCCGCCGACGCACCCGGTGCTAAGGCATCCGCCGCCAGCAGATGCGCCCAAGCTGCATCCTCGACATAGGTGAGGTCGACCCGGTTGGTGCCGTCGCCGACCTGGGGGACCCATCCCGTCCGTGCGCGGGCCACGAGACCGGGAAGCAGATGGTTGTCGCCAGGTCCAAAGACGAGGTGCGGGCGCAGAGACACGGTCATCAGGTCTGGGCCGTTGGCGGCGAGCACGCGCTGCTCGCCGAGCGCCTTGGTTGCGGGGTAAGGATTGTCGTAGTGGTCGGGATAAGGGACGGACTCGTCGACACCCGCTTGGTCTGTGCCATCAAAGATGACGCTGGGCGAGCTCGTGTAGATGAGGTGGGGCACACCTGCTGCTCTACAGGCCGCGATGACGTTCTCCGTCCCGGTGACGTTTGCGGCGTAGAAGTCGTCCCAGCGACCCCACAAACCCGTCTTGGCTGCCACGTGGTAGACGATGTCGACCCCTGCACACGCTTCTCGGATTGCCGGAAGGTCGCAGATGTCGCCGCGGATGAGTCGAGCGCCGGCTGCCTCGAGCTCTGGGTAGGCCCCGCGCGCGAAGACCGTGACCTGGTCCCCACGGTCAAGGAGCTGATGGACGATGTAGCGCCCCAGAAAGCCGCCGCCCCCGGTGACGAGCGCGTGCGCTGCAGAACGTCGCATCCTTGGTGTCACTCTTCTAGTCGGCCTGTTTCTCCGACTCGCTGTCCGTGGCGCCCTGTTTGGAGCGGCGGAGCCGTTTCAGGAGTAGAAGACCGGAGACTGCAAGGCCTGCCGCAAGGCCCAGCGCTCGCAGTAGATCGCCAAGACGCTTTTGGGGGCGTGCTCGGGCCGCAGCCTCGACTTCCTTCTCGATTCGCGCGGGCGCCCCCCGTCCGTAGCGGCGCTCCTGCGCGGTGGCCCAGACGGCGAGCTTCTCACGCTGGATCTTTGCGTTATGGCGGACGTCGGTGGGGAACACGTCAGGGTAGAAGAGGACGCGGTCGATGCCGCGCGTGTGACCACACTCGGCCCCCAGTGCCAACAACTCCATCGCGAAGCGCTGGTGCGCCAGCACGCTAAGGGGAAATCGCCCTGGTTGGGGCTCGACAACGAGAATCGGGCGTTGGCTGCCGCGCTCCCCGACTCCAACGAGCGCCGTCCGCCTCACGTCAGGGTGCTGATTGTAGATGGTCTCGCATAACACGGGGTAGAGAGTGCCATCGGCGGTCACGACTCTGTGCGACTTCCGCCCGCAGAACCAGAGCCTCCCAGCGTCGTCGAAGTAGCCGAGATCGCCCATGCGATGCCAAATCGCGCTGCCCTCTCGGATTTTGGCGAGCGCTGTCTCATCGGGTCGGCCGACGTAGGTGTCGGTCACCATCGGGCCCTTCACCACGATCTCGCCGATCTCGTTCTGCGGCAGGATCAGGCGTTCGTCCCACTCAGGGATGGCGCTCTCGGTGATCTTGATGACGCGCAGCGTGACCCCTGGCAGAGGTCTGCCGACGCACATCCCCCGGCCTGCTGCTGTGAGAGCGGTGGTCTCTGCCACAATCTCATCACCGCTTATGGACGTGAGCGGCATAGCCTCCGTTGCCCCGAAGGGTGTCAATATCTCTGCACCCTCGCCCAGCACGGAGGTCAACATCGTCTCGATCAGGTCTGGGGGTACCGGCGCCCCGGCCATCAACACACGCTTTAGGGAAGGAAGTCGTATGTTTCGCTCTACACAATAGGGCGCCACTCGCTTCCAAATTGTGGGCGAGCCGAATGCGTTGGTGACCCCGTGCGTCTGCACGGCTTCCACAACGTAGGCCGGATTGACCTCAGCGGACTTCGTGGGATCCATATCCGGAATGATCGTCGTGACCCCCAAGGCTGGGTTGAAGAGGGCGAAGATATAAAGGAGCGCGAGATCCACCTCGCCCGGTTGGATTCCGATTGCATCCCGGAGGAGCGCAATCTGTGCCTCGAACATCCCGTGTCGATAGACGACGCCCTTCGGAACACCGGTGCTGCCCGACGTGAAGGCTACCGCAGCCTCACTGGCGGTCGTGGTTGGCGCTGCAGCGAACGGACCTCGATCGCGAGCACGAACGTCCTCCAGTGTCGTCTCAGCCAAGAAGCTGGATAGTGACCCCTTCCGTCCGGCGACCACCGTGTGGCGGACGCTAGCGAAGGGTCTAGGTGCCAACCGACGGAGGAGGTGCGCGACCGGCACGCCGATCAGCGCCGTCGGCTCTGTATCGGCGACGCACCGCACGAAGGCCCGGCGGCCCATACCGGGATCGATCAACACCGGGACGGCCCCCATCTTGACGAGGGCGAAGACTGCCGCGAGCAACTCGACGCCAGGTCGCAACAGCAAGAGCACCCGATCCCCTCGACCGATCCCTAGGTTGCTCAACCCGTGGGCGTATCGGTCGCACTCCTCGTTGAGTTGCCGGAATGTGAAGGTCACAGACTTGGCACGTCCCCGCTTGTCCCGTCCCGCCGGGAAGACGACGCCCGGCTGATAGGGAGCCCGCTCCGCCATCACGGCTAGGGAAGTGGCGACGTTATAGATTTCCGATGCTGTGGTCATATCTCAAGTCCGTGATCCTTACAAAAAACATTCGCTCAGGCACGTGATTCATGTGTCTGGAACGGCCCGGCACATACTCACCCAACGCTACCCCGTGCGCGCGAGGAAGTCCAGCATCAGCGGCAGGATCTGCTCGTGTGCATCCTCGACGACGTAATGCCCTGCATCCTCCAGCACGCGGACTTCCGCGTCTGGAAACCGCTCGCGCCATCCCGCCAGGAAGTCCTTCACGGTGAAGACGAAGTCTTTGGCTCCCCAGATGATGAGCATGGGATGATCTCTGAAGCGCGACAGACCGGCGTCGATGGCATCCACGGTTGCCCGCGTTGGATGATCAGGGCTCACCGGGATGTCCTGCACGAAGCGGTAGATCGCGATCCGATCATGCCAGCTTCTATATGGGGCTAGATAACCGCTCCGGATTGCCCGTGTTATCCGCTCGGGATTCGCCATAGCCAGCCTCAGGGCCAGGCGAGCAAACGCATTAAAGCCGCGCAACATCACCGCCCCGAGACCCGGGCTGCGCGCCAGCTTGAGAACCCAGGGCACCGCGGGCTTGTAGAAGGCCGATGTGTTGAAGACCACGAAGCGGTTCACGGCCTCCGGATGGCGCGTTGCGTATCCCATCCCAATCCCGCCGCCCCAATCGTGCATCACCAGTGTGATCCGCTGAAGCTCCAGGTAGCCGATCAGGCGCTCGAGGTTCTCGACGTGCTGTGCCAGGGTATAGACGTAGTCCTGCGGCTTGTCCGAGCGACCGCAGCCGATGTGATCGGGGACGATGACGCGATAGTGCTGACTCAGATTCGGAATCAAAGTCCGGTAGTAGAACGACCACGTGGGATTGCCGTGGCACATCACCAGCGGGAGGCCGTCCCGCGGCCCTTCGTCCAGGTAGTGCATCCGAACCCCGTCCAGGTTCAACCAATGAGATGGGAACGGATAGAGTTCCTGGTAGTCTGAGGTCCTTACCACTGAATTCCCAGCACGATACTGTTGATTCCACTCCCTACCCCGAAGAGCACCAGGCGGTCTCCATCATCGACGAAGCCGTCATCCAAGCCGATCGCCATCGAGATGGGGGCGGCCACGGAGGCTGTGTTCCCCAAGTAGCTCAGGGTCGGGTAGTCGATCTTCGGCGATAGGTTCAGGGCCTGCAGGGCAACCTGACGCTGCGGTTCGCTGACCTGATGTGTGAAGAGCTTGTCCACCATGTCGGTGGTCCACGCCATCTTCTCTTTGAAGCGCTCCCACACCTGGGCCACGACCTTTGTGCCCTCCGCCAGCAGTTCTGACGACTTGGTCCGCATCCAGGTGCGCTGCGCCACGCAGAGCTGGCAGTGCTCGGTGTTGCTGTAGGCCTCCCCGCCGATCAGGCGCTTGCCGGTCTTCGACTTGGATCGGTGGCGTAGGACCATAGCCACGGAGGCAGCTCCTAGCGTGAAGGATGCCAGGTTATCGCGCAGCTCCTCCCTATTGGGAGGACTGCTCAACATGTGCTCGATGGTTGACAGCTGCCCCTCACGGGGGGCCTCAGATGCCACGACCATCCCGGCCTCGATTTGACCTAATTCGATCATGTTGGCCACAATCAGCATCCCGTTGAGGAATCCTAGGCACGCGTTCACGACATCAAAAGCTATGGCGCTAGGTTGCAGGCCCAGTTTGTGGTGAACGATTGAGGCCGTCGCGGGTTCGATATAGTCACGGCAGACAGACGTGTTGATTAAGCACTGGATCTCGCTCCGATCGATGTCGGCAGCAGCCAGCGCTTTCTCTCCTGCCATGGCGGAGCCGTCTGATACCCAGACGCCCTCATCCCACCAGCGATGTTCACGGATGCCGGTGAGGCGCTCGATGAATCCCTTAGGTGTTCCCAAGGCTCGGTAGATGGGTTCGAGTTGCTCCTCAAACCAAGTAGTGGGGACCACGCGTTCTGGGATGACATACCCCAGACTTTCTATGCAGACGTTGTTGAATAACATACACCTCGCCTCTTAGCTGTGTTGGCCAATGCCACCGTGCATTTTACCATTAAAGGAGGGGATCCGCCACACTTTGCCCCTGCAGTCATGGTTGAGTATTAGAGATAGGAGTTAGGGGCTCTTGTGAATCAGCAGGATCCCGCAGAGAACTAGGGCCGCACTCGCTACTACCATCCAATTCAGCGACTCGCGAAGGACTACGGCGCCCAGAATCAGGCCATTGATCGGCACAATATACGTGACCATCGTGGTGAAGGTGGCACTCGTTCGATCCAGGAGGACGTAGTAGATAGCGTACGCGATAACCGTCCCCAAAATCGCCAACGTGACCCAGCTTGCTGCTGCTCTTGCCGACAGCGAGATACCCAGCGGACGCTCGAACAGAAAAGCCATCGGCAAGATGTAAACGAGGCCCATGGTGAACTGACCGGCTGCGGAGGCCATGGGGTCCTGCCCCTTAAGTCGTCTCCGTGCGATGATCGATACCAGTGCATACGAGACTGAGGAACCGACGATGGCGATCATTCCCAGTGCCGATGCACTAAGCCCTTGTTGGATCTCGGGCCACATGAGGAGGCCCACGCCGCAAAAGCCCAAAGTGACGCCAATCGTTTTGGCTGAGTTGATGCGGTCATCGTGCGTCAGCACGTGGGCAAGGAGAACCGTAAAGATCGGCGTGGTCGCCTGCAGCAGTGCGGCCCAACCGCTCGGGATGTACTGTTCTCCCCACGAGATCAGGGAGAAGGGTAATGCCCCGTTGAGCAAGCCGGTGATCGCGTAGGTGCGCCAAAGGTCACGCTTTCGGGGAAACGGGACCTTGCGGATCCATAGCAAGATCCACATCAGCAGGGCCGCCAGCCCAAGTCGCCCCATCACCAGTGTCAAGGGCCCGATCTCGGTCACGACGATCTTGATGAACAAGAAGGATGTGCCCCAGATGGCACCCAGGATGAAAAGCAGTAGAAGGTTCATGTTTGTTCTCCGGTCCGAAGGTTGTTCGCAGGAGCGTCAATGGCTGCGATGACGTGTGCTCACGGGCCTGCAGCCTTGCCAGCCAGCTTGCTTTTCCGCCCACGCCAGCCGGTTGCAATCGCGATTCCCGCCAGGACCAGGGGGGCGCCCAGGGCCGTCATCAAGGTGGGGCTCTCGTGGAGCACGAGCCAGGCTAGCAGGGTTGAGCCGATGGGCTCTGCAAGCACGGCGAGGGAGACAAAGGTGGCCCGCAGGTGGCCCAAGGCCCAGTTGAAGGAGGAGTGTCCCAGGATCTGGGGGATCAGCGCCAGCAGTACCAGCCACATCCAGGCCTCCGAGGGATAGCCTCCAAGCGGGACCTCCACGACCAGGGCCATGGCCATCAGGACCAGGGCTGCTACGCCGTAGACAGGGAAGATGTAGCCCAAGAGCGAAAGGCGGGCTCGGAGCCGCCGCCCGATCAACATATAAACAGCGACCGTCAGTGCGCCAGCGAGTGCGAGGAGATCACCCACGAGCTGGTGGCTTCCCTGTCCAAGATCGCCCAAGCCAATGATGGCGGAGCCCAGCACGGCGATGACCATACCAGTAACCATCCGCGACGACAGCCGCTCCCCTAGAACGAAATGCGAGAGCACGCCGACGAAGAGGGGGTTCGTGCTGACCAGGACCACCGACGCGGCGACGGACGTCATTGCCAGCGACGTGATCCACGTGTAGAAGTGAAGCGCGAGCATAGTGCCCGATGCAACCACGAACAACCAGTCACGAGCACCTAATCTGCGCCATTCCTTCCTGCAGAAGATCAGCGCAAAAGGGGCAATTAGGACGGAGGCAAAGGTGAGCCGCCAAGCGGCAAGCGCCAGGGAAGGAACCCACACCTGTGCCAGTCGAATGAACGTCGATGCGGTGGAGACTGCAGTGACCCCGATCACCAGCCCGACCATCGGGGACATCTTCCGTTGTTGTCTGTTCAACTCACCCTCAGCCAC
>JBNGDL010000019.1:0-52603 GCA_049975205.1 Anaerolineae bacterium | reverse complement strand
CCGGAAGAGGAAGCCGTCATACGAGAAGTGGATGCCGCAGTGAGCGAGATCCTCGCGGCACTGCCTGACAACACGTTGATTCTCATCTTCGCCGATCACGGCATGCACGAAGTCGAAGAAGAAGGGAGGTTGGGTAATCACGGCAACTTGATCGAACGCGATATGTTTATACCGATCTGGATAACTTCTAAGTGAACAGATGGAGGAAACACAGATGCGCAACAAACGAATCGTAAGCCTGGTGCTACTGCTAAGCCTGGCGCTGGCCGCCTGTAGCGGCGGAGCGCCAGACGTCGACTGGACCCTAAGTGTAACGGGTACAGTCAGTACGCCGCTCACCCTAAGCTACGCCGAACTCACCGAAATGCCCCAGAGCGACCTTGAAGAAATCCTGATGGAGAAATCGCTGGGTGAGGACGTGGTGGGTGACTGGAGCGGCGTCGCGCTGAGCGAGATCCTGAGCCAAGCAGGCGCCGGTGACTATGCCAGCATCACGGCGGTTGCCGGCGACGGCTATGCGATCGAGATTAGCAAGGACGAACTCCAAGACGCTATTGTCGCACTGAAGGAGAATGGTGAGTGGATCGCCAAGTCCGATGGAGACCAAGGCCCGATCCGTCTTGTCTGTCCTTACACCCCGGCAAACCGCTGGGTCTTCCAGCTCAGGGAGCTGCAGGTCAATGCTGAGGCCGCTGGCGTCCCCGACGACGCGGCATTCAGAATCGTCGGTAACGTCGAGACCGAGGTGGGCTGGACCGAGGAGAAGCTGCTCTCTATGGACGCTATTGAATCCGAGGCGACCAGCAAGGACGGTGAGACGACGACCTACACCGGGGTTCGGATCAGCGACCTGCTATCGAAGGCGGGCCCCAACGACGACGCGACCACGTTGGTCTTCGTCGCCGACGATGGCTACAGCGCCGAGGCACCCCTAAGTGACATCCAGAGCTGCGCTAACTGCATCGTCGCGTTCCAGAACCAAGGCGGGTTCCGGATCGTCGCCCCTGACTTCCCCAGCAACGTGCAGGTCAAGGGCGTGGTCGAGATCCAGGTTCAGTAGTCCCTGGCAACGCGGCCTGCAAGGGTAGAGAGAAAGGCCTGGGTGGGGCGCCGCTGTGCAGTGGCGCCCCACCCGTCGAGCAACCCACTACGCTATCTGGCTGCTCAGCCTGCTACCTCACTCCCGTCCACTCGTATCGCGATACGCGCTCCAGACGGAGAGCGTCAACATCATCCCAGCAAAGGGCAGAAGCACCCAATTCCCAACGGCACCAGGCGGCGTGTGAGCAAAGGTGACTGACCGCGTCCGACCGACGAGTACACGCAAGAGCATCTCGAAGATCAGCAACAGGTACATAAAAGGGACCAAGGCCCGGTACCGAATGATCACCAAAAGCTGGACCACGGCGGTGATCAACTGAGCGCTACCCCATAGCGCGAAAGCGAAGACGATGCCCTCAGCCCCCGCCACTTCCAGATCCAGGCCGGCAATGCTGCCCGCACCACCGTCGGCGGTGAGCAAGTGGATGCAGCTGCGCACGGCGCTCACGACCGCGATCAGCGCGAAGACGTAGACCGGCAGCTTCGAACCGCGCACAGTGTTGTCGACCTTGACGGGGAGCAGGACCTCCATGAACCTTGTCATCATCGATCTCCATTCTCCGGTTAGACCAGAGCGGGCTAGCTCACTCCCTGATCCTCCCTGACATCACAAGAAACGGGATTCCAGGGCGTCTGCGTCGGTCACAGGCTCTAGGCATACGTGACTCCTGCAGAGATAGGCCGTTGCCTTGCCATCCAGCTGTTCTCTGTACGCCAATAGGGGTGGGATCTCGCCAATCCCTGCGGCAATCAATAGGTGCGGGTGGTATCCTTGATTCGCTACCCTCAGGAGTTTCCGTGTATCCGCGACTGACGGGTCTCCGATGACGGCTACCTCTATAGATGAGGCCACAGCATCATTCAAGGCATTCAGCCACTGTCCAAAGGCGAGCGGATGGGTTGCCAGTCGTTCACCCATCGCCGCTATCATTCGCCGCGCGAGACCTTCTAGGTCGAGACCTTCTGCGGGCTGTGACGTCTCAGATCCGCCACCCGCATCAAACCGCGCCAACTTCTGCAAAACTGTCGCCGCCATCGCGTTGCCTGAGGGCATGGCGTTGTCCTGCATCTCCCGCGGACGCACCACTAGGTCCGGACCATCATCCGCTATGTCGTAGAAGCCGACACGGCTGCCGTCATCATCCGCGGCAGCGAAATGTGCCACCATCTCCCCGGCTAGTTCACGAGCCGCCAGATACCAGCGGGGATCGAAATCCGTCTGATACAGCGCCAACAGCCCTTCAGTCAGGTGGCTGTAGTCCTCCAGTAGGCCTGCGACGTTCGTTTCACCCGCCTTCCAGACGTGCCAAAGCCTGCCATCCGGCGTCCGCACGCCACGTAACAGGAAATTAGCGTTCCGCTGCGCCACTGTCAAGTAGCGGTCGCTCTCTAGGACGCGTGCCGCCTCGGCGAAGGCAGCCAGCATCAGGCCATTCCAGGAGGTAAGCACCTTTTCGTCGCGCCCCGGCGGCGTACGGCGCTCCCGCGCCTCAAAGAGCCGCTGACGGGCACTCGCGATGGCCTCGCGCTCCTCGAAGGTCCCCTGGAAAGTGAGGATGTTCCTGCCCTCGAAGTTGCCCGCTTCGCTGACGCCATAGAGCGCTAAGAACCGCGTCGCCGGCCCTCCGAGAGCGTTACGGATCTCGTCTACCGTCCAAACGTAGAACTTCCCTTCCCTCCCCTCAGTGTCGGCGTCCTGCGTCGCATAGAAGCCACCCTCGGGCGACATCATCTCACGCATCACGTAGTCGAGGGTCTCCTCTACGACAGCGCGGAAGAACTCATTACCCGTGACCTGCCAGGCGTGCAGATAGACGCGGGCCAGCAGGGCGTTGTCGTAGAGCATCTTCTCGAAGTGAGGTGTGAGCCAATTAGCATCCACCGCGTAGCGATGGAACCCGCCCCCAACCTGATCGTAGATCCCACCCCGGGCCATTGCGTCCAGCGTCTGGGTCACCATCGCCAGCGCCTGAGGATCCTCCGTCGTATGATGATAGCGCAATAGAAACTCCAATGTCATGGGCTGAGGAAACTTGGGGGCCCCACCCCAACCGCCGTGGACGCGGTCAAGACTGCGTTTGAGGACCTGATACGCGCTTTCGATCGTATCTGGGCTCAATGCCTCACCGTCGATCACCGTCGGCAAGCCGTACTGCTGCTTGACCGCTGCCAGCACCCGCTCGCCACCACGGAGGAGCTCGCTCCGCCGGTTCTCCCAAGCGTCGGCTATCGCTGCCAGCACCTGTTTAAAAGAGGGCATGTTATAGCGGGGCTCCTTCGGAAAGTAAGTCCCGCCGTAGAATGGCGTACCGTCGGGTGTGATCAAGACCGACATCGGCCATCCACCACGTCCGGTCATCGCCTGCACCGCCGCCATGTAGATGCGATCCAGGTCGGGCCGCTCCTCCCGATCCACCTTGATGCTCACGAAGTGTGCGTTGAGGAGTGCTGCCGTCTCCTCATCTTCGAACGACTCATGCGCCATCACATGGCACCAGTGGCAAGCAGAGTAGCCGATGCTGAGGAAGATCGGCTTGTCCTCGCGGCGCGCTTTGTCCAGCGCTGTCTTGCCCCACGGATACCAGTCCACAGGGTTGTCCGCGTGCTGCTGCAGATATCGACTTGATTCGCCAGCCAGATGGTTGGGCATCAGTGTCTCCAATCCCGCTCGCTTGTCTAATTTTGATATATATTGCTATTATATCATACAAACATCCCGACTTATGCCCAACCGCCCTGGAACAGCAACGGGATAGCTAACTGGAAGGCGGTGACCCAACTTGTCAGAATCAATCAACTGGACGACAATACGGACTGGATCTCAGGAAAGCTCATGAACTCAACCTACGACATCTCCCACCTAATCAAGTTGCTGGGCACCGTCCGTCACTTCCAGCCTCTGCCTCCGGACGACCTCGAGGCGATCGTCAGGGCCGGTCAGATTCACCGATATGATCAAGGGGATCTGATCTTTCTCGAGGGTGCGCCGTGCACTGGCCTCTTCGTCCTGTTGCGGGGCCAGGTCCACCTGTGCAAGTTGGGACCTGATGGCCGAGAGCAGATCATGTCGATCATCGAGCCGGTGATTATGTTCAATGAAGTCCCCGCCCTCGATGGTGGAAGCAATGTGGCGACGGCCCGAGCCAACGTGGCGAGCACGGTATGGCGCACCTCGTGCGATGCCTTTCAGGCACTGCTACCTCAATATCCTCAGATCGCGCTTGGCCTCCTCAAGGTGTTGGCTCGCCGGAACCGCTTCCTGATCTCCCAGTACGAGGACCTGTCATTTCGGACCGTTGTGGATCGCACGGCCAAGCTGCTGCTGACCCTCAGCGAGGACGGGAAGGTCGCCATTGACCGGTACGCCAACCCCAACACAGAACTGGCCGCGCGCATCGCGACCGTGCCCGAGGCCTTCAGTCGTGCCCTTGGGCTCCTTAGGGGCAATGGTTATATCAGGTGCACGCGCAGCGCGATACACGTCCTGAAGCCGGAGTTCTTGGCAGAGATGGCGGCTCTCTAGGTCCCCAGCAACAGCCGGTCGGTGGCCGATTGACAAAAGTCAATGACATCGCGCGCCACACCTGATATCCTAAAGCGTGGGGCGTGCTGTGCCACCGACTCGCACGCCTCTCATCCCTATTTGAGAGATGCCATCAGCTGTAACGCCAGGAGGTACGATGCGGTCCGTTGCCAGTTGGCTTTCCAAGAGACTCCAGTACTTATTCAGCGCGACCAAGGGCCTAGTCCTGGTCGCCATCGCCTTGATCTCGTTGACCACAGCCTTCATGGGCACCCTCTCCGGCCCTATGCAGACCTGGGGCGTCACCGACACGGTCGTTAACACCTTCGGGCTGCGCCTCGTGGCAGCGGAGCGGGAGGGACGAATCATCCTCCTTTACCACACTATTGCAGTTGCCGTTGTCGCTATCGAGACCTATTTGATCACGGCAGTCGTGCCCATGGAGCGGCATGAACAGACGCGCATCAATGGGACGATCACCGTTGGCTATCTACTCACCCTGATCTTCGGCCTGGCGTTCGGCTACTTCGGCCACAACTGGGCCCTTCACGGTCTCTACATCGCCGGCCTCTCGATCACGTTCTTTGCTGGACTGCAACTGGCTGTGGCGCTCTGGCCCTGGCGCCAGAAATATGCTGCTAGAGATCCCGCGTACGCCCACCTGGGCAAGATCGACCTGGAGCGAACCGCCTTCTTCGTAGTAGCGATTGCGACTCTCGGATCGGCCATGTTCGGAGCCGTCACCGGATCGTTCTGGGGAAACGGCTTCGAGACCTTCTTGGCGGAGGACGTCGTCCGCGAACCTCTTAAGACCCAGTTCCAACTCGCCATCATCGGACACCTCCATATCATGCTCACGCTGATCGGCATTGCGGCAACTCTGCTGGTAGGTCGATGGTTGGACTTCAAGGGGTTCTGGCACAAGGTTTCCATGCCCTTGTTCATCGTTGGGACCATGATCGTTACACCGGGGGCCTGGGCGGTTGTGCCCTTTGAGGCCATCGCCCACGTCATCATCTACGTTGGCTCTACGATTGTTCTCCTGGGCGCTCTCTTCCTGGTTATCTTCGGTTTCGGCAAGCTCATCCGTGAGGGCATTGAGAAGCAGCAAATCGAGAAGCCGTCTCTTGGACAGAAGCTTGCGGCCTTAGTTCGCGATCCGCTGAAGTTCGGCGCCTTGTGGCAGATGGTCTTCATGAACTTCGTCGTCGCCGGCCCTGGGCTCTTTATGGCTGCCAAGCTCGAGGAGATCTTCCGGGTCTGGCCGCTGCGTCAGGAGCGGCTGGTGTTGACCGGGCACTGGCACGTCCTCTCCGGGCTGATCGCGACGATCATCCTGTTTATGTATGCCGACATGGCAGGGCTCAAGGGCAGGGTGCGGCAGGCTTTCGGCTGGACGATCATCCTCTTTTCGGATCTCGCCTTTGGTGCTGCGACCATCTACACAACGAGACGCCTCTTCGTCACGGAGTACGGGGAAGGGCCATTGGTGCAGACGCTGACGATCCTGCTCGATACAGGCTTGGGCGCGGTGCTGCTCGCTCTCGCCGCCCTGATGGTCTGGCGCCTGGTCGATCTATTCAAGACGAGAGGGCGCTGGCAAAAGGAGTTCCATGAAGCTCAGGGGCAGGAGGTGAGCCTGTGAAAAACCAGATCCGAAACGAACGTCGCCTGCTGTGCATATTGATGCTGATCCTGGTCACCGCGACCGCGACCGCCTGTGCGAACCACACCCAGGCAGATGAAGCCGTACCGATCGTCGACACGGGAGTAGATCCCGACGCATGGGTGACCATACCGGCGGGTGAGTTCCTCTCCGGCCAACACGAGCATCCAGCTATGATTGAAGCTGACTACGAGATGATGGCAACCCTCGTTACAAACGAGCAGTACGAGGAGTTCGTGAACGCAGCACTGGACTCCGGTGACGTCAGGATCGTAGATGGCGCAGTCGTCGCCTTCTATCCTGGCGATCCCTTTCACGGTCAAAGGCATGAAAAGGAGATCGCGGCGGGGGACAAACCGCTCATGCCCCTGGAGACTCCAGGATTGCGGCTGCGATTTGACGGCGCCGCCTTCGCCGTAGAGCAAGGCTACGAGAATCATCCCGCCACCATGGTCTCTTGGTTCGGCGCGTACGCATACTGTCGCTACTACGACTGGCGCCTACCCACCGACCTCGAGTGGGAAAAGGCCGCTCGAGGGACGGACAATCGCCCCTATCCGTGGGGACACGAGCCAACCGACGCTCGCGCCAACTTCCTAGATAGCCAGGACCCCTTCGAGGGCAGCAGCGAGACCACACCGGTGGGCTTCTACAACGGGAACGTCTACGAAGGGTACGCGACCCAGGATGGCGCCAGCCCTTACGGCGTGTATGATATGGTGGGGAATGTCTGGGAATGGACGGGGGAGGACCACTGGGGCAGTCATGATCGAAGCTTGCGCGGGGGGAGCTATGCTAACTACCCCTACAACCTACGAATCTGGTCCCACAACGCCGCCGATCCCAGCCATATGAGTCCCAGGGTCGGGTTCCGTTGCGTCAGAGACACTCGGGGGACGCCGTGACCGAACAATCGCTCGCCACGACGCGCGCTGCGCTGACCGATGGGCTGCGAGCCCTGCTCGCAAGGCTCACCCTGTACCTCACACTCACCAAGAACCTCCAGACGGGCTTATTACTGATCACCGGCCTGGCTGGCTATATGAGTGGGAGGCCCGCGGAGCCAACGTGGGCGTCCATCGTATCTCTTTTGGGCAGCCTGTTTCTCACCGTTGGGGGCAGCACGGTCCTCAACATGGTCCTAGATCGCGACATTGATGCTCAAATGGACCGGACCAAGAACCGCCCTCTCCCCTCAGGTTTGGTCCGTCCTGTAGAGGGCTGGACACTTGGTCTCGGGATGGTGATCATCGGCGCTGGCTGGGCCTTGATGCAGTCGGTCCCCTACGGTCTAGTCGTTCTCGCTGGCGTGATGTTCGACGTTATCGTCTACACCCACTGGCTTAAGCGTCGCACACCGTGGTCCATCATCTGGGGAGGTATTGCCGGAGGCATGCCCGTCCTTGCTGGTCGGGTCTTAGCCACAGGGCGCTCGGACGGGATAGGCCTCTGGTTGGCGCTGGCTGTCCTGCTCTGGATCCCGACCCACATTATGACCTTCAGCATCAAGTATGCCGAGGACTACCGTCGCGCCGGCGTGCCGGTCTTCCCTAACACCTATGGTATCGTGAAAACGCGGCTGATCATTGGCCTGAGCACTGCCGGCGCTGTCTGCGCCATGCTCTGGGCCATGTATGCCTTGGACCTCAACGCGCTCTTAATGTGGACGGCACGAGCATTAGGCGGCATTCTTTCCGTCGTGACTTTACTCGCAATGCTCCACGCGACACCGAGGCTAAACTACCTACTCTACAAGCTTGCATCCCTCTACATGCTTGGCTCGATGGTGGTGCTTATCGCCGGAGCGTGATCCGGCGCAAAGAGTTCTTGTTCAGGAGATTCTACCATAGGAGGAAAGATGACTGCGAACAAACCTTCGAAATTGGGACGCGGTATCGCCTTGGCCCTGATGGGCCTTACGGTCTTCTTCACCATCGTGGGGGCGGTCGGCACGACCTGCGTCGCCCTTGGCGCCGAGAACTACGAGAGTATGCAGGGCCTCGTCCCGTACAAACCTCTCTACCAGGCCTTGGTCGTCATCAGTCTGGCCGTCGGTATCTGGGGCATTCCCGTCATGATCTCATTGGTCAAGGGCGGGCCCAACACTTATCGCAATGCCTTGATCGTACTTATCGTCGGAGCTCTCACCTCGGGAATCCAGACAGCCGTCTCCCAATCCGTGCGCGGCTCATCAGCGCCGGTCAACGTCCGCTTTGCCGTAACGGCTTTCACCCTCGTGGTCTTCTTACTTTTCCGCCTGCCCCCAATCTGGGACAAGATGAAGTTCCACCAGGCCCTAAAAGGGGACGCGGGGAAAACGGCCGGCGGCGCGATGCTCATCGTCATCGGCATCCTGACGCTAGCGGCACCACTGTGGATCGCCCAGACGCACATGGAGGCCTGGATCAGCGGTGTCCGCCCTCTGTTGATCGTTCTCGGCCTGAGCAGCACCGTGAGCGGGGTGGCGTTGCTCCGTAGTGAAGTGTGGTTTTCGAAGGCGAAAGCGGCATACTGCCATCTAGCCGGATCTGCGGGGCCTTCAGAGCTGTACCCATCCTGAGCCGCGATCCAAAGACCGAAACGTAGTCCAGAAAGACAGTATCGAATGCCTGACCCCCATCGAAGAATAGAGCGCGAGGCGCGGACAGTAGCAGCGATGATCCGCATCTCCTGCCATGGGCAACACGGCACACCCGAAGGCGAGCTCTGTGACGCCTGCGAGGCGCTGCTTCAGTATGCTCACGCGCGTCTGAAGAGGTGTCCCTTTCAGGAAGCAAAGCCGACCTGTGCCAAGTGTCCGATTCACTGCTATGAACCCGCCAAGCGCGAGGAGATTAAAGCCGTGATGCGCTACGCCGGTCCGCGAATGATACTCAAGCACCCCATTTTGGCGGTGCTGCACCTACTCGATGGGTTGCGCCCGGTTCCCTCCAGCCTGCCAGGTGGCCGTGAACGCAGGAGCAGGACCTCGGAATCGCAGAACAACTGACCGATCGGCGGCGCCCAGTACGTGTACTGGGCGCCGCCTCTGTCACATCAGGAGCCCAGCTCTAGCCCCGGGCCCATGGCTCCACAAGAGGATTCTGCAAGCTCGGAGGTACCTGTACGCGATGTGTCCCATCCGAGCCTCAGAGCGTGTAGGTGACGCCGACCACACCCCTCACAAAGACATTTGGCATCTCGGTTGCGAATCGGCAGATCGGCTCAAACCCTGTGCAGTGACAGGGCGCTATCAACGATGGTGCCCAGCTTTGCACGGCAGCGATTGTCTGATCGATCTCGTCGGGTTTAGCCTTGGCCAGGTGGAAGCCACCGAGCACCGCATAGACACGGTCGACACCCGTGATCTCGCGCGCGTATTGGACCGTGTTCACAATCCCTGCGTGCGCACACCCAGCAACAACCACGAGTCCACGATCTTTCAGATTCACTACGATGGCCTGATCGTCCTCGAGGTCGTCCCTTAGCAGCCGCCCGTCGACGCGATAATAGCGGTCGGGGGACCGCCCGGAAGTCTCGAAGCTGCGTCGTGGGACGTAGCCCGTCGTCCAGCACCCTTCAGCCAAACGATAGGGGCCCTCGGAGCGTACGATGTGGGCGCCAAGTTCTTCCCAAGTCCTCTCCGGCGGCGGAAGGGTTGGACCGAACTTCTTACCCTCCTTGTCCACCTTCCAGCGCTCCCGGAAAGCCGCCGGATGGGCCACGACCGGAACCCGATGCTCACGCACCCAATCATCCACCTCAGCCGATGTCGTCTCTGGCGACCACTCGCGCGGCTCAGCGCGGCGATCCATCGCCTGCAGGACCGCGGTCAAGCCACCAGTGTGATCCCAGTGCCCGTGGCTCAGCGCGATGACGTCCACGCCCTTGAGATCGACTTTCATGCGCCGAACATTCTCCATCAGCGCAGCCGGCGTTGCGGCAGTGTCCCAAAGGATCCGCTGCCCGGACGGCTGGAGCCCGATCAGCGCAGAAAACCCGTGTTCTGCCAACAGCGAGGTCTCGGTGAAGTACTTAACGCGCTCGCCGGACTTGACAATCATGTCGGCTTGGTTGTCAACTAGTACAGTTATGACGACGTGCTCCACCTCACCAAAATCCTGTATCTCTGTCATTGAAGCCTCCCTCAGTCACTCATCTCCCGAGACCGGGCGTCACGCTCAGGCTATCCCGTACACCGATTTGCGCCGTGTATAGTCATCGTAGGCCTTGTTCAGAAAATAGCCAAGCGCGGTAGCCCACACTCCGCCCGTCGCGGTTCTCAAGCTGTTCCGCTTCGTAGTGTACCGTATAATCGAGCTATCGGTGAGAACATCAGCCGAATCCAGATAGGGCAGAGATCGAAGAATGATCGAATACGCAGCGTAAGGCAGTGACTATTGAGGAATTACAGAACAGAGAGAACACGCGTCGACAAGCGCCTGGCGTTAGCCCTCTTCTTATTGTTGACGGGCCTCTACGGCCTAACAACAGGCGGTTACATCGATAGCGCCGATGGTGAACTTATGTACCGGGTGACGGAGGGCCTCATCGAGCGCGGCACTTTCGCGCAAGCCTCGCCACCAGAAGGTATGCCATTGACTCTGATGGAAGGGAGAAACGGGGTGTACTACGCTGTCACCGGACCCGTACAATCGCTCGTTGCGATCCCTCTCTATCTCGTGGGGCGTTGGGTCTCGCTCACCGTACCGCCGGTGTTCAAAGGATATCTCCTACGGTTCTTCGTGAGTTTGCTCAATGGGCCAGTTACTGCAGCGACGGCGGCGTGTCTGTTTCTCTTTGGGCGAGACTTAGGCTATCGAAGGCGCACCGCCCTCTTTGTCGCCCTCGCGTTTGGCATGGCCTCCGTGGCGTGGCCTTACGCGCGCACCTTCTTTGCCGAGAGCTTTCTCGCGTTCTGGCTGCTAATGACGACCTGGACTCTGCATCGATACAAGCAAAGCCAGCGAACTGTATGGATGGTTCTTGCCGGCACGGCTCTAGCCGTAGGATTCGGCACCAAATACGTCATGGCAGTAGCTGGGCCTGCTTTCTTGCTCTATGTTCTGGCTCTCGGTAGCAACCAGCCTCCATCCAATCGCCGGAAGTGGCTGCGTCGAACGCTGATTAGCTTCGGTGTACCGTTTGCCACCCTGATCGGCCTGCTTATGTTGTTCAACTATGCGCGCTTTGGGAACGTGTTTGAGACAGGCTATACGCATGCCGACAGCCGCGGCCCGATCGACACATGGGCTGCCACTGCGACGCCCTTGATCAGCCTATACGGGTTCCTCTTCAGCAGCGGCAAGGGCTTCTTCTTCTTCTCCCCTCCAACCCTGCTATGCCTATGGGGCTGGGGGCTGCTGGCTCGGCGCCGGAAGTGGGAAGCGATTCTGATACTGAGTATAGCTGTCCTCTTTCCGCTTTTCTACAGCCTCACCACATCTCGTTGGTTCGGCGGGGCAAACTGGGGGCCGCGCTATATCGTCTGTATTACGCCGTTTGTCATCTTGCCTTTAGGCGCTTTCATCGAGCATCGATCAACGCCACGGTGGGTGCGCCTGGGCGCCCCCACGGTATTGTTCGTTATCGGCTTTTGGGTCCAGGCGTCAAATGTCATCGTCAACAACAACCGGCACTTGTTCAGTGATACGCCCTTCGACTCCCAACTGTTTCATCCCCGCTACTCAACGCTCGGAGCACAATGGACCAACTGGCCACGATCAATGCAGAAGTGGCTATCCTACGATCACACGCTACGTTCAGAAGGAAGCAACTTCTACCTCATCGACACGGGCTTCTATCCTACTGAGGTCGTGGAAATGGCACCCTTCGGTAGGTGGATGGGACCATCAGGTAGGCTCTATGTCTATACCTGGCCTACCGAGCAATTGAGGCTACAGATTCACTATTCTCGACCCAGGACAGCTGACCAAACTGCAGAGAGCTGGGAAGGGATCAGATATCTCTACGATGGGCGGGAGTATGAAAGCGAACGGTGGGTGACTCAAGAGACCACGTCGGAGATCCAGTGGAGCGAAGTGGTGACTATCCCTGCCCAAGCTATCGAGATGTGGCCTGGGACACTACACATGGATGCGCGGGGCGACGTACCCAACGACCAAAGGGAGCTAAGCATCTTTGTCGCTGACGTCCAGATTCAGAGCGATGCTGCTCAGGTATCGTATGTCGACACGAACCTTCCCCCTCCCCTTCCGGTCAGCGACAGCGTAGGCTGGGATCGGCAGGACCTCTTTTGGCTCTACGACCCCGAAATCGCTAGACCTCTTGATATCTGGATCTGGTATATATGGACCAGCGGTCTCCGTCCAACTGAGGCTCGTGCGCTTATTGCAAGCCTGACCCTTCTCTACGCCGTTGTCGCTCTTGGTGGATGCGTACACCTCGTGCGACAACTGAGCCAGTCGAGATCGGCTACAAGCTGCGACGGGCCGTTGGTATGAGATGTCATAGTGACAAGCGCTCCAAGCGCTTGTCCTTGCAGATGAACGATGGCGCGTCACGTCGTAGAGCTACAGCATAAGCACCTTGAGCAGGCCGCTGGACTTGCCTGCCGCCGATATCAGAATCTCCGGGAGCAGGTCCCGAGCTTGCCGCCCCGCTATGCGAACCAAGAGGCACTGCTACCGATGCTCGTGAAACTGGTAGACGCAGGACCCGCAGTGGCAGCTTTCCAACAGGGCAGGCTCGTCGGCTTCATGACCGCATGGCTCATACCGTCCTTCCGGGGTCTGCGAAGCGTCATCAGCCCGGAGCTGGGAAACGCAGCGGAGCTGGGGGACAGTGTCCGCATCTATGAGCAGATGTACGCACACATAGCCGCAGCCTGGGTCGCCGATGGTTACACCACACACCTAGTAGGGATGCTCGCCAACGACCGCAAGGGGATTGAGGCCTGGCGTTGGCTGGGCTTTGGGATGTTCGCCACGGACGCGATTCGGGATCTCGCGCCGGTTGCCGAGGAGATCAGCGAAGATATCGAGATTCTGCGTGCCGACACCGAGCATCTAGAGGCAATCCTTCAGCTGGAGCACGGCCTCGCTCACCATCTCGCAGCCTCACCCGTCTTCCTCGCTGACGCCGAACCGAGCAGCCGTGATGAGGGTCAACGATACCTGAAGGATCGAGACTATGCCTACTGGCTGGCACTTCGTGACAATCGGCCGGTAGCATACCTAAGGATCGGTCCGGCAAGCGAGGACGCCAGCACGATCATCTACGACGAGGAGACGGCAAGCGTGACCGGGGCTTTCACGGAGCCTGCCGCCCGCGGTGGCGGCGTTGCAGCAGCTCTCCTGGATCGAGCACTGGCGTGGGCCCGGAAAGAAGGATACACCCGCTGCGCCGTTGACTTCGAACCGATGAACCCCCAAGCTCGGCGGTTCTGGTTACGCCATTTCACCGAGGTCTGTTCATTCTACGTGCGGCACATCGACAGGCGCGCTGTTTCCCCACAATCTTAGAAGACGCTCTGCCGATGGTTGGCACCCAGGTGGTGCGTATCGTTCCAAAGCGTCAGCACGGGACCGCGCTCTTGCAACTCTATCTCAGCAAGAGCGGTGTTGTCAACCTCGAACTGCCAGTAAGCCCCCAGCGGGTGCTCCAATAGAAGACAGGGAATCATCCGGATTGATCCGCCGTGCCCCACCAGCGCGACCGCCCCGGATGTATGCGTTGCACGCAACTCCGTAATCAAACTCCCGACGCGCTGGGCCATCGCCGCCAGGCTCTCGCCCCTCGGGGGCGCACGATGGACGCGATCGGCGTTCCATGCAGCCAGTCGATCGGGGTCCTGCTCCGCGATCTGGCGGTACGTCAGCCCCTGCCAGGCCCCGAAATCAAGCTCTCGTAACCTAGGGTCGGCCTGAGGCGTTAGACCCTGGGGACCCGCAACAATCTGGGCTGTCTGCCAAGCTCGCTTAAGATCGCTGGTATAGATGGCCTCCAACTTGCCTACAGCAAGGCGCTCCGCCAAGGCCACGGCTTGCCTGCAACCGGCTTCGTTCAGTGGCACATCGGCGTGGCCTTGGTAACGGCTTGACGCATTCCACGCCGTCTCGCCATGCCGAATAAGCAACAAACGCAGCATCGAATTCACCGACTCTTTACCGGGATATTGTAAACCTCCGCTGCCTCCGCCAAGGCGGCCATCGTCTCCTTGGACGGCGGTGTGAGCCCTTTAGCTTCATAGGTGAGGTCCAGGCTGTTGTACTTGTCGCCGGCCATTCGGTGAAAGGGCAGCAATTCGAAGGAGATCGGCGCAGCAGCTTCGCTATGGCTCGCCGCACGCAGGTTGGTCAATTCACGTACGTATTCAGCAATAGCCCCGATCTCTTCAACCGTGTCATTCACCGTAGGCACAACCGGAGTTCGGAAGATGAGCGGCTTCTCCGTCTCCGCTAGCTTCCGGGCGTTCGCAAGCAAAAGCCGGTTCGAGGCGCCAACGGCCCATCGGTGCTTCTCGGAATCCATATGCTTTAGATCCATCATCACGAGATCCGTCACCGGAAGCAACGCCGCCAGCTGCGCCCAGGGCACGTTGCCCGCCGTCTCGATCGCCGTGTGGAGACCCTCCTCACGGCAGCGCGTCAGAATTTCACGGGAGAATGCCACCTGGTACACGGGTTCGCCACCGGACAGCGTCACGCCACCCCCTGAGTTCTCATAGAAAGGGCGATCCTGGAGGATCTCATCCATGACCTCATCCACTGTGACGACGCGTCCCGACAATTCGCGAGCTCCGGCGTAGCAGACCTCCACACAGGCCCCGCACGCCACGCACTTCTCACGATGGAAAACCAGCTCTCCTTCATCCGTGACAGTCTGCGCCCCCTCAGGGCAGACTTTGGCGCACTCGAGGCACCCGATACAACGATCTGGATGCAGCTGTAGCTCCAGGGTCGGCTGGATGCTCTCAGGGTTATGGCACCAGAAACACCGCAGGGTACATCCCTTCAGGAAAACCGTCGTTCGAATTCCCGGCCCATCGTGAACCGAGAAACGCTGGATATTGCAGATCAGTCCAGTTGTCACGCTTCCATCCCGTCTTCGATAGCCGCGTCTCCGATATCTTCCACGTAGACCCTCAATAGGCCCGTCGAAGATCAGAGGGACGGCAACTCTGATTACCAACTCACAATTCTATCAGATGATGAGGATACGTCACCCCACTCCGGCATCACGAGGGAAAGCGACTACCATTCAAGGTCTAGATGACGCAAACCTTTCCCACCCCGAAACCCGTTCAGGTCCCAATTCTAGGCGATCGAAAAAGCTGGTCAATTGGCCGCCGCACAGGACGTTCCGGAAAAGCAGACTAACTGCTGATTACACTTATTTCCGTTCTGTCTATTGACACATCGTATATAGCATGCTACACTCAAGACAGAGAGTAGACCACCGAATAGCTTAGGAGTGACGTGTAGCATGACACAAGACAGACGGGAATGGCAGCGTTCTCACGGCGGCTTGTGGTTCCTCGAACCGACCCTGTTGCTGCTTCTGCACTATGGGCCAGCCCATGGGTACACGCTGATCGACCAACTTGCCGCCTACGGCTTGGAAGAGCTGCATCCGAGCATTGTCTACCGCACTCTTCGGGACATGGAGACGAAGGACTGGGTCACGTCGAACTGGGACACTGAAGGCGGGCAAGGTCCACCAAGGCGCGTTTACAGGCTTACCGCCGTGGGAGACCGCATCCTCAAAGACTACGTCGGGGATCTCGAGCACGCCAGATCCTGTATCTCCGATCTGGTACGTGCGTATCACCAGCACATCGAGGAGGGCGAGGGCGATTACCACTGACGACGATAACGAGCGGCTTGGCGATCTTGCTGAGCTTTCTTGGGCAGTAGCTCAAGCCCGCGACCTGGCAGGCTTGAATAGACAACATCAGATTGTTAGGAAGAGGTTATGATCACTAGAGAGCAGATACGTGAGAGACTACGAAGTGTGATGCACCCCGAGCTAGAGCGGGATTTGGTCGGACTGAGGATGGTTCGCGGGATCAGTGTCAAGGATACAGCGGTTGACGTCACGCTCGCCGTGCCCTTCAAGGAAATCTCCATCAAAGAGGATCTCATCCGTAGCGTGAAGGAGGCTGTGAAGGAGCTCGATCCGGATCTTGAGGTAAGCGTCAACCTGATCGAAATGAAGCAGCATGAACGCGCTGCGTTTATGGCACAGGCTGAAGGAAGGCCGCCCTCAGCAAAGGCAGTTAACAGGATTGGCCATGTGATCGCCGTACTCAGCGGCAAAGGCGGCGTTGGTAAGTCGTCGGTTGCAGCGCTGCTGGCCGTGGCGCTGAACCGGCGCGGGATGCGCATCGGCGTGCTCGACGCGGATATCACAGGTCCCAGTCAACCGAAGCTGTTCGGCCTCGACGAGGCACCAAGAATGAGCCCACTAGGCATACAACCGGTCGAGACTGACAACGGCGTCAAACTGATGTCGATCAACCTATTGCTCCCAGACAAGGACCAGGCTGTCATCTGGCGAGGACCAATGATCAGTAACGCCATCAAGCAGTTCTGGAACGACGTGGTCTGGGGAGACCTCGATTGCCTGGTGGTAGACCTGCCACCCGGGACTTCAGACGCGTCGCTGACCGTGATGCAGTCGATCCCGCTCAGTGGCGTTGTCCTGGTGACGTCGCCGCAAGATCTGGCGGGTATGATCGTCCGCAAGGCTGCCGGCATGGCAGAGCGACTGGGCGCGCCTATCCTTGGGCTTGTCGAGAACATGAGTTATGTGATCTGCCCCGAATGCGGCCGGAAGATTGAGGTCTTCGGACCAAGCCAGGCGATGCTGACTGCTGAACGGCTCGACATTCCGCTGCTGGGAAGACTCCCGCTGGATCCTGAGCTGGCGCGCAGTTGCGATCTAGGGCACGTTGAAGACTACGATGGGAGCGACTTTGCCTCAATCGCCGACAAGATTGCCAAACGGATGCCTACATTACAGAACACGCGTGAGGCATTTGAAGCTTAGTATCGTCCTACCCGCGCCTTTCCAGTCTATGGCGTAGGTCGGCCTCGATGGGGCCGGCGCGGTCGCGGACGGTGGGGGTAGAGACCGGTGCGTATTCAGATTTGCGGAGCTGAATCTCTTGGAGTACGAGGCCTATCCTGCAGCGTTGAAGTAGCTCAGCGCCAGATCGTGATCGACCCAGGGCTGGCGCTGGGCTACCATCGTTGTGGGCTGCTCCCCCATCCCGCTCAGGTAGCCGTCGGGGAACAGGTGAGGGAGGAGATAAGAAGGGCGCTAGAGGATGCGACAGATGTAGTGATAAGTCATTTCCATGGGGATCACATCCCGTTGCTACACGCCAATCCCTATCAGCTTCGGATCGAAGATGTCGCTTCCGATCTGCAGAAAGCCCGAATCTGGGCCAAGGGGCCTGATGGACTCTCGCCCAATATGACACAGCGCCGAGAAGCCCTAGGCGAGGTGATCAACCGGGAGCTCCCGAACGCCGAGGGGCAGCGGGAAGGCCCGCTGGCTTTTTCCATGGCCGTGGCTCACGGTGAGCCCGGTACCCACCTGGGTAAGGTAATGATGACACGCATCGAGGACGCCGACACGGTGTTCGTGCACGCGTCGGACATCCAGCTCCTCGATGCGCGGGCAGTATCCCTAATCCTGGAATGGCGACCCGATGTCGTGTTGGTGGGCGGGCCACCGCTCTACCTTTCCGCACTCTCCCCCACCCAGAGGCAGCGGGCATGGGAACTGGCGCAGCGACTTGCGCGGGGCGGGGAAACCCTGATTCTTGACCACCACCTGCTACGCTCGAAGACAGGGCTGTCCTGGCTAGCACGCTTGGCAGCCGGGACGGACCACGCTGTGATCTGTGCAGCGGACTTCATGGGGCGTCCCCGCTGTCTGCTGGAAGCGCGCCGAGAGCAACTCTACCATCAGATGCCGGTACCCGATGGATGGCACGAAGCCTACGCCCGGGGTGAGACCGATACGCGAGCCTACCGACATTACCGTGGGCGATGCAGCCAGACCCGACAGATCTCAACCTAACTCAGACAGGAATACTAACTTGGAACGCACCGAGAGACTTACAGTGGTCGATTTCATAACAACAGCACTTCCCAGGGCGTTAGGTTTCGTCAGGCGACAAAAAAGCAATTACCGCGTAGCAATTACAAGATCCGCGGCAAGTAGTTTTCTGATGAATCTCTCGGCTCCTTATGACACCATTTATACGGCTGCACTAGGTGCTGACTCTGTGGCACTGGGAACGATCAGCAGCATCGGAAGTGGGGTCGGTGCGCTCATATCCACGCCAGCAGGATGGCTGGTCGACCGCTTCGGCATCAAGCGCTTCTACGTTCTGGCTATGGTGTTGTTGGCCGCGTACACCTTAACATATGCTGTGGCACCGTCGTGGGAGTGGATTGCTGTAGCCACGATCCTATTCTCAGTATCGACGCGCCTGGTGGGGACAGGCTGCAGCGTGATCTGTGCAGATTCGGTCCAGAATCCCAATCGCGCGACGGCCCAGAATCTCTGCGTTACCTTCTCCTCCGCCGCCTCTTTGATTGCGCCGCTGGTCGCAGCGTATCTTATTACGCTCTCTGGCGGACTAAAGGTCGAGGGGATGAGACCGCTCTACTACGTCCGGTTCGTGGGCAGTGGGCTCCTCTTGCTCTTTGTGGCTGCGCGACTGAGGGAGCCCGATCGGGCACGCCCCGTCGACAGCTCGCCCGATCGCGGGTTTCTCCGCGGGTACGAACGGCTGTTTGCCGGGCACCGGGTGCTCCGAAGGTGGATCGTCATTGCCGCCCTTACCTCGTTACCGATGGCAATGACCTCACCCTTTCTCTACCTCTACGCTCACGAAGTCAAAGGGGCAAATCAGTACTTGCTCGGCGTGATGACGACAGCCACAGTTCTGACACGCATGCTGTTCGGCATCCCGCTCGGGAGGTTGGCGGACAGAATCGGGCGCAAGAAGGTCATCTTCCTTCTTACGCCGCTCTGGTATGCCTCAAACCTGTTGCTGGCGTTCTCCACCAGTTCCGTGACTTTGATCATAGCAGCATCTCTGCAGACCTTCTATGCCGTTTCCAGTGGCATCACCAGCGCGATGTCCCTCGAGTTGGTTCCCCTCGAGAGAATGGGGAGGTGGAGCGGAACACTCGGGCTCTTCAGTGGATTGATCGCCATCCCAGCGCCTGCAATTGGTGGCTTAATATGGCAGAAGTTCGGCCCCCTGTATGTCTTCCTCGTCCCCTTGGTCATCGATCTCGCCCTCCGAATCCCACTCCTTACCACCATTCCCGAGACGCTGGAGGCAGATCCTGTTACTTGAGTAGGCAGCGAGTTTCAGCCGATCGGTTTGTAGCGCGCGACAGAGGTACCAACCGCTAGATAGGAGGCTTCAGACAATGAGCACGATCTCGGCGCAGGTCAGTCTGTATCCTTTACGACAGAAGGAGATCGGCCCCCCGATACGTGAGGTGGTGCGCATCCTCCGTGATCATGGGTTGACCGTCCGCATCGGTGAGATGAGTACTCTCGTCTGGGGTCAGGAGGACCTACTTTTCGCGGCGCTACAAGAGGCATTCCATCGAGCGGCGGAGCAAGGGGATGCAGTCATGGCTGTGACCATCTCCAACGCCTGCCCAATGCCCGAGGGGTCCTGAATGAACCGGGAATCCACCGCTTTCGATGAGGATGTCGCTACTGCCTACGAAGCATGGTACGACACGCCCAAGGGCAAGCGCGCTGATGCCCTGGAGAAAGCTGCCCTATATCGACTCCTGCAGCGCTTCTCTGATGCCCACAGCGTGCTAGAGGTTGGCAGCGGCACGGGACATTTCACCCGGTGGCTCGACTCAAAAGGACTGGCAGCTGTAGGAGTGGATCTGTCGACAGCGATGTTGAAACAAGCAAGAACGCCAGATGCCAGCATATGGGTGCAAGGCGATGCTCATCGGCTGCCCTTTGGCGAAGGGGCCTTTGACCTTGTTGCCTTTATCACGACCCTGGAATTCCTATCGCGCCCAGACGAAGCATTGAGGGAGGGCATGCGCGTGGCCCGACAAGGACTGCTCTTGGGCGTGCTCAACCGTTGGAGCCCACTCGGTATCTGGCGGCGGTTGGAAGCTCTATTTCAGGCCTCAATCTATCGGCAAGCGCATTTCTACAACATCAACGAACTCAAGCGATTGTTGCGGTCCGTTGCGGGCACCCACTCGCAGATTGTGTGGGAGACCACGCTAAGGCCAGTCGGGTGGCCCAACTGGATACCCAACGGACGTTGCGGGGGGTTCGTCGCGATGGCCTTGCTGGAGCTGCGAGAACACCAATGAGAGGAGCGGGTATATGAGCACTCACGTGAAGGTCATCTTTCCCGCGAATGAGCCCGATGAACCGTCGTGGCCCTATATCGGGTATGACGTGGAGAAACGATCCAGGGAAGTCCTGTCCGTCCTAAAGGATCGCCTTCCGGAGACAATGTTCACGGCAGAGATCTCCCGTTCTCCAACCCAGGCCGAGCAGAAGCTCAGGCAGGACATGGAGGGAGGACCCCCTCGGCCCGACGGATATCTGGTCTATATGACTGCGCTATGGACGGGTGTCGCCGAGTTCTACGTTCGCAACGCCAAGCCCGTCATCATCGCTGACGAGCTGTATTCAGGATCAGGCGGGTTTCTGAAGGTTCATTCACTCATCAAAGAAGAGCATCTCCCGGCCATCAGTGTAGCCTCCTCCAACCTCGAGGACATCGTTGACGCAATTCGCCTGATTGACGTCGTCAAGAACATGCGTGAGGCCAGAATCCTGGTCGTCGCTGACGGGGAAGCCCTAGGTGCTGATGCCCACACCGTGGAGGCGGCCCAGGCGCTCTTCGGGATTCAACTCATCCGAATGAGCTCGGATGAGCTTCAGGCCTACTATGACGACACCGACCCCGGCGAAGCCCTTGAGTGGCGAGATCGGTGGGCCCGTGAAGCGCTGCGTGTCGTCGAGCCCGATGAAACGGAGCTGCTCCGCTCAGCACGCATGTATCTGGCTCTGCGATCGGCCCTAGCCGATACCCAGACAGACGCCGTGACTGTCGACTGCCTGGGACTCTTCTACAGCGGCAAGCTGGCAGCTTATCCGTGCTTGGGCTTCTTCCAACTCAACAACGAAGGCAAGACCGGGGTCTGCGAGGCAGATGTGGATTCCACACTCACGCAGCTTCTGATCAGGTACTTGACGGGCAGACCGGCCTACGTGTCAGACCCCGTCATCGACATGGCGACGGATCAGATCGTCTACGCACATTGCGTGGCAACAAACCGGGTCTTCGGCCCGGACGGTCCAGCCAACCCGTACATCATTCGCTCTCACGCTGAGGACCAGAAGGGGGCATCGGTCCAGTCCTTGATGCCGCTTGGTCATCAGGTCACGACCGCTAAGGTAAGCGTCAAACACCGAGCCTTTGCCATCCACAGCGGGAAGACTGTCGCCAACGTCGCCGATGAGAAGGCGTGCCGAACGAAGCTGGCAGCTCACGTGGACGCTCAACGCGTCCTCGACAACTACCATTCGGAGCTCTTCGGTTGGCACCGTGTCACCTGCTACGGCGATTACCGTAAGCAGCTTATCGATCTGGCAACGTTATACGGCCTACGGATCATTGAGGAAGACAAGTGATTCCACAAGATGAACATCAATCTATGCCGTGAGTGCCCTTTGCGGCCTGGATCACTGTCTGATAGAGAGGAAGGATGAATACGATGACAAGGATCTACATAGCTTTCTCTTCTGCTGGGCTCTTCAGCAGCACCCAAACCTATCAGCTGAATTACCCTAAGGGGCGCGTGCTGAGTAACGAGGAACTACTCCACGCACTACATCAACGCAGCAACGGCATCGAGTTCGTCGGAACCACAGAACCACAGAAACCGTGGGAGGCTGCGGCGGCGATAGAAGATCAAACCGACCGACCGGACGGGTTGCTCTACTTCGGGCCTTTGTCACCCCAACTTCTTGCGAAGGACCTACCTACCATCGCGGTATACCCGCTTTGGGGCAGATGGCAGGATGGCTTCCACCGCTACGAGGGCCATAGGGTCGTGACGGCCACGCTTCCGGTCATTCCAGATGCTTCTGAAGCCACGTTCTCCTCACGACTGGATGCGATCGCAGGCAAGCTTAAGCTTATCGATGCGATCACACGCCTCAAAGCACTTAGGATTCTCTTGATCACCGACAGGCCGGTTCTGGGCGAATACGCACCCTACCCCTGGCAGACCGAACAGGAAGGGCGAGAGGCGTATGAGCAGAAGTACCTCGACAATCTGGGGGCCTTAGGAGGAGAAATCGTTGTCAGACCGCAATCGGAGATGGTGTCGAGACTGAGAACGGTCTCGGACGAGGCCGCAGCAGAGGTCGCCGCACACTGGATTGCCCACGCAGAAGAGATCAAGGGAACGAACAAGGTGCAAGTCAGGCAATCGGCCAAGCTGTATCTGACTATGAAGGCAATGCTGCACGAGTACGAGGCCAATGCCATCACAACTGAAGGCTATGGCGTCTCAATGTCTTACCATGATGGCCCCATCCCCTCTCAGGGGCTACCCTCTTCTATGCTCTGCACCGAAGGTGTGATAGCCACATCCGAAACCCTGGTGGATTCACTGATCACGCAGCAGCTGGGGCTGTGGATAACGGGAAGTGCCGGGTTCAACGGCGACTACATCGTCGATCCGGAGAACAACAAAGCCTACGTCGGACATTGCGAGTGCCCTCTCAATCCCTACGGAGATGAACGGCGTGCACCTTACGTCATCCGCAACCTGCCACAGTGGCCTATCGATAAGCAGGAGATCGGTGGCGCGTGCGTGCAGGTGAACCTCCCAGAGGAAGAACCCGTAACAGTGGCGAAGCTCAGCGTGCACGACAAGAAGATGACGATGTTCAGCGGTCGAACCGTCAACGGTGAGAGGCTATTCCCCGGATGGAATGAGATTCTGTGCAGGACTAAGGTAGCGATTGACGTAGATGCTCAGCGGTTGTTCCAGCACCTCGACTGGATAACCTTTGACGTGCACCGCGTCGTCTTCTACGGGCATCACCAGCAGACGTTCGCGGATTTAGCGAAGCTATTGAACTACGAGTTGACTGTAGAGGATCAGCGACTCTAGACCTGGACCAGAATTGTGGCCAATATGCCGTCATCATGTGCATGCTCAGCGGAGGTATGGTAGCGATGTCCCTACAAGTCAAGCCGGTGCTGGTCTACGAGATTTACCAGAAGCAATCTATGACGAGCTGGAGATCCTGGGGAGGAATCCAGACGGAGGAGAACGTCAAAGACGAAGAGCAGAGAATCAAGAAAGAACTACAGATACTCTCTGCACAGCTTGACTTCCCTCTGGAGTTGCTGCCCCTGGCGTCGGTGAGAGATAAAAAGGATGTTGCCGCATTACGCGAGGAACTGGGAGCCACGGACGTCACCCTAATCTATGCCGCCGGTGGCAGCCACGAGTTGCTCAGGGCAGTGATGGAGAGCTCGAACTGGAACCTTGTATTCCTCAGACACAGGTCTGGACCTATCTACCTATGGTACGAGATCATCCATCCCATGGTTCTGAGACAGTACTCGGACAAGATCAACAACCCCAAGTTGGACATCGATGACATCGTGGTCGATAGCTATGACGAGCTGCAATGGCGCCTCAGGGCCCTGAGTGGCCTCAAAGCAACCTCCGACACGAGCGTGCTTGCACTGGGTGGCCTGAGTGCGTGGGGCATGTGGAGCGCGCCCGAGATCAAGACGGCAGCCCTTGCGATGACGCGGGACAAGTTTAAGATCGATGTGACCACCGTCAGCTATCCCGAGTTCGCCAACAGACTTGAGAAGGCCCGGAACGATACCCAGAGGGTGCGACAGGCTCATCAGATGGCTGAGAACTACCTCCTGGACGATACGGTGACACTGCAGACGACGCGGGAATCCGTGGACAATGCGTTTCTGGTCTATCTGGTCTTCAAGGATCTAATGAGGGAATCGGGCGCTGCCGCAATCACCATCCTAGATTGCATGAGCACGATCATACCCATCGCGAAGACGACGGCTTGCCTTCCGTTGAGCCTGATCAACGATGAGGGGAACTTGGCGTTCTGCGAATCGGACTTCGTGGTGATTCCTTCAGGCATCCTGCTGCACAACATCTCGCGAAAACCCACGTTCCTGAACGACCCAACCTACCCCCACGATGGCATTATCACGCTGGCGCACTGCACAGCCCCACGAAGGATGAACGGAAAGGACTTCGAACCCACGCGAATCGTCACGCACTACGAGTCGGACTACGGGGCAGCTCCGAAGGTGCAATTCAAGGAGGGGCAGGACGTTACAGTCATCGTTCCAGATTTCAAGGGCGAGAGTTGGGTTGGGTTCAAAGGGGAGATCGTGGAATCGCCCTTCTATCCGATCTGTCGCTCGCAGGCCAAGGTCAGAATCAAGGGGGACTGGCGAGCCTTGCTCACCAAAATGCGAGGGTTCCACTTCATGATGGGATACGGTGATTATACGAAGGAGCTGGGCTACGCCCTCAAGAAGGCCGGAATCGCCTGGACCTTGGTATGAGCAGCCAGCCCAGACTCGGTAAGGCAAGAACCATGAGGAAGTTGGTTGGCTTGATCGTTAATCCCGTAGCGGGCATGGGCGGCAGCGTCGGGTTAAAAGGCACCGATGGCGGGATGTACGAGAGGGCGCTCGAGCTAGGCGCTGCGCCGGTGACACCTCAGCGAACGCATCAGCTCTTGGCGCATATGAGCCGGCGGGACGAGGTCAAATTATTGGTTGCCCCGGGAAAAATGGGCGAGGCCTACGTCGAGGAATTGGATATTCCCTATATCATCGTCGGCGAGGTCAACGAAGACACAACTGCAAGCGACACTAAGCGCCTCGCACGGGAGATGATCAACCACGGTGCCGAGTTGCTCATCTTTGTCGGCGGGGACGGCACCGCCAGGGATATCTATGATGCGGTAGGGACCCAAATCCCCGTCGTGGGCGTGCCTGCTGGTGTCAAGGTCTTCAGCGCAGCATTCGCGCTCAGCGCACGGGCAGCAGCTGACATGGTCGATGCCTTTGTCGAGGGCGTCGATGTGATCGAGGCAGAGGTCCTCGATATCGACGAAGACGCCTTCAGAGATGATCGCCTGGCCTCCAAACTCTACGGCTATCTCCTCGTACCGGAGGCGCGCACATTCCTGCAGCCAGGTAAAGCTGCATCTACGATCGGCAGAACAGAAACCGAGAGCAAGCAGGCCATCGCAGCTCAAATCGTGGAGAAAATGGATCCCAAGACGCTTTATCTCCTCGGTCCCGGCACGACCGTGAGGGCGATCACGGATCGGTTGGCGCTAGGCAAGACCCTTCTAGGGGTGGACGCCGTGCTGGCGGGCAAGGTCATCGGAGAGGACGTGAATGAGCAAGCGATTCTAGCTCTCCTAGATAGATGGGACCAGAGGAAGATCATTGTCACCCCCATTGGCGGCAATGGGTTCATATTCGGACGCGGAAGCAAGCAGTTCACGCCCGATGTGATCAGGCAAGTGGGTCGGGAAAACGTAATCGTCGTGGGCACCCAGGACAAGGTGAACACGCTCGAGTGCTTGCGGGTCGATACGGGTGACCTAGACCTCGACGAGGTGCTGTCAGGCTACATCGAGGTCGTCGTGGGCTACAGAGAAGCGATGATGATGGAAGTCAGATACCGATGAAGGTCGTCAGGCTCGATATGAACGAGATGCCCTACTTGCCCCCTGCGCGCATCATCGAAGCTGCGCGGGAAGGGCTCTCAGACCTGAACCGTTACGCTGATGCCCAGGACTTACTCTACCTCCGTGAGTGCCTGGCTGAGTATACCGGGACACCAGCAGAACAGATCGTCCTAAGCCCGGGCTCGGACCTCTTGCTGCGCGAGATCATCCATGCTTTTTCCAGAGAGCGTCAGGTGGTGACGGTCAGCCCATCGTTCCTGCCCACAGTGCAGATCGCCGACCGATTCGCACCAAGGCGGCTCAGTCTCCGGCTCAGTCCGCCAGACTTCAAGCTAGATCCAGAGCTCTTAGTCCGTGCCACAGCGAAGTTGAGCCTGCTGATCATTGACAACCCGAATAACCCTACTGGCCAGATACTTGTGAGTTGCGAGTCGGTTGCTGCGGTCGCTGAGCGAGAGGAGATACTGGTCGTCATTGATGAAGCTTACTTTGAGTTCTCCGGAGTCACCTGCGCGGAGCTGGTGTCGGAGCACCCGAATCTGTGCATTGTGAGAACCCTGGACAAAGCTTTCGGGCTGGCTGGCGCCCGCGTTGGCTATGCGATCGCCGGGGAGACCTTCCAAGAGGCTCTGTCAACGCTTTGGGTCTTCCTGCCCCAGCCCAGCCTGCGTGCGGCGATTGAAGCGTTGCGTGATCCGGGTTATATGCGTCGCAACGTGCAGCAGATCATTGCGAACCGAGCGTGGCTGCGGCGAGCGTTGAGCGAGTCAGGAGCCTACGTCTACCCCAGCCATGCCAATTTCCTGCTCGTGAAAGCGAACGTACCCGATGTGGCAGTGCGCCTGAGAGAGCTTCAAGTCCGGGTCTCAGATGTGTCAAATCAGCTACCGCCGGGACACATCAGGGTGTCTGTAGGCACACGTGAAGAGGTCGAGTCCTTTATGAATGCCTACACTCAAATCGTGGGCAGATCACATAACAAGGAGAGAGAGACATGATTGCTTTCGGACCGGTTCCGTCTAGACGATTGGGACGCAGCCTGGGAATCAACAACATACCTCCCAAGATTTGCACCTATGCGTGCGTCTACTGCCAGTTGGGACGTACCATCAAGATGCAGGTGGAACGCGAGGCGTTCTTTGAGCCCGAGGAGATCCTGGATGTCGTTCAAGAGAGAATTCGCAGAGCCCGGGACGTCGGAGAGCCTATTGACTACCTCACCTTCGTCCCCGATGGCGAACCCACTCTGGATGCGAATCTGGGCCGTTCGATAGAGCTACTGAAGCCTCTGGGCATCAGCATCGCAGTCATCAGCAATGCTTCCCTTGTCTGGCGCCAAGACGTGAGAGAGGATCTAGCCAAGGCAGATTGGGTCTCACTAAAAGCGGACGCAGCGTCAGAGCCTATGTGGCGCAGCGTCAACAGGCCGCACCGTTCATTGGACCTAGCAGCCATCCAAGAGGGTATGCTCCAATTCGCTGACCTCTATGAGGGCAAGCTGATGACCGAGACGATGCTTGTCACGGACCTCAACGACGATGAGAAGTGCCTAAAGGACGTGGCTGAGTTTCTTGGCCGCCTCCAACCTGATGCCGCCTATCTGTCGGTTCCTACGAGACCTCCGGCCGAGCCATGGGCACAGCCACCAGACGAGGCCACCATCAACCACGCTTATCAGATTCTCAGCGAAGCGGTCGAGCACGTGGAGTATCTGATCGGATATGAGGGAAATGCCTTCGCATTCACAGGTGACGTTGAGGACGATTTGCTAAGCATCACAGCGGTCCACCCCATGCGAGAGGACGCGGTCGATGAATTCCTGGGCAAAGCAGGGGCGGATTGGTCTGCTGTACATCAGCTCGTGGCGGATGACCTCTTGGTCGAGACCGAGCATGGAGGGCATAGGTTCTACGTGAGAAAACTAAACAGACATAATAACACGACCTGAGGTGGATGCTATGAAGGAAGCTATGCTTTACGACAGGTTACCAGACGACAAAGTGCGCTGCAATCTGTGCGCGCACCGCTGCGTCATCAGTGAGGGAAAGAGGGGCATCTGCCAGGTGCGAGAGAACCGGGATGGCACCCTCTACAGCCTAGTGTATGGACGCGCCATTGCCCGACACGTGGATCCTGTCGAAAAGAAGCCACTCCTCCACTTCCATCCAGGCACGCGTGCTTATTCTGTTGCGACAGTAGGGTGCAACTTCCGCTGTCGTTGGTGCCAGAACTGGGATATCGCTCAGATGGTTCGCGACCGCCACCTGATCATGGGTGAAAGCATCAGCCCTGAGGAGATCGTATCAGCAGCCAAGAAAAACCGATGCCGCAGCATTGCTTACACCTATACGGAGCCCACCATCTTCTTTGAGTATGCGTACGATACGGCACGCCTCGCGCAGGAGGCAGGGCTATCCAACATCTATGTGACCAACGGCTATATGACTGAGGAAATGCTCGAGACGTTTCAGCCTTACCTAGATGCCGCTAACGTCGATCTCAAGGCTTTCCGAGATGAAACCTACCGAAAATACGTCGGGGCTCGCCTGCAACCGGTGTTGGACACGCTGAAGACAATGAGACGATTAGGAATCTGGCTGGAAGTGACCACACTCGTCATCCCAGGCATCAACGACGACGAGGCCGAACTCCGAGACGCAGCCCAGTTCGTGGCAGGGGAGTTGGGCGTGGAGGTCCCATGGCATATCAGCCGCTTCTCCCCAGCTTACCAGATGACAGATGTGTCCCCAACGCCGATTGCCACACTGCGCCGCGCGCACGAGATCGGTTTGGAAGCCGGGCTCCGGTATGTCTATCTCGGCAACGTGGCAGCTGAGGCCAATACCATCTGCCATGAATGCGGGAAATTGCTGATCCGACGGTCCGGTTACTGGACCTTGGAGAATCACGTCCAGCCGGACGGTCGCTGTCCTCAGTGTGGAACGGTCGTGTCCGGTGTTGGAATGAGTAGAGAGAGATAGCAGCCATAAGGACACGCTGTCCTCAGGATAGATAGGAGAAGCGAAGATGAAGAACTTCCATACGAACTTCGAATGGTTGGATCGTTTGATGCCAGAAGGCATCCCGATTCCATCCTCTACGGTGATCTCAGGGCCTGGGGGATCGGGCAAGCCCCTTATTGGCCTTGCAATCGTAGCCTCCTGGTTGCGTCAGGGCGGCAAGGTGATTGTGCTTCCGCTTCAGTATCCCGATCCAGAATTCACAAAGCATGATCTTGCTCAGCTCTATGATCTTGAACTCGCCGACTACCCCGAATCGTACTTTTTCATCAGACTGGATCTCGATCTCGATCCCGAGGCCGGCGTGATTGAGCAATCCGGCCCTCATGAGGCGCGGGCAAACCTCGTGAATCCAGAGACCTGGACGCGGACCCTCCACTTCGCCGATCAGATACTCGGGCCCAGCGACTTGGGCACCCTGGTGTATGGTTCTGCCGTGAACCTGCTCCTTTTCTCACCGACCCATGGGGAGCATATGCGCGCCCGACTGGAGACGGTACTACGCGAGGACAAAGACCGGTCTTATCTGTTCACCGTGAGTTCGAGCGCTCTGAAGGAAAAGATCGAGACCCTAGAGCATGCTGCTGATCACCTCATGTTCACCCGCATGACCAGACCGGAGAGGCAACTCTATCTCAGGGTCGCACGCTTACGTGGGGCCTCATACTTGGAAGAGGAGACTCTGACCCCCTATGGTCGGGACGACCTAGACACAATCAAGGAGATCGCAGACGCATCCCGGGTAGCACGGATCCCCACCATCCGCAAGATCTGAGCGTTAGGCAGCAACCTAATCCATAGAGGAGAAAAGGATGTCGAAATTCTCACTTGATGTGCTTCAGCGACGGGTCTTCCCTTATACGAAGAGCGGAGACCCCGACGTCCTGCTGGGCGCCGCCTTTGGCGAAGACGTCGCGCTGACGCGCGTCGGGAACGAAGTACTCGTCTCCCACGTTGACCCGATCGTCGGCGCCATCGGCGACATCGGTTGGCTCGCCGTCCACGTGGCCTGCAATGACATTGCAGCCAGCGGGGTTCCGCCGCGATGGATCCAGATGCTGGTGCTGGTGCCTCGGATGGAGGACGTAGACCTCCTCGAAAGCATCATGCAAGACGCCGCCCGTGCGGTTGCGGAGTTGGGTATCTCCATCATTGGAGGGCACACCGGTTACTCGGCAGGCCTCTTGCGGCCCCTGGTTGCCGTCACCGCATTGGGAACGGCATCGGATCGCACCCCCGTGCGCACCAGTGGTGCTCGCGTCGGCGATCAGGTGCTAGTCACCAAGGGAGTCGCCCTCGAGGGTACTGCCATCCTCGCGCAGGACTTCGCTGACGTAGCGCGTGAGTTGGGTTTGAGTGAACAAGAACTAGAAGAAGGTAGACGCGTGATGGCCGAAGTCAGCGTTGTACGCGAGGCTCTTGTGCTGGCGGAGAAGGGCGCTACGGCGATGCACGACGTCACTCGTGGCGGTCTCCTGGAGACGCTCTTGGAGATCGCGCTCCTGTCCGATGTGGGCATTGAGGTCGTCTATGATCGCCTACCCGTCCCCCCTAGCGTCTCGCGCTTTGCTGAGGCATTTCAGTTCGATCCGTTGCGGATGATCTCCTCCGGTACGCTGGCGGTGACCGTACCCTCGCACCAGATAGACGCCGTGAGTGCGGCGCTGGACGCGCTGAACGTGCCCTATGCGTTTGTGGGCGAGGTCATTGAAGCGCAGGGAGTAAGGGTCGTGCGCGACAGCGAGGTCGTGCGCCATGTTGAAATTCGCTGCGAGGAGGATGAGCTGGCCCGTATGTGGGCGCTCTACCCACGCGACGGATCATGAGGGAATAACGCTTCTGGTAGCAGGGAAAATCGGAGGTCAGGGTCCGGGAGCAGGTTGTGACGGCCCCGTGTCCAAGATTGCCAGAGACCTAAAGATACACCGGCGTGCAGAACACCCGCTAACGTTAGTGGACTTCAAAGCGGGTATTGAGGATTCCGCAAGGGGAGTCCTCACCAGCCTGGACTGGGCCATTGTGGTTGTCGATCCAACCAACGCCTCCATTCAGCTAGCGGCGGATATGAAGCAGATGGTAGAGCAGATAAGAGCCGGCGTGCCACCTGCGACCGACCATCTCCAGGACCCCGAGCTCGTTGAGACAGGCCGTCGTGTGTTCAGAGAAGCGAAAGTCAAAGGGGTGCTGTGCGTGTTGAACAGAGTCAAAGATGACGAGATGGAGAGCCACCTTCGAAAGAGACTCGCAGAGAAGCACGTGACGCCTATAGGGGTAATCCACGAAGATCGCTCAATCGCGATGGCCTGGTTGGCAGGCATACCGCTCGAAACTACGGCAACGAAAGCAGGTGTGGAGAGGATTGTCAGGGAAGTAGAGGCCGTCGAAACGGCCTCTCACGCCCCGTGACAGCACAGAGGGCAAAGTGATGCGGCACCTTCGGTATCCTCAAAATGAGCTACCGCGTAGGTGAGTGTCTTGAACGCGGGACTAATCCCGCAGAGGAGTGAACCATGGCTGTGAGAGACATCGTCCTCTATTCTGAAGGCAAGGAGATCCTGCGCAAGAAGTGCGAGCCGGCCCAACGAGTCAACAAACGTATCAGCCGATGCGCGCAGGATCTCGTGGACACGCTGAATGCACACCCGGAGGGGATCGGATTGGCGGCACCCCAGATTGGGATGCATCACCGCGTTGTGGTGGTACGTCTAGGCGGCGGACCTGGCAGCGAGCAGGAGCCCGATCCTCCGCTACCGCTTATCAACCCGGAGATCGTTGAAGCCGGGAACGAGAAAAGGGACTTCGACGGATGCCTTAGCTTTCCCGGCCTCTACGGTGAGACTGTACGGCCTCACTACCTACGGGTCGTCGGTCTAGACGCATCAGGCCACCCTTTCGACAGGATCTTCGAGGGGTTTGACGCGGTGGTCGTCCACCACGAGCTCGACCACCTGGACGGCGTCCTGTTCATCGACCGTGTCGAAAGCCTAGAGGACCTTTACCAAATACAAGAAGACGAAGAGGGAAACCTGATCCGCGTGCCACTATCGCCCCCGACCGGATGATGGAAAGCGAGGGTATGGCCCTAGACCGCAAGAGCTCGTGCTGCCGGCAGCGGTCAAAGACGCGGTGAGGAGTCAGTCGGAACGGAGTTACCTATGTTTCAACTAGAGGAGTGGTTCTGGCCGATCGTCTCGGGTGTGCTGACCGTGCTGTGGTTATGGACACTAATCCAATACAAGCGGAAGCAGTCAAGGGCTGAACCAGCGGCGTCCCGACGGACACTTGAACGTAGAGAGGCAGAAGATCTGCTCAAGATCGTCTACACCATGGCAGCGGAAGAGGGCGCTGTCAGCCTAGAGGCGCTGGCGCATGCGCTGCACCTTTCCGACTCAGCCGTCGACGAAGAACTCGACACCCTCTCCACCTATGGTTGGATCGAGAGGGACACCGAGCGGGGGCTACATCTGACAGACCTGGGTAAGCAACGTGCAAACGACCTGGTCCGGGCGCATCGGCTTTGGGAACGATACTTAGTGGACCGAGAGGGAATGGCACTGGATGCCGTTCACGAGGAAGCGCATCAGCGTGAGCACGATACAACACAGGAAGAGATTGAGAGACTGGACGTCGAGCTCGAGCATCCGGCTTGGGATCCTCACGGGCACGCGATCCCAGCTCCGAGTGGTCAGCTACCCACTACCGATGCGCGCCCCTTGCTGGACCAGGGCACGCCGGGCAGCCGGCTCCGCATCGTCCAACTCATCGAGGAGCCGCCCGAGCTGTTGGCCCAGTTGGTCGCCCTTGGGCTCAAGCCGGGCGTGGAGATCGAGATTCAGGAGCGCGAATCCACACACATTCAGTTGAAGCTTGATGGAGGCGTTATCCCTGTGGCCGACCCCGCGGCCAGCCGGATACTCGTAGTACCGGCGCCCGCCCTACCCGTGCCGCTAGGGGAGTTGCCTGTGGGTGCTCGGGCACGCGTAGTCGAGATAGGGGGAAGCGGGAAGCACCAACGGCGTATGCTTGACATGGGGTTTGTGCCCGGTGCGAGGATCTCCGTGGTCCGAAAGGCCCCACTTGGTGACCCTACCGAGTACCGCGTGAAAGAAACAGCCATCGCGCTTCGCAAAGAAGATGCCGATACCGTTTCGGTTGAGGAGCTGCTAGATGAAGATGAGTGAGAAGCGCACCATCGTCGTGGGTATGGCTGGTAATCCCAACGTCGGCAAGAGCGTCATCTTCAATGCCCTTACAGGCTCTCGGCAGCATGTAGGTAACTGGCCCGGCAAGACGATTGAGCGGGCAGAGGGCGTCTCTCATCACGACGGACGTGAAATCCGGCTGGTGGATCTGCCGGGCACCTATAGCCTGGCGGCACAGTCCCCCGAGGAGGTCGTCGCAAGAGACTACATCCTCTCTCTTGAGCCCGACGTGGTGGTGAACGTGGTTGACGCCACGAAGCTGGAACGCAACCTGAACCTGACCCTTCAGATTCTGGAGCTCACGGATAAGGTCGTGGTTGCCCTGAACTTGATGGATGAGGTCAGCCGAGAGGGATGGGAGATCGACGTGGACGCGCTCGGGAAAGCCTTGGGTGTGCCGGTGGTGCCGATGGTTGCCATCGACGATATAGGCCTTCCTGAGCTCTTAGAGATGATCGTGGCTGTAGCGGACGGATCTCGGCAGACCCGACCGATCTCAGTCGACTACGGCGTGACGATCGATGGGTATGTGCGCGATCTGATCGCCGACCTCGAGAGCCTCGGCATTGAAGGAAACCGACGTTGGATAGCCCTACGGCTACTGGAGGACGATCCAGAGATTGTCGCAGCGTTCACAGAAGGAGATCTGGTAAACTGTCACCTTGACGATGGAGCCGCGAAGGCCTCACCCAGTGCCTTGAAGGCCGTCCTGAGACGGGCCGCCCGCATGCGAGAAGCAGCGCATCCTGATGCACGCGTGGAGATCGTCCGGCGCCGCTATGAGTTAGCCCACGATCTCGTCCATCGGGTAGCGCACCGCATGCGGCCCAAGGAAGAGGACCTGACCGAGCGTATCGACCGGGTGGTCACCCACAGAATCTGGTCGTGGCCTATCACGCTGGCGGTATTTGTGGCGATCTTCTGGATCACCATTAAGGGAGGTGAAATCGGGGGCAACTGGCTGGGAGCGGCCTTCGACTGTCTGATTGGCGGCGTCCGAGCTTGGTTCAGCAGCATTCAGGCACCCTGGTGGGTGATGGGCGCTCTGATCGACGGCTTCGCTGTAGGCGTGGGAACGGTGATCACCGTGATGCTACCGCCCATGGTCATTCTGTTCACCGCCTTTGCCCTCCTGGAGGATCTGGGCCTTCTGCCGCGGATAGCCTTCAACTTGGATCGGCCTATGCAAGTGTTGGGATCTCAGGGCAAGCAGACCCTGACGTGGGGCATGGCGTTTGGCTGCAATGTGACCGGTGTGATGGCGTCGCGCATTATCGAAAACGAGAAGATCCGGCTAACAGCCATTCTCACCAGCCCTCTGATCATCTGTAGCGGCGGCTACGGCGCGGGCACAGCGCTGGTGATCGCGCTCTTTGACGACCGGGCATTGCCTGTGATGCTCTCTTTGGTCTTCCTTAGCCTAGGTGCTGCTTCCTTGGCGACTTGGGTTCTGAACAAGACCCTGTTCCGGAGCGAGCCAGGGGGCTTCGTATTGGAGATGCCTTCCTACCGCAAACCGAAGTGGGGACAGGTGGCTTGGCGAGCGCTGGTGGATAGGGTAGCGCATACGATGTGGCGGGCGGTGCAATTCGCCGGCCCCGCCTCCCTCATCATCTGGGTCCTGGGTAACTTCCCAGCCGGAGCACCCTTCGAACAGACGCCCATCGGCTGGCTTGTACGCACGCTGGCGCCGTTGGGTCACCCAGTAGGACTGACCGGGGAGATGCTCACCGCCTTGCTCTTTACCCTACCGGCCAAGGAGATCGTCGTGCCTGCCCTGGCTATGACCTACGGATTGCAGAGCAGTCTGGTCGAATCCGAAGGCGTGCTGAACACGTTGCCTGGCGTATGGACGCCGCTGTCATCTTACACGTTTATGGTCTTCTTCATGCTCTATCTGCCATGCTTGGTCACCGTCTGGGCCATATGGAAGGAGACCCGAAGCCTGAAGTGGACGCTGATGGGCCTCGTTGTGCCTTTGGTGACTGCCACCGCGATCACAATCGTGATCTACCAGGTTGGACGCCTATTGGGGTTCTGACGAGACCAGAACCGGCACCACAAAAGGATCGATACCTATCCGTCCATGGCTTCGCTTCTAGTTCTGGCCTTCCAGACCGGCGCACGCTGTCAAGCGTACGTCGGACATCATAGAAAGGAGATCCATGTTCACCACTACCGCAGGCGCCGTGATCCTGACGAGCGTGCTGGCCTGTCTGGTCACGACGATCGGGATCTACATCATCAGTAAGTATGAGCAATGGGGAAGAGAGCACTCCGCCTACTTCATGAGTTTCGCGGCCGGCGTGCTGGTCACCGTGTCGTTTATGCACATCATACCCAAGTCCCTTGAAATGCTTGAGGCAGCGCCTGGGTACGTGCTGGTAGGATTCTTAGGCATCTATCTCATCAATCGCTTTGTGACTCTCTACGTCTGTCACGACTATGACTGTGACCTGGACTACGTGTTGGGCGTCATTCCAATGCTGGGAATAGGATTCCATTCCTTTATCGATGGCGTCATCTATTCCGTCACCTTTAACGTGAGCATTTTCACCGGCCTCTTAGCCGCTGTGGGGATGGTGCTCCACGAGTTCCCTGAGGGCATCGTGACCTTTGTACTCTTGGAGCGTGCTGGTTTCAGCCGCAAGCGCTCGGTCATCTACGCCTTCCTGGCGGCAGCTTTAACAACGCCGCTAGGCACGCTTGTGTCCTTTCCGCTGATTGAGGACATAGACCGATCACTTCTAGGTGGCCTGCTTGCTGGCTCCGCCGGGGCCTTGGTCTACGTTGGAGCTACGCACCTGCTGCCTGCTGTCGAAAGGGAGAACAAGAGATACACTATCATCACTTTGGCTGCCGGGGTGCTAGTCGCTCTCATTATACTGATGGCGAAACATTGAAGTGACACTGATCATACCACAGCGATGATCTGGCAAAATGATATGTCATTCACCTATTTCTGTACAAGATAAGCTCTTGAAGACTCAGGGAAACCCGTTAGAATGCCCACACGTTGGCGAAAGAAACGGGATTAACCCAGCAAAGGAGAGGTGAAATGACGATCAAGAAGCAGTTCCTCAAGAGCAGGCCGGAGTGCAAAGTAAAGTTCCGCGTGACGAAGGACCGAGCCGGAGGAGCTCAGAATGTCCATCTTGTCGGTGACTTCAATGACTGGGACACCGAGGCGACGCCGATGAAAGCGCTCAAGAGCGGCGATTTCACCACTACCCTCGGTCTCGACCTTGACCAAGAATACGAGTTCCGTTACCTGCTTGACGGTAAGCGCTGGCTCAACGATCAGACCGCGGACAAGCTCGTACCGACCCCCTACCCCAACGTCCAAAACTCCGTCATCGTGACCTAAGACCGATAAGGTCATCACACACACCGCCCCGGTGAAGAATGCTCCCAAGCATTCTCGACCGGGGCGGTAGCTTCATGCCACAATCATCCGCGCCGTCGCACCAATTCACGTCGCACATCCTCGAGCGTGAGATCCCTCGACGCGAGCAAGACCATAAGATGGTAGATCACGTCCGCCGCCTCCTCTATCACCCGCTGGTCGCTCTGACCTTTCCCGGCGAGGATCAACTCCACGGCCTCCTCGCCCACTTTCTTCAACACTTCGTCGCCGCCTGAGAGCAACGCTGCCGTATAGGATCCGGGCGTCGGGTTCCGTTTCCGATCCTCAATCACGGCAGAGAGCGCCTGCAGGATGTCATCCGTTGGCGCATACGCTTGTACGTCTCCCGCGGTATCCACTGGTCCTCGGCGTTGAGGCCAAATCTCGCGAAAGAAACAGCTCTGCGCGCCCGTGTGGCAGGCCGGCCCGGCAGGATCGACCTTCAGCAGGAGCGTGTCGGCGTCACAATCGACCCAGATCTCGCGAACGCGTTGGATGCTCCCTGACGTAGCGCCTTTGTGCCAAAGCTCTTGCCGACTTCGACTCCAGAAATGGGCTTCCCCCGTCTCTCGCGTGAGTCGCAAAGCCTCTTCGTTCATCCAGGCAACCATCAGGACCTCACCGGTCTCAGCGTCCTGAAGGATAGCAGGAATGAGCCCTCGTTGATCCAGTTTAAGCGGTATGGAAACGTCCATCAATTCGACCTCCGATCTACTGCCGCACGACGATGTCGTGAGCGGCGAGGTAGTCCTTCACCTCGCCGATGGTCAGCACGCGATCATGGAACAGCGAGGCTGCCAATGCGGCATCTGCCTTGCCTTCGGTCAATACCTCAGCGAAGTGCGCCAGGGTACCGGCGCCGCCGCTGGCGATCACGGGCACCGATACCGCCTCCGCCACCGTTCGTGTAAGCTCGATATCATAGCCAGCAAGTGTGCCATCACTGTCGATGCTCGTCAGCAGAATTTCGCCGGCTCCAAGCCCTACGCCTCGAGCGCACCAAGCAACTGCATCCAGGCCCGTTGGGACCTTGCCCCCGCTGATATAGACCTCCCACCGGAATGGATCGGTTGACATACGTTTGGCATCAACAGCCAGCACAATGCACTGGCTGCCGAACCGGTCCGCGCCAGCCGTCAAGATCTCCGGCGTCCGGACAGCCGCGGAGTTGATGCTGACCTTGTCAGCACCAGCCAAGAGCAGGTTGCGGACATCTTCAGCGGTCCGCACCCCCCCACCGACCGTGAAGGGCATAAAGACCTCAACAGCGACCTGACGCACGACATCGATCATGGTCTTGCGCCCCTCCTGCGTCGCCGAGATGTCGAGAAAGACCAGCTCGTCAGCCCCCTGGGCTTCGTAGGCGCGGGCCTGTTCCACCGGATCTCCAGCATCGCGCAGCCCGACGAAGTTGACACCCTTCACGACCCGACCTTCCTTCACATCCAAACAAGGGATGATGCGCTTCGCTAACATATGACCTCCCCTAAGATCGCTCCGGACCCATCACCGACGAAGGCGGCGGTGCCGGTCTCGGCGCGATATTGATAGCATCTTCCAGTCGAACCTGTCCCTCGTACAGCGCGCGCCCGATGATGACGCCCGATAGGTCAGCCTCCCGGACCCGACGCACGTCCTCCAATGACCTGACACCGCCCGAGGCGATCACGTTGAGCCCAGTCCGGTCAGCGATCTCGGATGTCGCCTCGACGTTGACACCTCGCCCCGTGCCATCCCGAGAGATATCGGTGAAGACCAGCCAGCGTCCCCCTGCTTCGGCCCAGCGGCGTGCTACGTCGCCTGCCTGCAAAGCGGCGGATGCGCGCCATCCCCGGATCTGCACGATGCCGTCCCGAGCATCGATCCCGACGGCGACACGATCGGCACCAAAGTGAGCGAGGACGTCAGTCACGAACTCCGGCGCCTCGACGAAGGCCGTGCCCAGCACGATCCGCGAAACGCCCAGCTCGAAGGCCCGCGACACCGCTGCTGTGTCTCGCAGTCCGCCGCCAAACTGCACCTGCACCGGGGTACACAGGATCTCTGCCAGAGCCCTCTGGTTTTCGCGACTCCGCCCACCAAAAGCCCCGTCGAGGTTCACGACGTGGAGCCAGGCGGCGCCGGCCTCATGCCACTCCTCGGCCACACGGTATGGGTCTTGGCCATAAGTCGTCTCGCGATCAGGATCCCCCTGAACCAACCGGACGACCCGTCCCTGACGCAGATCAATCGCAGGGTAGACGACGAAGGGATCTGCCGCATTCATCTAGACCTCCTCCTCGCCAGCGGGGCTTACTGCCTCGCCGGCCGTGAAGTTTCGGAGGATCTGGAGCCCCACTTGTTGGCTCTTCTCGGGATGGAACTGAACCCCGTACAACGACCCACGCCCCACAACTGAAGCAAAGGGATCTCCATAGTCCGTCATGGCCAGTCGGTCTTCCGGGCGGGCATGGCAATAGTAGCCGTGGTTGAAGTAGGCCCAGGCCCCTTCTTCGAGGCCCACCAGCAGTGGCGTCGACCGCACCGGCTCGACCTGATTCCAGCCCGTATGCGGAACCTTGAGCGGAGGCCCCACGTCGAAATGTACAACCCGACCCGGCAGCAGTCCAAGCCCCTCGTGACCACCCAGCTCTTCCCCATACTCAAAGAGAACCTGCATCCCAACACAGATACCAAGAAACGGGACGCCCGCCCTTACCACCTCTCGGATCGGTCGGATAAGGCCCAACCGGTGGAGGCTATCCATGCAGTCAGCAAAGGCCCCCACGCCGGGCAGCACGACCTTCTCAGCCTGCAGCACGACCCCCGGTTTCTGCGTCAGGACGACCTCCGCCCCAACAGCCAGCAAAGCCTTTTGGACCGAGCGCACATTCCCAGCCCCATAGTCGATAAGGGCGATCATCAGAGAACGCCTTTCGTGGACGGGACCTGGCCCCCACGTCTCGCATCCACGCGGGTTGCAGCATCGAGAGCCCGTCCCAGGGCCTTGAAGAGTGCCTCGATTTTGTGATGGTCATCGCGCCCATAGAGGACGCGTGCGTGGATGTTGGCCCGCAGCGTCACGGCAAGGGACTCGAAAAAGTGAGGCCAGAGCGTAACCGGGATTCCACCCACCGCGGGGCCGGACCAGAACAGATCAGTCACTGCATACGGGCGCCCTGAGAGGTCCACGACGACGAGGGCGAGCGTCTCATCCATCGGCACGTAGGCTGAGCCGATCCGCACAATCCCCTTGCGCTCCCCCAGGGCTTGATCCAGTGCAGAACCCAGCACCAGCGCGACATCCTCCACCGTATGGTGGGGGCCGACCTCTAGATCCCCTGTGGCGCGCACCGTCAGGTCAAAGAGGCCGTGCGCGGCGATATGGCTTAGCATATGATCCAGAAACGGCAGCCCGGTATCGAGCTCGTGCCGCCCGGTGCCGTCCAAGTTGATGGAGACGTTGACTTGTGTCTCCTGGGTCTCTCGGCGGATTTCTCCCTTTCGCATCTTGCCTCCTCTGCTTCAGATCCGTTCCAAGTGCCTAAGGACCGCCACAACGGCGTCGCTCTGCTCGGGCGTGCCGACGGTAAACCGCACGTGATCCATCAGCCGCGGCTTGCGATAGTATCGGATCAGGATGCCCTCTCTCTCGAGGGCTAACTTGAGCTCCTCAGCCTCACGTCCCACCACCTTGCACAGAATGAAATTCGACTCCGACGGATAAGGGCGCAGATAAGAGATCGTGCTCAGAAGCTTCGCGAATCGCTCGCGCTCTTCCACGATGCGTCTGATCTTGTCTAGAAGCCAATCCAGGTCCCCCAGCGCGGCGATTGCAGCCGCAGAGGCTGCCACGGAGACGTTGTAGGGCTGCTTGATCTTCCACAGGTGGGGCATCAGCGCTGCGGGGAAAGCCCCGTAGCCGATCCTCAGCCCAGCCAAGCCGGCGAGCTTGCTAAAGGTCCGCAAGACAATGAGGTTATCACGCTCCAAGACTAGGGCGATCCGGCTTCGATGCATGCCTGCAAACTCCACGTACGCCTCGTCGAGAACCACCATCACCGGAAGCGCCAGGAGCCGTTCCAGAGTCTCGTCGGGCAGCCAGCTTCCATCCGGATTGTTGGGCGAAGTCACGAAGAGGAGCTTGGGCTGTCGCTCGAGTACCGCAGCCTCGACGGCTTCCATATCCAACGAGAAGTCCGCCCTCCGCGGAACCGAGACAACCTCAGACCCGCTAATTGCGGCATCGAAGGGATACATGCCAAAGGTGGGCGGGCAGTTCAGAATCGCGTCGCCGGGCCGCAGGAAGAGGCGCATGATCAAGTCCAATAGCTCATCGGCTCCAGCACCGGCCAACAACACTCCCTCAGGCAGATCCAGGAACTCCGACAGCGCGGCACGCAAGGCGCGGCTCTCGGGGTCGGGATAGATGTGGACGTACCGCAGGTCAGCAAGCGCTTCAAGCACCCGCGGCGATGGCCCATAGGGGTTCTCGTTAGCATCAAGTTTGATGATATCCTCTGGCGCTCTGTCCAACCGCTGTGCCAAGACATCAAAAGGGTGGATCGGCGTATACGGCTCCATCATCGCGATGTCGGGACGCACGAAACTCAGAGGATCCCTGGTTTCTCTCAAGCTCGGCTGTCTCGGATCGGCCCCCATCTTACAGAGTTCCTTTCTCAGACACCGCGCGGAGCCGTGCCGCCGCCGCGTGGGCTGTGAGTGATTCGGCCTCCGCCAGACGCGCGGCATCAGGCGCAAGCGCCTGGGCCGTATCAGCGTCTAGGCCGATAAGATTGATCACCTTCACGAAATCCAGGATGTTGACCGGTCCCTTGAAGCGCGCAGTTCCCCCGGTGGGCATGATGTGGCTCGGGCCGGCGACGTAGTCGCCGAGCACCTCGAAGGAGTGTTCGCCCACAAAGATCCCACCCGCATTGCGGATCTTCGAAACCCAGGCTGCCGGATCACCGACAGACAGACACAAGTGCTCTGGGGCGAAGTCGTCCGCCAGGCGGACGGCAGTCTCCAGGTCGGGCGTCAGCACAATGCCGCCCTGACCGGCGAGCGAGACTTCGACGGTCCTGGCTCGGCTCAGGGTCTCAGTCTGACGCGCGACCTCGGCCTGAACCGCGGTCGCCAGCGAGCGCGAAGGCGTGATGAGAATCGCGGTCGCCAGGACATCGTGCTCGGCCTGCGCCAACAGGTCCGCCGCAACCCAGACGGGGTTCGCAGCGTCATCGGCCACGATTACGGTCTCGGTGGGACCGTAGAGCCCATCCAGGCCCACGATGCCGTATACTTGGCGCTTAGCGATAGTCGTGAAGAGGCCGCCGGCCCCCACGACCTTGTCGACCTTGGGCACGGTCTCAGTACCGAAAGCCATCGCCGCCACCGCCAGGGCACCTCCCAGGGCAAAGACGCGATCGACAGCCGCGACCTGAGCTGCCGCCAGAATCAACGGCGAGGGCATGCCGGTCTCACGATCAGCCGGGGTGCACACGATGATCTCGTCGACGCCGGCTACCCGGGCAGGGATTGCAGCCATCAGCAAAGAGGAGGGCAAAGGCGCAGTCCCACCCGGCACATAGACTCCGACTCTTTCCAACGGCACCAAACGCTGTCCCAAGGTGCCCCCCATCTCATCCGTCGACCAACTGGGAACCGGTTGACGAGCGTGGAAGTCGCGAATGCGCTCCGCCGCGCGCTCCAGAACGGCTCTGAGATCCGGTGAGAGCGTCTCATCATACGCCGCCGCCCACGCCGTCTTCGGGACCTCCAGGGCCTCAGGTATAACCCCATCAATCCGCTGTGTCCACGAGCGCAGAGCCTCATCGCCGGTAGCTCGGACCTCGGTCAAGAGCTTCGCGACGGCCTCCTCAGGCGTCAAGGCCTCGCCAAAGACGCGCTCGATGCTCTGTAGGACAACCGCTGGCACGTCGTCTACAGTGAGCATACTCCACCGCTTGAGAATTCGAGATGCTTCCGCGGGGTTCTCATAAATCCTTATCATCTCCTCACGCCTCCCCTGGCTACGAGTCACGTGCCGCCCGCATCATCGCACGGTAACGCTCTGGCTCTTCCTCAAAGATATACGTCACGGGTGTCACGACGACCCCGCTACCCCCGATGGCCCGCAACTCTGCAATGGCGGCGATCAGGTCATCGCGGCGTACAACGATCTGCACCGCATACCAGTTGGGGTTGCCGTCGGGGACCATCACCGGGGAGATTGTCGGCCCCTGTAATCCGCCCAAAACATCCTGCTCCAGCATCTTTCCAGCGATGTCGCGGGGCGACGTGCCGCGCATATTGGCCACGATCATCGCATGATCCTCCGCCCGCAGGTGGGCCTCGGTCAGCTCCAGTAGCGTCCGCGCCACCTCCAAGACCTCGGGACGAGCACGCAACGCGGCGCGGTTGGCGATGAGCGCAGCCTGCGAGCGCAGGATGATCCCGTCTTGAAGGGGCCGCAGCCGATTGTCCTGGAGCGTCTGCCCCGACGAGACGAGATCGACGATGCAATCCGCATAGCCAATCGCCGGTGCGACCTCTAGGGTGCCTTCCGCATGAACTAGGCTAAAGGACTCGACGCCGCGCTGCTCAAGAAAGGCTAGGGTCAGGTTCATGAACTTGGTCGCAATCCGGAGAGGGCGATTCCAGGAGGCGATATGGGCCGCCAGGTCGTCCAACGTCTCTACGTCCTGCCACGCCTCAGGGACGGCTACAGCGAGCCGGCAGGACCCAAACCCCAGGGCCTCGTGCAGCACCAGGACCTCGTCGTCATCTCCACCATACTCCTGCGTCACATCCAGCCCGGTGATGCCGAAATCCACGCTCCCATCCCGCACGCTGACCACAATATCGGTTGGGCGCTGGAGAAGAACAGTGACACCGGGAAGCTCCGGAATGGACGCCGCGTACTGCCGTGGGTTGGGCCTGTAAACCCGGAGACCACAAGCTGCCAGAAAAGCCACCGCATCCTCCGCAAGACGACCCTTGCTGGGCAGCGACAGACGGATATCCTCTCGATCAGCCATCCTCACCTCCTACATAGCAAAACCCCCCGGATCAATCCGGGGGGCTGTTGTTTGATCTTGTCAGTTTGGTCAGGCTTGACTAAGCACGCGAAGCCTGGCCTCCCGAATTGGGCGGCGTCCTCTTCGCATGATGATGCAAACCTTGATAGCGTCTCTGCGTTCTCATTGGCCTCAACAATACCACGCATCCCGTTAGTGTCAAGTTGGAGCGCTCAAGTTGCTCCACACCGACTTGTTCCTACGCCGCGTTCGGGATCATGAGCACTTTCTTGACATCCTCTAATCCCTTTTCGATAAAGCGCACACCGTCTTCAAAGCGGTGGAGCGGAAGGCAATGAGAGACGAGGTCCTCGACGGCCACGGCGCCTGACTGCAGCATAGCCACCGCCTGAAGGGAGTTCCGACGTGAGGTATAGGAGGATCGGATAGTGACCCCCTTCTCAAAGATCGCAAAAGCATCCATCGGCAGCTCGCCCCCTCGCGGCGGAACGCCAAAGAGCAGGATGGTACCGCCGTTGCGGACCAGGGACAGAGTGCGGGCCATCACCGGAAGCGCACCGGACGCGTCAATCACAACGTCGTAGGCATCCCTCTCCAAGGCCTCAAGGTCCTCAATCCACCGATCGGCGCCATAGACCTGGGCAAGCTGCCCTCGCGCGGGCTGCCGCTCCAAGACCGTGATGTCCACGGCACCCCGTCTTTTCGCGACCTGGAGGAGCAGCAAGCCGATTGGGCCAGCCCCCAGAATCACGATGCGGTCCCCAAGCCGGATCTGCGCGCGCTCGATACCGTGCACGACACAGGAGAGCGGCTCCACAAAAGCTCCCTCCTCGAACGCAAGATCGCCGATATCGAAGACCACCTTCTCCGGGGCGACCACGTACTCTGCCATAGCCCCCTGAAGGGTGACACCAATCGCCTCCCAATTCAGACAGAAGTTCTGGCGGTTGTTCAGGCAGCTGACGCAGTTATCGCAGGAGATGTTCGGCTCCACCGCGACCCGCTGGCCTACCCGAATCCGGCTCACGCCCTCCCCGACCTCAACGACCTCGCCGGAGAACTCGTGACCGGGTACGATTGGGTACTCCCCCAGATACTCCCCACGAAAGATGTGGACATCGGTGCCGCAGATGCCACATGCAGCGACCTTCACCAGAACTTCACCTGGCCCTGGATCCGGCCTCGGGATCTCCCTGACCTCGACCCGACCTGGCTCAAGGATCGTCAACGCTTTCATGGCCTCTCCTCTCTTCAATAGCTATCCACAAGGCTGGTCACGTGGAGCGCTTCCTCAACCCGTGCCAGATCCCATCCCACCATGGCTGAGATGGTGACGCGAACAGAGCGCCCCGCCGGAAGGTCAAAGTAGTTATCGCTAAAGATCCCAAAGGTCCCATCGGCCCCCTCCAGCGAAAGCCGGACAAAACGGGCCAGCTTCTCCGCCCGCACCTCGATCTCAAAGCCACCTTCCGTCTCCATCACACAGGCGGTGAGCTCGGCATCTGGCAGCTCCAGATGCTTGGAGGGAACGAAGGGTAGCACCCCGAGCGCAAGCCGCTCGTCCGCTGTCCAGAGCTCGTAGACTAGAACCACGGATCTTTCATTGAGACGATCGACCTCTGCTCCGAAGTCCAACGAGATCACCCTCGCGCCATCCACGCCCCCGACGTTGACCTGTTCTATGCCGGATCGCAAGACCTCTCCACCTAGGGTCTCCAGCGACCATCGGACCTCGCCTCGCCAAGGGCTAACGCCATCGTTGGTGATGAAGAGATCGACGAAGGGGCCAGGCTTTGGCTGGAAGAGGTAGCCGGTCGCATGCGTCGTTGTCTTGACACCCTCCTCATGCTCACGTAACTCAGCGGACAGGAGAACGGGAGCGAAAAAGCGGCGTGCAGCGTAATGCAACGCCTTCCAGCGCCCGTAGTAGTCCAGGCTCGCCCACGAGGCCACGGGCCAGCAGTCATTGAGTTGCCAGTAGAGGGCGCCGCTGGTGCAAGCACTGCGTCGCCAGTACTCAACGCCGGTTCGGACTGCCTCAGCCTGCAGCAACTGCGTAAGATAGACAAGCGAAGGGAAGTCCTTTGGCATACGGAAATGGGCTGTCATATAGTTGATGATCTTGCCGTTGCCCGATGCGTTCCGCTGGTGATGCTCCATGATGTAAGAGGTCATGTTCCAATCTGATTCGTCAGCATAACGTCGAATCGTCTCCAGTGGGGGCAGAGACTGGAACCCGAACTCGCTCACAAACCGGGATGGATGATTGCGGTAATGCTCAAAGGGGTGCCCGCCGTGCCAGACCTCCCAGTTATGCGTATCGCCAGCGCGCACTCCATTCGGATCCTCAAACGGGATGCCGGACGAGGGTGAGCTGGGCCAATAGGTGCGATCAGGGTCGTGCTCCGCGACAAGGGTCGGCAAGAGGTGATGGAACATCTCATCGTAATAGGTCTTGTACTCCGGTGCAGCACGCTCGGCCCAGCCCCACTCAACCCAACCACTTTCCATCTCGTTATTTCCACACCAGAGGGCGAGGCAGGCATGATGCCGGAGGCGGCGGATGTTCTGAATCGCCTCAATCCGCACGTTTTCGACGAACGCCTCATCACCAGGATAGATGCTGCAGGCGAAGACGAAATCCTGCCACACCAGCAGCCCGTATCGATCGCACAGGTCGTAGAAGCGATCATCCTCGTAGAGCCCTCCGCCCCAGACCCGCAGCATGTTCATATGGGCGTCCGCTGCGCTTCGAATCAGATGCTCCAGATGGGCGTCAGTGATGCGCGTCGGGAAGGAGTCCGCCGGGATCCAGTTCGCGCCCTTCGCAAAGATCGGCACGTCGTTCACTACGAAGGTGAAGGACGTGCCATACTCATCCATCTCCTGCCAGAGCTCCAGCTTGCGTAGCCCCACACTGAAGTCCCGCTGATCTCTGACCTCATTGTCCTCGTAGAGGAACACCTCGACCTCGTAAAGCGGCTGGGGACCGAGGCCGTTGGGCCACCAGAGTTGCGGATCTTCAATCCTGACCGCGAGCTCCCCGTGAATCTCGGTCTCAACGAGCGGTGTTGTCGCCTCCCACCGCTCACCGGTTGGGCTCGTGACACGTAGCGTTGCCTGCAGATCAGCCGGCACCCAACGTTCCAGGCGCAGGGCAGCCTGTAGCGTCACCCCTTTCGCGTCGTGGAATTGGCGGATATGGACATCGCCGAAACGCGCGGTGCTCACGCCCTCGAGTCGCATCTCCCGCCACGGGCCGATGGGCGGCAGTTGCGGACCCCAGTCCCATCCAAACTGGCAAGGGGCCTTCCGGACGTGCGCGCCGCCTGGAATGGACTGTGATGGCCCGATCAAGGGCTCTTCTTCCTGTTTCTTAAGCATAGACTCAACCGTGGAGGCAAACGTGACGTGGACCTCGTTCAGGCCCGCTGAGACGGCGTCGGTGACCTCCCAGCGATACTGTCGAAACATATTGTCGGTGTGGTCGAGGAACCGCCCGTTGAGGCTCACATCTGCCAGCGTATCGAGCCCGTCACAGACGAGGAAGATCCGCTCTTCCTGCAGCATCTCAGGGGCCACCTCGAAGCGAACCTTGTACTCCCAGTCCCGTTCCGCGACCCATTGAACGTCTAGTTCGTTGTCCGCCACGAAGGGGTCGGCTATGCTCCCCTGTTGCAGCAGAGCCGCATGAACCGAACCGGGTACCTCCGCTTGCATCCAAGGATCTCCGGTATTGGCCTCTATAAATTGGGCAGCAGAGGGTTTCAGTTGTTTCACCACGGTACCTCCTAATCTCTTGTCGTTGTGTTCGTGCTAGGGAACAGGGGAGTCGACGCAGCAGAGGACGTGCGCGGTTGTCACCATGTCATCAGAGGCCTGGACACACGCGAGGCATCGAAGCGTGTCAAGCGCCTACATCACCAACCGCTCGTAAAGCAACTCGGGACTCAGATGAGGGCACACTGTCTCCCGACAGGTCAGCGTCAGAGTCGCCGCAGCCATGCCCAGACGGACGGCCTCTTCCGGTGAGACATCCTCCAGGACGCCATAGGCCAAGGCGGCGGTCAACGCATCGCCGGCACCCGTAGGATCGACAATCTCGACGGGGAAAGCCGGGATGCGCCCGCTCTCCTCTGAGGTCGCATAATAGAGCCCCTCTGCTCCTAGAGTAATCACAGCCAACGAGACGCCCGCCTGAACCAGACGGCGCGCTCCCGCGCTGATCGCTTCATCATCCTCCACCTTCTCTCCCAGCAAGGCCTCGGTCTCGGCCCGATCGGGCGTAATCGCCATGAGGTTGGGCAGGTGAGGACGGAGCCGATGTGCCAACAACGCAGTGGTAGGGTCGGCGCACACGGGGACATCGTATTGTTCCGTGAGCCGGAAGAGCGTCTTCATCGCTCGAGGCGACAGGTTAGCATCCATACAAACGATGTCTGCCTCTCGAACAAGACGGCGGAGGCGGTTCAGGTGTCCAGGCGTGATCTCCTTGATGACAGCCATATCGTCGAAGGCCACCCAGGGTTCCCCATTTTCGTGAAAGAGGGCGACGTAGGAAGCGGTCGGCTCCTCCGAAGAAACGATGCACGCGTCGGTATGGATACCGAGATCGCGGAGTTCTCGGAGTAGGGCCCGGCCCCACCAATCGTCGCCAACAGCCGTGATCAGGTTGACTTCCACGCCCAGGTGAGCCAGATTCTCGGCGATGTTTCGGGCCACGCCTCCCCACCCCCACCGGATCATACCCGGATTAGAGCGGCCCGGTTCAACATCAGCGGAGTTCGCTCGTACCTTGAGGTCCAGGCCTGCGGCCCCAACAACCAACACACGATGCTCGCCGTAACTCATGCCTTTTCCCTCCCTCTAACCAGGATACGCGGTATGCCCACCAATCGCTGACCAAACAACTCAGGCCCGCCGGGTGCTTGACTCACTGAGGGCGGGAACTCAATCCTCCCATCGTCGCGTCGCAAGAAGGGCCTGTCCGACGTGAGAATGGGCTCGCCCGTGATCGGGCCAGGACTGAGCATCTCCGTGATCAGGAGATCGCCCTCTCGCGCGGCTTCCACCATAGCCCCGTCTTTCGGTATACGGATCGCGATATAGACAGCTCGAGGACGCAAAAAGGCGAAGGGCACCGGCTCCGGATAGATTGGTACATACCCGGGTGCCAATTTCGTTTCCAGTAGCTCATCAGGCGCCTCTGACAGCACCGGCTCAGCCAAGAACGCCCCCGTCCGTATCATCGTTCGGCTGACGAACTCATAGACGGGCAAGACCACGCCACCATAACCCAAGGATTCTCGAGGCAGAGCCAAGATGCTGGACATCCACCGGCCAAGATTCCGGCAGTCCTCAGCCCGAGACCTGTTCTGCTGGAACACCCAATACCGCTGCGTCTCGGCGAGTGCGTGCTGCGCATACGCAAAGGTCTCGAGCACCTTCTCTTCCGCCCGAAGCGTCCAGTGCACGACGCCTTCCAAATAGACAGCTACGGCCTCATTGTAGCGCGCCCCTGGTGAAACACGAATCTCGAGCCAGTGGAGTGCCGTTTTTATCGCGTCCAAGCTGTCTTCCCAATGCAGCCGGGCCCGAAAGATCTCAGCCCTGAGAAGCTGGGCTAACGCACCGCCGTAGTGATCTGACTTGCGCTTTGCATAAACGTAGGCCTGCTCCGCGAGACTCATCGCTGCAGCTTGGTCGCCATCGTTCAGCTTCACCAGCAGCTCGGCAAAGAGGTCCCGAACCGGAGGACGAATCTCCTCCAGCTCCAGAAGGTGAGGAAGCGCTAGCTCAGGTGAAAGCGAGATCCAGCGCATGTCAACGGATCGAAGAGGGCGTGTCGTTGGAGGGCTGGGAGCCCGTGGGCTCACCCGCGACTCCACTGTTGCCTCGTGCTACCACCGTAGGACCGTACAACAGGGTCTGGACGAATCGCAACATGCTCTCACCCTGCTGGAAGAGGGCCCTACGCACGTCCGGGCTCCAATCATACATGGAGTTGAGCACCTCAGAGACGCTCTCCAGGACCAGATAATCGGGAACCTTTTGGCCTTTCTCCCGAAGCGTCTCGACCTGCTGGATCACGCGTTTGACGAAATCCGCCTGGACCTCTGCGCGCGCCGTCGCCACAGTCTCCTCTTGAGTCAACTCCACCGCCATCGTGTAGTCGTCCACTTTCCTCTGCAGCCTAGCTTGCCAGAACTGCAGCCATTGCCGCGAGATTGCCTCCTCATCAGGCTGTATCGGACCCACGCCAATGGATTCCACGATGATACCGCGACGCTTGGCGGTCTCCCGTACGTCGTCCAGGATAACATCCTCAAGCTCCGTCAGCAGCTTGGGCTTGGTGGCAATCCTAGGCTCGCCCTCGTCGGCATCCAACCAGTGCTGGGGGTTCACCAACTCATTCAAGGAGTACTGCTCCAGCGTGTCGCGCACAGTGCCATCCAGCTTCCCGTTAACGATACCGGCAACCCAATCCGTGGCACGATCGGTTCCCTCAAGCCGACGGACGTATCGAGAGGTAGCTAGCAGAAGCGCAGTGCGGCGAGCATAGCCCGCCAGGCCTCCAGGCATCTCATCGGGACTCGAGGGAAAGAACTCCTTGGGGATCGCGGCACGACAGACAATACTGACCTGACAGGCCGCTGGGATACCCTCGCGACTCATGAACTCCACCGTTAGCGTCCGGCGCTGTGGACGGAGGTCGATCACGTCCCAGACGCGCTCATAGGGGTCGAGGTCATACGATCCAGGACCCAGTACGCGATGAAGACGACCCAGGCGGCTGGTCACGACCGCGTTGTCATGGTCCACGCTCAAGAGCGCAGGGCCACCGACCTTGTGGACCACCGGCGGTCCACCCAGATCCGTGTGACCGGCCTTTACCCGAAGGACGGGGCCTTTGGGCTGACCAATCCGGAATCCAAACAAGAGACGGTAGGCAAGCTCATAGGCATCGTCCTCGCTGAGGTCGTGGAAATCTTGAAGATAGATGCCACAGAGCGTCTGCACATGGTTGATCGCAACGGTGCCTGCCAGGAAGACGCCCGAGGCCAGACCAGTGATGGTGAGCAGGTTTGCCGTGCTCAGCGCCCCACTCTGGACATCGCCCACAACAAAAAGCAGGAACGCGGCAAATGCCAGAGTCACTATCAGGTTCAATAGGTAGGGGACCGAACGTCTGTCGGTCATTGAGGCCTCCCCGTCTCAGCCTCAACCTGATGGATAAGGTCCTCCAGCGTGGGCAGGGTCGACGCCGGGAGCATCTTCTGAACCTCGGGATCGTGAGCCACGCTAATCAGGTTGGTGAGCAACTCGTAGGCCACCATCTGATGATCGACCTGCTTCTGCTCCGCACTTTCGATCTGGGCCATCTGCTCGAACGTATCGGAGATCATCGCATTGATAACCGTTTCGCGCCCCAGCTGCTTCGTCTGGTCCGTCTTCCTGACGCGCTTGCTCTGGAGCTCCGCTTGCCAGTCCATCACCTTAGCCACAAACCGGGACTTCCACTCAATCACGCGCTGGTTGATGACCTCTCGATGTAATGGCACGATCTTGTTTCCGATGCCGCCCCCGTGGATATTGAAGCCGAGCTGGGCCAGAGCCTGTCGCACGGCTCTCCGGATCAGCTTTCCCAGTGTCGTCCTAACGAGTGGATCTGCGACATCCTGAACCGGACGCAGCCCAAAGGAGCTCTGGAGCTCCCTATGTCGCTGCAACAGCGCCAGCTCGTCCTTGAGCCCCTTGCTCTTGGCTATTTCTAGATCCTCTATGCCTTGGTAGAGCTGGTCTAGGCTGTAGAAAGAGATAGCTTGCTTTAGTTTGTGGCTCGCCACGGCAAGCGGAAGGTCTTCCCAAGGGCGAGCCGCCTGCGCCTCCGCTGGGTTGCGCCCGCCGGGATCAACCTCCTGGGCTTCGGTCACCCGTAACACGTCATCCCCGCTGTCGTACGGCCACGGTTCACCTAATCGGACCTCGCCTTCGCCCCGATTGATCCTGAAGAGCGATGAGATCGGCGCTCGGACCAGAATGCCATCACGGGTCATCGCATTGACCCATGTAGATCGAACCTGGTTGCGCAGATCCACGACCTGGAAAGGCATCTCACCGGCATCCGTCAGGATCACGCCCGGTCCCACCACCTCCGAGATCTTGGTGCCCTTCTTCAGGACCACAACGTTCTCTGGCTCTGTCTGCAAATAGCCGGGGCCGAATCCCCTAAAGACGTTCCCCTCAATCCGCCTCTTTATCGTACCATCTTCCACCACCCACACCGGCTTGGGTCGGGCTGTGAAGTAGCCGAGGAACATCGCCAGAGACTTACCGGCTTGCGAGACACCCGGCACGATTTTCGGCGACCACAGCAACGACGTGACCATCATGACGAGAGGCGCCCATAACGTCGAAAAGATAAACAGCGCGATTTCGGCAAGATCACCGCTGACCACATACCCCGCCAGTAGCAGGAATCCATCGAAAACTAGGATGAGCACGAGCATGGTCAAAGAAGGCAGCTTCGTGACCAGCGAGGAGCGTGCTCTGCTTCCAAGAAGGTCGGTGAGCAACACAAAGAGAACAACCGTCCCTAAAGGTGTAAGCAGGCCAGCAGCCAAGAGGATGACGAAGAGGGGAACCTCAAGCACCCTGGCCCACATAGCGGCTGGAAAGAACCAGAACATCGGGTGCCAGATCCACAGCGCCGCAGCTATCGGTCCCGCTAGGGGTGAACGACCGTCACCAGGCTTCGGGAGGAACTGCTGCATATATCGCCCGAGGAAGTATCCGACGGCCCATGCGAGCACGCCGATCCCGATTTGTGAGATCACACCCAGAAGCGTCTGATCCATGGCTCCTCCAAACTACCTAACCACGCCCACTTTAGCACACAAAGGTGGAAATGGGAAACTTC
>JBNGDL010000018.1:0-56509 GCA_049975205.1 Anaerolineae bacterium | reverse complement strand
CGTGGGTGCCTGCCAGTCAAGAGCGCGTGTTCAAGATCGTGGGCGGAGAGGACTAAGGGCGCCGAGCACACAGCATCCGAGATGTCGCATCAGAAGGCAGGCGCGCGCGGGCTGAGTCGGTCGGCCCTCTCCTGGCGCTACGGGGGCAGGGCCAGCTCCGACTATCGCGCCGTCCACCCACCGTCCACAAGGATACCGGCGCCCGTGACGAAGCTCGAGGCGTCACTGGCGAGGAACAGCGTCACGCCACCGATCTCCTCCAAGTCTCCCCAGCGCCCCAGCGGGATCTGCGAGACGAAGGCTTGGTACCGTTCCGGATCGTCGAGTAGCGGGCGGTTCATCTCGGTGCCGAAGGGACCCGGCAGCAAGGCATTGACCGTGATACCGTAAGGCGCCCATTCCAGGGCCAGCGTACGCGTGAGCTGTAGAACGGCGCCCTTGCTCGTGGCGTAGGGCGTGCGTTCGGACATCGCAACCACCGACAACATCGAGCCCACGTTGATCACGCGCCCATATCGGCGCGCCTTCATGTGGGGCGCGACCGCCCGACAGAGCAACCACGCGCCGGTCACGTTGGTGTCCTGGACCTGGCGGAACTCAGCCAAGGATAGCTCCTCGATCGGTCCGCGGATGTTTATCCCAGCGTTATTGATCAGCACGTCGATCTTGCCGAAATCCTCGAGGACCTGACCTACAAACGACGCCACATCGTCTGGGTCGGTCACATCGCACCGATACCCCGCGCAGCGTGGCCCGTGCGTCGTCCGAACCTCTTCCGCGACGGCCTGAACGGTTGACAGGTCGCGGCTGGCGACCGCAACACTGGATCCCGCCTCTGCCAAGGCATGCGCCATGACCTTGCCCAGGCCCCGGCTTCCCCCAGTGATGATCGCGACGCGACCATCCATTTGGAATCGATCTAGCATATGCATCCTGTTCCCTCCTCGGACTGGTGGCTATGATCCGTTGACGAGTGCATTGTCTTTGTCGCCGCTGTGACGTCAAGCCAAGTATCCCGAATGTATGTTGTGTTCGAACCCAGGTCGCCCACAGACTGAGGCGCGCTTCACTCAGATGGTCATCTGGCAAAACCGTGCCCCATTCACTCAGAGTTGGCGTGAGAGAATCCGCGGTCTTGCATGGGCGGGGCAGCGTGGTATACTCCAGGCGTCGCACATTGACGTTCTTGACCAGAGGAGGGACCATGGTTGACGCCGAGCTTTTGGAGATCCTGCGCTGCCCCCATTGCGTGAGCGGGGAGACGCGCTTGAAGGACAAAGAGGACCCGGGTAGGCTCGACCTCGTGCGTGAGGACAGCTGGCTCGTCTGTCAGGATTGCGGGCGCAAGTACCCGATCCGAGACGATATCCCCGTCATGCTCATCGAGACCGGCGAAAAATGGATGGATACCCCTGTGGAAGATCTGCCCGTCCCGCCGCCCGAGGAAGGTTGATGCCGTCTCTGAAGGACAACGGCCTCGTGGTGGCCGTCAGTTCAGCCGGCGTCTTGTTCATTCTCCTAGGCCTTCTAGCACTCGCCCTGCCCCCCTCGCAGGAAGGTGTTGAGCTTTGGCAGCTGGGTCCCCTTCACGCCATCTACTTGATGGACGCTGCAGGCGCCTTCGCCCTTGGGCTAGGCGTAGCCCTGACGTGGGTCGGTGGCAAGCTCTGGAACCGCCAACTGCTCTCGTAACGCTTCCAATTGTCGCACAGGCTGGCGCTTCCCGCTGAGGGTGGTACGTATGGCTTGGCCCTTAGGCTGCCTCCTTCGGCGCGAGGGCCCATCACCGTTGGGGCGCTAGGGACCCATTTCTTTCCTGCGGGAACGTACCTCTATGTGGGCAGCGCCTGGGGACCTGGTGGGCTCCAGGCTCGCATCAGCCGGCACCTTCGTGGCAGCCTCAATGCGCATTGGCACGTCGACTACTTACGAAAGCACGCTCAGCCGATCGCTGTCTTTCTAGCGCCCGGAACACGTCTTGAATGCGCCTGGGCCCGGTATCTCACCCAGCATCGCGGCACGCAGATCGTGGTTCCCCGGTTCGGCGCCTCCGACTGTCGGTGTGAGACACACCTTTTCTTTCTCCACAAGATCTCTTTGGATGTGCTAGAGCTGCCAGGCGGCCCAGAGCGGCAACTGATCGAAGCTTAGCCAGAGCATTGACGACGGCGATTCGCCACCTCCCTTCGCGGCCTCCCGTATAGTGCCCTCAGCTACGCATAGAGAGCACGCATCCATTTGGCTTTTCAGATCACCCGGGTATGCTATGCCTGAGTCGGGAGCGTAACTTAGGAAGCGAGCGACACATGTCACGGAAGGATCCCCAAGGGCGACCGACGATCGGGGCGTTGGCTGGGTGGCAGTTTGCCTGGACGGCGACGCCGCTGAGTTACCTGGAGCCAGTGTACGCTGGAATCAGCCGAGGCGCACGCGATCTGGGTTGCAACCTACTCCTTGGATGTGGTATGGGATCCTGGTCTGGCAAGAGCGATCTACTGCGACCCGCATGGCCCTTCTCATCTCCCGAATCCGACTTTGTGCCCATCGGGCCCTGGAACACCGATGGCCTCATCGCTGTGAACCCCCTGCATTCCCCTGCCCGCTCGCAATACGTGCAGGATTTACGTGCAGCCGGACATCCAGTAGTCTTTGTTGCCAGCGGAGAACCCGGGCCCACAATCGTGGCCGACAACCGCAGCGGCGTACTTGAAGCAATGGAGCACCTTGCCGATCACGGGCACCGGTGCATCGCCTTCATTGCCGGCAGCGTGGAGGATATGGAGGGCGACAGCGGCGAGCGCTTGTGCGCCTATCACGATGCTGTGGAGAGGTATGGCCTGTCAGCCGATCCGCGGTTGGTAGCTTGGAGCGACCATTTGTATGATGGCGGCTACCGCGCCATGCGGAAGATACTGGCCTCAGGTGTACCTTTGACCGCCGTCTTGGCCAGCAACGACGAGTCGGCCTTAGGCGCTATGCAGGCCCTCCGCGAGGATGGGCGCAGAATTCCCCACGATGTGGCCATCATTGGCTTTGACGACCGGCCAGAGAGTGCTGTTCAGGAACCGGCGCTCAGCAGCGTGCGCATATCGCTCCACCAAATGGGGTATCGGGCGGTGGAATCGCTCTATCGCTTTCTCACTGGCCAGGCCGAAACTATTGAGGCAGCCAGGGTGGCGACGCGTCTCGTGGCTCGTGAGTCATGCGGCTGTGGGCCGAACACGCCGCGCCCCACAGCGCCCGTTATCGCCGCTCCCGAGAGTGAGAAACCAGAGCCGATGGCGACCTCTGAGCAGCTTGCAAAGGCCATGACGGCAGCGGTCCTGGCTGGCGCACAAGGCCTGCCCTCCGACGAGGTTGAGGCCCTGTGTCAACGTCTGGCCTCCGCCTTTGACGCCAGTGTTGAGCGAAGGGACGCTTCGCGATTTCGGGCGGCGCTGGATGCCGTTGTCCGTCGAGCGACCGCCAGCGGGGATGACTTGCAGACCTGGCAGGCGGCCCTTTCGAACCTAGGCGCTACCCTGGATGAGTTGCCTGCCGCGAGCCGCGGGCTGGCAGCTGAACTGCTGGCTCAGGCACAACTGACCATCAGCGTCAGCGTTTACCGTCAGCTCAGCCGCCATGTGGTGGAACAGCGCTGGATGTTGAATCGATTGGGCACGCTTACGGCGCGCCTGCTGGCCGCCCTCGACGAGGCGCAGATCTACCAGGTTCTGGCCCAGCACCTGCCCGCCATGGGCGTTCACATTGCGTGGCTTGCGCTTATGGACGCCAGGGAGGAGGCAGCTGACCACCGTACTGCTTTGCGCGTCATCCTTCCCAAGGAGCGAGGCAGTGATCCGTCCACGCTCCATTTTCCCAGCCATGAGTTTCCGCCCCGGAGCCTTCTCCCAGACGATGAAGCCTACAGCCTAGCCTTGTTTCCTCTTACCGGACCTCGCGGCCAGTTCGGCTACGTCGTCTTTGATACGAGCGACCTCCACCTCTATGGTGCCATCGCGCAGCAGCTGGCGACGGCGCTCAACAGCGCTGACTTGTATCGAGAGGCCACCGAGGGCCGGCGCTTGGCGGAAGAAGCGAATGCGCTCAAGAGTCGCTTTCTGTCTACGGTCAGTCACGAATTGCGCACCCCACTCAGTCTGATCGTAGGCCTCAGCGAGATCCTCCTACAGGAGAGCGACGAGGTAAGCTCATCCCTGCCCGAGCTGTATCGCAATGATGTCCAACAGATTCACGCCAACGCCCAGCATCTCGGTGGGCTCCTCGGCGACGTCCTGGAGCTGGCCAAAGGCGATGCTGGCCAGCTGAACCTAGCAAACGAATATGTTGACTTGAGTGAGGCTCTGCGCCTGGTGGCTGAAACCGGCCGCCAGTTGGCCTCCGACAAAGAACTAGAGTGGCATGCGGATCTGTCTAGCGATGGCTCCTGGGTGTGGGGAGACCGGACCCGGCTACGGCAAGTTGCGCTGAACCTTGTCAACAATGCCATCAAGTTCACGGCGCAGGGCTACGTGAGCCTAACACTCGAAACAGGCCCCAATTCTGTCACAGTGACGGTGCGTGACACCGGCCTGGGGATTCCTCCGGAGGAGCAAACCGCAATCTTTGACGAATTCCGCCGCTCAGAACGGAGCGCGGGCCGCGGCTATGGCGGCCTGGGTCTAGGACTGGCGATCTGTAAGCGGCTTATCGAGCTGCACGGAGGGGCCATCGGCGTGCGCTCATCCGGCGAGGAGGGCGCCGGGTCAACCTTCTGGTTCAGCTTGCCCACAGCACAGCCACCAGCCAGCCAGGTTCAACGCTCCGCCCTCGTGGCTCGTGCCCAGCGGGACATAGTGGTGTTGAGCCACCAGGCGGCGAGTAGTCGACGGCTACACGAGCACCTGTCCAGACGCGGCTTCAACGTGCAGACCGTGCTCATGGATGAGACTCCCGACTGGCTGTCGCAGCTGACGACATCGCCCCCTGGGGCCGTCGTCGTAGATGTGAGCGCTGCCCCGCAACAAGGCTGGAATGTACTTCGGGCGATCAAGAGCCAACCCGGAATGCAGTCCCTGCCCGTTCTCTTTTGCTCTCTGTCGTCGGACGGCGGATCGGTGATGGAGCTCACCTATCTCACTAAGCCCATCGGAATGGTTGATTTGACACAGGCCCTCGATCAGCACTGGCTGACTTCCGAGGCGGGGGATAACACCAGGGTGATCCTCATTGTAGACGACGATCCAGCCACGCTCAAAATGCATGCCCGAATCGTGCAGGATCATCTGCCATCTTACCAGGTGCGGCCTGCGCGAAACGGACTTGAGGCACTCAATATCTTGCAGCAAGAGCAGGTGGATCTGGTGCTGCTGGACCTGATGATGCCCGAACTCGATGGATTTGGCGTGCTGGAAACGATGCATGAGAATGAAAGTACGCGGCAAATCCCCGTGATTGTGTTGACCGGTCAGGTGCTGACCGAAGAGGATATGGTGCGCCTGAATCGGGGCGTGCAGACGGTGCTGAGCAAAGGCATGTTCAGCCTAGAGGAAACCCTTGCTCATCTCGATACCGCCCTCGAGCGCAGTCGCCAGTTGAGCGACGAGGCGCAGCGCTTGGTGCGACAGGCTATGGCCTACATCCACACGCACTATCACGAACCCATCTCGCGGGCCGATCTGGCCCGCCACGTCGCGCTCAGCGAGGATTATCTGACCTCTTGCTTCCGCGAAGAGCTGGGAGTCACGCCGATTGCTTACATTAATCGCTACCGGGTGAACCAGGCCAGGCGACTCCTGATCGAGTCCGGCAAGAGCATCACGGAGATCGCTCTAGACGTTGGCTTCTCCGACAGCGGCTATTTCAGCCGCGTCTTCCGCCGCGAGGTTGGGCTATCCCCTGACGCCTATCGCAAGGCGTAATCCTTTCCGCCGAGTCTAGCTCCAAGAACACGCTGTGTCGCCGAGGGTGCAGCAAGGTTGTTCCCTCCCTCGATGCGACGTCCCACGCAGACGTAGGGCCGATCCTCCCTGAAATGTCCACCCCAAGCTCGCTTTTGTCCTAGCCTCAGATACCTCGGGCAGCTATGATGAATATGAGACGTTTGGGACCGGTCCCAAACGGGAGCCTAGGGTTTTCTGAAAGGACTCATGGCAGAGAAGCTCACCATCAGACAGGTTGCGAAGCTAGCCGGGGTCTCACGGTCAACTGTTTCTCGGGTGCTCAACGACCATCCCTATGTCAATCCGGAAACGCGCGAGCACGTGTTACAGGTGATTGCGGAAACGGGCTTTCGCCCCGATCCCATCGCCCGCTCGCTTTCTGGACGCAATGCAGGCATGATCGGCTTCGTCATCCCTCTCGCCAACCAGAGCCTCTTCGAGCATCCCTTGTTCCCCTATCTGGTGCAGAGCATCTCACGGGGCTGCAGTGACCGTGACTACACTCTGACTATTTTCTTCCCCCGCAGTCTGGAGGAGGAAGCACGGCTTTACCGCAGAATCTCGCATCGCCAGTTCTTGGAGGGTCTCATTGTCGCGGATACACACACTCGCGCCCCCTTGATCTCGGAGCTCTTTGCCAACAAGATCCCCTTCGTACTGCGCGGTCGGCACGACGATCCCCGAGTCAGCTTTGTCGATGTTGACGACGTGGGCGGGGCGTACAGAGCGGTGACCCATCTGATGCACATGGACCGTCGGCGCATCGCGCTCGTCACCGGCCCCCAGAACAGCGTGACCGCGGAGGATCGAAAGCAGGGGTATTTGAAGGCTCTTCGGGAGCGAGGGATTAGTGTCGACGAAGCGCTGATGATACATGGCGATTACACGGAGGCGAGCGGCTACGAGGCGATGCAACGTCTACTGCCGTATACACCGGACGCGGTCTTCGCAGCCTCAGATTTGATAGCACTGGGGTGTTTGGCGGCCTTGCACGAGGAGGGTACCCGCGTGCCCGAGGAGGTAGCTCTCGTGGGCTTTGAGGACTTGCCTCAAGCCGTCACCGCGGACCCACACCTGACCACCGTCCGCCAGCCCATTCAACGAGCGGGGGCCTTGGCCGTTGAGATGCTCATCGACGTTCTGGAAAATGGAGCAGAGTCTCCCCAACGCCGCATCCTGCCCACAGAGCTTGTAGTCCGAGCCTCCTGTGGTTCCCGTTTGGGTGGATGAAGCGTTCTACCGTAGGGATGGAGGGCATGCTTCGAGTGGACGCATCAGTAGTGTAGGCTCTTTTTCTCTGACTGCCTGTGAAGTCGACCCCACAGGCCGCACACGATAGCCTCGGAAGGAGGTGACCGGCATCAGCAAAGAGATATAGATGTGCCTCACAGATTGTCCTGACCACTGGCCAAAGCTCAACTCTATCTTTGAAGGAGGAAGTAAGAATGAAGACTAAGTGGTTTAGTCTTGCGAGTATGCTGTTAGTGGCAGTCCTCTTGATCTCCGCTTGCGGCGGAGGAACAGAGCCTGCTGCCCAACCAACCGAGGAATCCGCCTCGGAGTCCGAGTCAGCCGAAGCCCCTGCGGGCGAGGAAGTAACCTTAAAGGTTCTAGTTCACCAGAACCCGCCGATGGTGGAGTTCATGGAGGCCTTCAATAATCAGTTTGAAGCCGACAATCCGAACATCTCTGTGGACATGTCGGTCGTGAACGCCAATGACCTGAGCACCGTCACCCAGACCCGCTTGAATGCCAACGATGTGGATGTCATCGACATCTTCGGCTTCGCCAACGCGGCTCAGCCCTATATGGAGAATGTGACCCCGCCCAACTGGCAGACCCTGATTGAGGCCGGGCTGTTGATGGATCTGTCCGACCAGGCGTTCGTCGACAACTACGATACAGCCACCATCGAGGACGCCGGCACCTATAACGGCAAGGTCTACCAGGTCAACCTTGGTCGCGTTTCATACAGCGGCATCTACTACAACAAGGATCTGTTCTCCGCGAACAACGTCGAGGTACCCACCGTCTGGGACGAGCTCGTTGCTGCGTGTGAAACGTTCAACGAGGCTGGGATCCCCTGCATGACCGCTGGCGGCAAGGATGGCTGGCCGATCTTCGTAGGGGCCTATGGCCTCATCGGGTCCATCTATCCTGACCAGGCAGCCTTGGTGGAGGGCCTGTGGACCGGTACGATCAAGTGGAATGACGAGACCTCCATGGAAATGTGGGAGAAAATGAAGGTCTATGCCCAAGACATGATGGAGCCAGGAGCCAGCGGTATCGCCGGAGATGCAGCACCTGGACGCTTTGCCTCTGGCGCGGTCGCTATGTTCCCTGGCGGCACATGGTATGCTGCTGCCATCGAGGATGCTGAGCCGGACTTTGAGTGGGGGTACATCCCATTCCCTGGCAGCGACGACCCCGAAGACAACAAATACCTGTTCGGCAAGTACGATCAGGGTTGGGCCATTGCCGCCAATACCACCGCCAAAGACGCCGCGCTCGCATACTTGGCCGCGTTCTCTGAACCGGACAACTACCAAGCCTTCGCCAACGCGGTTGGCTTCATCCCCACCCAGCCGGGCGCCACGCTCGATACGCAGATCGGTGAAGAGGTCGCGCCCTATCTGGAGAACTTCCGTGTGGGCTACGAGCAGTACTGGGTTGCGCCCAAGGGTGCCGGCCAGTACGCCAATCCGTTCGCCTCATACTTCAAGCCCTTCGGCACCTACGACGATCCCCAGACGCTGGCCGACAAGGTCCAGGAGGATCTACAGTCCGGGCTCGACGCCAATTAGTAGACGTCACCAAAGATATCGCCGACATTCCTAAGGCAGGCTTCTCGGCCTTTGGGTCGAGAGGCCTGCCCTCTGACACACGATGGAGGCACCCTATGAAAACCTATCATTTCGGTCGTGGGTGGACACGGTTGTTACCCTACCTTCTGCTTCTGCCCGGCCTGTTCTTCTACCTGCTCATCCAGGTCGGGCCCTCGGTGGCCACCGGGGTCTACTCCTTTACCGACGCCACCGGCATCAAAGGGGCGCCGGTTAACTGGGTGGGACTTGAGAATTACCGAGAGTTCCTGTTCATGGGCCAGGCCTCTCGCGACAACTATGATGCGCTTGGGCGGACCTTGATCTTCTGTGCCGGTGTGACCACCATCCAGTTTGCACTCGGCCTCGTCATGTCGTTAGTTGTGAACCAGAAGCTGAAGGGCGTCAACATATTCCGCACGCTTTACTTCATGCCGGTGATCCTAGGGGCCGTGATCCAAGGCTTGATCTGGTCACTGTTTCTCTATCCCCTCGGCGGTCCTATGGCGCAGCTGCTTGGGCTCTTTGGTCTCCGCAGCGAATTCCTTGGCGGACAACCCACCGAGGCCTTCGCTTGGGTCATGATCGTGCAGATCTGGGCGAACATGGGCATCACAATGATGATCTTCATTGCCAGTCTCCAGACCATTCCAACGGAGCTCTATGAGGCAGCCGAGATCGATGGTGCCGGCCCTTGGCGGGTCTTCCAGAACGTCACATGGCCCCTGCTCACCCCGGCCGTCAACACGAACCTCGTCTTGAACATCATCGGCTCGCTACAGGCATGGCAGTTGTTTCTGGTCCTCATCGGCTACAGAAACGGCACCCAGGTCCTGGGATATTTGATCTTTGCCCAAGGGTTTGGCCAAACGTCGGGGAGCGTCACAAGCGGCTTCCGACAGGGGTACGCTGCCGCCGCTTCCATTGTGCTGTTCTGTCTGGTCCTTCTGATCGGCATGCCAGTGCAATACCTCCTGCAGCGTAGAGAAAAGAGGATACTAGGATGAACACGAACTTAGCAATGAAGGCGCTGGATAAGAAGCCTGTCACTGGCCGACGCCCCAACTGGATGAAGATCGCCTCATATGCGGTCCTCGTGATCTTCGGCGTAATCTATCTCGGACCGCTCTTGATGCTGCTCAACACCTCCCTGAAGACCATGCCAGACTTCATGAAGAACGCCACTGCCTTGCCATCAACCCTGAACTTCCAGAACTTCGTGGATGCCTGGCAGAAAGCGAACTTCCCCCGTTATCTGACGAATACCATCTTATACACTGTCTCGGCCACGGTCATCTACGTCGTGACAGCGGTGTTTGTGGCGTTTCCCATCGCCCGAGGATATGTCAAGGGCGCTGGCGTCCTGCTGACCTTGTACGTTGTCGCGCTGTTTCTACCGGTCGCCCTGATCCCTCAGTTCCAGATGATGCTAGCTCTGGGACTGTACAACAATCCTATCGGATACGTGATGCTGTTCTTGGTGAACCCGATCGGCATCGTGATCCTGGTCAACTACTTCAAGACGCTGCCCAAGGAATTGGATGAGGCCGCGGCTATGGACGGGTGCGGGTATCTGCGTTTTGTCGCCACGTTGATCATACCCCTGAGTCAGCCAGCCCTGGCTACCGTGGCCGTGTTGCACGCCATCGGCATCTGGAACGAGCTGATCCTGCCCACAATCTATCTGACCAGCAAGGAATACTATCCCATCACCCGAGGCATGATCGTCTTCCAGGGCGTGTATGGCAGCGACTGGCCCACCCTGGCGGCTGCGGTGCTGATCATGACCCTCCCGATGCTGGCCATCTTCCTGCTTCTACAGCGATATATCGTCTCTGGCTTGACAGCAGGAGCTGTCAAAGGGTAAGAAACATGAAACGACTGGCCCACTACGCTCTACTCGTGCTGGCTCTGCTCTCGTCTTGCGTGGCCGGTTGGCCATCGGCAGCCACACCCATCCCAGACCTGCCCGGCTGGGACCTGGTATGGCACGACGAGTTCGACGACACTGAAATCAACGATGCTAACTGGACATACGATATAGGCGCTGGTGGCTGGGGGAACGGAGAGGCGCAGTACTACACCTCACGTCCCGAAAATGCCCACGTCGAAGACGGCATGCTCGTGATCGAGGCGCGCCAGGAGAAGTATGAAGACTCGTACTACACCTCTGCACGGCTCAAGACCCAGGGGTTGCAGTCGTTCCAGTACGGACGGATTGAGGCGCGCCTCAAAGTGCCCAGCGGGGCTGGCACGTGGCCCGCGTTCTGGATGCTCGGCGACAACTTCGAAGAGATTGGCTGGCCTGACTGCGGTGAGATCGACATCATGGAGTACATCGGCAGAGAGCCGGATCTGGTTATGGGCACCATGCACGGCCCAGGCTACTCTGGGGCACTAGGGCTAAGTCAGTGGAACCGACAGGACTACAATATCGCCGATGATTTTCACACCTACGCCATCGAGTGGAAGCCCGGTCAGATTGACTGGTTCTACGACGGCGACCACTACTTCACCGTGACCAGCGCTGATGTTGGCGACCGGGAATGGGTATTCGAACACCCCTTCTTCATCATTCTGAACCTGGCCCTAGGCGGTCAGCTACCCGGCCCCATAGGTCTCGACACTGTCTTCCCGACCCAGTTTCTTGTGGATTATGTCAGGGTGTATCAGGCCGCTGACACAGCAGAGCGCTTTGAGGCGACCTTCGTAGACGCCTTTAAGACGACGCCTTAGGCTTGATGGAGCTATGGCTTCGAGTTGCCCTTGGCCGGGAGTGACTCCTTCTATCTAGACCAAGTGAAATTGGAGGCACCGGTCTACCACTACTACCTACCGCTGATCGCAAGAGAAGGGTAAAGTTGACGTCCGTTTTCGCGATATACCTTCGAGGCGAAAGGCATTGCCCGTCAAGTGGTGAGGACGGCTCTCTTGTTGAGAGCCATCCTCACCAGCCACATCATAGAGGATCGTGGGGTGAGATTCATGGACAACGTTCTCCCTGACAACCATGGTCGGTTTGTCTTGAGTGATTTTACTAGCGCACGCCCTTTTTCTAGCTTCTTGCCCGGCATCGCCGGGCCACTGGGCATCCCCCTCTGGGTGTTCTACGTCAATCGCGGTCAGGCCATCGCCAGTTTCGGCGTGGAGAACAAAGACAACCCGATCATGGAGTTCGAGCCGGCCAACAAGGCCTACCAAACTACCCCTTACACCGGCTTTCGCACCTTCGTCAAACTGAAACGAGGGGCAACGCCCGATCTCTACGAGCCTTTTGCCCCGTGGAGCGTCAACGACGAGCTCCAGATGTGCATCGGCATGAATGAGTTGGAGCTACAGGCTATCAACCCGGCGCGCTGCATCCAGACAAACGTCCTCTACTTCACCTTACCCGGCGAGCCCTTTGCTGGACTTGTGCGCCAGGTTACGCTGACCAACTTGGCCGACAAGCCGCTGGATATGGAGATACTCGATGGGATGGCCCGAGTGATGCCCTATGGCGTGGACAACCGAAGTCTGAAAGAGATGGGGCGCACAATTGAAGCGTGGATGGCGGTGTACAATCTGGAAGAGGGTATGCCCTTCTACCGTTTCCAGGCCAGCGCTGGCGACACGGCTGAAGTGAGCGAGATCCAGGCTGGGCACTTCTACCTGGCGTTTGATGAGTCAGGTCAAAGATTGATGCCCTTCGTGGATCCGACCGTCGTCTTTGGCCAAAATACGGCCCTAAGCACACCGGATGGTTTCGTCGTCCTGCCATTGGCGGATCTCAGCAAGCAACAGCAGATCACCACTGGCAGGACACCTTGCGGCTTATTCGGCACAAGCAAGGTCCTGGAACCAGGGGAAGCGACAACGCTCTACTTCATCATCGGTCACACCGACAACTTCGGGCACCTCAATCGTCAACGGGCGCGCCTGTCGCAGCCGACATACCTGCAGCAGAGACGGCAGGACGCGAACCGACTTGCCGACACACTCACCGAGGCTGTTGATACCCGTAGTTCATCACCGCGCTTCGATGCCTACATCCGCCAGACCTTCCTCGACAACGTGCTCCGCGGCGGCTGGCCCCTGCTCCTGGGGAACGAGCAGAAGCCAACGGTCTACCATATCTACTCGCGCAAGCACGGCGACCTAGAGCGCGACTACAACTATTTTTCCATCGCCGCCGAGCCGTATTCACAAGGAAACGGCAGCTACCGCGACGTGAATCAGAACCGGCGCTGTGACGTCCTGCTTCGACCAGAGGTGGACACCTTCAATATCTTGTCCTTTCTGGGCCTGATACAGGCTGACGGTTACAATCCGCTGGTTGTGGAAGGCAGTCGCTTCACCTTGCCCGCGGAGCAGCGCACGGCTGTATTGGACCTGGTCGAGCGACCGAAAGAGCTGGAGTCGGTGCTGGCCCAACCCTTCACGCCTGGCAAGCTTCTGCGGGCCATCGCCGATGAGGAGATAGGGCTGAAGGTCAGGCCCGAGGCCTTGGTTGCGGAGGCGCTGGACCACGCGGAACACCATTTCCAGGCCGCAGTTGGTGAGGGCTACTGGATCGACCACTGGACGTACAACCTCGACTTGATCGAGACCTACCTGGCCGTCTACCCCGAACGAAAGAACGATTTGTTGTTCAGCGAGCAAACCGTCCCTTACTTCGACAGCCCGGCTGTTGTTCAGCCTCGCGCCCGCAAGTACGTGCTCGCTGGCAAGGGGCGGGTACGCCAGTACGGAGCGGTGGTGGAGGATGAGGAGAAGACAGCCTTGATCGCTGGTCGCACCGAGTCACCCAACTTGATGCGGACGGCGCACGGCAGAGGTGACATATATCGCACAACTGTCTTTGCCAAGCTAGTCGGGTTGGCGCTGCTCAAGTTCGCCACCCTAGACCCATGGGGTATGGGCATTGAGATGGAGGCGGGCAAGCCGGGCTGGTACGACGCTCTCAATGGCCTGCCGGGTCTGTTCGGCTCGTCGCTCTGCGAGACCTACGAGCTGGACCGGCTGCTCACCTTCCTGCTCGAAGCGACGACCAACAAGGGAGCGGGTGCGGTCGATCTGCCCATTGAACAAGTCGCGCTGATGGAAACAGCCGCCGAGTCCCTGCATCATTGGTGCGAATCAGACGATCTGGAGCGAGACTTCCGCTACTGGGACGCCGTAACCAGCGCCCGGGAAAGCTACCGAGCTTCCATCCGCTTAGGCTTTGACGGGGAGGCCAAAGAGCTGTCCTTTGAGGAGCTGATCCCGAACCTGGAGGCCTTCCAGGGCAAGGTGCGCACCGGGATTCAGCGCGCCGTCGAGATGGACCAAGGCACGTCGCCCAGTGTCCCGGTCAGTATTCCTCCTACCTACTTCGCCTATACCATCAGCGACTATGACCTCATCACTGACGCTGATGGGGAAGCCCAGTGCGATGAGCAGGGCCGGCCTTACGTACGGGCGAAGCGGTTCGAGCCGCGGGTGCTTCCCTTGTTCCTGGAGGGTCCAGTCCACGCTCTGAAGGTCCAACAGAACGTGGTCTCGGCTAGAGCGCTCTATGTCAAGCTCAAGACTACCGACCTATATGACCGCAAGCTGGGCATGTACAAGGTCAACGCTCCGCTCAAGGACGAGTCGCACGAGATCGGCCGCGCCCGAGCCTTCACGCCAGGTTGGCTGGAAAATGAATCGGTCTTCCTGCACATGGAATACAAGTATCTGCTAGAAGTCCTGAGAGCAGGATTGTACGAGGAGTTCTTTGAGGAGTTCCGGCACGTGCTGGTCTGCTTCCAAGATCCGACCGTCTACGGACGCAGCCCCCTAGAGAATTCGTCTTTCCTCGTCAGTAGCGCCCACCCCGACGAGTCCTTACACGGCGCCGGGTTCGTCGCGCGGCTCAGTGGCGCTGCGGCCGAGCTCCTGAGTATTTGGACCACCATGATGGCCGGTCGACAACCCTTCTTCCTTCAGAAGAGCAACCTGTGTCTCCAGTTCCGGCCAACGTTACCTGGCTGGCTGTTCGACAAAGACGGTCGGCTTACCTTTACCTTCCTCGGACGAGTGCTTGTCACTTATCACAACCATGACAGGCAGGATCTGTTTCCAGACAACGGGATGCGCGTTCAATCAATGTCCTTGCATACACCGGATCAGCGTCAGATCGAGTGCGTGGGAGACGTCATCGGCGAACCCTATGCTCGGATGGTGCGGGCCGGTCAGATAAGGAGGATCGATGTCTTTTTTTAGACAGGAGATGAGGCTAATCGCTAGGAAGAGATGCACAAGACACCAGAGAGAGAACCCATGACGACAGACTGGCAATTCACCGACGACAAAGGCACATTTACCCTACCTGATCCACAGCGACACAGCTACCTCTACTTCCCCTTGGTCAACGAGGAAGGGTTGGTAACAGCCATCACGCCCACGTTGCACGGGGACATCAAGGCCGGACAACACAGATACCTGACCTTGCCTGTATCAGCCGAAGACTTGCACATCTCGCGAGCGGCTCGCAATTTCTGGGTCAACGTGGCGGGCTATGGGGCCTGGTCGGCGACCGGCAACTCGGCACGCCAAATCGCGCAGACCTTTGTGGCAGAGGACACCGAGCAGGTGGAACTGGAGGCCGGATTCCTCTGGCACCGGGTAACACGCCGCAACCCTGTGCTAGGCTTGCGCGCTGAGATCACCAACTTTGTGCCCTCGGGTGATAACCTGCCGAAAGAGGCCGGCTTGGTCGAGCTTATGCGAGTCGTACTGACGAATACGGGTTCGGAGCCACTGACCCTGACCCCCACCGCCGCCATTCCCATCTTTGGCCGCTCTGCCGATAGAGTTCGCGACCATCGCCACGTGACCTCTCTATTGCACCGGATCTACACTCATCAATACGGCGTGCTCGTCCGACCCACTCTTACCTTTGACGAACGTGGGCACCGAGCAAACACCGTGACCTACGCTGTTCTGGGTGTTGAAGGAAATGGCACAGCCCCAACGGCGTTCTGCCCCAAGTTGGAGGCGTTTGTCGGTCCCGGTGGTACCCTCGACTGGCCGCTAGCCGTCGTGGAACCCGAATCGGCGGACCTTGATGCCGGGCCGGAACTGGCTGGCTATGAAGCGATGGGCGGGATACGCTTCGCCAAGGTCATACTCGATCCAGGCCAGCATCAGACGTATGTCCTGGTCATGGCCATCCTAGACCAGGACGCAGATCCCAGCGCAGTCATAGGCCGTTACGGTGACGAGGCCCAATTCGAAACCTGGCTGAGCCAGACGCGGAGCTACTGGGAGGAGAAGCTATCCTCTTTACAGATGGATCTAGGCGAGGCACGCCTCAATGGGTGGCTTAAGTGGGTCAGCCTCCAGCCTATTCTGCGCCGTATGTGCGGCAACTCGTTCCTGCCCTATCATGACTACGGGCGCGGAGGTCGCGGCTGGCGCGACCTGTGGCAAGACCAACTAGCTTTGCTCCTGATGGAACCCGGAGAGGTCCGCGAGCAGCTACTCAGCAACTTCGCTGGGATCCGTGTTGACGGCAGCAATGCGACCATCATCGGCGACGCGCCGGGCGAGTTCCAGGCCGATCGCAACAACATCCCCCGTGTCTGGATGGACCACGGTGCCTGGCCCTTTCTCACCACCCAGCTCTACCTGGACCGCAGTGGAGACTTGGCCTTCCTCTTGGAGGAGCAAACCTACTTCAAGGACCCCTGGATCCACCGAGCCCAAGCCGTGGACGAGGCATGGAACCCAGAGGATGGCACAGAGCTGCGAACCAGCACGAGGAGCGTCTATCAAGGCAGCGTCCTGGAGCATATGCTGGTGCAGCATCTCACGGCCTTCTTCAACGTTGGCGAGCACAACATCATTCGCCTGGAGGGCGCTGATTGGAACGATGGCCTAGATATGGCCCGCCGGCGCGGTGAGAGCGTAGCCTTTGCGGCCTTCTATGCCAGCAATCTCCGGGCGCTCAGCCAACTGGTTCTGGCGCTGCACTCTCTGGGCTTGACCGAGGTGAGGCTGTTCGCTGAACTTGCATCGCTTCTGGACACGTTGAATGCCCCGGTGAACTATGATTCGGTCGCGGAAAAGCAATCGCGCCTGGCAGAGTATTTCACCGTGACGGAACACAGCATCTCAGGAGAACAGGTGGCGGTCCCCTTGCGAGAACTGTCGACTGACCTGGCAGCCAAGGCAGACTGGCTCTACGCTCATCTACGGCACCAAGAATGGCTGCAGCAAGACGAGGAACTCGGCTGGTTCAACGGCTACTATGACGAGGAGGGGCGGCGGCTGGAAGGAGAACACGCCGACAGGATTCGCATGACACTCACAGGCCAAGTATTCACCCTGATGGGCGGCATCGCCACCGACGAACAGGCTCTGCAGATCGCCCGTGCAGCCGATCGGTACCTCTACGATCCAAACGTCGGTGGCTATCGGCTCAATACCGATTTCGGCCCTGACGCGGAAAGGTTGAGTATGACCCTGGGCCGTTGTTTTGGCTTCGCGTTTGGTCATAAAGAGAACGGGGCGATGTTCAGTCACATGGCGGTTATGTATGCCAACGCCCTCTACAAACGCGGCCTCGTCCGTGAGGGGTTTTCCGTGCTGGACGGTATTTACCGCCACAGCCAGGACATGGAGCAGAGCGGGATCTATCCCGGTATCCCCGAGTATATCGAGCCAGGGGGACGCGGGATGTATCCCTATCTCACGGGCTCGGCCAGTTGGTATCTGTTGACCATGCTCACCGAGGTCTTGGGCATAAAAGGCCAACTCGGCGACCTGATGCTGGAGCCCAAGCTTGTCTCGGAGCAGTTCGATGACAATGGTCAGGCGTCGGTCCTGACGCTGTTCGCTGACCGCAAGCTCAGGATTACCTACCACAATCCAGACCGGTTATCGTGGGAGGCATACACCATCGCTAGCTTACGATTGGACGGTGAGGAGGTGTCCCATGAGCGCCGAAACGAGTCCGTCATCGTGCCCCGGAGCGCTCTCACGGCTCTCGCCGCGGAAAAGGCGCATGCCCTTGACGTCGTCCTGGTGAGCGGCACCCAAGACCTGTAGCGGAATGGTGTCGTGCCATTCCCGTTTTGTTGACTTCCCCTACCCCCGTGCTATACTGCCCCTAGCTGGGTCGTTAGCTCAGTCCGGCAGAGCAGGGGCCTTTTAAGCCCAGGGCCGCAGGTTCGAATCCTGCACGACCCATAGAGAGCGCGCCCCCATAAGGGCGCGCTCTTTCTTGTAGCGGCAACGCTTCACAAAACAGCGCCTTGTGCTACCATCGATCAGTCTCTGACCTGGACATCAACCAGGATACCCGCTCTGCAACGGGTATCCACACACGCAATAGACACTCGGAGGACCACATGACAGACACATCGCTGGACGCGAGCCTATCCCATGCTTACAACCACACCGAAGCCTACCTGGAGCAGTACAAAGAATTCCTGAGGATTCCATCGATCGGCACCGACCCCGCCTACCGCGCTGAAGTCCAGAGCGCGGCCGAGTGGATCCTTGCCGAGATGCAGCGCCTGGGCATCGAACATGCCCAGATCCTGCCAACGGACGGGCAGCCCGTGGTCTACGGCGACTGGCTGCACGCTGGAGAGGATGCACCGACAGCGCTCCTTTACGCCCATTACGACGTCCAGCCGGTAGATCCACTGGATCTCTGGGTCGCACCGCCCTTCGAGCCCGACATCCGCGACGGCAAGCTCTTCGCTCGTGGCGTCATCGATGACAAAGCCGGCGTCTTCCTGCACCTCAAGGCCTTCGAATCGGTGATGCGCGCCAATGGCGCTCTGCCGATCAATGTGAAGTTCATCTTCGAGGGCGAAGAGGAGAGCGGTTCGCCGACGATGGCACCCTTTATCACAGCACATAAGGATCTACTCGTCGCCGATGTCGCCGTCATCTCCGACGGGGGGGCATCCGACGAGACACCGTCTATGATGGCTGCAGTCCGCGGCATCGTGACGGCGGAGGTGAAGGTCCGGGGCCCGAAGCGCGATCTGCACTCCGGCAGCTTTGGCGGCGTCGTCCATAATCCGACTCACATGGTCGGCGAGATCATTGCTGCCCTGCACGATGTCACAGGCCACATCCAGATTCCCGGCTTCTACGATGACGTGGTGCCGGTCTCCGACACCCAACAGGCCTTGATTGAGGCCAACGAGGCGAGGGCTATCAAGCGAGCCCGGGAGGAGACGGGACTCGACACCTTCTGGGGCGAGCCCGGCTATTCCTACCTTGAGCGCGCCACGGCGCGGCCCACCTGCGACGTCAACGGCATCTATGGTGGTTACCAAGGCGTCGGCGCGAAGACCGTGCTGCCCGCCGAGGCCGGTTTCAAGGTCAGCATGCGGCTCGTGAACAATCAGAACCCCGACGACATCGCGGAGAAGTTCATCGCCTTCATCCACAGCTTTGTGTGCGATACGTTGGAGATCGAGCCGCAGATCTACTCCAGCTCCTGGCCCGCGGAGACGCTGATCAGCGGACCCGTCGCGCAAGCCGTCATCGACGCCTATACCGAGACGTGGGGGAAGGCGCCACGGATGCAACGTGCGGGTGGCTCGGTGCCCATCATCGGTATGTTCCAGCACGTCTTGGACATCCCGGTGGTCAGCATGGGGCTCGGACACGGCAGTAACGGGCACTCCCCGAACGAGTATTTTGATCTGGACTACTTCGACACCAACATCGCCACAGCCATCCACTTCCTGTTCAACATGGCGAGGGTCCAAGGGTAAAGCAGGGCAACACCCCAAGATGCCCCGACATGGGCGTCATGGTCTGTAAGGAGACCGCGTATGGACACATTCGTCCTGGAAAACGACTCGTTGCGCCTGACGTTCGACCGCGCCTCCGGCGCTATGGTCGGCCTGACAACGGTCGAGACCGGCTGGCCCATCCTCGACCGGCCCCACCTGGGTCTCTCTTTTCAGCTGTTGGTCCCGCTGCGGCGATCGGACGAGGATCTGCTCACTGGGCGCCGAAACAATCCGGTGCTGGGAGAGAAACAGTTCCTCACATCACTGCACGTGGATGACAATGGTCAGGGCGCCACCTTCGTTTGGGACGGCGTCACATCGGAGGTCGGTGGTCCCCTAGACATCAAGCTAACGCTCCAGGTCATACTCTCGGAGCGTCAGGCCGTCTTCGCCCTCACCGTCGAGAACGGCTCGTCCTTCATGATCGAAACCGTCGCCTGCCCGTACCTCGGCGACGTGGCGTACCCCAAGGATGCGGACTGGTTCAGAGCCTTCATCTACCAGTATGCCACCGCGAACGAGTGGTCGATGTGGCCAACCTTCCAGAACATGCGTGGCTACTACGGCGTCGACTATCCGACCCAGGTCGCCTCATGGAGCGCCGGGGTTGGCGCGCCGATGTCGCCGTACATCCTTCTGCGGGACGCGCATCAGGGACTCTACGTCGGCGTGGCAGAGCCCAGCGCGGAGCTTGTCGCCTGGCATGCCGAGCTGCGACCCGGCTATGGCAGCTCCATCGACGCCCGCGTCCCGGCGGCGTCCGTGATCGCGGGACAGGACGTGGTCACGCGCTTTGCAGCGGTGCACACTCCGTTCATCCAGCCCGGCGAGACGCGCACCCTGACACCGGTGGCCCTGGAGGCCTATCAGGGCGGGTGGCAGCAGGGTGTGGACATCTACAAGCAGTGGCGGGATACGTGGATGAGGACACCTGAGGTGCCCGCCTGGGCTCGCGGTCCAAACGCCTGGCAGCAAATCCACATCAACTCACCGGAGGATGAGTTACGCATCCCCTTCCGCGACTTAGCCAAGGTCGGCGAGGACTGCGCCCGCCGCGGCGTGAAAGCCATCCAACTCACGGGCTGGACGGTCGGTGGGCAGGATCAGGGCAACCCCTCCCACGATCCCGATCCGCGCCTGGGGACGTTTGAAGAGCTGCGCGAAGTCATCGCCGCAATCCAAGCGATGGGCGTCAAGGTCGTGCTCTTCGCCAAGTTCACCTGGGCCGATAGGGCAACGGAACGCTTCCGCAATGAACTGGTGAAGTACGCCGTCAAAGATCCGTACGGCGACTATCAGGTCCATCCCGGCTACCAGTACCAGACAATGACGCAGTTGCTCGACATCAACACGAAGCGCTTGGTCCCCATGTGCTTCCTGAGTGAGGACTACCTGCAGATCTGCGAGGAGGAGTTCCAGAAGACGCTAGACCTTGGCGCCGACGGTATCCTCTTCGACGAGTGCCTTCACCACACGCCGGCGTTGCTCTGCTTCGATGAGAGCCATGGACACCGCTACGGCGCGCCGGTCTACGCCAACGACAGGCTACTGATCCAGCGCTTTGCCGAGATGGCACGGCACCAGAAGCCGGATTTCCTTCTTGCGGCAGAGGCCGCCTACGATTGGGAATTCGAAGCCTATCACGTCTCGTACCATCGCAGTGAGAGTAAGGATCACATCCCGCTCAGCCGCTACATGCAGCCCAACGTGCCGCTGCTGACGGCCGTCACGGGATTCGACGACCGCAACATGATCAACCAGTGCTTGCTCTACCGCTACGCCATCAGCTACGAGCCCTACAACTTCAAGGGTCGCCTTGGCGACTACCCCGCGACGATAGCCTATGGGGCGCAGATGGACGCCCTGCGCACGGAGCTCCGGAGCTACTTCTGGGACGGGGAGTTTCGGCACGAGGTCGGCGCAACCGTCACCGTGGAAGGTGAGCCGCACCGCCCCTATGCAGTCTTTGTGAACCGCGAGAACGGCAAGCCGGGCGTCGTGATCGCCAACTACGACGAGCAGACAACCATCACGGCTCGGGTTTCGGTGAATGACGGGACGCCGCTGACCCGTTACCGGCTTGTGGACGATCCAACCTGGGCCTCGCTCGAGGACGGGGTCGTCCTGCCGCCCCAGTCGGCGGCGGTCATTGTGCCCTAGGTCGGGCAAGGCTCACAAGCATATGACGCTTCATCAGGCACGGATCGCGCTCCGCACGCGTCTACGATGGTTGGACCCTCGCCAGCTCTCTTTCGAGAATCGCAATATCCTCTTCTTCACGATCGACACAGCCTTGCAGGGCTTGATGATGGGCGGCATCTTCAGCTTCCTCTCCGTCTTTGTGGTCCGACTGGGCGCTTCCGAGCTTCAGACCAGCTTGGTGACCTCACTCCCAGCCATTGTGATGGTCCTCGCCTCAATTCCAGCGGGACGACTCGTCCAACGACAGCGCAACCTGGTTCGATTCACGAACTGGGTGCGCGTCTTCCACCGGGGCGCGATCCTGCTCGTGGCACTATTGCCCTTCTTCACACAGAGACACTTGATCGGCCTCATCATCGCCATCTGGACCGTGAAGGCCATTTCCAATGTCCTCCTCGAGTCTTCGTGGATGGCTGTCGTTGCGGAGATCATCCCGGCTCACCGACGAGCCCAGGTCAACGGGATGCGCTGGACCATCGTCAGCATTGTGACTGCGGGAGCCGTCGCAATCTTTGGCTATATGCTGGACCGGCTCCCCTTCCCGCTGAACTATCAGATCGTCTTCTTGGTCTCGTTTGTCGGCGGTTCGCTCGGCATGGTCTTCTGGGGAAAGCTTCGCACCGCCGACCAAGCCCGCCCAGAGCCCAATGCCCGCCCCACACGGAACCTACGACAGCAGATCCGCGCGTATTGGCGGAGTCTGCGTGTACCGGCCTTCGTGCGCTACGAGCTGACCACGGCTGTCTTCCGGTTGGGGTTCAATATGCCCACAGCCCTCTACAGCATCTACTGGATTCGGGAACTCAAAGCCTCCGACCTTTGGATTGGTTGGCACGCGACGGCTAATCAGCTTGCCCTGATCCTCGGATATGCCGTGTGGGGAAAGATCATCAGCCGCAAGGGATATTCCGGTCCCTTGCTGATCTGCACGCTCGGCATGGGCCTCTATCCTCTGCTCAATACCCTCATCCCCAGCCAGGTATGGCTCCCCGTTATCTCGATCGTGCAAGGGTTCTTCATCACCGGCGTCAATCTCGCATTCTTCGATACGCTGCTTGGGGTGTGTCCGGAGGACCGGCGGCCCAGTTTCATTGCCGTGAACACAATGCTCGCCAGTTTCGCCATCTTCATCGCACCTCTGCTCGGCAGCTTCGTCGCGCGGCTGACGAACCTACGGGCCGTGTTCTTCATCGCCAGCGGCATCCACCTGGTGGCAGCGCTCCTCTTCTGGCTGCTGAAGACCGCCGAGGCAGAGTTAGAGCTCGGAGTGCCAGCCGGTTCGCCCAAAGCCGACTCATGAGAAACGGCCCGTCTCAATTGAGCCGGGCCGTTCTTCGGATTCTAGTTCAGAGACTCAAACAGGTGCCAGGGTTCCCGCGAAAATCTGCCAGGCTAGCGCCGTCTTGGCCAGCAGGCTTAGTACGATATACATTCGCTCCCCGAAGAGGTAGTCCTTCCAAGGGCCCACCTTCTTGTACTGCAGCAACATATTGATCGCGAAGGTATTGAAGAAGACAAAGATCGTCGGGATGATCGCGTACACGAAAGCCGGTGGCTTCGCGTCCGACGAGCTGAGCGCGCTGAAGAAATAGAGCACGATCACGATCCACGGGATAATCCCGGCGATGGAGCCGTAGATAAACGCGGTCCAGTCGGTACGTTCAGTGTGCTGGTTGTGCAGCTCCATCATGATCCCGAAAAGGTTCATCATCGCGTTGACCCCAAACATCAGGATAATGCTGCCTAGGTCCCATATCCCGGTCAGCATCCCGATAAGCACGATCATCAATGAGGAGCTCAACGCGTACTCGTAGAAGCGTACGGGATTCATCCCCCGCTTCAAATTCCTCACATACCGCGGATATCCGAAGCTCGAGAGGTAGAAGTGCGCAACGGCAGAGATCAACAGAAACACCGCCACCGCAGGCCCAAAGCGCAACTCATACAACAGCTTCGGATCGGGCCTGAGACTGAATGTCTCGGTGTTGAACTTGAGGAAGTTCGTGTAGATTGGATAGGTCGTGTCATTGCTGAGCACGATCATCAGGATGCCCTGAATTAGGTGCAAAAAGCCCATCACCAGGTTAAACCGTCGCAGACCCTTGTAGACTTGTTCAGACGTCTTCTTGCTCATGTCAATTCTCCTGACTCATTGGATTTGATCTAACTATATCACACAGAAAGGTATTTGTCAAGATATTCTCGTCAAAAACTATACAATCGCACGGGAGAAGAGGAACTCTGCCTCACAGACAGAACCTCTAGGAGAGACAACGATCTTGGGGGCTTCCTAGAGCATGGGTACGGTTCGGACGTCGATGAGCTCTTGACATCGGTCCCACTTCAGCTATAGTTGTGGGCAGTTGATTCGGTTGTGCGCTGCTTTCTATAGCGCTACCCTGCTGGAGATTACCGACAAGATGGTCTGCGACGCCAACATCGCTTAAGTGCCTCTATCCGAAGGGTATTCGGTGTGAGCTATGCCCCGACTCTGGGCTGCCTTGTTTTTGAGGCCGATCCCCGAAGCCTAGGGCTACACCCACTTACCCATCAGTCGCATCATCAGCTTCCTCTTCTGATAGACGTCGCTTAAGCACATCCCTCGTCGCAGGACGTCCAGCAGAATCAAGATCTCAAACAACAGCCATACCAGCCGCGGGCGTCAGTGACGTTCGCGGCTCTTTCTTTATAGATGCGAGGGCGGATCGATGAAGATTCCGATCAGGAAATACTGGTCTTTGCTGCACACCTATCTCCGACCTCAGTGGCGGAGGATGGCGGTGCTCGCGCTACTCCTGGCGCTGAAAATCGCTGCACGCCTGGTCAACCCCCAGATCGTGCGGACGTTCCTGGATCAGGCATTGGCCGGGGCGCCGGTGGCCTCGCTCGTGCAACAGGGCGCTACCTTCTTCGCCATCGCAGCCGTCACGCAACTACTGACGGTGGCGAACGTCTACGTCGGTGAAACCGTCGCATGGACCGCAACGAATGCATTGCGGCTGGATCTGCTCCGTCATCTGCTGGGGCTTGACATGGGCTTCCACAAAGCTCATGCCCCCGGGGAACTGACGGAGCGCATCGACAGCGACGTCGATGCGCTCTCCAACTTCTTCTCGAGCTTCGTGGTCAACGTGATCGGCAACGGGGTGCTGACGATTGGCGTCCTGGTGCTCATATTCCGTGAGGGATGGGAATTGGGCGTGAGCTTCACCGCCTACGCGATCGCAGGTCTGCTCATCCTGATGCGCCTTCGCAACATTGCTATCCCCTTCTACACGAAGGTCCGGGAGGTTCGCGCCCAATTCTACGGCTTCGTCGGTGAGCAATTCTCCGGCACGGAGGACATCCGGGCCAACGGTGCTCAGGATTACGTGATGCGGCGCTTCTATAAGTTCCTGCGTCGTTGGTTGCCCCTCCATCGCAACGAGAGCCTCGCCGCCTATTCCGGATGGATGACGAACGCGGCACTGGTGGCGACGGGGGAGGCGCTCTCCTACGGACTGGGAGGCTACCTTTTTCTACGAAGACAGATCACACTGGGTGCAGCCTACCTGATCTCGGACTATATGGGCCTGCTCTTCGGCCAAATTGCCGAGTTGCGATGGCAGCTCACGGACCTCCAGCAAGCGGAGGCCGGCATTGAGCGCATTCAGGAGCTCTTCGACCGACGCCCGAAGCTCGCCGACGGTCAGGGAGGCCCCCTCCCTGCAGGTGCGCTGGGGGTTACCTTTCGGGGTGTCGCCTTCGCCTATGATGACAACTTCCCGCTGACAGGCCCACAAAGCGCCAGAGCTGAGGTGACACCTGAAGCGGAGCAGGCGGTCGGAGCCTCGCCTCAGGACGATACTGATCCAGAGAGAGAAGCCAAGCCCGCAGTCTCTCAAGACAGAGTCCTTGAAGATCTCGACTTTACCCTTGCGCCGGGCCGAGTCCTGGGGCTGCTGGGACGCACAGGCAGCGGAAAGACGACACTTGCCCGGCTCCTGTTGCGACTCTACGATCCGAATGAGGGGGAAATCCGGCTTGGCGGTGTGCGCCTGGCCGACACAACAATCAGCGAGATCCGTCGCCGGGTAGCGCTCGTGACGCAGGAGGTGCAGCTATTCCAGGCCACCGTTCGGGAGAACCTTACACTCTTCAGGCCCGACATCTCCGATGAGGCCATCGTGGGGGTGCTAGAGGAGCTTGGGCTGACTCCCTGGCTGGAGAGCTTACCTCAAGCTTTGGACAGCGAACTGAGCTCCGAGGGTAGCGGACTCTCCGCAGGCCAGGCACAGCTACTGGCTTTTGCGCGGGTCTTCCTGACGGATCCTGACGTGGTGATTCTAGACGAAGCTTCATCTCGGCTGGACCCTGCCACAGAGCAACAGATCGAACGAGCTGTGGATCTCCTCCTGAAGGACAGGACCGGCATCGTGATCGCCCACCGGCTGAACACCGTTGAGCGTGCCGATAAGGTGCTCATCCTTGAGGACGGGCGCATACGCGAGATAGGCGATCGAGCTCAGCTGGCAGAGGATCCAGACTCGCATTTCCACCATCTCCTGCAGACCGGTATGCAGGAGGTTCTGGCCTGATCGCTTTCGGCCTGATGCGACCCGGCCCCGATCATACGAGAATCTGCAGTATGAGGATCAACCTATGACAGCTATTGCGAACCAAACACCAGAGACGGCACAGTCCGTCGCAAAGAACGCCGTGATGACCACCGAACAGATGATCTGGCGATTAATCACCTACAATCCCACACTCTCCGCGGGCTACCTTGGCATCTGGCTGGTGATCCACATCATGGAGCTCGCACCACGCCTGATCCTGAAGTCGTTCTTCGACACCATCACCGGCGATCGGCCCTTCCAGTTCGGGCTCTTGGGCATCGTGATTGTGGTTCTGGTCTCGCGCGGCTTCCACATCCTGACCATCGGCACAGGCGCGATCGTCAGCGCGCGCCATCGCTTCACCGTCGGTGGCTTGCTGCGTCGCAACCTGCTCGCCCACATTCTCAATCGCCCTGGCGCGCAGGCAATCCCGGGATCGCCTGGTGAGGCCTTGAACACCCTACGGGACGATGTCGGCGAGATCGAGGGTCTGATGGCCTGGCTTGTGGACCAGATCGCGGTCCTGACCTATGCGGCGATCACCATAGGCATCATGATCGCTATTGACGCGCGCATCACGTTGTTATCGCTGCTGCCGGTGATCGGCGTTATCTTGATTTCCCGCGCGGCCAGTGCCCACGCAGAGCGATACCGTCAGGCAAGCCGACGCGCCACGTCGCGGTTCAACGGTGCTCTCAACGAGATCCTCGGGGCCGTCCAAGCCGTGAAGGTAGCGGGAGCAGAATCTTACGCTGCGACCCACGTCGATAAGCTGGGAAGACGCCGCCAGGACGCGATGGTGAGGGACAGGACGCTCAACCAGATGCTCTACTCGATGTGCGAGGAGGCGGGCGCGCTCAGCGCCGGCTTTGTCCTGATGCTGGTGGCGGGCGCGATCCGCAACGGCGCCTTCACGATCGGCGATTTCGCACTCTTCATCACCTGCCTGGACAGCATCGTGATGCTGATCGTCGAAGCTGGCGGGTTCACGGCGCGCATCAAGCAGGCGGAGGTCGCCTTCCAGCGCATCAACGAGCTCATCCGCAACGAGTCGAAGATGATGTCACAGGTAGAAGCCAGCGAGATCTTGGTGGCGCACAAGCCCATCTACCTACGCGGCAGTCTACCGGACCTAGACTTGCCAACGCGGACCGCAGCCGATCACTTGATCGAACTTCGCGTGCAAGGGCTCACCTACCACTACAACGGGTCCTCGAACGGCCACGCCGAGGGCATCGACGATATGTCCTTTATGCTTCGGCATGGCGACTTCGTCGTGATCACGGGCCGCATCGGGTCGGGCAAGACGACGCTGCTGCGAACGCTCCTCGGGCTGCTGCCGGCAGAGGAGGGGACAATTCTGTGGAATGGAACGCCGGTGGAGGATCCTGCTGCGTTTTTCGTGCCGCCGCGCAGCGCCTACACTGCCCAGATTCCTCACCTCTTCAGCGAGACCTTGAAGGACAACATCCTTATGGGGTTGCCTGAAGATCGGGTCGATCTGATGCGCGCCATTCACCTCGCGGCCCTCGAGCCCGATCTCGCAAGAATGCCTAACGGTCTGAAGACCCTGATCGGGCCAAAGGGCGTTCGCCTCTCAGGCGGGCAGCGACAGCGCACCGCCGCTGCTCGGATGTTCGTCCGCGAGCCCGAACTCCTCGTCTTCGACGACCTCTCCAGCGCGCTCGATGTCGAGACGGAGCAAGCCCTGTGGGAGAACGTCTTCGGAAGAACCGGAGGTGAGAGCGGGGCCACGTGTCTGGTTGTCTCCCACCGCCGACCAGCACTGCGCCGTGCCGACCACATCCTCGTGCTCAGAGAAGGTCGCATCGAAGCCCAGGGGACGCTCGAAGCGCTAATGGACAGCTGTCAGGAGATGCGCCAGATCTGGGGATAACCACGCTTTCGACCTCCCCGATGCGCCCACCCAGATCGTTTCGGTTCTGGGATCGTACAAGAGCGCCATAGCACACGCAACCATACGAGCCAAGGACTGCAAATCGTGCCTGAGGAAGCCTACAATGAATCGCTCGCAAGCGTCGCGGATCCCGACGAGGTCAACTACCGGACCGTAGTGCTCGACCCGCCGCTCGTTGCCGTCAGGGTTTATGCACCATCGCCGGACCCGAGTGATGAACCCACACCCACGTCTGCCCCTCACCCGCACCTCGCGCACACCGGGGCCAAAGGGGGGACACCGTTCCGGCGTCCTTTGCACGATACTGCGTGGGCACAGATATGATCCATCCGCATCACGAGCGAAGAGCTCGTCGCCAAGGATTCGTGGTGCGCGGCCCAGGGATAGTGTTTCGCTGTCAGACGCTGATGCGATCGAAACGGTGCGCAGCTCGATGACGGGCCACCGTGGCAGCGGTGCGGCGCCAGCCACACCGGCGACCCACAAGGCCGCCAATACACCCAGCATAAGCCCCAGAGGATGTCCAATAGCTGGTCTGCACACAGGCCGCGGCCTCATCGGTAGCTCCCGAAAGATAGTGTCACCTTCAACGCACTCATCATAGCACACTAGCTAGAGCGTGCCGGCATATCGAACGTCGTAGGGCCGCGCCCGGTCGATCGTGTAGTCTCGCCGTAGTCGGATCAGTTGCTCAATGTGCCACTGACCATGGACCACCCAGGAAGCAAGCATATCGCCAGCCCGCATCGTGCCCCAGGGTGCCTCGGCCTCAGCATCCCAGTCTGGGGACTCCAGGCTATCCAGCCAAGCCAAACCGCTGCGTCACTATACGACGCTGTTCACGACGAGAAGGCGACAATGTGAGATGAGAACAATCGCAGCTCTGGGATTATCTCTATCGCTGACGCTCTCCGCTTGTGCAGCCCTGCCCGTGGAGGTGACCAGAACCACTCCTGCTTCCCAAACGACAAGCTGGACAGATGGAACCGGCGCGGCAGAGCGCACAGATCGCCGCGGAGCTCACCTCTGGAGCCTCTCTGACACCGGTTGCCGTAGCGCACGATGCCGATGACTTGGAGGTACCCTCTCCTCGCCCGACCTCAGCTTGGAAAAACGTACACCGGCGGCAGTGCGATGGATGCCTCAACGTCTTGCAGGGTTCTGGCCCCATAGTACAATCGCGCCAGTCAGATCTAGGAGTCCTTTTCGCGAGAGATAGCTTTCAGACCTCGAACTACCGAAGATGAAGCTTCTTCACACCCGGCACAAAGTGCCGATAGCGACACGGGGAGGTAGACCATGACCGTCCGCAACCTGAGTCCTAACCAGATGTTCGTCGAGATGGCAAAGGCTCATACGCCAGTATATCATTTCGCAGGCGCGACCAAGGAAGCCTTCGAAGCTTGGAAAGCCGAGGCGCTCCCCAAGGTGCTGGCCACCCTGGGTGACTACCCTCCCCGTGTCGATCCCAATCCGCAGCTCCTGGCCGAGTGGGACCACAAAGGCCTGCGCTGCCAGCGGTGGATCATCGACGTGCAGCCCTATCTCTCTGCGATCCTGCGCGTCAACCTCCCCAAAGGGCTTGCCGAGGGCGAAAAGCGCCCCGCCATCCTCTGCTGCCACGGTCACGGGCAGTTCGGCAAGGAGCCTGTGATGGGTAACGACACCAGCCCCGAACTGCGCCAGGCTATCGAGGACCACAACTATAACTACGGCGAGGTGATGGCGCAGAAAGGCTTCGTCACCTACGCCATCGACTGGATCGGTTTTGGGGAGCGCAACGACAGCCAGAAGCCCAATCACCTCTCGGTGGCCAATAACCGGGACTGGTGCAACCTCTACTACCTTCACGCCACGATGTTTGGCATGACGTCGCTGTCGATCAACGTGGCCCATGGCAAGGTCGCGACCGACGTCGTCAGCGCATTCCCTAACGTCGACCCCGATCGGCTCGGCGTGATGGGCCTTAGCGGCGGGGGCACGATGACGCTGTGGATGACGCTCTGCGATGAGCGCTTCAAGGCCAGCGAGATCATCTGCTACAGCGACCTCTGGTGGGCCTTCGGGATGCGCGATATCAACTACTGCGGGATGCAGGTCGCACCAGGGCTCTTCAAGCTCGTGGATCTTCCCGACCTCCAGGGCTTGATCGCGCCCCGTCCCCTGCTGATCGACATCGGCGCCAACGACACCTGCTTCAAGGTCGACACTGCGATGCAATGCTACCGGCAACTGGAGCGAATCTATAACGCAGCCGGCGCCAGCGACCGCCTAGAGCTCGACCTCCATCCAGGAGAACACGGCTGGGGTGGAAACAAGTCCGAGGCCTTCTTCAAGCAGTATCTGGCGTTCTAACTCCCGGCGAGCCCTCCCGCCGCCACAGGCGGCCCAGTAGTAGGGCACCGCCCAACGTCGCCAACGCAGCCAGCGCAAAGGTCGCCGGGTATCCCAGCGATGAGCCCGGAAACAGGGCATTGAGACCATCAATCACAGGGCCGCCCAGCCGGCTAGCTGCGCCGGCTCCCGCCGTCGCCAGGTTGGAGAGCCCTAAATACCTGCCCGCTTCACTCTGAGGGATCAGGTCTGTCGCCAAGGCCCAGTTGACGCTGAGAAAGACACCCAGCGCCATCCCGATGATCGCGCCGAAGGCATAGACAGCACTGACGCTGCGTGCAAAGACTAGCAGAAAGATGCCTAGAGCGGCCAAACCCCCGGCTGCGACATTGAGCTCCCACCGCCCGACCCGATCAGAGAGCCAACCCGCGGGGAAGACCAGCACCGTGAGCGTCACGCCGATGGCGGCCATCAGATTGCCCGTGACCGCTGTGGGATTCGAGACCCCGATCCAGTCGCGGATGTAGTACTGCGCAAAGCTCTGGACGACATAGATCCCCAAGAGGATCAGGAAGCGTGCGACCAGCAGACGCCCGTATGTCGGGTATCGGGCCAATGCATGGCCCAGCCGCCCCACATCCGTCACGGGCGTGGCAATACGCGCGCCGGGAACCGGTTCTCGCACAGTCAACACGGTCACCGCGGCGCTCGCCGCCAAGACAGCGCCGATGACTGCGAAGGTCAGGCCGGATCTACTCTCCTCCATCAGCTGCCCCGCCATCAACGATGTCACGATCAGGCCACCCATATCGAAGAGATTCTTGATGCCGGAGGCAAGCCCGCGGCGCTCCGGTGGCACCAAGTCGGGAATCAGGCCTTGAGCGGGGCCGTGGGCTGTGTTGGAGACAATCTGGAGGAGGAGATAGCCGACCACGAGTTGCCACAGCGTCTGAGCGCGGGCCATCAACGCCAACAACACCAAGCTGGCGATCGTGCCGGGCACGATCCAGGGGCGGCGCCGCCCCCAGCGAATCTGCGTGCGATCACTCAGCGCTCCCGCCAGCGGCTGAACACCCATCGCCAAGAGCAATCCCGCAAAGGTCATCGCGCCGAGGTATGTATTCTTGAGGCCCTCGGGCACGAGTTGCAGGAGCAGAGCCGGCAGTACAATGGGATGGAGCGCGTTCCACATCACGGCCAGCCCGAACCAGTAGACGTTCATCGTCACAAAGGTATAAGCGCGAGGCTTCATCAAGCCTTCCCCTCCCGGCAATACGGTGTAGGATGCACCCATGGTACTCAGAAGGCTAGATACGCAAGCGCGGACTCGTGCCCGTGGTGAGGATGGCCCTCCGCTGCCAGCCTACAAGCTTCCGCCCCTCCTCGTTGGCAAGTTGGTGGGCTCCGTGCTCGTGGGGGGGAAGCGCTCGAGCGCCGCGGACGCTGGCGCCGCCATAAAGCATCTTCACCCGGAGCCTGAGATCGTAGGCGCCGCAAACGTGCCGGCAGAACGGGCGTGCCTTGTCACCTGCAATCACTATACTCGCCCCGGCTTCGATGCGTGGTGGACCGGTCTGAGCATCACCGCGGCGATCGCGGCGCAACGGGCGCCGGGATCGCCAAAGAACATCCACTGGGTGATGACCGCGGCCTGGCGTTATCCGGAAGGGGACTGGCGACACCGCGTCGTGACTCCGCTGACGCGCTGGGCCTTTGCAAGGGTGGCGGACGTCTATGATATGATCACGATGCCGCCCATGCCGCCCTCCCCTGAAGAAGTCGAGGCCCGGGCTGTTGCGGTCTTGCGCACGGTGAGGTTAGCCCGTCGGGTCGCCGCTGAGGGCGGGTTATTGGGCCTGGCTCCTGAGGGCCGGGACTCACCGAATCTACTGGGGGAGCCTCCAGCAGGCGCTGGCGAATTCATCGCGCTCCTCGTGCGGACCGGGCTTCCGATCCTACCGGTGGGGGTCTCGGAGCCCGATGGCAGACTGCGGATCAGCTTTGGCGCTCCCTTCGTGCCGGAGATGCCCCAGACACGGCCAGCGCGGGACCACGCCGTCATCCGACAAGTTATGGATGCAATCGCCGCACAGCTCCCCGCGGGCCCGTCGGAGACCAACTGGGAGCCCCTCTGAAGGCGAAGCTAACCTAACGTCGTGGTAGCCGCAACCACCTTTCTGCCGGAGTGCTCCGGCATGTCAGCGAGCCTAGTAGCTTGGCAACGCCCTACCCGAGACTATAATCCGCTCACCGATGAATGCGATGAGCGACGTCCCACGCCAAAGCCTCAAACGCATCGTGCAGCAGTATGGTCCCGAGGTCTGCGACGACCACCGGCGCTGTGAGGCCTTGCTCCGCGACTTCTGTGGCGACTACCAGCGCGAGATCTTCGTCCTGGTAAGCGCACTGGAGCACGGCATCGTGAGCGATCTACGCGCCATGGCTGCCCAACTGCCGTTAACCGTGGTCCTGCCGCGGCTGGCGGCGGAGCTGCGCGACACGACGGCTCTGTCCGCGGACGCCGCGCTATGGGCCGTCAGCATCTGGGCGGAGGCCCTCGCCCTTGGCTCAGAATCGCAGATTGCAGCTGTAACCGCAGCTGCGGCGCGAAAGTCGCTACCCGAAACCCTCGCGTCGACTCAGCGCACCACGGCCCTCGGGTTCCAGCTGGCCCAGTGTTGGACGGCCCACGAGGGCGAGATCGCCGATCTCGCCTTCAGCCCCGATGGGCATCAGCTTGCGTCGGTCGGGATCGACACGTCAGCCCGCATCTGGGACGTCGCTAGCTGCGAGCAGACCACGATGCTCAAACAGCAGACGGGCATCCTCACGAGCGTGGCGTGGCGCCTCGACGGCCTAGCCCTGGCGCTGGGCAGTGGCGACACCGGCATCTATCTCTGGCCATGGACCAATGCCGGCGCCGAGATCCCTCGCCTGCGCGGTCACCGCGGGGAGATCACAGGGATGGTTTTTGTCCCAGGGAGTGATCTGCTAGCCTCGAGCAGCCGGGACGCGACCCTGCGCCTGTGGGATGCCAAGTCGGGCCGGATGGAGGCCACGCTCGCGGGCCATCGTGAGGCCGTGCTGGGTCTCGCCGTCAGTGACGACGGTCGTACGCTGGCCTCAGCAGGAGGCTGGGACCGGAACGTGCGCCTCTGGGACGTCGCCCAGGCTCAGGAGCTCTGGACGCTTTCCGGGCACACAGCGCAGGTGACCTGCGTGCGCTTCGGCGCCAAAGGCGCCCTCGTGGCGTCCGGTGGATGGGATGAGACGGTCCGACTGTGGAATCCACTCCGGGGCGATTCCGTGGGGCAACTCGTCATCGAGGAAGAGGCCGTTCACCTCATCACTAGCATCGCGATTTCACCCGCTGGGGCGACGTTAGCAGCAGGTGATTGGCAGGGCGAGGTGCGTCTCTGGGACCTGCACCGCCGGACCCTCCGGGGCAGCCTCTCAGAGCATGGAGGCCACGTGCGCGCGGTCGATTTCAGCCCGGGAGGGCGGTGGTTGGCCTCTGCCGATGACCAGGGAAAGCTCTGCTTGTGGCGGTCGCTGGACCGTTCCAGCGCCTCGTAAGCGTCAGGCTGCATGCAACACAAGCCGCTTGTTTTCGTAATGATGAACAGGGCCAAGCTGGGCCTGCCTAGCGGTCAGACACACGGCTCACCACCGGCTCATTCTAGCCAAGCATGAGGCATAACGCAGGATCTATGATCTTCAGACCAGGGACGAAACTATGAATCGTACACGTTGGATCTTTGTCGGCATCGTAGTGGTCGCACTCGTCATCGTAGGCGTCTCCCTGGCTGTCCAGGGTCTACGGCCCGATGGCGGCGCACCCACAGGCCCATCGGGCGAAGGAGAGCCCATCACCGTGGATCGGCCGGACGCGATCACTGTGCGCGTCATCACCGCTCTGCCCGTCGAGGCCTGGGTCCGCAGCGCCGCCGAAGCCTACAACGCGACCGCACCTAGCATCGAAGGCGTTCCCATCACCGTTGAGATCACCGCGATGGACGGGCTGACCGCGCTGGGTCGGTGGGATCGCAATACCTTTGGCGCGCTCGAATCCGGGGTTCGACCCGAGGATCTCGACGAAGCCGGTCGCGAGGCCTTGGCGGGTTTCCCAGCCGTCTGGATTCCGGAGAGCCGCTACCTGGTGGAGCTGGCCAATGCCTCCTACAAGGAGCGCCTGGGACGCGACGTGTTCCTCACCGACGGCGAATACCGCGCGCGCCCCATAGCCACGAGCTTGCTGACGTGGGGGCTCTATGAGAGCCGCGCGAAGGTGCTCCAGGAGGAGTTCGGTCAGATCAGCTGGGACACCATTCACGATGCTGCCATTGCCAAGGGTGGATGGCCCGAGCTGGGCGGCGACCCCGGCTGGGGATACTTCAAGCTCGTAGTACCAAATCCCAACAAGAACGTCGCCGGCCTCCACGCGATGATCGCGGCAGCTGGCGAGTATCACAGCCGCCCCGACATCAGCGTGGCCGATGTCACCGATCCCGCTTTCCAGGCCTGGTTGCAGGAGCTGATGGGCGCCGTCACCGACTTCAGCAGTGCCAGCGCCTACACAGCTGAGGACTTCGCACTTTTCGGGTACAGCGTTGGTGATGGCGGTCAGCTGCTCGAGGCGGACCTGCTACTTAACATGGAGGGAATCCTGACGCGTTGGGAGGACCCCATCAACCTCTACTACCCCCGCTACGTGACTTGGTTCGACTTCCCCTTCTCCGTCTGGGTGGGGCCGGAGACCACGGCCCTCGAGAAAAACGCAGCCCTGGATTTCCAGCGCTATCTTCTTAGCGACGAGCAGCAGCAGGCCGGACTGGCCTATGGCCTCCGACCCGCCAATCCCAGGGTACCGCTCGATGCGGTGGCCGACAGCCTGTTTATCACCTGGCAGGGTCGAGGGGTCGAGACCGTAGTACCCCGCGCAGACGCTATGCGGAATCCCAACCGGGATGTGCTGCTTGCGCTATTGCGGTGGTTCGAGCTGAACGTGACGGAGTGATATGAGTACCGGAACGCAGTCACCGCTAAACCTGCCGCCGGACCCGCACCGGCAGCGCCGGCAAAAGCGCCTCGCCTGGCTGCTCGTCGGCTTTGGGCTGGCGTGCGCGGTGCTCGGAGCTGTTGTCTACGGAGGAAGATTGGCCCTGGGCTGGCTGGAGGAGCGCCTGCCGCAGAGGACGGAAGAGGTGCCGGTCGATGCGGATATCCGTGAGCTTACGATCGCTGTGTCCCCAGCGATGAAACCGACCTTCGATCGGCTGGTTGAGACCTTTAATGCCCAGGGCGACAAGCAGGCCCCGGCGGAGGACTTGCTCCCCATCCTTACCCTGGAGCTTGCCCCCGACAAGATGGTCGAGCAAGGGCTGGAGGCCGCCCCCCCGTTCCAGGCTCTGGCGCCGGACAGTAGCCTCTGGTTCCACCAATTGGAGCGGCGTTGGTCGACGACGCTGGAGACCAACGGCGAGGCCTCGGTAATCCCCATAGCCAATCGCCGCACGAGTACCCCGGTTCGGTATGCTGTCAGCCCCATCGTCATCGTCGCCTGGGAGAGCACGGCGCGCCAGCTCGGTTGGCCGCACGAACCGGTCGGTTGGGAGCAGATCCAGCTCAGGGCCACCCGGGATCCCGAGTTCAAATGGAACCACCCAAGCACCAACAACGCGAGCGGCCTGCTGGCGACCCTGGCGGAGTTCTACGCCGGGGCTGGCCTCACGCGCGGCCTGACCGAGGAGGCCGCAACCGCGCCAACCACCTTGGAGTACGTCCGTGCTGTCGAGGGCACCGTGCGCTTCTACGGAGAGGGCGAGGCCGTCATTCTGGAGCGCCTGCGCACCGAGGGCCGGGCCTTCCTCGACGCCTTTGTCGCTCAAGAGCAGGTCGTCATCGCCTGGAACCAGACTCAGCCCGCCGAGCGGCTCGTCGCCATCTACCCGGCAGAGGGTACCCTCTGGGCCGACCATCCGCTGGCGCTGCTGGAGCTGGAGACCCTGAGTGAGGCACAGCGTCGCACCTATCAGGCCTTTGTATCGTTCCTCACGAGCGAGGAGGCCCAGCTGATGCTGCTCTCGATGGGCTTCCGGCCTGCTGACCTTGGGCTATCGCTGGAGAGCGCGGGCAGCCCCTTCAGCGGCACCGACGCCGTCGATTGGCGGCAGCCCCAGACGACCTTGCAGATGCCGTCTCAACAGGTGGTCCAGGTCGTGCAGAACGTCTGGTGGTACACGAAACGCCCCACGAACGTTGTCCTGGTGGTCGACACCAGCGGAAGCATGGAGGAGGGCGACAAGATGGACCTCGCGAAGGAGGCCTTGCTTGCCTTCGTGGACAATATCCGCGGCGATCGGGACCAGATAGGCCTCATCGAGTTTGGAAGCGAGGTGAAGCAGATCGCGCCGCTGCGACCCGTGACCGACGCTGGACGAGACCAGATTGAGACACTGATTCGCGCGATGCGGCCCAACGGCAACACCGCGCTGCTCGACGGGATCTGGGAAGCGCACCGTCAGATCGTCGCGGAGAACGACCCGGAGGCCATCAACGCCATCGTGGTGATGACCGACGGTCTAGAAAACGCCAGCCGCCGGACTAGCCGGGATCTCCAGCGCGCCTTCGAGGACAGTGCTTCCCAACGCATCGTCGTATTCACCATTGGCTTTGGGAACGACGCTGACGTAAAGCTGTTGCAGGAGATCGCGCTCATCGGCGGCGGCCAATTCCGCAGGGCGGATGAGACCGATATCGAGGAGCTCTACAGGATCATCTCGACCTACTTCTGATCGCTCAGGGCAGCGGGCAGCATCGGCGAAATCTCGTGATGATGCCGGATAGCGTGCGAGGACACGGCGTGTTGTTTTTTTGTGATCGACGACAGGGCTAGACGATGGCAAGTTTGCACGACGAGCTGAGGAACAGAGCAACGAGCGCCTTCCTTCAGTATGCCCTGCTGCGACTCGAAAGCGCCCTCGTGGTGGCGGGTACGATCCTGTTAAGCGTCTTCTTGCCGCATCCGTTCGCTTGGTGGCCTTCCTGGGGATGGCCGCTGCTGGGACTGGTAGGCTGGGGCACCGTCGTCTACGCCAGCCTCACGGATCCTGAGACCTCGGCCAAGGTGCTGTGGCAGCTCTTGAGGGAGCGGCTCGACCTCCAGGAGATCAAGGATCAGACCCTCCGGACGCGGGTAGCGACCATGACGGACTACGTCCGACAGGCTGAGGCCGACCTCTATCGAACAAAGGGCTCGCCCCACAGGGCAGCCCTGGAGACCGCAGCCGAGCAGATGGTCGATTGGACCAAGCAGGGCGCGCTGCTTGCGAGATACGCCGACACTTACCAACGCGATCACCGGTTGGAGTTACGGCGACAGGAACTACCCGGTCTGATCGAGACCCTGGTCGCCCGACTTAAGTATGAGAAGGACCCTGACATCATCGAGCGTCTGAACAACGAGATGGAAGCGCTCGGCAAGGACTGGGAGAGCCTGAAGTTGCTGGACGCCCAAATGCAGCAAGCTGAGTCCCAGCTGGGGCAGTCGCTCACGGCGATGGCGAGGGCGGCTAGTGAGTTTCACCTCATCGCAGCCGAGGGCGGCCTCGCACAGGACCACGTTAGGCGTCTGAACCAGGAGATCGAGCGACATCTAGGGCAGATGACCGATCTTGTGTCTCAGGTAGATGCACTCTATACCGACGCGTTGAACAAAGGATGAACACTATGAAGCGACGGGTTATCATCTTGATAGCTTTGGGTCTGATGGTCTCGCTACTCGCCGCCATGCTGACAGCATGTGGAGGTCGCTCAACAGCGCCGACCAAGGGCGATGTGTTGGTCTTCGTCGCCGTGCCGCTGAGCGGATTTCAGGCCAACGGCGGGCAGACCGTGCTAGGCGGCGTTCGGCTGGCTGCGGAGCAGATCAACCGCAACGGCGGTCTGAACGGCTACCGGGTAGTCGTGATGCCCTTGGACGACGAATCCGACAGCGATGTCGCAGTGGCGCAGGTCGCCGAGATTGACGCCGCACTTGAGGGCGGGGAAGAGGTTCTGGGCGTGATTGGGCATCTCAATAGCGGTCAGACCCTGGCGGCGATGACGCTGTATGCGGAGATGCCGCTGGTCGTCATCACGCCCACGGCGTCGGAGCAGAGCCTGACCGAGAAAGGATACACGAACTTCTTCCGTGTCAACGCCAACGACGTCGTTCAGGCTGCTGTGGACGCGCGCTTCCTCGTCGAACAGCTGGAGGCCGACACTGTCGCCGTAGTCTACAACAACACGGAGTATGGGCAGGGCTTGGCGCGCTCCCTCAGCGATGAGCTCCGCGCGCTGGGGGCGGACCCCGTCGTGCAAATTGAGGTGGAGGAAGGCCAGGGGCAGTATGCCGAGGAGGTGGCACGGATCAAGGGCGTCGCCCCCGACGCCATCTTCTACGCCGGTTATGAGATCGAGGCCCCCTATCTCCGCGCCCAGCTGATCGATGCTGGTGTGACGGTCCCGATGCTGTGCAGCGACGGGGCCTTCCTTGCGGCAACCATCGACGAGGCCGACGGCACAGCGGAGGGCATGTACGTGAGCGCTTTCGCTCCCAGCCCCCGCGCCGTCGGGGATGAAGCCTGGTTCGAGGCCTACCAGGCTGTTGAGTACCGAAACCCCGATACCTACTCGGTGAACGGTTTCGTCGCAATGGAGGCTTTGGCCCAGGGCGTTGAGCAAGCGAACTCGATCGAAGCAGGGCGGATCAGCGAAGCCTTGCGGCAGAATCCGGTGACCACACTCCTGGGCGAGCTCCGCTTCGAGCCCGACGGAGATCTAGCTGATCCGCAGATCTGGATCTATCAGGTCAAGGATGCAGAGTTTGAGCAGATAGATTGGTAGCGCAGCGTCGAGCAAAAGGAGATAAGGAAAGAAATCGACCGGCTATGACGGTCCGAGCCCTAACGAAATCGAACCCTTCCAAACATTGCCCGACCCCATCACGAAGTGACCAACCCAAGTTAAGGAGACGCTCATGGACATCCTGGTCATCCATACAAGCCCCAACCAAGACGGCCTCACGGCAGCATGTGCTACAGCTGCCGCAAAAGGAGCCCGCTCAGCCGGCGGCGACGTGGAAATCGTGCGACTCAACGACCTCGACGTGGGCCTCTGCCAGGCCTGTGACAATGGCTGGGGCACCTGCCTAAGCGAACACGAATGTCAGGTCGAAGACGACTTCCAGGCCCTGCACGCCAGGACGTGTGCCGCTGATGCGCTTGTCCTGGTGACACCGGTCTACTGGGGAGAGATGAGCGAGTCGGCGAAGGCCTTCACCGATCGCTTTCGGCGGTGCGAGGCGACCAGAGGCGACCAAAGTTGCATGGCGGGCAAGCCCGTGCTCGCGGTAGCCGCCGCCGGTGGCAGCGGTGGGGGAATGATCACGTGCCTGGCAAGCATGGAGCGCTGGATCCACCATGTCCGCGCCAGGGTTTGGGACCTACTTCCCGTCAACCGCTGGAGCCGAGAGTACAAGCTCACGGCCATCCGCGCCGCCGCAGAGGCGATGGTTGAGGCAGAGGCCTGAAAAAGGCCTGTAGCATCGAGCGAGCGACTCGAGTCGCGCGCTCGGCTGTGTCATCATAACCCTCAGGCGTAGCCGCCGATCGGCACCTCAGCTGTATCCGTGATATGGGACGAACATCTCACCAACACTTCTGCCGGCGTGCACACGCTTGATGACACCCGCCAACAACGAAGAAACCGAGATCACGGTCATATTGGGCAAGCGTTTCTTAAGAGGAATTGGCACCGAGTTCGTGGTTACAATCTCTTTGAAGGAGTGTTGGCGGAGCATATCGGCCGCGTCGGCGGACAATATCGGATGGACGAAACAGCTGTAGATATCTCGTGCCCCGGCATCGATCAGGGCGGTCGCCGCATCGCACATCGTGCCCGCTGTGTCGACCTCATCGTCCACGATGATGGCATCCATGCCGTCGACGTCGCCAATGACGGTTAAGGCCTCGGTATGCATGTCAATGCGGCGCTTCTCGACGAACGCGACAGGTAGGTCAAGCTCCGTCGCAAAGGCCCGTGCCTTCTTTGCAAATCCCAGGTCGGCAGCCACCACGACCGCATTCTGAAGGTCCTTCTTACGCATGTGGTCTGCCAGCAATGGGAAAGCCGTGATCATATCCCCAGGGATGCTGAAAAAGCCCTGAATCTGCCCGGAGTGAAGGTCGAGCGTGATATAACGATCCGCGCCAGCACTCTGGATCATGTCAGCGACCAGCCGCGCTGTGATCGGAACGCGGGGCTGGTCCTTCTTGTCAGACCGGGCATAGCCAAGGTAGGGAACGACCGCCGTCACGCGGCCCGCTGATGCGCGCTTGAGCGTGTCGATGAAGATGAGAAGCTCCATCAGGTTGTCGTTGGTGGGCGCGGAGGTCGTCTGAATGATAAAGGCATCTTGGCCGCGCACACTCGAGCCAAGACGAACAAAGAGATTCGAATTAGGAAATGTGATAACTTCGCGTTCACACAGCTTCAGCTCCAGGTTTTCGGCGATCTGCGAAGCAAGATCTGGAGAACCTGTGCCACTATAAATCACAACGCCTCCGTAGCACCCTACATCAGTCATCCCCCTTCTCCTTCTGCTCCCCCGCGAGGACGCTTGTGACCAGCAGATCGCGGTAGGTGCCATCGACAAAGGTAGCCTTCCGTAAACGCCGCTCGTGCTGAAAACCGCACTTCTCACAAGACCAAATCGCCCGCTCGTTTCCCGCGCTCACGCACCGCAGAGCAAGACTCCCTCCTTCCCTCACCTGAGTTGGCGTTCTTTGGCACAACGGGGAGACGCCTCCATCTGATAGCAACCTTACGAAGACAAGGGTCCGACCAGGGCTTCCAGAAGGTTTCGCGCAGCAGATGCAGGATCGGTTCGTCTGCGCACTACAGCTTCTATCGCGTCCTCGATCACATCAGGGCCGATGTGCTGGCGCACCCAATCTTCCAGATAGCGGTGCAGCCACGCCTCCACTTCGGCGCGCGCATGGCGCATACGCAAGGAGTCCCAGATCTCGCTCCGCTGTAGGTAGTCGCGATGGCGCATCACCGCATCCACCAGTTCGGGAATCCCTTGCCCCTCGAGGGCACTTGTCTCCAAGACCGGCACCTCCCAGGCTCCCGGCTCGCTCGCCGCCTCCGAGGCTTGGAACCGAACTCCCTGGAGGCCGGCACTACGGATGGCAACCAGCGTCTGCCGCGCCTCTGGTCGATCCGCCTTATTGACGACAATGATATCCGCGATCTCCATCAGGCCGGCCTTGAGGGCCTGAATGTCATCCCCCATACCCGGCGCCTCGACCAGCACCACCGTGTGCGCGATCCGTGCCACCTCGACCTGCACCTGGCCTGCTCCAACCGTCTCAACCAAGATGATCGGAAAGCCCAGGGCATCCAGTACAGTCACGACGTCCCGGGTCGCATGAGCCACGCCCCCGGGATGCCCACGAGAGGCCATGCTGCGGATAAAGACCCCCGGATCCTCGACCAGATCCCGCATCCGAAGCCTATCGCCTAGCAAGGCGCCCCCCGAGAAGGGACTGGTCGGGTCGACTGCGACAATAGCCAGCTTCGGACCTCGGCCCCGGATCTCACCCGCAACCCGATTGACCAAGGTGCTCTTCCCCACGCCCGTCGAGCCCGTGAAACCGACCACGTGCGCGTTGCCCGTTCGCGGAAAGAGCTTGGCCAGGGCCAAACGTCCCTCCGGCTCGCCATTCTCGACCAACGTGAGCAGCCGCGCCACAGCACGACGGTCGCCGCCTACCGCCAGCTCCGCTAAACGGGTGCCGTCTAGGGCGTCTCCTCGTCTATGGCTCAACGACGACGCTCCACCGTCTCGCGAATGTAGGAGATGATCGTCTGCGTATCCGTGCCTGGACCGAAGACCTTTTCCACGCCCATCTCCTCGAGGGTGGAGATGTCATCTATGGGGATGATGCCGCCGACGAAGATCGGCAAGTCCTCAATGCCGCGCTTCTCGAGGGCCTCTAGAATGCGGGGAACGAGCGCCATATGCGCGCCCGACAAAATGGATAAACCGATCACATCGACATCTTCCTGCAGGGCAGCCTCGGCCACCATCGCGGGCGTCTGCCTCAGGCCCGTGTAGATGACCTCCATACCGGCGTCGCGCAGGGCGCGCGCAACGACCTTGGCGCCGCGATCGTGGCCGTCAAGGCCGGGTTTGGCAATCAGCACGCGGATTGCTTGCCGCTCTCTCTGCTCCAAGCTGTACCTCCTATGCCTTATCGATTCGCATCAATGATACACGGGAACCACAAAAGGAGCCAGACTAGAGATCTGTGGATAGCCTTGCCGAGCACGTGTGCCACGTGTGTACCAAGTAAGCAAGAAGCAGTCGGGACATCAGAGGCCAGAATCACCCAGATACCAGGATTGGGATAGATACCGTCTGCAATAAGAGACAACAGCGGCCCGAGGCCTTGTTGGCTTAGACCACCCTCTGGGGAGAAGGTGGTGTCCCCCGACCCTCAAAAGCGCTGTGAGCCCGGCGACCATCTTACAACTTGGCGCCGCAGTTGACGCATAGGCTTGTTCCAGGCTCATTCATAAACCCACATCGCCCGCAGACGATGGGCTGAGCCTCCGCTAACGGGGCATGGCACGCTTTGCAGTTCTGCGCGCCAAGGTCATTGGGGGTGCCACAGTAGGGACAGATAACGTTGGAGAGGATCCGCGCAGCCCCCCGACCGCTGCCCTGCGCTCGACAATACTCATCGATGGCCTGCCAGACCTCCGCTCGAAGTCCTAGCCACCGCACGTTGCGCGCGATATCGTCGATCTCACCGAGCAGCCGGAGCGGATTGAACCAGGCCTGAACGCCGCTCTTCGCCATATCGGCGGCCACGCTCAGCACCTTCTGCTCGCTCACCGCGACCGTGATCCCAGCCTCGGTGGGGGAGATATGGACCGTCACCGCCGTAGACGGGTCTCCATACTCCACCTGCCGGTTCTGAATCTGGACAATCGCGCGCCTCGCCTCTCCCTCCACCCAGTGGGCCCGGGTCTCCCCCTCGCTGAAACGCACGACCAGCGACCTGGCGAGATCCCGAGGATCGAGGTCACCGTGGTAGGCGCGCTGCTCGACGCTTTCCGCCACCTCAGACTCCCTGGGGCATTACCCTAGCTGGACGAAATCCTCTGCCGGGAGGACGAAAATCGTGGCCTTGTGTTCGTCAGGATTCTCAGGGGGACGACACGCGGCCTGAATCGTAGCAAAGAGCAGTTCCAACTGCTCCTCCTCCAAGCCGATCAGAAGCGTCACATTCCCGCGACGTAGGAATCCTCCGGTACTCGCAATGCGTGTCATGCGGAAATCGTTTTCAACGAGGGCGTCTGAAACATCCATAGCATCGGAGTCTTTGACGATAGCGACGACAAGTTTCATTTTCAGCTCTCCTCACAATTGCACAAAGCGTTCAACCGGCAAGACGAAGACGGATGCACCGCCCACGCGCGCCTCGATCATCATAGGGTATCCCGGGGAAAGGGACAGCTCTACGCCCATCGGAACATAGCGGATGCGGCTAGGGCATTTCTCACGCACGAGGGCGAAAAAAGCGGGCAACCGCTGTGCGGACATACCGACCACCAGGGTCACCATGGCTTCATGAAGGAAGCCCCCGACCGCGTCCAGCGTGGTCACAGGAAATCCGTGCTTATTCAGGGCCTTCAGGAGATCTTTCGACTGCCCCCCGTCGACAATGGTAATGGCCATGCGGTCGATGATTTCGTCTGGCATACGTATCCTCGTCAGGTTGCGGGTCTGTACGTCACTGATTATAATCCCTTTGCAGCGATTTGTAAAAAGATCCGGCCTCGCTTGACCATAGCCCCCCGTCAAGCGAATGGATCCAACAGGGGCCAGCAAGGACGAAGTGTGGAAGAGACAGATCTAGATCCTAGAGCAGCGCAGGGGCTCACCCATGAGACACCGGATGGCCCCGACCGACGACGCGTCGGCGCCGGCGATCTGGTCCTTATGGTTGGTAGCGACCGCAAGACCGCGATCGTCCGGATGCAGCCAGGGCTGGAGTTCCAAACCCATCACGGCGTGCTACAACACAACGACGTGATCGGCAAGCCCTGGGGCGACACGGTCGATACGCATCTAGGCTACACCTATATGATCCTACCCCCATCCCTGGACGAGCTCATCCGCGACATCCGCCGCGCTACCCAGATCATCTATCCCAAGGAAATCGGCTACATGCTGATGAAGATGAACATCGGCCCTGGCACGCGGGTCCTGGAAGCGGGCACCGGAAGTGGCGGATTGACCCTCGCCCTCGCCCGCATGGTCCAGCCTGAAGGCCACGTCTACAGCTACGAGGTCCGTCCCGACATCCAGGCCATCGCCACAGAAAACCTCGCGCGCGTGGGCCTCGATGAGTTCGTCACCTTCAAGGTTCGTGACATCGAGGAGGGATTTGACGAGGAGGGCATAGATGCCGTGATCCTGGACGTGCGCGAGCCCTGGCTCTATCTGGACCAGGTACATCGGGCGCTGCGGGGCGGCGGCTTCTTCGGCTGTCTCGTGCCCACCGTCAATCAGGTCGGCGTGCTGCTGCGCCATCTCGAGCGGGGGCCATACGGCTTTACGGAGGTGGAGGAGCTGTTGCTGCGCCCCTACAAGGCTGTGCCCCAGCGCCTCCGTCCCATCGATCGCATGATCGCCCACACGGGCTACATGATCTTCTCGCGCGCCCTCCTGGCAGAGGGTTGATCTCCCGCCCTCTATCCGCGGGCGGCGTTCAACCCTCCGCATCCATCCACAACTCATCGCACGGTGCCGCGCGCGGCGACAGGCCAAGTCTGCACCACCTCATCGCCCCTGACACCCACGATGGCATCGAAGAGATTACTGACTGGGCAGACGTGGTTAGGAATCACGGTCACCCGCTCCCCAATCTCGGGCTTCTGGGCGCAAGGGCCAAAATCGACGTGTCCGTGCTCCTCCGACATCCCATAGAACCGCGCCTCGGGATACTCGAGGATGAACCCGTGTCCGTCCAGCCCCAATAAGTCCGAGGAAAAGGTCTTGCTGCCCCCATCGAGGATCCCGCGGTCAGCGGTGGGTCGGCTAACAACGGTTGTGATCACGCTGAGTGCGATCTGATCCAACGTCATAGCGCCAGCCTTGAGGATGGACCGGTCTCCGTAGATGTAGGTCCCCGCGCGATACTCGGTTACCTCCGTCCTGGTGTGCGCCTGCCACATCCCCGGCGTCCCGCCATAGCTAACGCAGGCCACAGACGGCCCATCTCCCTTCAACAAGGCCTTCGTCGCGCGCACGAACGCGTCGCTCTCTGCGTTGTGTGGAAACGTCATCAACCCGCCGAAGGTCAGCGCTGACGATCTATGGATCAGGCACGCCAGCTCCGCCGCCTCCTGCGGTGACTGAACGCCGCAACGATGCATCCCCGTGTCGAACTCGACGAGGACCCAGAGAGTGAGTGCTGCTTCCTCCGCGGCTGCCGCGTAGCCCCGCACCGTGTGGGCGGAGTCAGCGGTGACCTGAATCCGCACTCGTCGCGCCAGAGCCATCAGGCGCCGCAGCTTCTGCTTGCCGAGGATATTGTAGGGAATCATAATGTCGTCCAGGCCAGCATCAGCCATCACCTCGGCCTCGCTCACCTTCTGACAAGCAATGCCCACGGCGCCGGCAGCGACCTGCTGGTGTGCAAAGTCTGGGATCTTGTGAGTCTTGATGTGGGGCCGATTGGCGATGTCGTGATCGTCCAAGTAGCACTGGAGCCGCTCGATATTCGACGTCACGCGGTCCAGATCTACGACAACGACCGGCGTGTCCAGTTCCCCGATCCTCATCGAAGCCTACGCCTCGGGGACCACAGCAATGCAATCGACCTCAATAAGCATCCCATCGACCGGCAAGCCGGTGCTTACCGTCGTCCGAGCCGGGTAGGGCTTCGTCAAGTATCGCTGATAGATGCTGTTCATCTCCGCGAAGTCGTCCATGTCGACCAGGAAGATGCCGACGCGCACGACGTGCTCCCACGAGGTGCCCGCGGCCTCCAACAACGTCGTGATATTCTCGAAGACCTGTTCCGCCTGTTCCGCGATACTGCCTAGCTTCATCTGTCCCGTCGCCGGGTCGACGGGACCCTGTCCTGAGACGAAGACAAATGGTCCGTCAGCCACAACCGCCTGGGAGTAGGGCCCCACGGGGGCGGCACCCTTCTCGGTAAAGATCTCTTTGCGCATCTTGCCTCCTTAATACAGATGAGATTGGCGTTAAGTGGGCAGAGCGAGAACGATCTGTCGCCTCGCCTCGCTCCTTCCACAGCGTACCCGGATTGTCGCGAAGTGCAAAGCGCGTCAAAAAGGGGCACGCTGTGACGCACTGCCACATGGGTTTCGTGACCAGAGGGGCAAATTGGCTCTTGCAATAGAACACAAGTTCTAGTATAATAGGGGCATATAGAACAAACGTTCAGACACCAGGAGGGCGCGATGGGTCGGGAAGAGCCGAAGTGGAAGTTGATTGACTGGTCATCTCTGGGGATTGCAGTCATCGTGTTGATTGTCACGCTGTTGGCGCGATAAGATCGGTCCGAAAGGGCGGTGACGGTGGCCCACAGCACCCTGAAGGAGCCATCGCCTCCGAGCTCTGCCTCCAGATGCAGAGGGAGACCTGGCGACTACCGGGTCTCCCTACAAGGTCCCGTAGATTCACGGACGATCAATGGGGTCTCCAGCAACGTGCAGTTGTTGCTCATACTGACCCGACCCTCGCCCAAGCGACGCAATGTTTGGACTGCCAGTTTCCCCATGTGATACTTAGGCTGACTGATGGTAGTAAGCGGTGGGTAGGTGTGGCCCGCCAGCGCGATATCGTCCACGCCGATGATTGAGATGTCCTGCGGCACGGACAGGCCGTGATTGCGTACGGCGTGTAGGGCTCCGACGGCGATGATGTCGTTGAACGCGATGACCGCGGTCGGGCGCTCTTCCTCAGGCAGGTCCAGCAAGACGCGCATCGCCTGAAAGCCACCGCCCACCTCCCTGCCGGGCGGCACGATGGGGCACCACTCGGGTCGCAACTCCAGCCCAGCCTCCTTCAAGGCAACCTCGATGCCGCGCTGACGGGCCTCGGCGATCTCTCCGGTGCTGGGCGACGCCAGGTGCCCGATGCGCCTATGCCCCAACGCCAGCAGGTGCCGGGTGGCGCGGACCATGGCTTCCTCGAAGTCCACCACAATGCAGTGCACGCCCGATTGCGAGACACGCCGGTTGAGAAGCACCACGGGGACCTTGTAGCGTTCCTGCCAATCCAGTAGCTCGGGGATAGGCGTCAGTCCGGCCAAGATCACGCCGGCAACCCCCGCCTTATGCAGTTCGGTTAAGAGCTGAGACTGATGATGGGCCTGATCGGCCACGTTATAGATCGCCATCATCATCCGCTCATTGTTGACCTCGTCCTGCACGCCCTGCGCGATTTCCAGAAAGAAGGGATTGAGTAGGTCGCCAATCAAGAGGGCGATAATGCCTTGCGCGGAAGAACCGGTAAATGAGTTCCGGGGCTTGTACCCCAACTCGGCAATCGAGGCCTCGACGCGCTCGCGCAGGCTCTCACTCACAGAGCCCGTGTTACGGACCACTCGGGAGACAGTGGCCGTGGAAACCTGAGCATGTTCAGCGACATCAGCAAGCGTTGGGCGCTTTTTTCTGTTCATCTCACCTTCTCCTCTAAGATAGCGACATGATAATTATACTGTAATTTTCGAAAGAATGCAACCCACAGTTGACATACTTACTGAAAAGATGTATAATCTGGGTAGCTGCCCCTTATGTGGGCATTGTGCTTGATGTCTAGTTTGACCGCTCAGTCTAGGTAACGGGCTGTCCAGCTCTCAACGAGTCCGCTCTGTCAGGAGGTGCCAGGATCCGGGGTCCCATGTCAGAGGCTAGCCCCCTCACCTGTTCGATGCTGCTCAACACACGTGTTGGAAAAGCAAGTTCAGCTGCTTACCTTAGCTTCAGGAGGAGTTCTAATGAAACGCGCACACACGCTTTTGACCCTTATCATCTTGCTGTCGCTGACTCTGGCGGCATGCGGCCCATCGACCACAGTACCGACCGAGGAGCCCGAATCGGAGGCACCCGTCGAGGAACCGGTAGACGAACCGATCACGCTCACGATGGCAGCGTGGGATGTCGCCACGACGCCCTATTGGCAGGCCGTGGTCGACGCGTATGAGGCGGAAAATCCCAACGTCACCGTTGAGTTGACCGACATCTCGTCCGCCGAGTACCAGGACGTTGTCAATATCATGCTCTCGGGTGGTGACGAGACCGATCTCATCACCGTCAAAGACATCCCAGGCTACTCCGCCATGCTAACCCGGAACCAGATCATTCCGCTGAACAACTACATCGACGCCGACGGGCTCGATCTGAGCGTCTATAGCGGCGCAGCCGAAGAGCTGACGTTCGAGGGCAAGATCTACGCCCTCCCCTTCCGCAGCGACATCTGGATCCTCTACTACAACAAGGATCTCTTCGACGCTGCCGGCGTGGACTACCCCTCCAACGACATGACCTGGACAGAGTATGAGGAGGTGGCGCGCCAGTTGACCAGTGGGACCGGCGCCGACAGAGTCTATGGCACCCACCATCACGTGTGGCGCTCGACCGTCCAGCTAGCCACGGTACAGGACGGCAAGAACACCGTCATTGCCGAGGACTACAGCTTCATGAAGCCAATCTATGATATGATCATCAGAATGCAAGACGACGAGATCATCATGGATTACGGCGCGCTGAGGGCTGGAAATATCCATTACTCCGGCGTCTTCTACAATGAGCAGATCGCAATGCTGCCGATGGGATCCTGGTTCATCGGCTCGCTGATCAATGCCAAGAATGAGGGCGAGATTGACTACGAATGGGGTGTCGCCAAGTTCCCGCATCCTGAGGGCGTTGAGCCTGGCACGACGGCAGGCACACTGACCTCGCTGGCCATCAACGCGAACTCGAATCAGAAGGATGCCGCTTGGGACTTCGTCAAGTTCTACAGCGGTATCGAGGGCGCCAAGGCCCTGGCAGAGACCGGCAACCTCCCCGCCATGCGTCCTCCAGAGGTCCTGGACATCTTCGCCTCGCTCGAGGGTGTACCCCCGGAAGCTAGCGAAGCACTGCAGACCACGACCGTGCGCCTCGAGCTGCCCATGCACCCCAAGGTGGGCGAGGTTGAGCAGATCCTCAACGAGGAACACGACCTGATCATGACCAAGTCCGTCACCGTGGACGAGGGAATTGAGGCCATGTCGCAGCGTGTCTCAGAAGTTCTGAACGAGTAGACAGGATCGATCAGTCGGGGCAGGGAAGCCCCGACGTGCCAACAGGGCTTCCCTGCCAGGTATCATCATCGCCATGCGCATTCGGAGAGGATGGCATGACCCCTATGATCGGCTGTCCCCCCTCAAGGCGATAGCAAGTTCGGATAACAGATCGAGAGGTTCCGTAGACCTATGAGCGCTATGCAAACGCAGATCCCCAGGAAACCTATGAGCAGCGGCAGATGGAAGACGCTCAAGAAGAACTTGGTTGCCTACTCCTTCATCCTGCCCAACCTGGTTGGCTTCGCGCTATTTACCCTGGTTCCCATGGTCTTCTCGCTCGCCCTTGCGTTTATGCACTGGGACGGGGCTAACGTGGTCACGTGGGCAGGGTTGGACAACTTCAAACGGTTACTGGAGGACGACACCTTCCACATCGCTCTGCGAAACACCTTCTACTACGTCGTCGGAACGGTGCCCACAACGATGGTCGCTGCCCTCATCCTGGCGCTGCTCCTCAACCAACCCCTGCGTGGGAGGAATTTCTTCCGCACCGCCTACTTCTTCCCCTACGTCGCGTCTCTCGTGGCGGTCGCCGTCGTCTGGAATATGCTCTTCCATCCCGCGATGGGACCCGTGAATCAGCTACTGGTGAACTTGGGGGTGGAGAACCCGCCACGCTGGACCGCATCGGTGGACTGGGCGATGCCCACCGTGATCCTAGCCAGCATCTGGAGGGGCATGGGCTATTACATGGTGATCTACCTTGCGGCCCTGCAGGGCATTCCCTCGTACTTGTACGAGGCAGCTATGATCGACGGGGCGAACGCCTGGCAGCGATTCCGCTACGTCACCCTGCCGATGCTCACGCCAGCCACCTTCTTTGTTAGCATCATGCTCACAATCGCATCCTTCAAGGTCTTCGATCTGATCCTGGTTATGACCAACGGAGGCCCTGGGCGCGCGACCAACGTGCTGGTCATTCACACTTACAACACAGCGTTCAGGCAATGGAGATTCGGCTACTCCAGCGCGATAGCTATGGTGTTGTTTCTGATCGTTCTGATCATCACCATCATCCAGTTCCGTATGGAACAGCGTTGGGTCAGCTACATGTGAGCATGGAGGAGAGACTGAACGTGCACAGCCTACAAAAACAGAGCAGCCCCAGACACGACAAGCTAGTCCATCAACTGAGCGTCGGGGTGAGCAGGGCACTCACCTATGCGGTCTTGATCGCATTGATGGTGACCATGTTGATGCCGTTCTTATGGATGGTCTCCGCCTCGCTGAAGATGGACAAGGATGTCTTTCGTTTCCCGGTTCAGTGGATTCCCGAGGAGCCGCAATGGGATAACTACGTGAAAATCTGGACACGGATCCCGTTCCTCACCTTCTTTGCAAATACCACCAAGCTGACGGTGATCATCACGGCGCTCCAGCTTTTCACCAGCAGCTTCGCCGGATATGCCTTTGCCAAGCTCGACTTCAAGGGCAAGGACGTCATCTTCCTGGCTTATGTCGCCAGCATCGCGATCCCTTGGCAGTCCTACATGGTCCCTCAGTTCATCATGATGCGGAGACTGGATCTGACCGACACTCATCTGGCACTGATCCTATTGCAGGCCTTTTCGGCATTTGGCGTGTTCTTGATGCGCCAGTTCTTCATCAGCATCCCAAACGACCTCATCGATGCAGCACGCATCGATGGATTGAATGAGTATGGGATCTACGCCCGCATCATGCTACCGCTCTCGAAACCGGCAATTGCCACACTGACCATCTTCACCGCCGTCTTTGTCTGGAACGACTTCATGGGGCCGCTGATTTACCTGAGTTCGCAGTCGCGCAAGACCATTCAGCTGGGCCTGCGCATGTTCATCCAGCAATACTCCGCTGACTACGCCCTGATCATGGCAGCGTCGCTGGTATCGTTGATCCCCGTGATCGTGCTCTTCCTCACGTTCCAACGGTTCTTCGTCGAGGGCGTAGCGTCCACCGGTATCAAGGGCTGAGTCAAAGAGACAACATCCTGGAGACACCCATGCTCTATCCACGCTCTAATCCATTTCGGCAGTTCGTCGACCTCTCAGGGCTCTGGGAATTGAGATTCGATCCCACGAACCGGGGCCAAGCGGCTGGCTGGTCCGAGGGGTTCACCGGAGGTCGTCCGGCCGCCGTGCCAGCCAGCTGGAACGATCAGTTCGCAGAGTGGCGCGATTACCTCGGCCAGACTTGGTATCAGACATGCTTCGATCTGCCGTGGGGATGGGATGTCGCCCGGCATCGCCTTGGTGTTCGCTTTGGTTCAGTCAACTACCTGGCCGAAGTGTGGCTCAACGGGGCTCGCTTGGGTGAGCATGAAGGGGGACATCTGCCCTTCTCATTTGATCTCACGCCCTATGTTCGGCCTGAGCAGAATGTACTGGTGGTGCGCGTCGAGGGTGAGCTTGCTCCCGATCGCGTGCCGCCGGGTAATGTCCCGGCGGATCCCAAACACATGTTTCTGGATCAGCACCAAAATTTCCCGCCCGCCTCATTCGATTTCTTTCCTTATTGTGGCATTCATAGACCTGTGTTGCTAACCGCGACGCCGTCTCAAGCCATCGCCGACTTAACGCTGGTGACGGCGTTACCCGGTCGCGTCCACGTTGGAGTCGACCTGACCGGGTCGGAATCCACGACAGTGCGCTGTTCACTGGCTGACACGCCCGTACAGGCCGAAACTACCCCCTCGGACGGCACTGCCGAGTTCGTGCTGGACGTGCCTAACGCAGCCCTGTGGTCGCCTGACTCACCGCATCTGTATGATCTAACCGTGGAGCTGATTAGCCGAGGCGCGGTGGTCGATCGCTACACACTGCCCATCGGAATCCGGGAGATCAGGGTAGAGGGCAACGCTCTACTGCTCAACGGCCAACCGATCTATCTGCAGGGCTTTGGTCGTCACGAGGACTTCCCTGTGACGGGGCGCGGCTATGTTCCCGCGGTGATCGTGAAGGACTACGCCCTCATGAAATGGGTCGGGGCTAACTCCTTCCGCACGACACACTACCCCTACTCCGAGCAGATGATGGATCTGGCCGACCGCTTAGGATTTCTCGTCATTGACGAGACGCCGGCGGTGGGGCTGTTCTTTGCAGAGGAAGGCCTAGATCGCAGGCTGCGGCTCTGTCGTCAATATATCAACGAACTGGTCGCCCGTGACAAGAACCACCCCAGCGTCATCGTGTGGAGCCTGGCCAACGAGCCACATTCAGCGGTGCCCGCCGCCAAGCCGTTCTTCCGCAATCTGTACGATCTGTGTAAGTCGCTTGATCCCACGCGTCCCGTAACCCTGGTCAGTCACGTTGGCCTCGACGAGGAGTCCTTCGAGTTCTGCGATCTCATGTGCCTTAACCGCTACTATGGATGGTACACCGAGTCGGGTCAACTTGACGCGGGTTGCCAAAACCTCGAAGCCGAGATCGATGCGCTGTACGATAAGTTCAGGAAGCCGCTCATCCTCAGCGAGTACGGGGCGGATACCGTAGCTGGTCACCATGCCCAACCGCCCGACATGTTCAGTGAGGAATACCAGGCAGACATGCTCGAGCGCTACAGCGAGGTCCTGCGCAGCAAGCCCTACGTGGTCGGGGAGCACGTCTGGAACATGTGCGACTTCCAGACTTCACAGGGCGTGCGGCGCGTGGGTAGTATGAACCTCAAGGGTGTGTTTACCCGAGACCGACGGCCCAAGCTGGCAGCCCATCGGCTGCGAAGGATCTGGGGCGCTTCTGACGGAAACGACTAGCCCAGGGCGCCTTCAACAGCGCTGGGCCTCCCTAGCCTCCGGGTAGCCACAGTGGCATTCCCTCAGGATCACACCCTGAAAGCGCTAGGCTTCCATTGCGGCACCTGCTCCGGGTCAGGTACCATCGAACCCAGGTTTGCCCGAATTACCCGCCCTGATGCTACCAGGCGCCCATTACAGGCGCCTACTCCACCGTCACGCTCTTCGCCAGGTTCCTTGGCTGATCCACGTCGGCACCGCGCCGCACCGCGATGGCGTACGCCAGCCACTGCAGCGGGATGGTGTTCACCACCGGCGCCAGGAAAGGCGGTGCGACCGGCACTTCCAGCACGTAATCCGCCTTGCTGCGCGCGATGGCGTCGCTGTCCTGGACCAACCCAATCACGATCCCCCCGCGGGCCTTGACCTGCTCGATCTGGCTGATCATCTTGTCATAGACGTGGTCCTGCGTAGCGATGGTCACCACCGGCATGACCTTGTCGATCAACGCGATGGGGCCGTGCTTCATCTCACCCGCAGGATAGCCCTCCGCGTGGATGTAGGAGATTTCCTTGAGCTTCAGCGCCCCCTCCAACGCGATGGGGTAGTTAATGCCGCGGCCCAGGTAGAGAAAGTGCTCGCGACGGTGAAAGGCCTCGACCAGCGCGTCGTACCGATCCCCCTGCTCTGAGACCCGTCCCACGAGGTCGGGCAGCCGTGCCAGGGCGTCGACATACTGCCGGAGTCCTTCCCCCGATAGCGTTCCACGCAACTCAGCCAGCTTCAACGAGAGCAGATAGAGATCCACGAGGCTGGCTGTGAAAGCCTTCGTGGAGGCGACCCCAATCTCCGGCCCGGCCTGCATCAGAATATAGCCATCGGAGATGCGCTGCGCCTGGCTTCCCAACACGTTCACGATGGTCCAGAGCTTGGCTCCCTGTTCGCGCCCCTCGGTCATGGCGGCCAGCGTGTCGACCGTCTCCCCCGACTGCGTGATCGCCAACACCGCCGTATTCGGCCCAATCAGCGGGTTCCGATAGCGAAACTCAGACGCATAGTCCACCTCGACCGGCACCTGGGCCAGGTTCTCGAGCATAAACTTGCCCACAAGGCCAGCGTGGTAGGAAGTACCACAGGCAACAATGATGACCTTATCGAGGGCCCTGGCCTCCGCCTCGGTCAGAGAGAGCGTGTCCAGCTGGATCCGTCCCCGAGCGAAATCCGCACGCCCGCGAATTGTGTCGGTGATCGCGCGTGGCTGCTCCGCGATCTCCTTCTGCATGAAGTGGCGATAGGTGCCCTTCTCCGCCGCCACCGGATCCCAGGGAATGCTGTAGAACCTTGGCGTCACAACTTGGCTTTCGAGGTCGAAGACCTCGGCACCCTCCCTCGTGATCCGCGCCACCTGACGATGCTCCAAGAAGATAACGTCGCGAGTGTATTCGAGGATCGCCGGGATATCCGAGGCCACGAAGGTTTCGCCACGGCCCTGGCCGACGACGATGCCCCCCGCGTTGCCCAGCCTTGCCGTGACCAGACAGTCAGGCGCCTCAGGGCTGATAAAGACGAAGGCGCTTGAGCCTTTAATCTGGGGCAGAGCCCTCTGGACGGCAGCGAGTAGGTCGGCACCTTCGGCTAACTGCGTCTCCACCAAATGTGCAATGACCTCCGTGTCCGTCTCCGAGGCAAAGGTCACGCCCCGCCCGGACAGCCGCTCGCGGAGCTCAACGTAGTTCTCTATGATACCATTGTGAACCACCGCGACGCGGCGATTCATACCGAGGTGCGGATGGGCATTCTCCTCAGTGACGCCGCCGTGGGTGGCCCACCGGGTGTGCCCCATGCCCACGTGGCCCTCCAGACAACAGGCCGCCAGTTTCGTTTCGAGATTGTGGAGTTTGCCCACCGCGCGCTCGACGTCGATAGCACCGTTTTCGTGCAGCACCGCGACGCCCGCGGAATCATAGCCCCGGTACTCAAGTCGTTTTAGACCACCCAAGACAACGGATGCCGCGTTCCGCGGCCCAACGTAGCCAACAATACCACACATCGAAATGACCTCCTGGATCAGGTTTGGGGTCGAAAGTTAGGTCTGCCGCCATGCGATACGCGCCGCTCAGTCGGGATTCCACTTTCCACAGGACCAGCAAGAACGCGCTGATGGGAAATAGAGGCAATCCCGGGGCAGACACGACAATGCGCAACACCCGCTGTCCGCTCCACGAAGAGACAGCTGCCCGCGCGTATACTGCACATCTCACCAGAAGTGGTGAGGTCAGCTCGCCCCGCCGTACCCTTTGTCCCGACGGTCACCCGTCGGCTTTGAGGTGTGGCTTGTCTTTGGGGGAAATAAGGAGAGGGCTTAAGTCTCCTGACGGTCATCCGCCGAACCGTTGAGGTCGCGGTGCTGCTGCGACACAACTTCCTCGATAGACCGTCTCCTCGTCATCCGCGTCGCGTCTACAAGACGCACGGGATCAGGCGCTGTTTCCCCATTTGTCTATGCCGTATTTGGGCTCGATCTCACCTCCGCGCTCCCACCGATGGACTCAGGACATTCATTGTATAGAAAAGAGCGGAATCTGCAAATAGAAAGGTGCCGAGCCTCTTCGAGACGGAGGCCCGGCACCTGAACTGTAAGCTAAGCTACAAGCCTAGCATCTGGTCTAGGATCTGAGCTCCAGAGATTAGGGAGCAGCCTCTTCCAGATACTCGTTACACTCCTCGACGGTGGAATCTAGCGAAGAGGCTGGATCTGCCCCGTCCAGGACACTGATCAGCATGTCGTCGATCGCAGCAC
>JBNGDL010000017.1:67973-70941 GCA_049975205.1 Anaerolineae bacterium | reverse complement strand
CACCGCCTGCGCCTCGGTCGCCATATCGGACAATAGCACACTGCGCTCTGCCTCCGCGATCTGCTTGGGTGATAACGCCGCCGTCTCGGCGTGGTATTCGGGACCTGCAATGTCGGCGAACCAAGTGGTGCCCGCCACAACGACGCAGCACTGCATCACGACGGCCATCAATGCGTGCACTCACTATGGCAGGATCGTGCGTTTCAGGTGGCGCGCTCGGCTCGCTGCGTGTACAATGAGTAGCGCAGAGAGGGTCCACCAGGAGAGGACATGACGCTTTCCGACACAGGTCCCGAGGCAGAAACGGTACGGCTGAGGCTGTTACGTGCAGCACCGATATGGCGCAAAGTCGCCCTATGGGGTGAGCTGAACGCGGCAGCGCGCGCTCTCGCGCTTAGTGGCCTCCGAACACGCTACCCCGAGGCGAGCGAGGCAGAGCTACGGCGCCGTCTGGCTGACCTCCTGCTGGGTCCAGAGCTTGCGACCCGTGTCTACGGGCCATTGCCGGAGGCCACACGTGGTGCCTGAACCGATCGCAGTGACCCTGGCGGTTGTCGAGGTGCTGGAACAGCTGGGCGTCAACTACCTTGTTGGCGGCTCACTGGCAAGCACCGTCTACGGGCATGTGCGAACCACACTAGACTCGGATCTGATTGCTGATCTGCGTCCAGAACACGTCCCGCCTTTGATAGAGGCACTGCAACCAGCGTTCTACGTTGACGAAGCGATGATCCGGGAGGCACTCGCCGGGCGAGGCAGCTTCAACCTGATCCACTTGGATACGATGTTCAAAGTGGATATTTTTGTCGTCAAACAGCGGGCATTTGACCGGGAAGAGATGCGGCGCCGTGTTCGCCACGTAGTGGTGGCGGAGCCAGAACGCGCCATCTATGTCGCCACTGCTGAGGACACCATCCTGGCGAAACTGGAGTGGTATCACCGAGGAGAGTGCGTCTCGGAGCGCCAGTGGCGCGACGTGATCGGCGTCATCAAGGTCCAGGGAGAACGCCTGGACACAACGTATCTCCGTCACTGGGCTGCATCTTTAGGCATCGCAGAACTGCTGGAGCAGGCGCTAGCAGAGGCTGGCACCGACCAGCTGGTCTAGCACCCTGCCAGGAATCGCGCCCCGTACAGGATGCCTGCCTGCTCGCTCTCGGGCTCCCCGTTGAAGTTCGCGTCCTCGAGCTCGATCGAGACAGCACCCTGGTAGCCCATCTCCGCCAAGACCTCGAACGCCGCCCCCCAGCGCATCCGGCCCTGCCCAGGGATCGTGTAGCGCCACGCCCACCCGCCAAAGCCGTATCTGGGCGCGAACGTCGCGGGCAGCTCGTAGCCGTACTCATAGACGTTCTCGGTGATGATCTCCGTGTCCTTGCCGTGAACGTGGTAGACGCGGTCGTAGAACTCCCACAGGAACCGGATCGGGTCGATGCCCTGACGGATCAGATGTGACGGGTCGTAGTTGATGCCAAAGCCCGGCGACGGGCATGCCTCGAAGAACGCCCGATAGCCCTCCGGCGTGCAACAGAGCGCACCGGGGCCGGGCCATCCTTCAATGGCCAAGCGGGCGTCGTTGGCCTCCAGGACCGTCGCAAGCTCAGAAAAGCTCTCGACCATATAGCCGAAGTTCTCCTTGCGCGGCCTCCCTGGATCTTCTGGGAGCATCACCAGGAAGTGATTCATCGGCCCGTACGCGGCGCACGCTTCGATATAGGCCCTGTTCCGCGCGATTGCCTCGTCCCGTCGACCCTTGTCCGGCGAGATCATGCCCCTCGCTTCGGGCAGATCGACCGAGCCCACGATCAGGTTAGCCTCGACCACGGCCTCCGCCGTCTCGTCAGCGTCTTTACCCAGGTCGATAACCTCTAGATCGTGCGCCTTCGCCCACGCAACCAGCGCTGTCAAATCCCTCTGCCACGAGCTACCGCCACGGCGGAAGCCAATCGGAAATCCACCTATCCGCGTCTTCATCGTCTATGTCTCCCTCAAGAGTCAATGTCGTCATCTTACCAACGGGATGAGCCCACAGCCGCCAACTACCGTGTGCACACAACCGAGACGCAATCGATCGTTCGCAGCCCGGTTTCCGTAGAGGGCTCAGATTTCTCGCTGTGCTCGAAATGGCAGGCAATGGACCAAGCGGGCCCGAACCGCGCATCGCCACGCGATGCACAGGACCGCGATCCTTGAACCTTCGACTCCGCCTGCCTTCTCCCCCGCTCCCGTGCCCCTCTGCCCCTCACCTCCCCCGCTCCCCCCGCTCCTCCGCTCCCCTGCCCTATCCCTCCACCATATCCACCCACCAGGGGCTCAGCCACGCACAATGCCCGTCGGCTTGGCGGACGCGGACGTAGTAGCTCACATCCTCTAGCGGACGACCCGGGCGATCGTCCTGCCAGGTTGCCTCAAAGTCCCACGTATCGGCGTCCACAGGCAGATCCGCGAGCACGGCGCCCATCGAGACCACCTGGGCCGCCACGAGTGGGGCCGTGCCGTGCACTTGGATCTCGAAGACGCGCGGCGCGCACGGTGCCAACCGTAGCTCGCTGCCCATCGGACAGCCGTTGAGCGTCGCGTCCGCGACGATGCGGGCGCCACTGGTGGCATAGCAGCGACGCCGATAGAGCGCCTCAAAGAGCGATTGGGTGTCCAGGTTTGACGCCTGCACCGCCGTGAGCCCGCCATAGCCGGGCTCGCCCGAGCGGCGCGTGGGCCACCCGGTATGGTTATCGGTGCCGCCGATGAAACCCACCCTGTGCCCCCGCAACAGCGCCGTCTGCACGCTACCGCCAAAGCGCCCCCAGCGGACGTGCCACACCGGGTCAGCCTCTTCCGTCTCGAAGCTACCGCGGTTCTGAACGATCTCGACCAGGCGCAGGCCCTGCCGCAGCAGCGGCGTGACCAGGGGCCAGTGCATCGCACACCAGAAGGGGCGCCCATCGTCACGAACGACGCCTTCGCTCAC
>JBNGDL010000017.1:51153-67873 GCA_049975205.1 Anaerolineae bacterium | reverse complement strand
GTCGTAGTGACGGCTGATCTCGGCCTGCTCGATCGGAAGCCGCTGTAGGTAGGTGCCATCAGGCGACAGATGGTCGGCAGGTCCGGCGAAATCGAGGCCGAGCTCGTCGCGAGCACTCGTGAGGGCCGCACCCAGCGACCGCTGTCCGTCGCCACTGAAATCGGTGTGCCAGTGAAACTCTCCGAAGTAGAGCGGGGTACCATCCATGGCAACCGGCAACGCATTCGATGTCGCGGCCCGACCAGCGCTATCGACCACGCAGACCCTGCTCGCGCCGTCGTCTGACCGAAGGTTTCCTCCCATCATCTCAGAAGCACGAAGCGTCACGCGGGTCGCTGCGACGTCATTTGAGGATGGGACGCGCGTTGATTCTGCACCGGCGACAACCTGAAGGTGGTCGCCAGGCTCTGGACGCGTGGGGTTGCCGAAGGCGTCGAACTGCTGGACCAACACCTCCCCGTCGAACCTAAGCGCCGCCTCCAGATGGTCGACGGGGCCGGGGGCGAAGTGAAGCGTGACCGGCGCGGTCACGCAGGCGAACCCGACGGCCTCCGGACTCGCGACCTTACCGAGACAGAGCTGCCAAGTGAGCCCAGCCACGGCATTAGCGACCGCAGCCCCCGCAGCGCCCCCCGAGGCCTGACAATAGAGCTGGACCCGAGACCCCTTCGGTAGATCGCAAGGGGCCTCGACCACCGCCATGGACAGCGTCTGGATGTGCCACATCCAGTCGTGCTGCATCTCGGCCCACGAGAAGCGATGGACGAACGGGAGCGCCGTCTCGCCGTGTCCGTCGGGCGTTCCGCAGCCACCAACCGCTGACGCTCGCACCTCCACGACGCGCAGGCCACGAAGCATGGCCACGCCACTGCCACGCACCCGCAGCAGCGTTCCTGCAGCGACGTGCTGAGCGAGCGTCAGGATCAGCGGTGAGGGCACACCGTCCGTGACGATGACTCTTAGCGTCGCGCCCGACTGAGACATCTGCGCCTGGCCTCGGATTCCGCCCTTTTTAGGGGCAGGAGATGCGGTCTAGCCGTTCAGCATCCGGTCGGCAGCGAGCACGCAGAAGATATAGTTAGCCGCGCCCGAGATGACGTATTCCGTCTGCTGCCAGAGGAAGGGCCAGGGCTCCTTCAGCTCCGGGAAGTCGGGTCGGATCAGGGCCGGGCCCGAAATCACACCGCCGGGCACGTAAGACCAGTCATCCCGGTTGATGCCATAGGCCGCGGTCACGGACGACGCGCCAACGCCTGACACCAAGGATGTCGACGAGGCCGGATGACAGCCCAGGCTGTAGTTCAGCGCTCGCAGGATCAGTTCGCGGTCGATCAGATCCGGGAAGGCAAGTCGAAGCTGATAGAGCTGCGTAGCATAACCCAGCAACTGCCAGCCGATGCCCCAGATGTGAGGATCGAACACAATGCCAAAGGGGTTGTTCCCGACCTGGGTTGTGAATTGTGGCAGCCCTTCGACCATGATCTCGCGGAAAGCTTGGCGGAACGCTTCATCGTTGATAGCGTCCAAGGCGCGCGCGACGGCACCGCTTACCCACATCGCCGTCTCCTCGATAGTGGGCCACAGCGCCAGCAGCCGCTCACGATAGGGCCTCTCCCCCGTCGTCAAGAGGAGCTCGACAGCCGCTAGGATCTCCTGGATCTCTGCCCCGCGCGGGACGTAAGCGCCGCGTTGCTCGACAGGTTCGTGCGCCTGCTCGTAGTCCCAGATCTGGACCGCGGTCGCCAGACATTCAGTGGCGAGACCGGGCATGAACTCGTCCAACACACGGCTGGCAGCCGCGAGGGCTGCCGCGACCGCGTACTCCAAGGCAGTATCGTGGTTGGTGAAGGCCCAGCGATCGTCCATCTCACCGGAGAAGGCGCCCACAGGTGTCTCCTCCACTTCCTCCAACGCCAGCTCCGGATCGTAGATGCGATTGTCCGTCATGGTGCTGGCATCGCCCAGGTGCACGTACTGCTCCAGCGAGTTGGCGATGATGCCCTGGAAGCTGTGACCCGCAGCACGATAGCCTCCCAGCAAGCACTGAGCGCCGTGAGCCACCTGCTCCACGATATCCGGCACCCCATCGGGCGTGTGGAGGAGCACGGTCTGCGCCTCCCAGTCGACGGTCGTCTGGTCGGTATCCACACCGAAGAGCTCCCGGATCAATGCCAGCGTATGGGTGGTCCGTGCCTGGGATCCGGCCGCCAGATCGTAATCCCCAGCGTCGTGCCAGCCACCCTGATCCAGATAGGGAATGTGCTCATAGGGCTCGAAGTCCGTGTCAGAGTCCTCATATTGGCGGTACCCGTCGAAGTGCTCGTGCGGCGAAGGAGCCTGCATCGCATCGTCAAGATGGCAGGCGCCGTGCCAAGTCTGATAACGATCCTTGACGGCGACGTGACACATCTGGACTGGGAAGAAGGTCTCCAGCGTCGGCTGCCAGACATCGTGACGGTAGACGTGGGGATGAATCTTGAACGGCGAGCTGACGTGATCACCATAGCGGATCCGGTAGAGACCGCGCTCCGTCACTTGGGAGAAGTCAAAGATCGCGTAGGTGTACCGCAAAAAGCGCCCCCAGTGCTCGGGCTTCGCCGTGTGCACGGCGATTGGGCCAGCGGCCTCAATGCGTTCGAGTGCCGCTTCCTCCACGGCCTCGGTCCTCGCGTCGAGCTCGATCACCGCGCGCTTGTCCTGATCCGGATGGTAGCCGACCTGCGAAACGGCGATCACGGGATCGCGGCGCCAACCGGGAAGGCCACTAACCGTGATCCGCCAGACCACGGCGCGCTCAGTTGCGCCGGGCAAGACGAGCTCACGGAGAACAAACCAGCCGTTCTGCGCGTTGACCCGCCCATCGAAGAGCGCGATCGTGCCCGATTCTGAGACGACCTCGAAGCGTCGGAGCGGGTCTTCCGGCGCCGCAATGAAGCGAGCTCCGTTCGCCAACGGCACCGGACGGTGCCCGCCCTCTGGCCCGGCGACCGTTGGACCGTCGAACTGTCGGGGGAACCACGCCTCAACGGCGTCGGTCTGATCGACCTCGCCTATCCGGAAGGCCTTGCCGAAATATGCGCCAGGGTAGATCTCAAGGTTGAAGCCGACCTTGCCGGCGGCCTCGGGGGGCAGGGGCTCCTCAAGATTCACGGTCACGCACAAAGCCTCCCCATCAGGCTCCAGCCGAACCGTGTAGGCAAGCTCCGCTTCCGCGAAGCGATTGGTGACGACCGCCGCCTCACCCTCGATTTCCCGCTCGCCCGTCTCGGGCCGGACATCCCATTGACCCGGCGCGGTGGCTAGGCGTAGATCCCCACAGGTGAGCGTACGTTCACCATGCTGGATGACCTCGATCCCGCCCTGCTTGCCCTCGGGATAGCCATTGTGGAAGAAGAGGGCCGACAGCCCCGGTGCCTCGAAGTAGCCATGCTCGTTCAGGGACCAGTAAGGTTCTCGCATTCTGTTGACTCCTATTCGCTATAGCATCCGTCCCAGACCAGTATGGGCGGCTTGCCTGACTTTGCAAGTGGCGCGGGCCGTTCCTGACAGACGCCAGTGCAGAGGGGGAGCAACGATCCAGATAGAACGAAGTCCGAAAAGAGGTGAGACGCTACGAGACAGCATCAACGCCGAGGCGATAGACCTGCCAACGCTTGTAAACCTCAGCGCCCATTCGCTCGCCCAGGATGGGGGTCTGGGGATTGTCCTCCGACGTGATGGAGAGATCGACCCATGCGTAGCCTTTGGCGCGAGCGCGTTCCCGCATCGTGTCAAACAGCAGCGCCGCTACCCCCGCGCCCCAATACTCCGGCAGCACGAGCACGCTCTTGATGGTGAGGCACGCGGGGTGGTAGCCGAACAACGGGCGCACGCGCATGTCCCACAGGAGTCTGAGATAGTTCCAAGGATATCGCAGGCCGTTGACGTGGATGAAGACCTCGTTCAGATTGGGGACGCCGGGCAGGAAGCCGACGGTCTCGCACTCTCCCTCGGCGTTGACGACATCGGCGAAGAGGACCATATCCATGTCCGCAATCTCGCGGAACGGCGCGACCAACGCCTCCACCGCCGAGCGGTGCCACCCGATGTGATCCGGGAGATGGGCCAGCGCCCTGTTGAGCAGGCGATGCAGCCGGTCGACCTCATCATCCCAGTGATCGAGGTCGGGCTCGCGGATCACAAACTGCCGCCTCTCACGCACCCTGTCCGCCAGCTGCGCGAGACGCCGCAGCTGTGGCGTCATCTCCTGGATGTCGATCGCCATCGCGATATTCGTGCCGCGCGCCGATGCAAAGCCGTGGCGCTCCATAAAGCCCTGGTAGTAGGGTGGGCTGTGGCCGCAGAGCAGGGTCGGTGGTCTGTCCCGGCCCTCGATCAGCACGCCGTAGCCGTTTTCATAGTCGAGGTTGAAGGGGCCGAAGAGCGTGTCCAGGTTCCGAGATCGCGCCCAGGCGCCCGCCGTCGCGATCAGCGCTTCAAAGACGCTGTAGTCCTCGATGTAGTCGAGGAAGCCGAAGACACACTCGTGCCGGCCGCGCAGCTCGTTGGTGTAGCGATCCTCACCGGCGCACATGGTACCGACGGGCTCATCCTCGCGCCAAGCGATGAAGAGGTCGGCATCGCCCCGCTCGAACCAGGCCCCCTTCTCTCGATCGATCGTGGACGCTCGTTCCGGCAGGAGCGGAGGCACCCAAAGCGGATCGTCCTTGTAGATGTACCAGGGAAAGGTCAAGAAGATGCGCCGCTCGCGGGCCGTTCGGACAGGTCGGACGTCAATGCTCATCGATGCAGGCTCCCTGGTGGATTGAGGCGGTGTGAACAGAGGTGCGTGCTCTGCGCTGGTCGCTGTCTGGGGTCAATCGGCACCATCCGGCACCGACGACAGCTTCCGCGCCTCCAGCTCAGCCGTAATCCGGTTAAACTCCCCGCGATCCAGGGGATAGCGGAAGGCGACGGCAATACCCAGGCAGAGCAACAGGGCGGGGATAGGGCCCATCACGATCCGAATGCCAAGCAGGGCGCGGTCCGATTGGACGGCGGCATTGGGCACGTAGCCTGTGAACTCCAGCACCAGCAGCGACAGGGGGATTGCGATGGAGGCCGCCACTTTGTGCGCCAACGTTGTGATGCTGTAGAGCATGCCCTCGTGACGCTTCCCGGTCCGCCACTCATCCCATTCGACGGCGTCCGGTATGATCGCCCACGGCAGCACGTGAACCGCCGACACCCCAATGCCGGCCAGCACGCAGAGGACCAGAACGGGCGTCATAGGCGTGGCCGGGCTCACGGTCACGAGCACCAGCTGGACCGCGGTCCAGAAGGCGACGCCCGCAATGTACGCCCACCGTTTGCTCCATCGCCGCGACACCCAGAGCCACAAGGGCAGCGCCAGCATCGCCGTGACGAAGATCGTCGCCATCATCAGGTCGCTCTGCCCCTCTCGACGCAGCCAGTACTTGATGTAGAAGAGCAGGTTGGCCTGTACGATGCCGATGGCGATCCATGCAAGCAAGAAGAGGGCCAGCCCGTAGAGGAACGGGGCGTTCTTACTTGCGGCTCGCAGCGATGGCAGCAACTTCGGCTGTTCCAACGCGACGTGATCCTCGCGCTCCCGGGTACCGATGAAGACCAAGAAGAGCGGGAGCGCGGAGACGATGCCGAAGGTCAGCCCCATCGTCAGGACCCTCGGGGCGTTGGCGGGCTCAAAGCCGCCGATCATCAGCAGCGGCACCGTAAAGGCGACCAAGCTGCCGAGGATCGAGAAGAACATCCGGTAGGTGGTGAGCGACGTGCGCTCATCGTAGTCCGACGTCAGCTCGGGCGTCAGGGCGAAGTAGGGCATGTAGACGAAGGTCGCAGCCGCGTCAAAGATCACGTAGGCCGCCGCGTAGTAGGCGACGAGGGCCGCGGAGCTCTCCAAGGGCGGGCGCCACCAAAGTAAGGCATAAGCAAAAGCGAAGGGCAACGGGCCGAAGAGCAGGAAGGGCCGACGCCGCCCCCACCGCGTCCGCGTGCGATCCGAGATGTGGCCGATGATGGGATCGTTGATCCAGTCCCAGCTCTTGCCGATCAGGATCGCCAGGGCCGCGAGCCCGGGAGAGAGCCCGACCACGTCGGTCATGAAGATCGCGAGATAGGCCCCGATGATGGTCGAGGTCAGACTGAACCCGATATCCCCGGAGCCGTAGAGCAGTTTCGTGCGACGAGAGAGAGAGTTGGACATGGACACCTCACAAGCGCCATATGGGCAGGCCGCAGACCACGGCCCCAAGCAGTGCGATTTGGTGGACGAACCCACCCGGGGTCGTCTTGAGCGTCACACTCAGATGGATCCGTCTAGGAGCTTACCCCTCCGCCAACGACTGATCCAGCCACCGCGCGGCCTCGACGACGATGTGCGTCCCCATCGGCACAGGAACCTTATCCGTGTTGATGACCAGATGATAGAGCCGTGGGTCGTCCCAGCTCACGCCGTGGTAGCGCTGGAGATACCGCGCCCGGCGGCGATCGCTCTCCCGAATGTACTCCTCCGCCTCCTCGCGGGGCAGCTCCTGCCGCGCCACGAGGTTGCGGATGCGGGTCTCGGTCGAGGCCACGACCCGCACGTGGAGGGCGTTGCGCCGGTGGCGCAGGATCACTTGCCCGCCCCGCCCCGCGATGACGACGTTGCCCGACTCGGCGTAGTTGGAGATCACCCTCTCGACGAGCGCTCCATAGTTCTCAGCGGCGCGCTCCCGCTGTTGCTCCTCGATGGTCTGCTGCGCCAGCATCGAGTTGGCCAGCTCCGAGTAGGCCTGTCCCTCCCGGAGTGTCGCGCTCGGGACGATGGGAACGGGCGTCATCTTGCCAAGCGAATCGAGGATGCTGTCGAGAAAGCTCGGTGCCCGCTCCTTCTCCGCCAATGCCCTGACCATCTCCGCGTCGGGGTAGCCCGCCCGCTCCGCCGCGCGCTGCAGGATCTCGCGATCCAAGTAACGAAAGTCCAGGAGCTTAGCGGCTTCGGTAGCGATGTAGCTCCCGTTGCTGCCCAACTGCCGTGAGATCGTGATGACCACGTTCATCGGTGCCTCCTCTCATTAGCGCGTTAGTGCCTGAGCCCACAAACGCAACGCAAGGAGCCGCTCAGGCCGTCCAACCCCACGAGCGTGCACAGTGAAGAGTGGTGGCTGTCACCTTCAGAATAGCACGGCAGGGTTGCACTGTCAACGCTATGAGGTGCATCCTCAACAAATCGTGGTATAGTCGTTCATGAGTGTGCTAGCTTGTGAAGGAGCGACCACCCGTGGACGAGTCTGCATTCGAGAGCCGCTTGCGGCAGCTCAGAACCGGCTATGAAGCGCTCATCTCCAGGAGGCACGAGGTCGATCCGACATGGTACAACGGCCTCTTCGAGCGCTACCGATACCCCATCCTGACTGCGGACCATACGCCGCTCGCGTGGCGCCACGGCCTGGACCCCAAGACAAATCCTCACCTTATGGAGCGGATGAGCATGTCTACAACGCAGGCACCATCGAACTCGCGGGGAAGGTGCTCCTCGTCTGTCGCGTCGAGGGCGTCGACCATAAGTCCTTCTTCCCGAGATCAAGTGTCACATATCCAATACCATCTATCTGAAAGGAGTCACGATGACTGACAAGTATACGCCTAAACCCGAGCACAAGTTCACCTTCGGCCTCTGGACCGTGGGCAACACCGGCGGCGACGCGTTCGGCGACGCTGTGCGTCGCAAGCTCTCGCCAGCGGACCTCGTCTATCTCCTTGGCGAGGTCGGCGCCTACGGTGTCAACTTCCACGACAACGACCTCGTCCCCTTCGATGCCACACCGACGGAGCGGAAGGCCATCCTCAAGTCGTTCCGCAAGGCGCTGGACGACACCGGCTTGGTCGTGCCGATGGCGACGACCAACCTCTTCGCGCACCCGATCTTCAAAGACGGCGCCTTTACGTCCAACGACCCCAAGGTACGGGCCTTCGCGCTGCAGAAGACGATGAATGCCATCGACCTGGGCGTGGAGTTCGGCGCCGAGACCTACGTTTTCTGGGGCGGCCGAGAGGGCGTCGAGTCCGATGCCACCAAGAACCCGGTCGAGGCCGCCAAGCGATTCCGCGAGGCGATCAACTTCCTCTGCGAGTACGTCCTCGACCAGGGCTACGCCCTGAAGTTTGCGCTCGAGGCCAAGCCCAACGAGCCCCGCGGCGACATCTACTTCCCCACCACCGGCGCCTACCTGGGCTTCATCGAGACGCTGGATCACCCCGACATGGTCGGGGTCAACCCCGAGGTGGCGCACGAGCACATGGCCGGCCTCAACTTCCTGCACGCTGTGGCCCAGGCGTGGGAGGCGGGCAAGCTCTTCCACATCGACCTCAACGACCAGAACTACGCCCGCTTCGACCAGGACTGGCGCTTCGGCGCGCAGAACCTGAAGCAGGCCTTCTGGCTGGTCAAGTTCTTGGAGGACGTTGGGTACGACGGCAGCCGTCACTACGACGCGCACGCTTACCGCACCGAGGACTATGAGGGCGTCAAGGACTTCGCCCGCGGCTGCATGCGCACCTACCTGATCCTCAAGGAGAAGGCCCAGCAGTTCAATGAGGATCCCGAGATCCAGGCCCTCTTGGCCGAGATCAACGCCGACGACGGGTCGATGGACGCCTTCAAGGGCGCCTACACACCGGAGAAGGCTGCGGCCCTCCGCGCCTACACCTTCGACGTCGAGGCCCTGGCGGATCGGGGCCTACAGTACGAGAAACTCGATCAACTGACCAACGAACTACTGCTCGGCGTCAGATAGCAGCCAGCGGTCGGTCGTCAACCGACCATCCACGATCTCGGCGGTGCAGGAGGGGCCTCTCTCGGCCCTTCCTGCACCCACCTGTGCAAGACCCTAACCATATCGGACGCTATCCGTGCTAGAGGAGGCTATGATGGCAGATAAGCTCTACCTGGGCATCGACGTATCTACCACCGGGGCGAAGGCCCTGTTGATCAAAGCGACGGGCGAGGTGGTGAGCAGCGCGACGACGCCGTTGCCGCTATCGACCCCCAGACCTCTCTGGTCCGAGCAAGATCCCACGGACTGGTGGGATGGCGTCGTCCAGTCTATCCGGACCGCCCTATCCGACGCCGACGCTGAGGGCCAGGACGTTGCCGCGGTCGGTCTTACGGGGCAGATGCACGGGCTGACGCTTCTGGACGCCGACGGCGACGTCCTCCGCCCGGCGATCCTGTGGAACGACCAGCGCACCGGCGCCCAATGTGACGAAATCCGCGAACGGATGGGGGGCAAAGCTCACCTCGTCCAGGTCACCGGCAACGACGCGTTGACCGGCTTCACGGCGCCAAAGATCCTCTGGGTGCGCGAGCACGAGCCCGACGTCTACAAAAAGGTCGCGCAGATCTTGCTCCCCAAGGACTACATCCGCTACCGGCTCACCGACACCTATGCGACCGACAAGGCCGGCGCAGCGGGCACCCTCTTGTTCAACGTCAAAGAGCGCGACTGGTCGGAGGAGGTGCTCGAAGCGCTGGAGATTCCGCTCGAGTGGTTGCCGCCTACCCACGAGGGCCCGGAGGTGACCGCCAGGATCAGCGCAACTGCCGCCGAGGCAACGGGCCTCCGCGCGGGCACGCCCGTGGTGGGAGGCGGCGGAGATCAGGCAGCGGGTGCTGTGGGCGTCGGCGCTGTCGAGCCGGGCATCGTCAGCCTCGTTCTCGGCACCTCTGGGGTCGTCTTCGCGACGACGGGCTCTCCTTTCATCGAGCCCGAGGGGCGCCTGCACGCCTTCTGCCACAGCGTCCCGGAGACGTGGCACCTGATGGGCGTGATGCTGTCGGCGGCGGGGAGCCTACAATGGTACAAGGACACCCTGGCGCCGGACCTCGCCTTCGACGAGCTGCTCGCACCCGCCGACGAGATCCCGCCTGGCGCCGAGGGCCTGCTCTTCCTCCCCTATCTGACAGGAGAACGGACCCCCTACCCCGACCCCCTCGCGCGGGCCGGCTTCGTGGGACTGACGCTGCGACACGGGAAGCCGCACATGACGCGCGCAGTGCTCGAGGGCGTCGCTTTCGGCCTGCGCGACAGCATGGAGCTGGTGCGGGAGGCGGGACTTGGTGAGATCGCGCAGATCAGGCTGTCCGGTGGCGGTGCGAAGAGCCCGCTCTGGCGACAGATTCTGGCCGACGTCTTAGGCGAAGAGCTGGTGACGGTCAACACGACCGAGGGCGCCGCATTCGGTGCAGCCCTGCTGGCGAGCGTCGGTGCCGGCGCGTGGCCCAGCGTGCCCACGGCCTGCCGTGCCATCGTTAAGGTCGTGGATCGCGTCGAGCCGCAGGCGGACGTCGTCGAGCTATACGAGGCGCTCTACCCGCTCTATCGCGGCCTCTACCCCGCCCTCAAGCCCACCTTTGAGGCGGTGGGGGAGGAATGATGAAATACGGCTATTTCGACAACGAGCACCGTGAGTATGTGATCACCGATCCGCGCACGCCGGTGCGATGGATCAACTACATCGGCGCGCTGGACTTCGGCGGCTTCGTCGACCACACAGGCGGGGCCGCCCTGTGTAAGGGCGATCCCGCCCTCAACCGCATTACCTGGTACGTGCCTCAGCGCCCCGTCTCGGACTTCCAGGCCACGACCCTCTACCTGCGGACCCCGGTCGACGGCGGCTTCAGGGTCTTCTCCCCCTTTTACGTCCCCACCCTCGACCCCTTCGACCACTACGCTTGTCACGTGGGCCTGGGCTACAGCCGTATCGTCTCCGAGGTCTGCGGCATCCGGACCGAGGCGACGATCTTCGTGCCCAACGGAGGAAGCCAGGAGATCCGCGACATCGTCATCACCAACGTCTCAGACCGGCCCATCACGCTGGACGCCATCCCTGTCGTCGACTACTCCCACCCCGCGGCGATGAAGCAGTTCAACAACAACGACTGGGTGCCTCAGACGATGGTCAGCCAAATCTACGAGGAGCCGGAGGGCCACCGCACGCTCATCCAGTATCCCTTCATGTACCGCGACATCAAACACAACACCTTCACCACGAACCTACCCTTTTCATCCTTCGAGTCCGATCGCGACCGCTTCCTCGGATACGGGGGCTGGATGGCGCCGGAGGCCCTGCAGCAAGCGGAACTCAGGGACTACGAGGCGTGGCGCGGGCAGAACATTGGAGCGCTTCTGCATCACCTAGGCGAGCTCCAGCCCGGAGAGAGCCGCCGACTGATCACCCAACTCGGCCAGGCTCCGAGCGTTGAGGAAGCACTGCCCGCCATCCGGCGCTATCGGGACCCCGGCGCGGTGGAGGCCGCTCTGCAGGAGCTGGCCGACTTCTGGGACGCCTATCTGAGCCGGATGCAGGTGACCACGCCCGACCCAGAGATGAATGCGATGCTCAACATCCACAACCCCCGCCAGTGCTACATCACCCTCAACTGGTCCCGCTTCCTCTCCCTCTACCAGGTGGGCCTCGGCGCCCGGGGGCTCGGCTACCGCGACAGCTCCCAGGACATCACCGGCGTTGTAGGGAATGCACCCAAGGAAGCCCGCACCCTGATGGAAAAGCTCCTTCAGGTCCAGCGGAAGGACGGCGCCGCGATGCACCAGTTCTATCCCTCGACGATGGAAGCCTTCATCGGAGACGCCGCGGAGGCCGAGGACCGTCCCCAGTATTACGGCGACGACCACCTCTGGATGGTGCTGGCTGTCACGGCCTATCTCAAAGAGACGGGGGATTTCGCCCTCCTAGACAAGGTCTTCCCCTACTACGACAAGGACAGCGAGGGCAACCCGGCCTCGTCGGGCACCGTCCTCAACCATCTAGAGCGCGCATTGGCCTTCACCTGGCTGCACGTCGGAGACCACGGGCTACCTCTGCTCGGATTTGCGGACTGGAACGACACTGTGAACCTGCGGACGGGCGCGGAATCCCTCTTCAACGCCAATCTCTTCGGCGCAGCCCTGCTCGAGATGATCGCGCTCATGGCCCACCTCGGCGACACCGAGCGGATGCACGCCTACGAGGAGCAGTACAACACGATGAAGGACCGTGTCAACGAGGTGGCTTGGGACGGTGACATCGGTGGCGGCGATTGGTACGTCCGCTATTTCGACAGCGATGGCGAGCCCATCGGGTCCAAGCGCAATGAGAAGGGTCAGATCTACCTCAACGCTCAATCCTGGGCCGTGCTCTCGGGCTTCGCGACACCCGACCGGGCGATTCAAGCGCTCGACTCAGCGCGAGCGCATCTCAATACCAGTCAGGGCCTCAAGGTCGGTGCCCCCGGCTACAACGGCTTCGACCCCAACAAGGGCGGCATCACGACCTACCCACCGGGCACCAAGGAGAACTGCGGCATCTTTCTTCATACTAACCCGTGGATGATGATCGCCGAAACCCTCGTTGGTCGGGGCGACCTCGCCTACCAGTACTACACGCAAATCAACCCCGCGACGCGCAACGACCGCATCGAGGAGTTCGAGGTGGAGCCCTACGTCTACTGCCAGAACATCCTCAGCGACGAGCATCCGCAGTTCGGGCTGGGGCGCAACAGCTGGCTGACCGGCACCGCGTCGTGGGCGTATCAGGCGGGCACGAAGTACATCCTCGGCATCCGACCCACCTACACCGGCCTGGAGATCAACCCCTGCATCCCATCGGCGTGGGACGGCTTCCGAGCCCGCCGGGTCTTCCGCAACGCCACCTATGAGATCGAGGTCAAGAACCCAGACCACGTCTCCAAGGGCGTGCGATCTATGATGGTGGACGGCAAGGCCGCCGGCGGCATTGTGGTGCCCGTCTTTGACGACGGCAAGACCCATCATGTGGAGGTCGCTTTAGGATAGGGAGGAAACAGATGAGGATTCTGGTCTATGGCGCCGGACCGCTGGGGAGCCTATTCGCGGCGCGGCTCCATCAGGCGGGCCACGATGTCTCCCTGTTGGCGCGAGGGCAACGTCTCGAGGAGATCCGCGAGCACGGCGTGGTCATCCACAACGTGCTCACCGACGAGACCTTCTCCGCACCCGTGAAGGCCGTGGAGGCTCTCGACCCGGAGGATACCTACGGGCTGGTGCTGGTCGTGATGCGCAAGAACGCCGTGCTCGAGATCCTGCCGGTCCTCGCCGCAAACCGTCACACACCGAACGTCCTCTTCCTCCACAACAACGCTGCGGGTCCCGACGTCCTGGTGCAAGCGCTGGGGCGCGACCGCGTTCTGATCGGATTCCCGAGCTCAGCGGGGTATCGGCAGGGACACGTCGTCCACGCGCTCACAGGCACCGAGGATGACGAGGCGGTCATCCCCTTCGGCGAGGTCGACGGTCGGATCACGGCAAGAACGCGCCAGGTCGCCGAGGTCCTGGAGAGCGCACCGGGGTTCGCGGCCGAGATTCGCACAGACATGGACACCTGGCTCAAGTACCACGTGGCTCTGCTTATGCCATCCATCGCTCCGGCCCTTTACGCGTCTGGCACCGACCGGGTTAGGATGGCGCGAACGCGGGACGCCCTGGTGCTGGCGGTGCGTGCCATTCGGGAGGGCTTCGCAGTGCTGAGGTCCCTGGATTATCCCGTGACACCCGCGCGGTTCCGGCTCTTCCAATGGCTGCCGGAGCCCCTCCTGGTGGCGCTCCTTGGACGCCTGCTGCGAGACTGGCGCATGGACGTCGCGCTCGCACGCCACGCCGAATCCGCCCGGGATGAGATGAAGCACCTGGCCAACGAGTTCCTGGCGCTGGCTGCTCAGACAAGCGTCCCCACGCCCGCGATGGATCGTCTCTACCCCCACTTCGACCCCGACCTTCCGCCGATTCCGGAGGGCAGCAAGGAGATCCCGCTCAACTGGCGGGGCTTCTGGGTCATGATTGCCGCCGTTGTGAGCCTGCTGCTGGTCATCGTACGCGCCGTCAGGCGCATCAGAAGGCGCTAGAAGCGGGCTATGCCAGAGCTCCGCATCGGGACGTGCAGCTGGAAGTTCCCGTCCTGGGTCGGCCTCGTCTACAGCACACCGGAGGGCGCCGAGCCGCCGCAGAGCGCCCTCCCCGAGGATGCACCGCTCTTCGAGACCCTGACGGAGGGGGAGGAGGGCCAGACGGCGGCTCGCGCGGCCCCCTACCTGGTCGAGTACGCCCAGCGGTACAACACCGTCGAAGTCGACCAGTGGTTCTGGTCGCTCTTCGGCCCCAGCTCGATCGGGCTTCCCAAGCCCGAGGACGTCTTGGCGTACCGCGCCGCCATCCCCGAAGCCTTTCGCTTCACGGTCAAGGCGCCCAACAGCGTGACCCTCACGCACTTCTACCAAAAGGGCGACGAGCCGCTGCGACCGAATCCTCACTTCCTTTCGGTCGAGCTCTTCGAGACCTTCCTGGATCTACTGACCCCGCTTCACGCCCTCCTGGGCCCGATCATGTTCCAGTTCGAGTATCTTAACCAACAAAAGATGCCGACGCAGGCGCGCTTTCAGGCGCTCTTTGGCGAGTTCGTGAGGCAGATTCCGGTCGGCCTTCCCTATGGGCTGGAGGTCCGAAACCCGCAGTACCTCAATCGCGCCTATTTCCAGTTTCTCCAGGCCTTCGGACTGATTCCGGTGCTGGTTCAGGGTTACTGGATGCCGGACATCCGTGAGCTCTACCGCGAGTGGCATCAGATGCTCTGGGACCACGACACCATCGCCATCCGCTTGATGGGCCCGGATCGAAAGGCCATCGAGGCCCTGGCCCCTCAAGGGTGGAACCGGGTCGTGCTGCCGAAGGACAACGAGCTCCCAGGCATCGCGTCCATGGTCGAGGATCTACTCGACCACGGGCTCGACGTCTACGTCAACGTCAACAACCACTACGAGGGCTCATCGCCCCTGACGATAGAGAAGCTGCGGGCGCTCCTGGGCGACTGAGGGCCCGCGATCATCGCCCGACGGTGAGATCCGCTCCAAGGAACCCACGCGTGACCTCGTCCGTTCCTTAGCAGGAGCCCTCAATCTGACGGATCGGCCTCCTCGTCTTCGCTTCCGAACGCCTCGAGCCGCCGTATCACCGAGAGCTTGTCCTCTGACAGCGCCTCCAGATCGGACAGCTGCAACCATCCCTCGCTAAGTAGGCGGGCGAAGACCAGGATGAGCACCGAGTAGCGGTAATCGTACTTGTCATCGATCTCTTGGCGATGCTCCCACAGATAGTCGCTGAGCGCCCAGAGGTCGTCGGGCTCGGCAGCCGCGGCTGCCATCTGCTTCACACGCGCCAGTAACGCGGCGCACTCCCGACGGTAGGCTAGATCAAAGGCTGCCCGGGCCGCTTTCTTCTCGGCTCGGGACCACGTCATATCCTTGAACACGGGTCAGAGATATCCTTTCCCCTCAGGACGTCGACCGAGATGCGTCAACCACTGCGTCGTGAACCGGTCAGGGTCGGTCCCTCCGTCGGGCCAAAGCCGACGTTGAACGCCATCTCCACTTTGACCGTGTCGTCGGTGAAGGTCAGGGTGGCAGTGCGACAGAACGGCGTCTCGTAGAGATATGTCTTCAAAGCATAGGTCGCATCGTCGACCCAGCCGCCGCTGGCTGCGAACTTGTATACCTCATCCCGCGGCCAGACGTGCGGGCCCCGACCAATCAACCTGCTGACACCTTCCACCCACGTACCGTGACCCATGACAATGGGATGATCGACACCGTCGATCCCAAAGACCAAAGTGTCCGTCTCCTCGCCAAAGTCACACCGCAGAGCGTCCACCCCCAAGTCATTCTCGTCAAAATCGTACGTCGCGCCGGAGCCCTTACGTGCCGTGACGCTGGTCGTAGCACCGGCCTGCAGGGGCAGAACGAGGCTTTCCAGTTTGGCCTGCAATGCGGCATGTGCATCCCTATCCTCCGGCAGCCGCTCCGGCCCCATCGCCACCAATAGGTGGTCCCAGACGAGGTTCAAGACTGCTTGCATGTTGGCGACGCCGCTGGTGATGGCGATGACCGCGTCCTGATCCGGCATCACGATGCAGTACTGGCCAAAGGCGCCGTCCCCACGGTAGGCGTTGTGGCGGCAGCGCCAGAACTGGAAGCCATATCCCTGGGTCCAGTCCGAGTCCGGATCGTCGCCATTATCGATCTGGGCCGTGGTCGCCGCCTCAACCCACGCCTCCGGCAGAAGGCGGCGACCCTGCCACACTCCCTTCTGCAGGTAGAGCTGCCCGAGCCGCGCGATGTCCTCGGTCTTCACGTTCAGACCTGTGCCGCCGAGGTTGACCCCGTGTGGGCCGGTCTGCCACGTCGCCCCCTCAATCCCCAGAGGTTCGAAGAGCCGGGGCCGAAGATAGTCGAGGAGTGTCTCGCCCGTCAGCTTTTGGACGATGGCGGAGAGCATATAGGTCGCCCCCGTGTTGTAGAGAAAATGCGTGCCGGGAGCATAGGGCACGGGGCGCGAGAGGAAGACCCGGGGCCAGTTATCGTCATCGCCCCCGAAGAGGAACTCTGTCGTGTCCTCGTCGTGCCCCGTCGACATTGTGAGCAGGTGGCGGACCTTCATCGCGGCGAGGTTGTCGCTGATCTCGTCCGGGGCGTCATTTGGGAAAAACGAAAGCACCGAATCGTCCAGCGAGAGTCGACCCTCGGCCACGGCAAAGCCCACTCCTGTGGAGGTGAAGCTCTTGCTCAACGAAAAGAGCATATGGGGCCGATCTGGGGCATAGGGCGTCCACCAGCCCTCGGCCACGACGTTACCAT
>JBNGDL010000017.1:22560-51053 GCA_049975205.1 Anaerolineae bacterium | reverse complement strand
GACGATCTCGTAGTCGCCCTCGGGCCCCGTCAGCACGACGGCGCTATCGGGGCCTACGGGGATGGTCTGCTCCTGGAACCACCAGTCGCCGTGGATCAGCTCCTTAAGACGCGTGTAGGCGGGTTTCGGTGTGAGGTCTCTGCGCAGGAGGCCCGAGGGGGCGTTGAGCCAACCACCGTCGATGAAGTCCCACCAGACAATGGCCTCGACCTCGGGACGAGCATAGATCGTGCTGTACATCTCCTCGACCTGGTCGCGCTGGCGCGCCTCGCCCTCGGGTGTGGAGGGCCACTCGCTCACCTGGTAATCGTTGAGGTCGACGATGTCACCGGGCATCAGCTCACCCGAGACGAGCGTGTTCTCCGTGAAATGAAGCGGCTTGCCAAAGCGACCGAAGCGGTCGATCACGTCGGACATATAGTCGGCGCCGCGATAGCCCTGGTGTTGATGCGTCTGCAGGCCGATAGCGTCGATCGGACAATCGCGCGCCAGCAGCTCCTCCAACAGCGCCTCGTAGGCCGGCGAGAGGTCGAAGTCGTTGATCAGGAGCGTGGCCTCCGGATTGGCCTCCCGGGCCTGCTCGAAGACGCGCAGCGTCAGCTCCACGGCACCGATGTGATTGGCAATGCGGCTGACGGCGTTGTCATACTTGTCAAAGACGGGCATGATCACCACCTCGTTGATCACGTCCCACATGTCGATGAACCCGCGGAAGGCAGAGACCTCCCGCGTGATCCGCGCCATCTGTTTCTCGAGGATGGTGTCGTTGTCGTACTTGAGGAGCCAGTCGGCGCAAACCGTATGCCAGCACAGCGGGTGTCCTTTCGTCGTGATCCCATGTTCTGTGCACCAACGCGCAGCGTCCATGACAGCCTCTTCGCGAGGTCGCCCCTCCTCGGGCTCGTACCGGCCCCAATAGAACGGAAGCGTGCCGGCGTTGAAGAGGCCGAGGAACGCCTCTTCCAGCGGTGCCCGCCAGTCACTGGGGAGAGGGTGAGCCAGCCAGAAGGCATTGGATCCGAAGAGGAACTTATGGCGCACCTGCCGGGCCACAATGTCCTGCCCTGGCTGGGCGAGCTCCCCCTCAAGTTTGATCTCGAACCGATGGAAACGAGTGTCCCTGATCGTCTCAGCAAGGTTATTTGACATTCCACTTCTCCTTACGTGTATAAGGACGCGATCCGCCAACTGCGGAGGTCCGGTCCACCCTATCATCCCCCTCACCCCCCACAATCATCCTCAGATACAGCAACTCGTCAAGTCCAGCCCACGTCAAGGTGCGACCCACCGCACGCCCTGACGCAGCTTCCCGCCCGGAGAGCAGTCGATCCTCGCCCACGCCACGATCCTGGCTGCGGGAGGTGGGTTGCACCTGGGTCAAGTGATATCCCTTGACAAGGCAATCACCCATGCTAGAGTGACGCGACAGCTGAGAGCGCCCCAAATCGCCCATCAACGTGTCAGAGCAGAACAAACCGAGAGCCCACGACAAGGAGACGATCAAGTGGACAAGGTGAGAATCGGCCTCTACGGCACCAACGGACACCAGATTCAACGCGCCCTGATCGACCACCCGCTTGCCGAGTGCGTTGCGACGGCAGCCTTCGACCGCGAGGCTCTCCCGCCGCCGCTCCAGGACGACGACACGATCCGGCACTACGACACGCTCGACGCCTTACTCGCCGACGGGCGTGTGGATCTGGTCTCTCTCTGCTCGCCGCGCCGTCGGGACCAGGCCCAGGAGGCGATCCGGAGCCTCGAGGCCGGGAAACACGTCTACGCCGAGAAGCCCTGCGCGATGACAGAGGCAGAACTTGATGCGATTCTGGCTACGGCCCACCGGACGGGTAAGGTGTTCCACGAGATGGCGGGCACCGCCTTCGAGCAACCCTACCTCGCGATGCGCGAGTTGGTGCAGGCCGGCACCCTCGGCACCGTGGTTCAGGTCCTCGCCCAGAAATCGTATCCCTATCACGACCGCCGCCCCCAAGACGAGGACGTTGATGGTGGCCTCTTACTCCAGGTGGGGGTCCACGCCCTACGCTTCGTGGAGCATGTCGCGGGGACGAAAGTCGCAGGGACGACAGTCCCCAATATCTGGGCCGTCCAGACCAAGCTCGGCAATCCCGAAGAGGGAGAGCTGCGGATGGCCACCTCGATGATGATGCGCCTCGACAACGGCGGCGTCGCCGCCGTCATCTGCAACTACCTGAACCCGCCGGCCTTCGGGCTCTGGGGGAATGAGGCGCTCCGCATCTTCGGCACCGAGGGCTTCGTCGAGGCCGTCGACGGCGGCACTAGGAGCCGGCTGGTCCTGAACAACGAGGACCGAGGCCCTCTCCACATTGCCGGGCCCGGCAAGCGCTATCTCGACATGGTCCTGAGGTCGCTCATCCAAGGGGAGCCCATGCCGCTGACGCTCGAGGACGAGGTCCATCCGACGCGGGTGCTGATCCGGGCGCGTGCCGATGCGAGGGCGCGTGAGTAGCGTCCGGGCTCGGGACACCTCGACGTGACGCCACGCCAACGTTTCCTGGAGACGATGCATTTCGGGAGCCCCGACAAGGTGCCGCTGCAGCCGGGTGGGCCCAGAGAGTCTACGTTGGCCGCCTGGCATGAACAGGGTCTGCCAGAAGGCGTCTCGTGGTACGATCACCTGATGGGTATCCTAGGCATCGAGAGGGAGGAGACGAAGCCTCGCGTGAACTATGGCGTCTCCTTCATCATGATCCCCACCTTCGAGGAGAAAGTACTCGAGCACCGGGATGGTCACACCATCGTCCAGGACTGGATGGGGGCGATTACCGAGATCTCCGATGCCTACGACTACACCTACATCCGCCAGGCCAAGGACTTCGTCACCCGAAAGTGGCACAGCTTCCCGGTACAGAGTCGTGAGGACTGGGAGACCAAGATTCGGTGGCGGTACGACCCCGAAGATCCGGCGCGCTTTCCAGAAGATTTCGAGGCCCGCTGCGCGGAGATCCGAGAGCGCGACGACGTGGCCTCCATCGCCTTCAGCGGCCCGTTCTGGCAGTTGCGCGAGTGGTGTGGAATGGAGGGCCTCTGCCTACTGATGGCGGACGAACCGGAGTTCGTGGAGGAGATGGCTGCCTTTTGGACGGACTTCATGCTCCAGACGCTAGAACCAATCCTCAAGCTGGCGCCGCCGGACCACATCGTCTTCAACGAAGACATGGCCTACAAGATGCACAGCATGATCTCGCCCAAAATGGTCCGGCGGTTTCTCATGCCTGCCTGGGAGCGCTGGATCGCCGCGATCAGAGCCGCCAGCCCCGAGACTGTGATCGATCTCGACTCCGATGGCTACAATGGCGAACTCCTGCCGCTCTGGATCGAGGCCGGGGTCGACGCCTGCTCGCCGATGGAGGTCGCAGCAGGGAACGACATCGTGGACTACCGCCGCCGCTACGGCACGCAGATCGCCTTCCGGGGCGGCATCGACAAACGCGCGCTGGCCAAGGGCGGTGACGTTATGCGCGCCGAGCTCGAGCGGGTCGTCCCGCCGCTCCTGGAAGAGGGCGGCTTCATTCCCGGCTGCGACCATGGCGTCCCACCCGATATTGCCTGGCCTGACTTCGTTGCGTATACCCGCCTCCTCGCCCAGATGACTGGGTGGCTCTAGGAGGCTAGAACGAGAGAGCTCATGACATCATCCTTATCCTCCCACGATCGCCTCGTGGCAGCCCTGACGCGCCAATCCGTCGATCACTTGCCCTTCAGCCCCTTCCTGGCCTACGTTTGGGAGAGCTTCCCGGTCCACGTTCAACAGGCGGGGCAGCTTGCCTTCCACAAGCGCATCGGAGCGACACCCCTGTGGCGAGGCGCCCCGTGTCCGGTGCGCGCCATCCCCCCGAAAGCGATGGAGGTGACCTCGCACGCGGCGGGACGCGACGTCTGTGTCGAGATGCACACGCCGGTCGGGACCCTGCGCGAGATCAGACGCCGCAGCCCAGAAGGCAACACGGACTTCCTCATCGAGCACCCTCTGAAAACCGCGGAGGACTACGAGATCCAGTTGTGGATCGAGGAGCACACCTCCTTTGAGGTGGATCTGACGCCGGTGCGCGAGCACCTAGCCGGCGACGGGCGCGAGGGGCTGTCCATCGGTATGCTGATCCCTCGGGGAAAGTCCGCCTATCAGACGCTCGTCGAGCACGATGCGGGCACAGAGGAGCTGGTCTACGCCCTTCAGGACTATCCCCAGACCGTGGAGGCCCTCTGGGAGGCCATGGTCGCCAATGACGTGCAGGCCGCCCAACTGTCGATGGAGACCGGCTTCTACACCTACTACCTAACCTGGGAGGACTCGAGCACGCAGAACTACTCACCGCGCCAGTACCGGCGCTATATCGGGACGGAGATCGAAAAATGGTGCACGCTCCTGGCTGCAAACGACATGCACTACATCCAGCACGCGTGCGGTCATCTCCGCCACATCCTGCCCGAGATCAAGGCCACCGGCGCCTTTGGTGTGGAATCGATATCGCCTCCCCCAACGGGCAACATCACCATCGGTGAGGCCCGCGACTTGGTGGGCAGCGACTTCGCCATCATCGGTGGCATCGAGCCCACGAGGTTCCTGGCCCTGTCGCCGGATGCGTTGGAGCCCTACGTCGAGCACGTGATCGAGGAGGGGCGAGGCGGTCCCTTCATCCTCGCCAACTCAGACTCCTGTCCACCCGGCGTGACCGAGGAGAAGTTCGCGCTCGTTGCGGACATCGCGCGCCGATATCGCTGACGAGGGATCGGGGCCCCAAGCGGAAAGGAAAAACGCCATGCTCAAGGCCATCTACCTTCTCAACCCAGACGCCTACGACAAGATCTACGGGGAGCCAGAGCGGGCAGATATCGACGCTCTCGTGGAGATCATCGCGCCTCCACAGACAGCGGCAAGCGTCCACGGGGACCCCGCGGTCCTGGCCGATATCGATGTGATCTTTTCGGGCTGGGGAATGGCAACACTGGACGAGGCCTTTCTCGCCGCTGCGCCCAGCCTCAAAGTCGTCTTCTACGGGTCCGGCTCGATCAAGGGCTTCGTCACCGAGGCGACATGGGATCGCGACATCGTCATCTGCAGCGCCTGGGCCGCCAATGCCGTGCCCGTCTCGGAGTATGCGCTGGCGCAGATCCTCTTCAGCCTCAAGCGCGGCTGGTATCACGCCCTCACCATCAAGCGAGAGCAGGCCTGGATCGACCAAGTCCCCGTACCTGGCGCCTATCAGAGCACCGTCGGCATCGTCTCGCTGGGCATGATCGGCAGACTGGTCGCAGAGCGACTGAAGCCCTTCGACCTCAGGGTCGTTGCCTACGACCCCTTCGTCACGGCTGGGGACGCGGCGGTACTAGAGGTGAAGCTCGTGGACCTGCACGAGATCTTCCAACAGGCTGACGTCGTCTCCCTTCACACACCGGAACTGCCCGAAACTCTGGGCATGATCACCGGCGACCACCTGGCCTCGATGAAGGAAGGCGCCACGTTCATCAACACCGCTCGCGGCGGCGTCGTGCGCGAGGACGAGATGATTGCCGTCCTTCAACAACGACCAGACCTATACGCGGTCCTCGACGTGACCGAACCCGAGCCCCCTGAGGAGGGCTCCCCGCTCTACACGCTGCCCAACGTTGTCTTGACCCCTCATATCGCGGGCTCGATGCATCATGAGTGCCGACGCATGGGTCGCTATATGATAGAGGAGTGCGAGCGGTATCTGAGAGGAGAGCCTCTCAAATGGTCGATCAGCCGGGAGCGGGCCGCGTTCCTTGCATAGCCCGTCACCTACCAACGAATCGAAAGGAGTGAGCCATGGCCCGATTCTCGGATAATCTGGAGTGGGAGGTACGATTGGAGCGCATGCGCCCCGAGGAGATCGAGCTCGCTAGAGCGGCGAATCCCGCGATCTATGCCGCCTTCGGCTCCGTGGAGTGGCACGGGTATCACAATCCGGTGGGCCTCGACACCCTAAAGGCCCACGAGCAACTGGTGGGCCTGGCTGCACGGGTCGGCGGCCTGGTCTACCCGCCGATCTACTTCGGATCGGGCGGGGGCCACGAGGACTGGCCCAGCTCGTTCATGGTGGACGGGGCGCCGATGATACGGATTGTGACCCAGCTGCTTCACGGCTTCGAGCGGGATGGGTACGAGAAGGCGATCCTGCTCTCAGGGCATTACCCCAACCGTCCCGAGTATTTGGATGCGGCACGGGCAGCCTATCTCGAAGAGGGCGGCACGATGTCGGTCCTCGCGCTCATCGAGAACCAGGTACCCGGCGGAGAGGGTGACCACGCGGCGAAGGTCGAGACCTCGTTCATGCTCTACCTATTGCCAGAGCTGGTCGATGCAGAGCGGCTGCGGCGCGGAGCGGTGGACGACGTCGATATGGACGAGACGGTCCATAACTGGATGGGGCCCGAACACGAGGGCCACCCGTGCTACGGCCTCGTCGGCGCCGACCCTCGCGTGCACGCCTCAGCCGACGTAGGCAGGGAGAACACCGAGCGCGTGCTGGACTTCCTAGAAGCGTGGCTCAGATCGCACTGACGACCTAAGGAAGGCGAGAGTTAGGCTTTCTACCTGGACTGATATATGATTACGCCCAGACAAGCTAATGCCTTCGCTAGGCTGCTGTATGGAAGCCAAGTGCGGCATCGTTAGGAGTCCGAATGCTCAAGACAGGGTTGGTCTCCGTCACCTTTCGCAAGATGAAGCCCGCGTCCATCGTCGATCTTGTAGCCCACGCGGGGCTCGACGCCATCGAGTGGGGTGGCGATGTCCACGTACCCCACGGCGAGGTGCTCACCGCGCGCGCCGTCCACCAGATGACGCTCGATGCCGGGCTCTCGACCCCGTCCTATGGCTCCTACTATCGGGTAGGGCATCCCGCATCGGCCTCATTCGCCGCCGTCATCGAGACCGCTGTGGCGTTGGGCACCCCGGTCATTCGCGTTTGGGCCGGTATGCGAGGCTCCCAAGAGGCCAATGAGGCCTACCGCCAGAGCGTCGTCGAGGACTCCCGTCGGATCGCCGACGAGGCCGAGAAAGCGGGCTTGGTCATCGCCTATGAGTTCCACGCGAACACATTGACGGACACCTATGCCTCGGCTCTCGATCTGCTGCACGCGGTCGCCCACGACGATGTGCGGACGTACTGGCAGCCCCCGGCCGGGGCCTCCATCCAGGAAAACGTCACCGGCATCAAGCGGCTGCAACCTTGGCTGGCCAACATCCACGTGACCGGCACGCGCCTTGTCGACGCCAAGTCTGAGCGGCACCCGCTGTCAAAGATGGAGGATGCCTGGACGCGTTACCTCCGCGTCATCTCGCACTCCGATCGCGACCACTACGCCCTCCTCGAGTTCGTCCGTGGCGATACGCCTGAGCAGTTCCTGGAGGACGCTGAGAGCCTGAAGCAATGGGTGGAGCCTTACCATCCCAAGTTACCGCTCGTGCCCTAGTAAACCCCTATTCAGCACACACGAAGGAGTCACACCCGATGGCACATTCCAAACTCGCTGCTCAACTCTACACCATCCGAGAGTATACGAAGACGCTGGCTGATTTCCGAGCCAGCATGCGCAAGGTCCGCGACATCGGTTACACCGCCGTCCAGATCTCGGCCATCGGGCCCATCGCCCACGAGGATGTGAAAGCCGTCGTGGACGACTTCGGCCTGACGATCTGCAACACTCACGTTGGCTTTGACTATCTGCAGAACGATATGACGGGGGCAGTTGCACAGCATAAGCTGTGGGAGTGCGCCAATGTGGCCATCGGGAGCATGCCGCCTGCTTACAGAGAGGGCGGCGCCGACGGCTTCAAGCGATTCGCAAAGGACGCTACCGAGATCGGCAAGCAGCTGGCCGACGCCGGCCTGACCTTCGCCTATCACAACCACAGCTTCGAGTTCGCCCGATTCGGCGACCGGACAGGGCTCGACATCATCTATGACGAAAGCGACCCCCGCTACCTCATGGCCGAGCTCGACACCTACTGGGTCCAACACGGGGGTGCCGATGTCATCGCCTGGATCGAGAAGCTGGCAGGTCGCATGCCGGTGATCCACTTCAAGGACATGGTCATCCACGAAGGCGAGCAGATCATGGCGGAGATCGGTGAGGGCAACCTCAACTGGTCGGGTATCCTCAAGGCCTGCGCAGACGCCGGTGTTGAGTGGTACGCCATCGAACAGGACCGCTGCCGTCGCGACCCCTTTGAGAGCCTGAAGATCAGCTACGATAACCTGAAAGCGATGGGGGTCGATTAGCCTGACTCCGGACCGACTCCCCATCTGTGGCCGGCTGAGCTCATTCATCATGTCGCTGCTCTCGATGTCCTTGATATGGATGACAACGCGCGATGACGGGTAAGGAGCGCCTGTTGGCTAACCTCGCAGGACGGCCGACGGACCGGTTGCCCTGCCTACCCATCTTGCACAGCGGGCTCCCATCCGTCTTCGATGTCGCCCTGGGCGACTTCTTCAACTCCGCGCGGACCATGGCCGATGTGATTGTGAAGGGCTACCGTACTTTTGGTTACGATGGGGTGCAGTTGTCCCTGGGTGTGACCGGCGAGGCTGAGGCCCTTGGCGCGAGGGTCGAACAGCCTCGCGATGGCGCTCCGATCCTTCGCGATCCCATCATCACCGAGATCGGCGATCGAGACGCCGTCGAGGCGCTGCAGCGGAGGCTGACAACTCGGGATCCGGCAGCAGAGGGGCGGATGCCGTTCTTCTACGAGGCCGTTCAAACCGTCGTCGGCGAGATTGGCAGTGAGGCTTTTGTGTTGGCCACGTTGCGAGGCCCGTTGCTGATCGCGTCTCAGCTGTGCGGCGTGGAGGCGCTGCTCATGGCTATGCTCACGGATCCACAGGCCGTGGCTGGCGTGCTCGACTTCACCACGGAATTGGCGCGTCACCTAGGGTCCTGGCTTGTGCAGAGCGGCGCCCACGGGCTGATTCTTGGAGAGGCAACGTGTTCTCCAAACTTCATCTCACCCAAGCTCTATCGCGCGCTCGTCTTTCCCCATCACCAGGAGCTGATCGCTCACCTCCGGGCCGCGGGGTGGGATCATGTGGGCCTGCACATCTGCGGCAACGTGCTCCCAATCCTGGAGGACGTGCTCACAACCGGTGCCACGTGGGTCGATATCGACTATCAGGTGGCGGCAGCAACCGCAGTGAGGGTCACCGATGACAGAGCTGTCCTCCGAGGCAACCTGGATCCGAGCGCTGTGTTCCGATTCGGCAGCTGCGCTGATGTGCGCGCTGCGACCAGGGCCCTGGAGACGGCGAGAAGCAGGGTCGCGCCGCGCTGGATCCTGAGCAGCGGATGCGATATCCCACCGGGCACACCCGCCAAGAACCTGCACGCCTTTGTCGATGCGATAACGTAACCGAGAAAGGAAAGAGCTATGCCGATCCTTACTGTGGTCGTCCTGATCGTCGTCCTGGCCCTTCTGTGGGGCCTGATCCAGGACCAGGCCGAGCGGCGCCGCGTTCGGCGGGTCCAGGCGAAGGCCGAGGAGCTTGGCTTCTCGCCATCGGAGGAGAGCAAGTCCCGTGTATTGACGCAGACGGGCCACTTCCTGCTCTACAACCAAGGCGAGACGGGTTCAGTCCAGCATCCGCTGGCCGGCAAGTTTCCGACGGCCGCCGGCCCCGTCGATGTCGTGCTCTTCGAGTATGTCTTCACGATCCCCTTTGGGCGCTTCACCCGCAGCTGGTTTCAGACGGTTGCGCGCCTCACGCCAGCGTTGTCCGAGGCCCCTGAAGCGTCGGGGGCCTCGCGGGCTCTGACGCTGCCGGGGTTCTCCACCATGTCCGAGCTAAGCTTCGATCGAATGATCGAGAACGCCCGCGATAAAGAGCTGCGCGAACGTCTGTTGGAGACGGCGGGGGCCCGCTTCCCGGACCACCCATCCTTTGGCGAGGAGTTCCACGTCATTGCGCAGGACCGGCGCGCCGTGGAGGACCTCTACACCGACGACCTCATCGCCTTCCACGAAGCGCACCCCGACCTCTGCGTCGAGGGGTACGGCGAGACCTTGCTCTGTTATCACTTCGATCAGATATTGGAGCCCGTCGAGATCGGGGACTTTGTGCAGGCATCTCTCGAGGTTTTCGAGCGCTATTCGGCAGCGAGCGCGACCATCGGGGCGCAGCAAGACCGAGCCACAACGGAACGCAGAGGAGAGACGCGATGAATCGGGTCGGAGCTGTCAGCCTCGGATGGAGCGGAACCCCACTGCCGCAGGTCTTTGAGGAGCTCGCAGCGATGGGCGGCACCTGTGTTGAGATCAACGGGAACGCGGAGCGCCACCACAGCATCAGCCTCGACGGCGACACGGCTCCCCAGATCCGAGCCTGGGCCGCGGACGCGGGTCTCGCCATCGGCAGCTTGAGTGGCTACTGTGACTTTGCGCAGACCCAGGAAGAGGCCCTGAAGGTCGAGATCGCGAGACTGATGAGGACCTGTCGTGCTGCCGCCGAGATGGAGATTCCGGTCGTACGCGCCTTCGTGGGCGATGCGAAGCCGGACATCTCGTTAGCGGCGGTACGCCCTCACATCGTAGCCGCCTTCCGAGCCGCCTGTGAGGAGGCGGAGAAGCTTGGTGTCACGCTGGGCATCGAGAACCACGGGCGGTTGATCAACGACGGGCCCAAGCTGGTTGGCCTTGTTCGTGAGGTCGACGCCACCAATCTCGGATTCACCATCGATACGGGCAACTTCGCCTGGGCCGGGCACGATCCCGACGAGGTTCTTGCCGATTTCGAGGCCGTGCTACCCTATGCCGTCAACGTTCACATCAAGGACGGCACGTGGACAGAGGAAGGCTTCAGCTTTGTGCCCGCCGGTGAGGGCGATCTGCCGCTCCGCTGGTTGCTCGAGGCGCTGGTGGCCCAGGGCTACCAGGGCCCAGTCTATAGTGAGTTCGAAGGGGCCGGCGACTTCCGCAAAAATACGCGCAAGAGCATCGCCTTCCTCCAGGCGACACTGGACGCGATCCGATCGGGGCATCTGGCACGGTAGGCGCTGAGAGCGTCTCTGGTATAATGGCGGTTGACATGCTGCGGTTGATAGCCGCCTGATCCTGCCTGTAGGTGCCGCAAACACCCACGATACTGTGTGCGAGACACCTGCGCTAATGGCTGCAGGATCAGCTTGAAAGGAGAACACGGTTGCTACCTTGGCTTAGTCAGTACCTGACAGAGATCTACGGCCCTTTCCGACTCTTCAACTCCTATATCTTCCTAGCCGGGATGGGGACGGCTATCGCTGCCTTCGGCACGTGGTTTATGTTGCCTAAAGTGTGGAACAGATTGCCCCACGATCGGGGACGGGAAAATGCTGTCAACGCGGAGGAGTCGAGAGGCAAACCCGTAGGGGCCGGCATCGTCTTTATGTTGATCTTCGCGGTCGCGGGGTTCCTGGTCATCCCCTTTGATTGGCACTACCTCGGTGCCCTCGGCGTGCTGATGCTCTCGATGATCGAGGGCTACCTCGATGACAAGAACGGCGGATACAACGAATACGTCTTGGGCGCCGTCGACCTGGGTATCTCGCTCCTCGGCGCGATCACGCTCTGTCAGTTTCACGAGTACCGCATCTGGCTGCCACTGATCAAGACCGAGTTCGTCTTGAGCCCTTGGGTCTTCATTCCTCTAGCGACCGCCATCCTTTGGCTGATGATCAACGCTACCAACTGCACGGACGGCGTGGACGGGCTCTCGGCAAGCCTCTCGATCCTGGCTTTTATCTATCTGGGCGGCATCCTTTATGGCATCGTCGGGCATCAGGGGATCGCCAACTACCTCCTGGTGCCGCATTACCCCGAGGGGGCAAACTGGGCACTGCTGGCCTTCATCATGGTTGGATGCCTGGCAGGCTATCTCTGGTATAACAGCTTACCCAGCGCCGTGCTGATGGGCGATGCTGGCTCCAGGCCGATGGGGCTCCTGCTGGGCATGCTCGTGATGGCCTCGGGAAACCCCTTCTTGATCTTTGTCGTCACGGGCGTCGTCCTGGTCAATGGCGCAACGGGTCTTCTCAAGGTGGCGCTCCTGCGTTTCTTCCGAATCAGCATCTTCAAGTCGGTGCGCTACCCGTTGCACGACCACGTACGGCACACCTTGGGATGGTCCAACACGCAGGTCCTCGTACGGTTTGTGTTACTCCAAGCTATCGGCACACCGATTCTGTTGGTTCTGCTCTTCAAGGTGAGGTGAAGCTCAACGATGGCAAGAAAGACGACAACGCGACCCAAGGTCGTGGTCATCGGCGCTGGCATGTCCGGCCTGACCGCGGCAGCCTATCTCGCTAGAGACGGATTCCCCGTCACGGTCTTCGAGCAATTTCCCGAGATTGGGGGTGTCACCGCCACCCTCAGACAGAACGGGTACCGCTGGGACCTAGGACCGCTGCTGCTCGAGGGCTTCGCGCCCGACGAGCGGGCCGGCAACATCCTCAAGGAGCTGGACGTCTCCGGCAAGGTCCCGCTGAAGATGGACGATCGACGTTACGTCTTCCCTGATTTCGACCTCCAGAAGCCGGAGGACTACGAGGGACCTAATTGGCGACGGCAGCGTCTGAAGGGCCTCTTCCCCGTGGAGGAGAGCGGTATCGATCGCTACTACCGCTTCTACAGGCAGATGATGTCCCTCTTCTCTCTGAGTGTGCGAGCGGACCTCGCACCGGCGCCGCTGAAACCCCTCTTGAAGCTGCGGATGTGGCGCGCCTGGAACCGCGTCAAATCGAAGAAGGATTGGTCAGCGGAGAAGCTGATGGACCACTTCTTCGTGGACCCACGGCTTAAGGCCGTCTTCACCTCCATCCTCGCCGACTTCGTCGTCCGTCCCAGCCGCTTCTCGGCGCTGGGGATTCCTATTCTGAATGTTGAGAACAGCTTCGATCAGCGAATACCGCGTCGCGTCTCCGGCGCGGGCAAACGCCCTAGCTACCATTTCATCCGGGATGGCTGCGGAACGCTGGTTGAGGCCGTTGCCGACGTAGTGCGCGAGAACGGCGGGCGGATCTACACAGGCAGCGCCGTAGAGAAGATCCGCATAGATGCCGATCGCGTTCGGGGTGTTCAGTTGGTGGGCGGGCGGATCGAGCCAGCCGACATCGTGATCGCCACCGGCGGCGCTCGAGAGACCTTCTTCGGCCTCGTCGGTCGCCAATATCTGCCGGCGGCGCTCGCATTCCAAGTTGACGAGTTGAAGCTGATGGAGTCGGTCCTCATGATCCAACTGGGCATCGATATGGATCCTCGACCCTACCAGCCTGGGGCGCTCGTCTACTACTATGGCACCTATGACATCGAGGGGGCGGTCGCCGCTTGCCTGCGTGGCGACTACCACGAGGGAGAGGACGGCTTCCTGATCTACATTCCCTCCCTGCACTCTGCCGATATGGCGCCGCCGGGTCACCACGCCCTCACGATATACACCATTGCGCCCAACGAACTGCGTCAGGGGTCGTGGCAGGAGCAGCAGAAACGCCTGGTCAACAAGCTGCTGGCACAGGCCGAGACGGTCATCCCCGACCTCCGAGATCACATCCAGACCCAGGTAGTGTTAACGCCGGAGGAGTTCCGGACTCGGACCCACCAACAGCATCACGCTTTCGGCGGCCACGCTCCCATACTTGGGCAGGAGGCGCCCGGCCACGAGACCCCCATTGAGGGACTATGGTTTGCCGGATCGCAGAGCAAGAGCGGCGGTGGCGTCCAGAACGTCATGCTGGGGGCCCGAGAGACAGCTAGGTTGATCAAAGAGCACCTCAAGAAACGGTAAGCCGGTAGCACCGCGACGGAATACTGCCCCCACGATCCATCACCGACTGTGAAAGGAAGACGCGCAAGATGCGAATGACCAACCTCTTTGGCAACACGCTCCGAGAAGCGCCCTCGGAAGCTCAGGTGGCCAGCCATCAACTGCTGCTCCGCGCGGGATTCATCCGCCAACACGCCGCCGGAATCTTCAGTGCGCTTCCCCTGGGTCACCGGGCCCTCACCAAGATCGAGCAGATCGTGCGCGAGGAGATGGATGCGATCGGCGGGCAGGAACTGACGATGCCTGTGGTCAATCCCGCCGAGCTCTGGCAGGAGACCGGACGCTGGTATGCCATAGGCTCGGAGCTGGGACGCTTCAAGGACCGCACCGATCGGGATATGGTGCTCGCGATGACCCACGAGGAGGCGGTCACCGACCTTTTGCGTCAGGAGATTCACTCTTACCGCCAGCTACCGGCGCTCGTCTACCACATCCAGACGAAGTGGCGGGACGATCCCAGGCCCCGAGCAGGGTTGATCCGAGTTCGCGAGTTTGTGATGAAGGACAGCTACAGCCTCGACATCGACGAGGCCGGCCTGGACGCGCAGTACCGCGCACACTTCCAAGCCTACTTCAACATCTTTCACCGCTGTGGACTGGACCCCATTGCGGTAGGCTCAGACACCGGGATGATGGGTGGAAGCATGGCCCACGAGTTTATGGTTCTGACCCCCATCGGCGAGGACACGCTGCTCTTATGCGATGAGTGCGGCTATGCAGCCAACCGCCAGGTGGCCCGCTTCCAAAAGCCTGATGCCGAGGCCGAGAGCCCCAAGCCCGTCGAGAAAGTCCCGACCCCCGGCGTCACGACGATCCAGGATCTCTCCGCCTTCCTCAAGATCCCGCCGTCGCGGACCGCCAAAGCCGTCTTTATGATCGCGACGGTCAACGCAGAAGGCGAGGACGCTGAGCGATTCGTCTTCGCCGTGGTCCGAGGCGATATGGACGTCAACGAGACGAAATTGGCCAACGCCGCCAAGGCGAAGGAGCTCCGTCCTGCCACGGAAGCCGAGATCCGCACGGTCGGGGCCGAGCCCGGCTACGGCTCGCCCATCGGCATCGACGACCGGGTGGTTGTCGTGGTCGACGACGCCGTCGCAGCGTCGCCCAACCTGGTCGCGGGCGCGAACGAGCCGGGGTACCACCTGGTCAACGTCAACGTCGGGCGCGACTTCGCACCCGACCTGGTCCGCGACATTGCCGCCGCGCAGGAGGGCGATCGTTGCCCCGACTGCGGGACGCCGATGCGCGCGGAGCGCGGGGTCGAGGTGGGTAACATCTTCAAGCTCGGCACCCGCTACAGCGAGGCAATGGGGGCAACCTACGTCGACGAGGCCGGCGAAGAGCACCCCGTCGTGATGGGCTCCTATGGCATCGGGATTGGCCGGGCGCTGGCTTGCATCGCAGAGACGCATAACGACGATTATGGCCTGATCTGGCCGGTCACCGTCGCTCCCTATCACATCCACCTCATCACGCTGGGGCCTGAGGGCAGCGAGGCGCAGGGCGTCGCAGACCGGCTCTATGACGACCTCGTGGCGGCAGGCGTGGAGGTCCTCTACGACGACCGTGATCGGAGCCCGGGCATCAAGTTCAACGATGCGGACCTCATCGGCCTGCCGTTGCGAATCACGGTTGCGCGACGTGGACTGGCGGAGCAGGCGGTCGAGTTCAAACTCCGAGACCAGAAGGAGCGCGAGCTCATCCCCTTGGCGGAGGCCGTGGACACGGCCCAGACGTGGCTGGCAGACTTACACGCAGCGGTGGACAGGCGCGTGATCGCGGTGCCTTTCAGGCCTTAGTGGTCGAGGCGACCTTGGCTGATCGGTCAACCGAGCAGCGCATTAAGAGAGTCGGTGTCGACCGCAGATCGGCCCCGGTCGCAGAGCATGGTTACACTTACTGACCTTACAAAGGAGAACACAATGGACGCCCTAGAAACGATCTTCACCCGCAGAAGCATTCGCAAGTACACGGGGCAGCCGGTCTCAGAGGAGAATCTGAAGACGCTGCTCGAAGCGGCGATGAACGCGCCGTCGGCCAACAATCGCCAGCCGTGGCATTTCATCGTCGTCGACGACCGCGCCCAGCTCAACGGGATCATGGAAGCGCACCCCTATTCTAAGATGCTGGCCGAGGCCCCTATGGCCATCATCGTCGTCGGGGATACGGCAACGTCGTCCAGCTACTTCCAGCAGGACTGCGCCGCGGCCATAGAGAACTTGCTGTTGGCAGCCCGCGCCATGGGCCTGGGTACCGTTTGGCTGGGTGTCTACCCCAACGAAAAGCGGGTCGAGGGCATCGCCGAGCTCTTCGGGATTCCAGAACCCTACGTACCCCTCGCCGTTATCGCGGTGGGTCACCCCGCCGAGGAGAAGGGTCGCGTCGATCGCTACAAAGAGGAGAAGGTCCACCGGAACAACTGGTAGGCCCTAGATCGTAACTCTAGAGGGCCAGCGCGCCTGTCGCGGCTGGCCCTCTGCTATGCTTAGGCAAAGTGCCCCGCGCCGATGCGGCTATTAAGCCGATGCGGCTATTGAGCCGACGCGGCTATTAACTGAGGTCCAGCCGCATCTCGATCCGCCGGAAGGACTCGATGTAACGCGCCGCCTGCAGGCCGGGGAGATGGGGATCGCGCGCCGGCAAGTTCTCAGTCTTGGTGTCCTGCGCCGGATGCCGGCTGTGAAGCGCGTGAGCTAGCACCTGCGCGACCACGGCCGGGTCTCCTTCCTCGGTCTGTAATACCAGTCGGCCCAACTGGAAGACTGTGAGCTGATAGACGAGCCAACCGTGGCTGCCGTCCTCCAGTGTCACCTCCAGACAGGCTAAGTCCCCCGCGTTCTTCAGCGAATCGTACTCATCCAACCACGAGGGCGTGCTTCGCCGCCGCCGAAGCAACGCCAGCGCGGCCTCCTCATCCCCATGCGCGACCTCGTACCGGGGCACCTCGTTCTTCGGCGGGCCTGGGGGACGCCGGAGGATGAGAAGCTCCCGCGTCTCCTCGAATCCCAGCTTCCGAAAGAGCGTGTGTGCCGGCACATTGTTCTTGATCACCTCGAGAATGATGTGCTCGGCGCCCAGTTTCTGCGACTGGTCGATCAGGTAGCGCATCATCTGCTCGCCGGAGCCATTCCGCCGCTTCACCGGCAACACACCGAGGCGCGTGATCCACGTATGCCCGGGCCTGACGCCCAGCATCGCCAGGCCCAGGATCTGATCTCCCTCTCGCGCCACGACCGAACGGGTGAGATCGCAATCGTAGGTGCCAATATAGGCCTGCAGACGCGCCACATTCATGGGCATAGGAACGATATAGTCGACCCGGGTCTGATTATAGGCGGTGGTCAACTCCTCGACCGTGTACTCGGTGGCCGGCACGAGCTCGCGTTCAGCCCCGCCGTTCGTGTTGATGTCTTCTGATGTGATCGTTGTCGTGTCTGAGTGCAAAGTCAAGTGATGTCCCCTTCCGTGGATCCGCGGACTCCAGTCTTCCTTGTGCTTGACGTCCCTCCAAGTCGCGCTGAGTGTTGTAGAGATGGCTATCGGTGGATCAACGCCCCCCGCGCGTGCAGCGCCGTACCTAACGCTCCGCTTGTTTGGGTTCGACCTCGTCGAGGTAGCTGCCGATTTGCTCCGCAAAGATGCGGGCGCTGATGGGCTTCGAGAGGTACCCATCGCATCCATAGGCCTCCGCCATATCGGCGGCAAGATCCTGCGGCCACGCCGTCACTGCGACGAGCGGCGTCTCGGCCAGCATAGACGATCCTTTGATGAGCCCCGCTACGGTCTGACCATCTAGATCGGGTAGACCCATATCCAACAGAATCAGATCGGGATCTGTGGTCAAGGCCATTTTCAAGCCACTTTCCCCGTCGCCGGCGACCATAACCTCGTAGCCGCCATGCTCAAGCAGGCGCTGCATCAAGCGTGACTGGTAGGGATCGTCCTCCATTATCAGGATTCTCTTCATGGTGATCTCTCCTGGCTCTCGAAGAAGCCGTCAACCTTATCGAGCAACTCCCGCACCTGGATCGGCTTGGACAGATAATCATCGCAGCCGTGGCTGAGGAAGCGCTCGCGGTCCCCGCTCATCGCCGATGCCGTCAGGGCCACGATCCAAGTGTCTTTCAGTGCCTCATCACGCCTGACCCTGGCAGCTACATCCAGCCCGCTCAGCTCCCCGGGCAGCGCAATATCCAACAGGATCAGGGCCGGGCGGCACCGCTGGACCATCTCCCAGCCGGTGGCCCCGTCCTCCGCCAGAACCACACAGTATCCCTGCGCCTCCAAGATCTTCTGAACCAGCCGCCGGTTGTGATAGTGATCCTCAATATACAGAACTGTTCTCGACACGTCTACCTCGACAGAAGGGTCTCCACATGAGTAAGGAAAGTGCTGCGGTCCAGCACGGACTTGAACCAGATAGAGTCGACGTTCGAGGCAAGCTGGGCCCTTGTCTCTGCATCTAAGTCCTCTCTGGAGGTCACGATGAGCACCGGCGTCTCCTGAGTGCCGACCTCGCCCCGAAGCAAGACCAAGAGCTTCTCGCCGGCGATGTCTGGCAGAATCAGATCGAGGATGATAAGGTCCGGCTCCACATCCCGCGCCAGGGCCAGCCCCTCGGCCCCAGAATAGGCCTCATAGACACTGACGTTAGGCCGCGTCTCCAGGAGCCTGCGGATGAGGCGGGCCTCGGGTTCGTAGTCGTCAATCACCAGGATCTTCTCCTGTTTGACGCGGCCAAACTGCGCGCGGCGCCCCCTACCGCCAGAGAGACGGGATGAGGGCGAGGCGACGGGCGTTAGGGCCTCGGTGCGTTCGCCTTCCTCAACGAGCCCCACGACGTGGGTGGCCAGGTCCCTGGCGCTGAAGCTGCCCTTCTGCCAGACAGATTCGGCATAGGCATCGAGCCGCGCCTGCTCCTCAGGCATGAGCGACTTCGCCGATACGATCACCACCGGAATCTTCGCCGTTCGCGGATCTGACTTCAAGGCATCCATGACCGCGAAGCCGTCCATGTCCGGCATCATCAGGTCGAGCAGGACCACATCGGGCCGACGCTGCCGAACGAGATCCAGCCCGTCCTTGGCCTCATTCGCCTCGAAGACCCGATATCGACGGTAGTTCTCGAGGAAGCGGCGAATGAGCCGGCTGTCGTAGGCGTTATCGTCGATGATGACGACGGTGGTGATGCGCTCGTCGAGCTCCTCCAAGGTCGTGGCCAAGCCCTCCGGGGGCCGAACGGCCTTCGGCGACGATACCGAGAGGTTGAGGATATAGCGGTCTTCGAGCGCGTACTTCTCGGCGCTGAAGGTGTGGCCCGAGCAGTTGACCACGACGGTCTCGTCGGGCCTGATATCGCCCCGCGCCAATAACTGCTCCAGGCCGGCGAAGGCGACGCTGGCCGCGGGCTCCATCGAGATGCCCTCAATACGGGCGAGACGGCGCATCGCGCGGAAGGCTGCTCCATCGTCGACGGAGACCATAGCGCCCCCGTAGCGCTCCATGGCCTGCTTGAGAAACCGATAGGCCCGCCCGGGATTTCCGGTCGCCAGGACGGTGATCAAGCTGTCCGGCTGCTCGATCGGCACCGCTTCCTCCAGCCCACGCTCCCACGCCCGGACCATAGGGTCGCACCCGCGGGTCTGCACCACCGCGATCTTGGGCACCCGATCGATGAGACCTGCCGCGTGCAGCTCCTCAAACCCCTTCAGCACACCCAAGGGGCCTATGCCTCCAGAGACCGCCTGCACATACCAATCGGGCGCCTCCCACCGGTCCGCCAAGCGCCTGGGCCACTGCTCGGCGATCTCGAAGGCGACCGTCTTCATGCTCTCCTTGCAGGGGATCGACTTAGCGCCTCGATCCAGCGCGAGGCCGCGGCGCTCGGCGAAGTCGCTCGCGACAGCCTTGGCCTGATCGTAGGTTCCGCTGACCTTGATCACCTCCGCATCGTAGAGCGCCAGCTCGCGCATCTTCTCGGCGGGCACGCTGCTGGTCACAAATACCCAAAGCTTGACCCCCGCACGGGCACAATAGGCAGCGTAGGCTGCGGCTGCGTTACCCGTGGAGGCCAGGACGACCTCGCTGAGGCCCTGAGCCCTCAGGGCGCTCACCGCCATTGCGGCTTGTCGATCCTTGAACGAGCCCGTGGGGTGCTGGCGCTCGTCCTTGATCCAGATTCCTTCATGCCCGGTTTCGCGCGCCAGCCGCTCAGCCCACACCACCGGGGTCCAGCCCTCCCCCATCGTCAAGGGTTCGACATCGTCCTGGAAGGGCAACAACTCCTGATACCGCCATAAACTCGCGACCCGCCCCTTCAGCTGGGCAGCCCAGTCGGGCGGCAGGGCCTCCAGGTCGTAAACCGCGTCGAGCCAGGGGCTGCCGCAGGCATCACAGGCCGTGAGATAAGGATCCGGCGGCACCGTGTGATGGCACGCGAGGCACCGAACGCCACAAAGCAGCGTGGTCATGGCGCTCGCCTGCCCGAGTCCAACCCCACGTCGCCCCCCTGCTGTCGCGGATCACACGTGGAGAGAGGCGTCCGCATTGCGCAAGCCAACATATCAGGACGTCTCCTCGTCGACGGCGGGCAGGCACACAGTGAAGACACTGCCTTTTCCGACCTCGCTCTCGACCCTGAGAACACCCCCATGCAGCTCCACCAGCTGCTTGGTGATGGCAAGGCCCAGGCCCGTTCCCTCGGCGCGCCGCGTGCTGGAGCCATCGACCTGGCGAAATCGCTCGAAGAGGTGAGGTAGATGCTCCGGCGCAATGCCGACGCCGCCGTCCGCGACCTCGATACAGACCTGCCCCTGTGCTGGCTCATAATAGGCCCGCAGCTCGATCGTACCCTCATCGGTGAACTTGATCGCGTTCGAAATCAGGTTGTTCAGGATCTGCGCCATGCGCGTCGGATCGGCCATGACCTGGGGCAGCCCCTCCTCCTGCATCACCTGGAGCTCAATGGGCCTGGCACGCTTGTGAATGAGGCCGAGGTTGTGGCTGCGAGCCTCCTCCAACAGCGACGGCACATCGATCGGCTCGAGGCTCAGCGCCATCCGCCCGGCCTCGATTTTCGTTAGGTCAAGGATATCGTTGATCAAGTGGAGCAGTTGCTGACCGTTGTCGAAAATGGCCTCAACGTCCTCCTGCATCTCGGGGCTCAAGTCACCATCGAGTCCCATCAAGAGAACCTCGGCATAGCCCAGGATCGAGTTGAGCGGAGTCCGCAGCTCGTGGCTCATGTTCGCCAGGAACTCGCTCTTGAGCCGGTCTACCTCGCGCAGTCGCTCGGCGACCGCCTCCATCTCGTTGAAATACTGAGCGTTACGCAATGCAATCGCGATCTGGACCGCCAGCGCACTGAACACGTCAACGTCAGACTCACTGAAGCGGGACGGGACGCTATCCTGGACGTCAAAGACGCCGATAAGTTCATCCCCGGCGACCATTGGAATCGCGACCTCGGAGCGCGTGTCCGGGAGCAACGGGTTGGGTAGGAACGCCGGCTCCGCTCTCACGTCGTCGACCAACACAACTTGTCGGGTGCGAGCGGCCTTGGCAACGAGGCTGGGGCGCTTGTCCATCGGGATGCGATGCCCCTGCTCGCGCATAACGCGACCTGCCTCGCCCGACCCTACCTGCATCACCAATGCGCCCGATTCCGGCTCGGCGGTGTAGACGTGAACGTGATAGAGCCCGAACCGATCCCGCAGCAGCGGCACAACCGACTCCAAGAGAGAGACCGGGTCGAGGATCGCCGTCACCTTCGCCGACACATCGGCGGCGGTCCGCAGCTGCATCGCGAACTGCTGCAATTCCGCCTCAGCCAACTTCCGGCGGGTGATGTCCCGGACGATCATCGCGACCCCGATCGGCACGCCCGTCTCCCCCTTCACCGAGAACATAGTGAGAGCCGCGTCGAATACGGTCCCATCTCCTCGTCGCTGACGCACCTCTGCCTGCCAGCCACCGTCGCCGGCCGCGGGCAAGGCCTCCTCGATCAGGATGCCGACCTCATCGTCGGGCCACAGATCCGAGAGCGTCCTATCCAACAGCGATGCCAAGGCCTCGCCACGCCCGAAGAGCCGGTGCGCAGCTTCATTAGCGTAGGTCACCTGACCGGAGAAGTCAGCCATCACGACGGCGTCGACGGCGTTCTCGGTCAGGGCTTTGAAGCGTGCGATCTCGCGTGCAGTCCGTTTCTGTGCGGTGACGTCTCGGACGATGGAAACGATGCCACGGGGCTCCTCAGTCTCCTCGTCCCGTGGATCCCAAAGGAGCGCAGAGCTCTGCTCGGCGTCGAAATAACTGCCGTCCTTCCGAACCATCTTGGTCTCAAGGCTACCGGCCCGACCGGACGCCAGCGCCTCCTGCGTGTTCGCCGCCATCTTCTCCCATCCCGACTCTGTCAAGAGCTCCATCATGCTGCGACCCACTAAGGCCTCTTGAGAGTCATAGCCGTAGAGGCTGAGGGCGGCCTCGTTGACCTCAAGGATACGTCCCATCATATCGGTCACAATGATGCCCTCGGTCATCGCATTGAAGATCGCGCGTACCGTCTGGGCCGAGGTGCGGAGTTCTTGTTCGGCCCGCCGTCGCCGCTCAAAAAGGTTGGCGGCATAGAGGGCATTGGCCAATTGACCGGAGAGCGTACGAAAGACATCGATGTCCGACGCTGTGAAGAAGCCCACCACCTCCGACTGGACGTCGAAGACACCGAGGACCTCGTCCCCGATCACGATGGGAACGGCCACCTCAGACCTTGTCTTGGGCAACAAAAGGTTCGGCAGAAAGTCGTCGGCTTTGCTTACGTCGTTGACGACGACGGCCTCTCGGGTCCGTGCCGCCCGGGCAACGAGGCTTCGAGGGTGCCGGAGGGGGATTCGATGCCCTTGCTCCACCATAATACGACCGATCCTGCCATAGCCGGCCTTCAAGACGAGGTCAGTCTCCTGCAGGACGTAGATGTGAGCGTGGTAGAGTTGAAACCGCTCCTTAAGCAGCGGGATGACCGCCTCCAGCAGCTCATCCGGATCCAGGATGGCGCCGACCTGCTCGGCGATCTGCGCCGCGGTGTTGAGTTGCATCAGGAAGTGCTCCTGCATCACCGCCGCCTCTTTGCGCTCGCTGATGTCGCGCGCGAAGATGCAGTTGAACTCCTGATCGCCATAGGCAAGGTAGTTAGCCGTCGCCTCAACGGGGATCAGCCTGCCCTCGCTGGTCCGATACTCCGTCTCGATGGTGAAACGCTTCTCCTGCTGCACCTTCCGCCAGTGGGCGGCCCAGACATGGGGGATCATGTTCGGGTCCAGCTTAGCGATGGAGGACAGCGCGAGAAAGGCCTCCCGCGTATAACCACAGAGTTGACAGGCCGTCTCGTTCACGGTGTGTAGCGTGCCATCCGGGCGGATCCAAAGAATCGCTGCCGGCGCATGATCGACAGAAAACTGGGTCAGGCTCAGCTCTGCCAGGTTCTGCTCGATCCGCTCGACAAACCGGGCGTTCTGCAGGGCCGTCGCGATCTGACCCACGAGGGTGAACAAGACGTCGAGGTGGCTTTGGGTGAAGGCGTCCCTCTCGTCATCTTGCACATCGAAGACGCCCAAGACCTCATCCCCCACAACCATAGGCAACGCCAGCTCGGACTTCGTATCGGGGAGGAGGGCGTTGGGAAGAAAGCCCGGATGCTGCATCACGTCGTTCACCACAACGGGCTTACGGGTGCGGGCCGCCTGCGCGACGAGGCTGCGCTCTGCGTCCAGGGGTATCTTGTGTCCTCTGCGTCGCATCGCCTGCCCGGCCTCTCCATAGCCAGCCCGGAGCCGCAGCTCCCGGCTCTCTGCGTCAAGCAGGTAGACGTGGGCATAGTAGAGGCCAAATCCCTCCTTGAGCAGTGGGATGACGGTGTTGAGCAGCTCGTCAGAATCCAGAATGGCCGCCACCTTGCCCGAGATCTCGGAAGCAATGCGGAGCAGGGAGGTCACGGAGACGCCGGTCGCGTCAGAGGATGGCTGCGGTGTAGCGTGCCCTTCGCCTTTCAGGATCCGCTGTGTCGTCATCCTGTCGACGCTCTCCCGAACGCTCATCGGCTCCTCGTTTTCGCACTCCGTGAAAGAGAGGTTTATAACTATTTTACAACCAAACGATCGAAGCCACCACGCACCACACAGGCCAGTTCTGGCAATGACCCGGCCTAGAAGAGTCGCGGTCAGACACTAGGCTTGAAAGATAAACAGGTACTCATGCTTGAAGACGTAGAAACCGCCGGCGAGCGCCCGGTAGCGCCATAGCGCCTGCTGCTCGCGCTTCGCCCGCGTCCGATCCAGATTCTTGACCACGATGCTCTTCAACGTCAGCCCCTGATCCATCACGGCCTGCATCACGTAGAAGCCCAGCGGAATCCAGGCCCCGCCCTCGTACTTGTCCCCAATCACGACAGCCAGGTATCGCTCTGGCTCGAGCACCGCCACGGTGCGCTCAACGACCCGTCCAAACGCTTCCACGAAAGCGTCGATGGAAGGCGCATTCGAGAGATCGCCCTCCCCACTCCCAAACTGAATGATGTCGTGGTACGGGGGATGAAGGATCACAAGCTGCGCGGCCTCCACCCCATAGGAATCCAGCAGGTTCCGGAAGTCCAGGCTCGTGCTGTCACCCTGGGCGATGGCTGTCATCACGTCGAAGGGATTAGGCTCCTTGTCCACGACCTCTGATGCGCGCTCCGCGACCTCGGGGTTCAGCTCGACGCCGATTCCGTGACGACCCAGGCGACGGCACTCGATCAGCGTCGTGCCACTGCCACAGAAGGGGTCTAGAACGACGTCCCCGGCTCTCGTATACCGTGCCATCAGCTGACGCGGTATCTGCGGGATGAAGTTACCCCAGTACCACGCGCCGTGAGCGCCCGAAGTATCGCGCCGGTCGACAATCCACAGGCTATCGGTCTCGATCTCATCGTACTCCTTCCAGCGATGGAGGTTGAGATCGTTGACCGCTCCGTTGCGGGCCTCACCGGCGCTCTTCTTCAGCCTCTCCAGGTAGTAGTGGGCGCGGCTCGGCGTCTGTGCCTCGAGAATCTGCTCGAGCTGATCCTCGAGCACGTCTTGACGGACCATCAGCACTGTGGAATCCCGCGCCGAGACAATGTCGGGGTGGAGGGCCGATTGGTAGAACGTCGGGTCGGCGCCCTCAACCGCGGCCTGGTAGGCCGTGACCCGCTCGCGCAGGCATACAAGGTCCGACTCCGCCAGACATGCGTCTAGCCAATCGAGCAGGGCCTCCTTGTCGATTTCGACGTAAGGATGTCGTGGAATCTCGTTTGTCAGTACCATATCCTAACCTCAACCGTTTATACACACGTTCCCACGGAAGTCAATCATCTGGTGCACGGAATCACATCCGGGTCGGATTGGACAGCGTACCAGCCTTTGGTAAACTAAACGGTGGTGTGAGCAGTCGCTCACGGGCTCACCCACTAGACAAAGGAGCAGGATATGCCATCTTTGAAGACCGCGCCTTACGGTTCGTGGGCCTCCCCGATTACCTCAGATCTCATCGCCTCCAGCACCATCCGTCTGGGCGATGCGATTCTCGAAGGTACCGACATCTACTGGTTGGAGGGTCGACCGTCGGAGGGCGGGCGCAACGTGCTGGTGCGGCGTGATGCCAACGGCGAGATGCTGGACTTGATCCCGCCCCCCTATAACGCTCGCACACGCGTTCATGAGTATGGTGGCGGCGCCGTCATCGTGGACGGGGACACCATCCTCTTCTCCAACTACAAGGACCAACGGCTCTACCGCGCCTTTCCCGACCAGGAACCGAGCCCGCTCACCGAACCGGCCCCACTGCGCTACGCCGACGGCGTCGTCGACAGGGCCCGCGGGCGCATTATCTGCGTGCGCGAAGACCACAGCGAGACGGCGATGACCGAGAACGCAGACGAGGCCGTCAACACGCTCGTCGCTGTGGGATTGGAGGACGGTCGCCAGCAGGTGCTCGTCGCCGGGAATGACTTCTATGCCTCGCCGCGACTGAGCCCTGACGGCAGCCAGTTGGCCTGGCTCACCTGGAACCACCCCAACATGCCCTGGAACAGCACCGAGCTATGGGTCGCGGACGTGGACGCTAACGGGGACCTCAGCAACGCACGCCTCGTCGCAGGCGGCGCGAGCAACGAAACCTCCCTCAATGCCGATGGCGCCGAGTCGATCTTCGAGCCCACCTGGTCACCGGACGGCGTCCTGACCTTCGCGTCCGACCGCACGGGCTGGTGGAACCTCTATCGTTGGGAGGCGACGGTCGACGGCACGCATCAGACGCGCTGCATGCTCGAGATGGAAGCGGAGTTCGGTCAGCCACAATGGGCCTTCGGCCTATCCACCTACGCCTACGCCTCCCCGTCAACCATCGTCTGCACCTACACCCAGCGTGGCACGGACTGGCTGGCGAGGTTGGATGTGGCGACAGGACGACTTGACCCGATCCGGACCTCCTACACCAGCATCAGCGGCATCCAGGCCGCTGGGAATCGCGTCGTCTTCCGAGGCGGCGCCCCCACCGAGCCCCCCTCGCTCATCTCCGTGGATCTCACAACGGAAGAACAGGAGGTGCTCAAGCGCAGCGCTGACTTCGACTTGGACCCCGGATATCTCTCAGCCCCTGAGCCCATCTCCTATCCTTCAGAGGATCGAACCGCCTACGGGCTCTTCTATCCTCCCACGAACAAGGACTACATCGCGCCGGAGGGAGAGAAGCCTCCACTACTGGTCTTCACACACGGAGGCCCGACGGGCGCGACCTCCAGCGCTCTAAACCTTCACATCCAGTACTGGACGAGCCGCGGCTTCGCGGTGCTGGACGTGAACTATGGTGGAAGCGCAGGGTACGGTCGCGCGTACCGCGACCTGCTGCTGGGTCGGTGGGGCGTCGTCGACGTGGAGGACTGCACCAATGGAGCGCGGTACCTCGTCAAGCAGAGGCTCGTAGACGAGGAGCGGCTCGCCATCCGGGGAAGCAGCGCCGGAGGGTATACGACCTTGAGCGCTCTCACCTTCGGCGACATCTTCAGCGCCGGCGCCAGCCGCTACGGCGTGAGCGACCTGGAGGCGCTTGCCCGTGACACCCACAAGTTCGAGTCGCGCTACCTAGACGGGCTGGTGGGCCCCTACCCCGAGGAGAGAGAGCTCTATATGGCCCGCTCGCCCCTTCACCATCTGGACAAGCTCAACACGCCGGTGATCTTCTTCCAGGGCCTTGAGGATGAGGTGGTCCCACCATCCCAAGCCGAGGTCATGGCAACCGCCCTACAGGAGAAAGGGGTGCCTGTCGCCTACCTAGCCTTTGAGGGGGAGCAGCACGGCTTCCGGCAGGAGGCGAACATCAAACGTGCCCTAGATGCCGAACTCTACTTCTACGGCCGGATCTTCGGATTCACCCCGGCGGATGAGATCGAGCCTGTCCTGATCGAGAACCTCTGACCCTGAGACGCATATGGCATAGGGGGACGGGCGCTCTACGACGCATCGATTGATCGACTTAGACGCATATCACAGAAGGAAAGAAGGAGAAGACGTTGACTCAGGAGAAACCTGCTCCGGTAGGCCAGAAGCAGTCCCCGGGCTGCGAGGCCTCAACGCTGGATAACGTCCTCATGTTCAGTGGTTCAGCGCACCCAACGCTGGCCCGCGCCATCGCCAACTACCTTGGGTTGGAGCTAAGCCCGACGACCATCCGTAAGTTCTCAAACGATGATTACTACATTCAGTTGGGCACGAGCGTGCGCGGCAAGGAGGTCTTTATTGTACAGCCGCTCTCGCCGCCCTGCAGTGACAACCTGATGGAGCTGCTGTTGATGCTGGACATCGCCAAGAGTGGCGCGGCCAAAGAGATCTCCGCCGTGGTGCCGTATTACTCCTACGCACGATCTGACAAGAAGGACGCACCCCGAATCTCCATCGCGGCCCGGTTGGTCGCCGACCTGATCGCGACCGCCGGCGCGACCCAGGTCATCACGATGACCCTGCACTCCCCTCAGGTACACGGCTTCTTCAGCGTTCCGACCGATCACCTCACCGCACACTCTGTCTTTATGGAGCACCTGCGGAAGAAGGATCTGCGCAACACCGTGATCGTGGCCCCGGACGTGGGCCACGCCAAGCGGGTCGGCAAGCTGGCCCAAGCGCTGGACCTGCCGATGGCAGCGGGCGAGAAGGTACGGCTGACCGACAACACCGTCGCGATTACGGGTGTGATGGGCGACGTGAAGAACAAAGACGTGGTCGTCGTGGACGACGAGATCGCGACCGCGGGCACGATTGCCGAGATCGTCAGCTACATGCAGACGCACTTCAATGTGAGACGGGTCACCGTCGTGGGGACGCACGGTCTCTTCACGGGGCCCGCAGTCGAGCGGCTCAACGCTATCGAGGCCCTCGACGAGATCGTGGTGACGGACACCGTGCCCATCCCCGAGAAGCGGCGTCCCGAGCGCTTGATTGTGCTCTCTGTGGCACGCATCTTCGGCGAAGTGATCCGCTGCAACGTCCAGGGCAGGTCGGTGGGCTCGCTGTTTGAGTTCTGGCCCATACCTCAGCAGAGCTGAGGTCCGCCCAACGAAACCTGGGTTCGCCCAGC
>JBNGDL010000017.1:0-22460 GCA_049975205.1 Anaerolineae bacterium | reverse complement strand
AGCCTGGGTTCGCCCAGCAGAGCCTGGGTTCGCTTAACAGAGCTGAAGCTCGCTCAACAGACCTCAAGGAAGGTGGCTATGTCGATCGAGGAATCTGATCCTCGCCAGGAGGAGTCGGGCGTCGACGGCCCACGGGATCTGGATCCTGAGGGAACGGGAGAACACGTCAACGCCTGGCGTGCTTTCGCGACCCTCAATGAGTTCTTGCGCGACGATGGCTGGCACCCCCAGCAGCTCGACGACAACACGATCGTCAGGGTCTACTTTGGGGGCAAGCACGGCGACGTCCGCTGTTACGCGCAGATCCGCGTCGACCTCGAGCAGTTCCTCTTCTACGTGATCGCGCCGGTCAAGGCGCCGGAAGAGACGCGGGACGCCGTCGCTCGGTTCTTGACCCGAGCGAACTTCGGGCTCCGTATCGGCAACTTCGAGATGGACTATAACGATGGCGAGGTCCGGTACAAGAGCAGCATCGATTTCGAAGGCGAGATCCTAACGCCGGGCTTGATCAGGAACGCGATCTACCCGGCCGTGCATACGATGGACGTCTACCTACCAGGCCTCCTGGCCGTGATGTATGGCAACACCTCACCTGACGCAGCCATTGAGGAGATAGAAGGATAGCCACGATGACCCACTTGAAGATTGCCACCCTTAACGCCAATTCGATCCGCGTGCGGCTGGACCAGATCCTTGACTGGATGGACCGCGAGCAAGCGGACGTGGTCTGCGTCCAGGAGACCAAGGTGCAGGATAAGGACTTCCCCAGAGAGCCGATCGAGGAGGCCGGCTACCACGTCGCGTTCGCCGGAAAGAAGGCTCACGCCGGGGTAGCCACCGTCAGCAGGACGGCGCCGGAGACCGTTCAGGCCGGCTTCGATGACGGCGATGAGCGTGCCCGGTTCCTCTACACCGTGATCGAGGGCCTCCATATCGCGAACAGCTACGTTCCACAGGGGCGCGAGCCGGATCACGAGGAGTTCCAGCATAAGCTGGACTGGTTCGCACAGATCAAGGCGTGGTTCGACCGCCACTTCACCCCTCAGGACCCGGTGCTCTGGCTGGGCGACCTGAACGTCGCCACAGAGGACATCGACGTCTACGATCCGCAGGGGCTACGAGGCCACGTCGACTTCCACCCGGACGCCCAGGCCGCACTGGAGGACGTGCGACAGTGGGGCTTCGTCGACCTCTTCCGCAAGCATCACCCTGACGAGCCTAACCGGTTCACCTACTACGATTACCGCGCAAGGAACGCCATCGAGCGCAACGTCGGCTGGCGCATCGACCACATCTGGGCCACGAAACCCCTAGCCGAGCACTGCGTCGACGCCTGGATCGACGTCGAGGCCCGCAAGGCCAACCGCCCGTCTGACCATACCTTCCTGGTAGCGGAGTTCGAGTTCTAGCAGAACCTGACTGGGTAGCGAAAACGCCGACCGTGAGGTCGGCGTTTCGTCATCGTCTCAATCCCCGGACGCTGCGTGCCTACTTACCCTCGTCGAGCTCGGGCGCAGCGCCCTGTTGGACCGTGTGGGTAAGCTCGTGGGCCAGGAGAAACTGGCCCTCAGCGGTTCCCGGCTGGTAGCGGCCCGCACGAAAGTAGATGTCGGGCCCGGTTGTGAACGCATCCGCATTGAGCTGACGCGCCAGCGCGTCGGCCCGGGCATCGGCGTGGATACGGACGCCGCTGAAGTCGTTGCCAAAGCCCGACTCCAGGGAGCCCCGCAGCGCTGGGTCAAGCACCTGTCCTCCACCCTGCGCCCGTGCCAAGTCCGCCTCCACAGCCTCAGAGCTCTCAAACGCGCCCTCGGCACTCGAGGCCTGAAGGAGCTCCTCTTCCTCCGGGATCTCCTGACGCTGAAGCTGATACGTCAGCTCAGACCGCCGGGGCTGCGAGAGCTCTTCTTCCTCCTCTTCCTCTTCGGGCTCCACCTGACGCTGCACTTGAGAAATGGGACCGGCTTGGAGCATCTGGAGCTCTTCCTCCTCAGGCCACTCCTGACGCTGCACGAGCTCGGCGTCAGAACCGCCGGAGAGGTCCTTCTCCGAGTGGACCAGACGCGAGACGACGTGCGCCGCGACCCGGTCAGCTTCCTGCTCGAAGACATCGCCCGGTGCATTGACCGTCAGCTTGGCCTGGAGGAGCCCTTCCTGCCGAAGATGGAGGACCGCCTGGTTGCCCACAACGCGCTGAAGACTAAGGAGAGGATGCGAGCGGCCCCGCCTCGCGGTCGGCTGCCTATCCGAACCAGGGGCATTGAGTTGCTGGCTCAACTTCGTCACTCTAGACATGGTCACCCCCTCCTTTAAACGACCAAGCGGTGAGAGCACCACAACCGTCGCTTAGGGCATCTATCTCCATTATAGTACAAAAACGCTCGCTTGGGGACTGCATTGGCACCCGGCACCGGTCGATATCGGGCGAGAGATCGAGGACGACTCAACAGGCCCGCAGGCCGATGCTTCAGAATGCGTTCACCAGGTGAAGGCGAGCGTTCAGGTGGTGAAGGCCAAGCGTTCACCTGGTGAAACAAACCAGAACCCATGAGTAAGATCCCATGAACAAGATCCAGACGAGAAGATCCTGATGGAGTTAGGGAGATCATACTGCAAGAAAAAGCCGGATGTCGCCCAAACGACATCCGGCCCATCAAACTATATTCTGTGAGGTACCCCGGAGAGGACTCGAACCTCTAACCTTGTGCTTAGAAGGCACTTGCTCTGTCCGAATTGAGCTACCGGGGCCTACCCCTATTTTACCTCATTTTGGCTGTTTCAGTACCGGCCGCAGGCCCAACCGCACCTGACGTCCGGCAAGCACGCGAAGCACCTGCTCTGGGCGGTGGCCCACCATCGGCGCGAGGGCGCGCGGGGTCAGCGGCTCGTTCGCGTTGCTCAGGAAGGCCCGGAAGACGGACTCTACGAGGGTCGGCGCCTGAACAATGTATCCGGGCTGCTTGCTGCAGTGGGTCGTGATCACGTACTGCAGCCCATCGACCTTGCGCACCTCCCCGGTGTCCCAGTCGATCCAGTCGATCTTATCAGGGATCGGCTGTCCGGCATAGGCCTCCTGGTGCTCGGGGCATAGATGGGCCATCAGTTTGACGTTAAGATCCAGACCTTGCTTCTCCCACCAGGAGTAGTCCACGTGGAAGGGCGTATCCACTGTCGGCTTGATGAATTGTGTGAGTGCAGGATTGGGTGGAAGTGTAGCCATCATTCCTCCCCTCGATAGGCCCAGTAGTTGTCGCCCAACGACACATACCGTGCAGAGATTCCCAGCGTGGCGAGCATGGGGCCCGGCGGCACGCGCCGCATCAGGTTCAGCACGCTGTACAGCGTGAATGCGTGCACAGCACGTTGGAGGCTCAACCCCGCCAATCCGTTGAAGGCACGCTCTAACAGCGCCTCCATCGACGCGCGGTCGAACTTCTCCCGCATCGCATCAACCTCTTTGGGATCCGGCACGGCTGCGGCGGCAAGCTCGTCGAACTCACAGCTCACCGGCATACGCGTCACCTGGAAAACGAGGTTATCCCCCTCGACGGTGACGGTGCGCAGCCACTCACGCCGTTGAGATCGGATCGGTCGAACCCCAATCTCAATCTTGCCCGGTTCATCGGTCTGTGCGAGGTCGACAAAGGCCCCAACGAAGGCCTCCTTCTCCTCATACCAGTCCTTCAAGCCAAAGACATAACGCCCACTGCGGACGACCCACCCGGGGAACTCATCACCTGTATCCTTGTCGACAAAGGTAAAGCGTATCCGATCCGTGATCCGAGCTGTCGGGAAGAAGTTTGCGACGTGGGAAGCCAGCGGCAGCGTCCCGCTCCGCCAGTGTGGATAGCTGAGAACGACGGTCACCGGCTCGTCGGTGGCCTCAGCCACCGGCAACTCCGACCACTCGTCGGCGATCTGCTCCTCCAATGCGAGCATCACGTCGTCCAGGACCTGGCGATTATATGGGATCGGCATGTAGCGCAGAAGGGGTGGTGTCTCCAACACACCCTTCGGCTCGTGGCTCTTCAGATACCAGAGGGCGTACCCCGCCGGCCCAACCTCATCGAAGCGGCTGTCTCGCAGGAGGGCGTACTCCAGGGAGAAACTCTGCAATGGCCCCGAGATCTCGTCGGGAAGATCGATCTCTTCCAGCAGCTCGTCGGTGCGCACGGGACCGCCTTCGGCCATATCCAACATCGCCTCGGCGATATTGAGCTGTCCTGGCGACACATCCACCAGAAGCGCCCGGACGAACCACATGTGCGCGACGTTCACGAACTGCGAGCTGGCCTCCAGCGCGCCCCGTAGAGAGGCACGAATCTCGTCGCCGTACTCCGCGTAGATGTCGTCAGCGCTGACCTCAGTGCCGGGGAGAAAGCTGGCGCTGTTCAAAGGATGATCTTGGAGCAACTCTGTGGCGAACTCCCGCTCCCCGCCGTCCTCGATCTTCACTCGAATCACCGAAAAGGGCTCGTATTCAGGGTTGTTGCCGGGGCGGACGTTGGTCACTTCCCCGACCGTATTGCCCAAATGCGGGAAGAGAACGCTGTCGCCCACCTGGTATGTATCAGCCGGTCGGTAGAGACGCCCCTGGGAAAGCGTATCTTCCAGAAGCTCTGTGACCCTATTCTGGCGATAGCGGGTAAGCTCGTAAGCCAGGTCATCCAGAGAGTGGGGTTCCTCGCTCTCAACGAGGAAGTTGACGAGGTGCTCAAGATCTGCATCCTGAACGGTGAACTGCTCCCAATACTGCTCGTTACTCAATGCTTCTGCTGTGCCCATAGGCCTCGCTATCTAGTCCATAGGGCGTACCCTGGGCCGTGGGGCCTCGCCCCCAGCTTCGGGTTGTGCCCTGAAGGTATCGTATCTTTTTGCCACCGCACATTATACCAGGCTTGAACCTTATTGACAAATGTTGCATTATGGGCCAAACTTGTAGTGAACCTAGCTTGATCAAGGGGGTGTCGCGATGAGCGAGGAGCACGACGTAACCGATTTGGTCACGGTCCGTGTCGAGCAGGGCATGTTACGCGCGAACGTGATTCGTGGAGCGCTGGAGAGCGCCGGGATTCCGGTGATCCTCAAGTACGAAGCGCTGGGCCCCACGCTGGGCCTGACGGTCAACGGGATCGGGCGAGTAGAGATCAAGGTTCCTGCCCAGTGGGAAAAGGAGGCCCGTGACTTGCTGTCGCCTGAGCACCGCTCCGGCGAAATCTTTAGCGTGCCGCCGGATGTGACAGAAGAGCAAGAGACAGAGTGACGTCTAGGGACCGTTAAACCCTAAACGAGACTGCTAAGCGAAGCTCGGACCAGGTCGGGTGCCTGGTCCGCTTCTTTTTGCCCCCCTCAAGCTGCCCGCCCGTGGTAGAATAGAAGGTCACAAGTGCTACCGACCGGCGGCAGCCTATGTATGAGAGCGAACTGCGTCGGAAAGAGGTGTTGAGCCATGTGCTCACAGGAGGTTGCGTGAGTCAAGAGATTCGGATCATTGGCGGTGGGCTTGCCGGTTCTGAGGCAGCGTGGCAAGTCGCTCGCTTGGGTGGACGAGTGACCTTGTACGAGATGCGGCCTCAGACCGAGACGCCTGCCCACACGTCGGATAAGTTGGCCGAGCTCGTCTGCTCCAACTCGTTGGGCTCGAATCACGTCGGGCGAGCTCCGGGGCTGCTCAAGGAGGAGTTGCGGAATCTTGGCTCGTTGCTGATCGCCGTGGCTGACGAGCACGCGCTGCCCGCGGGCAGCGCCCTCGCGGTCGATCGCGAGAGTTTCGCCCGGGCCGTCACAGCCCGCATCGAAGCGCATCCCCACATCACCCTCGAGCGCAGAGAGATCACCGAGATCCCCTCGCCCAACGGCGAGCACGGACCGGTCATCGTCGCCAGCGGCCCGCTGACTTCAGCGCCCCTCGCAAGCGCGATCCAGCAGCTGACGGGGCGGGAGAATCTCTACTTCTACGACGCCATCGCGCCCATCGTCGAGGCCGACAGCATCGACATGTCGGTTGCGTTCCGCGCCTCTCGCTACGGCAGGGGAGAGTCCGAGGAGGGCGATTATATCAACTGCCCGATGACGAAAGAGGAGTACGACGCCTTCTATGAGGCGCTCGTCCAGGCCGAACGGATAGAACTGCGCGGTTTTGAGCGCGACGACCCGAACTTCTTCGAGGGCTGTCTGCCGGTGGAGGTCCTAGCGTCACGCGGCAAGAAGGCGCTCGCCTACGGCCCGCTCCGTCCTGTCGGCCTCCGCGACCCGCGGACGGGCGATCGACCCTATGCCGTGGTGCAGTTGCGCCAAGACAACGCGGCCGGCACGCTCTATAACCTCGTGGGCTTTCAGACCAACCTGAGGTACGGGGAGCAGAACCGAGTGTTGCGCATGATCCCGGGGCTCGCCCAGGCCGAGTTCGTGCGGTACGGATCGATGCACCGCAACACCTACGTCAACGGCCCCGCACTTCTGAGGCCGACCCTGCAGTTCCACAGCCGCGATGACTTGCTCTTTGCCGGACAGATCGCGGGCTTGGAGGGCTACGCGGGTAACATCGCCGGTGGCTGGCTGGCGGGCGTCAATGCCCTCAGGCTCCAACAAGGCCTGGCGCCACTGGTGATCCCGCACGAGACGATGGTCGGGGCCCTGATGCACTACATTACTCACGCCGAACCCAAGGACTTCCAGCCGATGAAGGCCAACTTTGGCCTAGTCCCGGCGTTGGCAGAGCGGGTGCGGGGGAAACGGGCCCGTGCCGAGGCCTACGCCGCGAGAGCCTTGAAGACGCTTGAGGGGTGGTTGGAAGACCACCCAGAGTTGCGCGCACGAGAGATGATCTGATCCATACGGCAGCTGTGCAGGTCTCTTGGCTGCTGATCACGCGATACTGCAACACAACGCCCGCGGCGCTCAAAAAACGAGTACTGCGGGCGTCAGCTATTTCCCGCTGGGCCGGCTGGCCCGGCGCCATGATCCTCGCTCTAGTCGCCTACTGAATCACGCGCTCCCCAAGCTCCACGGGCACCGTGAGCGTCTCCCCATCCCGGAAGACCGTCACATCGACCGTCTGGCCCGGCTGGGTAAAGGTCTCGAGATAGGCGATGAGATCGCGAGAGCTCTGGATTGCCGTGTCGTCGAGCGCGATGATGATGTCGCCACCCACAGGCAGCCTTCCGTAGGGGGTGTTGATCTGCCGCTGAGGCCCTCGAATGCCCGCCCGGTCGGCGCCCGAGTTCGGCGTGACCTCCACGACCAGGACCCCATCCTCAGGCACCTCATAGTTGGCCTCTCGGAGGATGTCCTTCAGCTGGGGTGACAGGGTGACGGGCAAGACGCCCATCACCGGATGGCGGTAGACGCCCGTCTCAATCAGCTCCGGCACGACGCGCTCGACGATCTGCGCCGGAATCGCAAAGCCGATCCCGGCGTTGGCGCGGCTGGGGCTCACAATCTGCGCATTGACCCCGATCACCCGCCCCTCCAGATCCAAGAGCGGGCCACCCGAGTTGCCGGGGTTGATGGCGGCATCCGTCTGGATCACCTCCCCAATGAACCGCTCGTTGGGGCTCTCAATAATGCGCCCCAGGCTGCTGATGACGCCAAAGGAAAGCGATTGCTCCAGGCCGAAGGGGTTGCCAATCGCCACGACAAACTGGCCGATCCTCAGGCTCTCAGAATCGCCGAGGGGAACCGGGCGAAGCGGATGCTCGTCCGGATCGACCCGAACGACGGCTAGGTCGTAGGTCGGATCCTGCCCGATGACATCGGCCACCAAGGTGGTGCCATCCGCAAAGGTAACGTTGATCTCATCCGCACCCTCAACCACGTGGAAGTTGGTGATGATATGCCCCTGGTCGTCGTAGACAAATCCGGAACCGCTCCCCTCCTGCGGGACGGGATTCAGGAAGAAGTCATAGCCAATCGTCGTGACAGCGATGTTCACCACCGAGTCACCCGCGGCTGCGTAGACCGCCTCGACCGCCGACTGGAGGTCTTGCAGCGGGTCATCCGGCACCACAACCAGGGGTTCTGACGTGGCAGGGACGGACGTGGGCGATGGCGCCGGCGTCGGTGACGCAGGGGTCAAGGTCGGCGCCGCAAAGCACCCCAACGAGACCACCAGTAACAGGGCTACGGTGAGCAATAGACGATTCCGTGTCCCCAGAAGACCACGCGGTCTCATATCCATTCTGCCCTCCTTATTCCTACCTGAGTCTAGTCATCTGTCGCAAGGCTCTCGCCGTGCGCACCTAGGCCTCGCTACCGCACGGTTCGGGATAACGCTCCCGGGCCGTGGCCCTCTGTGGCGCTACGGTACCAACAGGACCGGGCATCGCGCGTGGCGCAGCACCTCAGTGCTCACGTGCCCCAGCAAGATGTCCGTCACCTTAGACGGCCCGCGCGTGCCCAAGACGATGATGGAGACATCCTCCGTCTCCGCCGTCTCGAGGATGACCCTAGCTACCGAGTTGCCGGCCTCGACAATGCCCATCGCCGAGACGCCGGCCTGTTGTAGGTACTCCACGGTGTCATCCACCACATCGTGCGCCACGGCGTCCAACTGCCTGACCAACTCCGGGTATCCGGCTGTAGCCGCATATCGCTCCGGTGACTGATACACGTGCAGGACAATCACCTCCGCCTCCTCGCGGCGCGCCAGGTACTCCAGATAGATCAGGGCGCGCTCAGCAGCAGGTGTCGCATTATGCGCAAAGAGTATCCGTCGAAACATGCAACCTCCTAGTTACGAACTCTCCCAGAAGGACATCAACAAAGGCCGACCTGGCGCCACTAGCTCCGAAGGTCACGGAGCTCCTCAAAGAGCTCGCGCTCGCGATCGGTCAGACTTTGCGGCACCCTCACCTCAATCACTGCGTAGAGGTCACCCCGCTGACCGGGCTGGTTCAGAACAGGCATGCCCTTTCCCCGCAGTCGGAACCTGGTCCCACTCTGGGTCTCCGGCGGAACGCTCAACATCACCGAATGGCCGTCAGGTAGCGGCACGCGCACCTCGCCGCCCAAGACTGCCGTGTAGAGGCTGGTTTCGGCCGTAGTCTCGAGATTGTCGCCGTCCCGCTCGAACTGAGGGTGTGGCGCGACGTTGATCACGAGGAAGAGATCACCGGAGGGCCCGCCGGCCGCGCCAGGCGACCCTTTGCCCGCTACGCGGACCCGGGTTCCGGTCTTTGCACCGGCGGGGATGGACACCTCTATCCGCTGGTCCCCGATCTGGAAGACGCGCTTGGTACCGTGGTAGGCCTCCTCCAGCGTGATCTCCACGGGCTGCTCGTAGTCGCGACCACGTCGCGGTTGTGGCTGTCCGCGCCCACCCATGCCGCCGCTGAAGAGGTCACCAAAGCTACCGTACTCACGCCCATAGTCGCGGCGGTAATCGCCACCATAGCCTTCCCGACCCTGCATACCGCCCAGCCCGCCGAAGAGCTGCTGGAAAAAGTCCGAGAAGATGTCCTCGGCGCCGCCTCCAAAGCCGCCGGGTCCCGTCGTGTACGTATACCGTACGCCGCCCGGACGGGTGCCCTGCTGGCCGCCCCACTGCTGCCAGAAGTCCTCGGGGCTTCCGCCTCGCTGCTGCCAGGTCTTCCACTCACTCCCGAACTGGTCATAGAGCTTGCGTTTCTCCGGGTCAGAAAGGACCTCGTAGGCCTCGTTGACCTCCTTGAACTTGTCCTCGGCCCTGTCGTCGTCCGGATTCATATCTGGATGGTACTTGCGCGCGAGCTTGCGGAAGGCCTGTTTGATCTCCTTCTCGGATGCGTCCTTCGACACACCCAACACGCCATAATAATCCCTATATTCCATACCTGCTCCCTACCAGATATAAAGCCAGCACACGCTCGTCAACCGCTTTGCTTCGCCACGACAACCTTCGCCGGACGCAGGACACGACCGCCATATTGGTAACCCGGAGACATAACCTCCACCACGCGCATATCCTCGATCTGTCCCCGGCTCGCCGGTACAACAGCAACAGCCTCGTGGCGGTTCGGATCAAAGGGACGACCTTGCGCAAAGATCCGCTCTACCCCTTCCCGCAGAAGCAACGACAGAATACCCTCGTAGGCCAACTGGACGCCTTGATGCGCCGGATCCTGCGGATCAAGATGGTTCAGCGCATACTCAAGATTATCTACGACTTCCAGGAATTTGCGCAGCAGCCGCGCCTTCTCCTGCTCGACCTCGTCCTCAGCCCATCGCTTCTGACGTTTGCGATAGTTTTCCATCTCGGCCTTGAGGCGCATCGCCGCATCCTGCCAGTCGACGTCAGCCTGACCGGTGGTATGGTTGGACTCCGCCGCCTCGGAGGACGTGCGTGCTGTGCCTTCTGACTCAGCACCGGCGCGGTGCGCGGACCCATTAGCCCGCCGCCGCGCCTCCTCGTGGCGACGCAAAGCATCCTCGTCTCTCCGCATCCGACTCTCCCCCGGACGCTTAATAGGGATCTGCGTCCCTTTCTTCGATAATGTCATCAAACACTCCCTCACTGGCGCCCCCGGGCGCCTCTGTTAGCACCACCAAATCGCGCTGATGGTCGCAGGCTCGGAGGCATAGTTGTTCTTTAAGAATAAGGGGTGGCCGAAGCCACCCCTTCTCGTTGATCTATCGCGTTACCTAGCGCGTTGTCTCGCGTGATGTCACGTCACGTTCGTGTGACTGCGTCCGTGTGGCTCGATCTTAGCCGACCTCGCGATACTCGCCCTCGACAACATCCGGACCTTCCTCTTCACCGCTAGGTCCGCTTGCTCCGGGGCCAGGGCCGTAGCCAGGGCCCACATTGGGGCCAGGCGTGGGACCGGCACCGGGCTGCTGGCCATACGCTTGCTGGCCCATCTCCATCGCAGCCTTGCGGAGCTCCTCCATCTTGCGACGGATCGCCTTGGGATCCTCGCTGGAGTCCTTGAGGTCTCGCAGATCGTTCATCAGGCCTTCGAGACGACCACGGAGATCGGACGGAACCTTCTCGCCCAGATCCTCCATCGTGCGCTCGATCTGGTAGATCATACCGTCGGCTTCGTTACGGGCGTCCACCAGCTCCTGACGTCGCTTGTCCTCTTCCGCGTGTTCCTGCGCCTCCTCAACCAGTCGCTCGACCTCGTCCTCGCTGAGGTTTGTGCTCGCCGTGATGGTAATGTGTTGCTCGCGACCCGTAGCTTTGTCCTGAGCCTTCACATTCAGAATGCCGTTAGCATCGATATCGAACGTCACCTCAATCTGCGGCACACCCCGCGGCGCGGGCGGAATACCGTCCAGCCGGAACTGACCCAGCAGCATGTTATTGCCGGCCATCGGGCGCTCGCCCTGATAGACTTTGATGTCCACCGCCGTCTGGTTGTCCTCAGCCGTCGTGAAGGTCTCGCCCTTCTTAACAGGTACTGTGGTGTTGCGCGGGATCAGGGTGGTCATTCGGCCGCCCAACGTCTCCACACCCAGCGACAGCGGGGTCACATCCAGCAACAGGATGTCGGTGACGTCACCGGCCAATACGCCAGCCTGAATCGCAGCGCCCACAGACACCACCTCATCGGGGTTCACGCCCTTATGAGGCTCCTTGCCATTGGTCAGATCACGAACCAGGTCCTGAATCATCGGCATGCGGGTCGCACCACCGACCAATACAACCTGGTCCAGGTCTCCAGCCGAGATCTTCGCATCGGAGAGGGCTCGCTCAAACGGCCTCCGGCACCGGTCAACCAGGTCGTCGGTCAGCTGCTCGAACTTGGACCTTGTCAGACGCATCTGCAAGTGCTTCGGCCCCGTCGCGTCCGCCGTGATGTACGGCAGGTTGATCTCCGTCTCCATCATTGTAGAGAGCTCGATCTTGGCCTTCTCCGCGCTCTCACGCAGGCGCTGCATCGCTTGACGATCCTTGGAAAGATCGATACCCTGCTGCTTCTTGAACTCCTCAAGCATCCAGCGCACGATCCGCTCATCCCAGTCATCCCCACCCAGATGGGTATCGCCATTGGTGGATTTCACCTCGATCAGACCTTCGCCAACCTCGAGGATGGAGACGTCGAAAGTGCCGCCACCCAGGTCAAAGACCAAGATGGTCTCGTCCTTCGCCTTGTCCAAGCCATAGGCCAGCGCAGCCGCCGTGGGCTCGTTGATGATTCGCATCACTTCCAAGCCCGCAATCTGACCGGCGTCCTTGGTCGCCTGCCGCTGGCTGTCATTGAAGTACGCTGGAACGGTGATCACAGCCTTGTTGACGGGTTCACCCAGATAGGCCTCGGCGTCCTTCTTCAGCTTCTGAAGTACCATCGCCGAGATCTCTTGCGGGGTGTAGACCTTATCCTGAACGGGAACGCGAATGCGTGCGTCGTTCTGAGGCCCGGCAACGACGTCATAGGAGACCATCTCCCGCGTGACGTCCACCTCAGGTTCATCGGCCCGACGCCCCATCAGGCGCTTCACCGAGTAGACCGTGTTTTCAGCATTCACGATCGCCTGACGCTTGGCAGGGTCGCCAACCAGGCGCTCGCCATTCTTGGTAAAGGCCACAACCGACGGGCACAATCGACGCCCCTCGGCAGTCGGGATGACGGTAACCTGTCCGCCCTCCATCACTGAGACAACGGAGTTCGTCGTCCCTAAGTCAATGCCTACAATTCTCGCCATGTTTTACCTCCATAGCTTCATCATTCCGCTCCATAGTATAAGGGTTAAGTATTGGAAGAACATAAGAGCGGCATAAGAATCCCATAGAACGGCCCGTGGAGCCGACCGTGTGATGATGCCCCTACTTGGGCAAGGGCGCTACAAGGATCGACGCGCCACAAAGACGCGACCGTCCAGCACCGGAACGGTGACACGGAGCTTCCCGCTCTCGAATTGGACCTTGCCCTCGCCCCACGCCTCAGACAGCTCGACTCCGTGACCGCTCCGATCGAGGACCTCGGAAAGGTCAAGGACCACCTCCTTCGGCGCGTCACCCCCGTTCAGCACGACAATCACCACTTCCTGCTCATACGAGCGGGCGAAGGCGTACAGTGTCTCCTCGGCGTGGAGCGGCGTGAAGCTACCCCGGCGGAGAGCCGGGTGAGCCCGTCGCAGGGCAATGAAACGCTGGAAGTCGGCCCGGAGCGAGAGATCCCAGTGGCGCTCGTCCCACGGGAAGGCGCGACGACAGTCGGGGTCGGGACCACCCATCATCCCGATCTCGTCCCCATAGTAGACGGATGGGACTCCGACGTAGGTCATCTGGAAGAGCGTAGCCAACCGGAGGCGCCGCACGTCACCCCTGACCATGGTGAGGAACCGGGGCTCATCGTGACTGCTGAGAAGATTATACTGAGCGAGCGTCACCTCGGGATCGTAGAGGTTGGCCAGCCGGGCCACCTCCCGGCCAAACTTCACGCCGTCCAAGCGCTCAAGCTTGTATCCACCCGGTCGAGCTGAGACATCGAGCCAGGGACCGCCGAAGAAGCCATAGCAAGCGCGGTTGAAGCCGTAGTTCATCACGGCATCAAAGTGATCGCCCTGTAGCCACTGATCAGCGTCGTGCCAGATCTCAGCCAGGATGTAGGCATCGGGATTGATCCCCTTGACCCGCTCTCGGAACTCCTCCCAGAAGCCGGGCGTCGTGATCTCCAAAGGTACGTCCAGGCGCCAGCCATCAATGCCCTGATGGAGCCAGTACTCAGCTACCCCTATGAGAAACTCCCGCACCTGGGGATTGTCGGTGTTGAGCTTGGGCAGCTCCCGGTTATTCCACCAGGCAGCGTAGTTGGGACTGTGCCGATCGTCATAGGCGCGGAGGGGAAAGCCGTTCACGATGAACCAGTCAATATAGGGGGACTTCGTGCCGTTCTCCATGATATGATTGAACTGGAGGAAGCCGCGGCTGGCATGGTTGAAGACGCCGTCGAGCACCACCCGGATGCCCTCCTGATGGGCGCGCGTCAGAAAGGCCTCGAATGCGCTATCCCCGCCCAGAATCGGATCGACACGGTAATAGTCGTGCGTGTGATAGCGGTGGTTAGCCGCTGATTGGAAGATCGGGTTAAAGTAGATCGCGCTGACCCCGAGGTCCACCAGATAGTCGAGATGCTCGAGCATCCCAATGAAGTCCCCGCCCTTAAACCCACGGTGCGTCGGTGGGGCGTCCCAGGGCTCTAGGTTTTCAGGCTTACACACCTGGTCGCTCCGTGCGAAGCGATCCGGGAAAATCTGGTAGAAAACCGCGTCCTTGACCCAATCAGGGGTTCGAATACCCATTCACAAGACTCCTTCTAACAGGGGATTTCGCAACAAGGATGAGCAAACGGCTGGGGCCGCCAGCAGCGATAACACGCCTGGAAGCAAGGAGGTCACGCCGGCTCACAGCGACGTTTGAGCCACCCAGCCAGAAGTGTCAAGAGCAAGGAGGACAGACTGACCCCACCGGCAATGAGCAGGCCGGCATCCTCCCAGAACTTCAGGGGAAAGAGGCGGATCAGCGTGTCACGGTACGAGAAGACCCAGGTACCAGGCTGGAAGAAGAGGCTGTGAAAGAACGTGAAGAACTGATTAAAGGCAACGGCCATCCAGACTGCCAGCGAAATCAGGACCAACAATGTGAACACCCCACCCTGTTGGAGCGAGGCGAGCGCTTCACAACCGTTGCCCGCCTGCCGCAAGCCCCACCCTGACAGGATCGCGCCCACCGCGAGGACAAGCGCGGTGAGGGTCAGCGCGTTGTAGACGCGCTTCACGTCGTCCATATGGCCAAGCTCCCGCGCGTTATACGCCGGCGTGTCGTCAGGAAGCTGCAGATCCTTCAGACTGTCGGTCTGCCACGGCACGTTCAAGAACCGGACCGTCGCCGCCGCCAGCCGCAGTCGCTCACTCTCAGACATGCCCAAAGGATCGGCAGGGAAGCCGGGACGCCGGTATTCCCAGGCCGGATACCACGGAAGCGTCAGAAGGCGCACCATCGTCATCGTCAAGACGATGGGAACCGCTAAGACAATCAACACACGCAGAAATGGTTTGACCTTCACAGGCTCCTTCTCGACGCTAGCCGTCTACCCTTCGAAGACCTTAGGGAACATCACAGGATTGGTCTACAGGGTCTTGTACCATACCGGGACGAGCGAAGCGCTCGCCCTTGCCACGATCTTGAGTTATACCGCGAAATGGGTAAAATGCCACTGTGATGCCAGCACGCGGGCCAGGATCCACTTGCAGAAAAGGTCAAATTGGCCTAATATCCTTGTGCCCGGAACCTGGTGTAGGGAGAAATTATGGAAGAGACGCCGATCATGCTGAAGGGGACTGCCGAGGGCATCCTCCTAAGGCCGAAGTCCCACGTGTGGCCGACGGTCTTGGAGGCACTTGAGAGTGCGCTCAAGCAATCCGAGGACTTCTTCAGAGGCGGGCGCCTGATCTTGGAGTTAGGGCCCCGCGAACTGACCCAAGAGCAGCTAAGCTCGACGCGCACATTGCTGACGCAGTACGATATAGAGCTGTGGGCGATCTTGAGCGAGAACGAGGCGACGGTCCATCTAGCCCGTTCCAACGGCGTTCTGACCCGGATCCCTAAGGACCCCGAGCCGCGGAAGGCAGCGACGGAGCCCCTCCCGGCGGAGCAGCAGGCGCTCTTCATCCAGCAGACGCTGAGATCCGGGCAACGCATTCACTTCCCGGGGCACGTGACGCTGGTAGGCGACGTGAATCCTGGGGCGGAGATCGTAGCAGGTGGTAGTATCGTCGTGTGGGGTGCGATTCGTGGCGTAGCCCATGCCGGCGCGTATGGAGATGAGGAGACCGTGATCTGCGCGCTGGATTTGCAACCCTCACAGATTCGCATCGCTGGGTACATTGGGCGTCCCCCTGAGAGGCGCCGTCATTCAGCAGAGCCCGAGATCGCCCGAATCGAGTCGGGCCGCATCGTGGCAGAAGCGTGGACTAGAAAAGGATAGGCATGGCTGGCAAGATCATAACGGTTTCATCTGGAAAAGGCGGCGTGGGAAAGACGACCACAACCGCTAACTTGGGCATCAGTTTGGCAATGCTGGGGCATCGGGTCGCATGCATCGATGCCGACATCGGGCTGCGGAACTTGGATGTGATGTTGGGCCTCGAGAATCGCATCGTCTACGATATCATCAACTACATTGAGGGGCGATGCCGGCTGCGACAGGCTCTGGTCCGGGACAAGCGGTTTCCGGAGCTCTACCTGCTTCCGGCAGCGCAGACCCGCGACAAGGACGCCATCTCGGTTGAGGATATGAACCGTGTGGCTCACGAGGTCGCCGAACTCGTCGACTTCGTCCTGATCGACTCCCCCGCTGGGATCGAGCACGGATTTCGCTATGCCGTCTCACCAGCGGAACTCGTGATTATCGTGACCAACCCCGAGGTCACCTCCGTCCGCGATGCGGACCGCGTGATCGGCCTGCTCGAGGCCGACGGGCAGATCCCCGCTAACCTGATCATCAACCGCTTCAAGGCGGACCTTGTCCGTCGCAACGAGATGCTGGATTCCGACACGGTGGTCGATCTCTTAGCCATCGACCTCATTGGCATTGTGCCGGAGGATGAGAAGATTCTAACGGCCGGCTACCAGGGACAGCCAGTGGCTCTGGACGAACGATCCCAGGCAGGGAGTGCCTTCCGCAATATCGGCCGTCGCCTGTCCGGGGAGGATGTGCCATTCGAGGCCTTGCAGAAGCAAACCTTCTTCCAGAGGTTATTTGGCTCGCACTGAAAGGAGCCCCTATGAGGTTACGGGACATATTCCGCCGAAAGTCAAAGTCCAGCCAGGAGGTCGCCGCCGAACGCTTGCGGTTAGTCCTGACCCACGACCGCGCGAACATCTCGCCCGGCATGCTCGAAGTGCTGAAGGATGAGATCATCTCGGTGATCTCCAAGCATCTGGACATCGAGACAGACAAGGTCGTGGTCAGCTTCACCGAGGACACCCGCGAGACACGGCTGATGGCCGATATCCCGATCCACTCAGCCCGCTCCAAGCGTGCGGCGACTCGGGATCAGGCCTGAACCAGGCTTGATAGCACCGAGGCGAATCAGCCTGTCTATTCGAGCGAGGTCTCGACGGGCACGTGCCGTCTCGGCGATGGTCGCTTCTCGTGGAGTAATGAGGCAGACCGAATCAAGGGCTAGATCCTGATGCGTAAGACTTCCTGGCAAGATTTCGACTGGGTGCTTCTGTTGGTCGCGGTGGCCTTGGCCCTGATCGGGCTGGCCATGATCTACAGTGCCACCCGCGGATCCGAGGATCTCGCTGACGCGTGGCGCCGACAAGCCATCTACGTCGCCATCGGCGTCGCCCTGCTTCTGGTCATGGCTGCGGTCGACTACCGCCTGCTCGAGAGCCTGGAGTGGCCCCTCTACTTCGTCACGCTGGCCATCCTAGGCCTCACCCTCCTCTTTGGCTCGAGTAAGATTGGCGAGGTCCGTCGCTTCATCTACGTCGGAGGTATCTCCATCCAGCCGGCGTTTCCAGCTCTGATTCTGCTCATCATGAGCCAGGCGAGCCTCTTGGCGCGCAACGCGCCTTCGCCGCCAGGGCTGGGCGAGTTCCTAGCCTCTATGGTGCTCACCGGGCTTGCGGCTTTCCTGGTCTTCAGCCAACCCAACCTCAGCACAGCGACGCTCTATCTCGCGACCTGGGCAGTGATGGTCTACACGTCAGGGCTGCGCCTCGTCTACCTCGTTGGGATCGGTGCTGCGGGCCTGGCAGCGCTCCCGATCCTCTGGGCCAATATGGATGACTACATGCAGCGCCGCATAGAGAACTTCTTAGATCCCACGCGAGATCCCGGTGCCTATTATAACGTCCAGCAGGCGCTGATCAGCATCGGGTCGGGCGGGCTGCTGGGCAAGGGCTTCGCCACCGGCACGCAGAGCCAGCTTCACTTCTTGCGCGTACGCCATACTGATTTCATCTTCTCCGTGATCTGTGAGGAGTTGGGCTTCATTGGCGCTGCCCTGATCCTGTTCGTCTTCGGGCTGCTATTGTGGCGCTTGCTGCGGATCGCCGGTAACACCGACGACGCTACGGGCAAACTCATCGTCACCGGCGTCACCACCTATATCTTCTATCAACTCCTCATCAACCTGGGAATGAACCTGAACGTGATCCCCGTAGCCGGGCTGCCGATGCCGTTTATCAGCAGCGGCGGCAGCGCGCTCGTGATCACGTTCCTCGGCCTTGGCCTCGTCGAGAGCGTCGCGATGCGTCAGAGACGGTTGGAGTTCTGACGAAAACCCTTATAATAATCTAGTTGGCCCTCGGTATGATAGAAGGAGAAGGTCTATGACAGTTCGCGTTCGCTTTGCCCCGAGTCCCACGGGATATCCTCATATCGGTAACATTCGCACCGTCGTGTTCAACTGGCTCTATGCTAGACAGCAGGGAGGCAAGTTCATCCTGCGCATTGAGGACACAGACCGCGAACGCTACGTCGAAGACGCGTTGCGTGTTATCGAGGACAGCCTCGAATGGCTGGGGATCGATTGGGACGAGGGCCCCGGCAAGGACGGGGGGCACGGCCCCTACACGCAATCGAAACGGCTGCACATCTACCGCGAGAAGGCCGCAGAACTCATTGAGAACGGCAAGGCCTATCGCTGCAACTGCTCTCCGGAGCGCCTGGAGCAGGTCCGAGAGGCCCTGCGCGCCCAGGGCAAGAACCCGATGTACGATGGTCACTGCCGAAACAAGCCGCCAGGTGCCGTCTCGCCTGACGAGCCTCACGTCATCCGCCTAAAGGTCCCGCGGGAGGGCACCACGACCTTCCACGACCTTCTGCGGGGTGACATCACCGTCGAGAACGAGCTTATTGACGATCAGATTTTGCTCAAGAGCGACGGGTTTCCCACCTACCACCTGGCGGTCGTCGTCGACGACCATATGATGGAGATCTCGCACGTGATGCGTGGCGATGACTGGATCCCCAGCACGCCAAAGCGCATCCTCCTCTACGAGGCCTTCGGTTGGGAGCCCCCCACCTTTGTCCACGTCCCGCTCGTGTTGGGCCCCGACGGCAAGAAGTTGGGTAAGCGCCACGGCGCCACATCGGTCGATGAGTTCCACCGGCAGGGGTATCTCCCCGATGCCCTCTTCAACTTCCTGGCGCTCCTGGGATGGGCCCCGGGCGAGGGGGAGGAGCAGGAGATCTTCACGCGGGAGGAGCTGATCAAGCGCTTTGACATCCACCGGATCAACCTCTCCTCGGCGATCTTCTCCTATGACAAGCTGGACTGGATGAACGGCTACTACATCCGCCAGATGGATGAGCAGACGCTGCTGGAGCACCTGGTACCCTTCTGGGAAGACGCCGGCCTGATTCCAACGCCGGTGCCGACAGAGATGCTGCCGACGCTGCGAATCCTGGTGCCTCTCGTCCAGGAGCGGCTTAAGACGCTGAGAGATGTCGTACCGCTGACGGATTTCGTCTTCCAGGAGATCGCTCCCCCGACACCTGAGGAGCTCATTGGCAAGAAGATGACGGCCGAAGAGAGCCTCGAGGCGATCCGACAGGCCCAGCAACTTCTAGGAGACCTGGTGCAGTTCACGGCAGAGGAGATGGAAGCGCCGATGCGAGAGCTCGCGAAGGAGCTCGGGCTCAAGGCTGGGCAGCTCTTTGGTCTTCTGCGCAACGCCATCACGGGAAAGCAGGTCTCGCCGCCGCTCTTCGGCAGCATCCAAGCAGTGGGACGCACGCGCACGCTCAAGCGACTGGAGAAAGCCGAGGAAGTCCTGCTCGACCACATCAGGACGCGAGAGACTGGCTGAATCCAGGCCGGAGCCTCAGCCTAGATTCAGTTCCGCAGAATCGGAGTCAGGGCGGGTTGGGTCCTTGACAGGGCAGTGGGGCGTTCAAGCCTGCCCTCCCCCATCCGGCTGCGCCATCAATGGCGCGAGCCCCGCGTAGACCTTGCCCCACGCCTCGATCGACAGCGTCTCAGCGCGCCGCCGGTGGTCGATGCCCTGTGCCTCCAGCGCTGCCTCGACGCGGTTTGGATCGAGTTGAAGCGTCGAGGAGAGGGAGTTGCGCAGCTGCTTCCGTCGCTGCGCGAACCCGGCACGCGCGATCTCGAAGAAGAGCCCGACATCGCCCACCGAGATCGGCAGATCCTCGTAGACATCAATGCGCACCACAGCGGAGTCCACGTTCGGCACGGGATGAAAAGCACCCCGCCCCAGCCGCAGACACCTGCGCACATCTCCGTAGAGCTGCACGCTGACAGAGAGCAGGCTCATATCCCCGGGCTTCGCCGCCATCCGCTGGGCCACCTCTCGCTGCACGGTCAGTACCATCTGGGCCGGTCGCACGTCTGCCTCGAGCAGGTGACGGACCACCGCGTTGGTGATGTAGTAGGGAAGGTTGGAAACCACCCGGTAGTGGGGCAGCCTCGGACCCCATAGAGGGATCCCCCTATCCTCGTCCGACAGGGTATCGATGCCCAACAAGACGGAGGGCTTGAGCTCCATGATATCACCGTGAACGATCTCGACGTTGTCGAGGCCGCCAAGCTCCTCGTGAAGGACCTCGACGAGTTGTGGGTCCGTCTCGACGGCGATCACGCGGCCCGCACGCGCAGCCAGCGCCGCGGTCAGCGCGCCAACGCCAGCCCCTACCTCCAGCACCGTGTCCTCAGGCCCAAGGTCAGCACACGCGGCAATGCGCGCGGGCGCTGTGGGATCGACAAGAAAGTTCTGCCCTAGGGACTTTCGAGGCCAGAGATCGTAACGATGGAGAATCGTGCGCGGATCGTCCAGTTGGAGCTCTGGCTTAGACATCGATAGACACGGGGCAAGGTAACAGGGACATCGGGGCCGACAGCGATGGCCCTCTCATCAAGGTCCCCGATAGTTGATGACATCCGGCACCGGGGTCAGGAGATAGACATCTACCCACCGGTACCAGAGCTCTAGATTCTCATCAGAGTAGCCCAGGTCGATCCGACGCCCCTTGATGGCTCCTCCGGTGTCGGCCGCCAATCCGACGCCATAGCCTGAGACGTAGACCTGGCTGCCTAGCGAGATCACCCGGGGATCAACCGCGACAATACCATCTCGCATCCGAAGGCCCGTCGCCGTACGACCGTAGTAGGACGATGTCGGCGAGACGCCAGCGGTGCTGGCGCTGTAGGAGGTTGCCAGCATTCGTATCACCCGCCAGTACTCGACGGGGCCACTGGGCGTGTCCAGCGTCCGCACGATCACCTTCGTGCCGTAGCCCATCACACGGTTCTGCGGGGCCAAGATGATGCTTTCACCCTCGATCCGTCGGTCGACAACCTGACCGTTCTCATAGCGAAGGCGGATCCGGCGCTCCAACACGCCCGGCTCCCCCTCCTGCAACAACCGCTGCGTGTCGATCTCCGAATCGGGATCCGGTTGCCAGACCGATTCAAACGGCACCGGGCTCTGCTCGACGATGACGCTCTCGGTCACGCGGTAGACCTGGATTTCCATGTCCTCCACGAGGGAGGCATCCAATGGCGGGGAGGTGTAGTCCATGCCATTAATGGTGACGCCAAGATCGGCCAAGACCTCCCCCACCCGGGTCCGGTGCGTGCGAGTCCGCAGCTCGTGACCGTCCACGCGGACGCGCACTGGGATGGAGCGCTCGAGATTAATGTGCATGCCGTGAGAAAGCGGGCTCGCAGGATCGGGGGAAACGTGATCTGCTTGGTAGAGCCGGATGCCGGCCTCCAAAATGGCCTCGCCAACCGTAGCTGCATGGGAGTGGAGCGTCGTTCGCACCCCCCCTTGCTCGAGCATAACCTCCTTGGCACGCTTGACCACAATCCGCATCCGCGTCTCCGCAGGGTCGGTCACCGAAGCGGGGCGAAGCGTGATGCTGTCCAGACGCCCCACGTCCACGTCAGCCTCAGCTAGGAGGTCGGCTGGCGCCTCCTCGTGAGCGTAGAGGATCTGCTCGCGCCCGTCGGCCACTACCACCACGGGCTCGGCATGGTCGATGCGGATCGCCATATCACGGCTAAGTGGACTGGCGGGGTCGGGGAAAAGGTGATCTTCGGGACGCAGCGTGTAGCCCAGGTCGGCGAGTAACATCTCGACCGTGGGCTGGTGCGTATGGACGGTGCTTCTCTCACCATCGACGATCAGGGTCACGGGCGTCAGTGTGGCCCGGTAACCAGCTGCCAGCGCGACACAGGCAAGCGTTGCCAGTGTCAGCGCCACCAGCCGCTGACCCGATCGCACCCTCCCGCCCTGGTGTCTCAGATCGCCCTCCTTGAAGCCGAACAGGATGATAACAGCATCAACGACTCCCCGTCTGGTTCACGCTCGGCTCTCAAGAGCGATTCCCTTTGGACCCACCTGATCCTCGGTCGTGAGCTGATGCGAGGATCGAGGGATACGTGTCCCTCTAGACAACACAGGGACGATGACCGAGATGTACTGAGAATCAGGCACCCCTGCGGCACCCGGAGTGACCTCCTTACCGTTGCTTCCTCCCGGACCTGGCGGG
>JBNGDL010000016.1:31900-73934 GCA_049975205.1 Anaerolineae bacterium | reverse complement strand
GGTCTCCCGTGTTCTGGATGAATCCATCAAAGCCAAACCCTACGTGATCCAAGAACCCGGGGGGCGATACGACCTTAGTCAGATCGACTTCGACGCCCTTCGCGAGCGCTTTGAGACCGGCCGCAAGCGCACCGAGGCTGAGAAGCTACGCGGCAAGATTCACGCCAAAATGGAGCGAATGGTGCGCCGCAACCGGACCCGCGCTGATTACCGAGCCGAGTATCAGCGGCTGATCGATGCGTACAACACCGGCTCGGCCAACGTCGAGGAGCACTTCTCTAATCTCCTTGAGTTCGCGAAGCAACTGAAGGAAGAGGAGAAGCGCCACATCCGCGAGAACCTTACCGAGGAGGAGCTTGCCGTCTTCGACATCCTCACGCAGCCGCCCCTCAACCTGACCGAGGCGGAGCGGAAGCAAGTCAAGGCCATCGCGCGCGACTTGCTCGCGACGCTCAAGCGCGAGAAGCTAGTGCTCGACTGGCAGAAGCGGCAGCAATATCAGGCCAGCGTGCGCCTCACCATCGCCAATATGCTCTACGATCGACTGCCCGAGCGCTACACGGCAGAGCTCTGCGACCGCAAACGCGACGATCTGTACCAGCATATCTATGACAGCTATCAGACCGCGACGGAGAACGTCTACGCCACTGCATAAAACGAGACTGCTGATTGCCCAGGCGAAGGCCAATGTCTGTGTGGAACACTCATCGAGAGGATGGGGATGCTTTGCTTGACGGGCATCATCTGACCGTCAGTGGCAGGAGATTGCCTTGCGTAGATTCCCGTTCGGCAGAATGATACTATGGTAGCTCGAGCTGCAGGACAAGTCAGCAGTTGACGAAATTGATAGATCGACATACATTCGAAGAGGCACACTCCCATAATACACACGAACCTTGGTGGCAAGAACACGTGGAGGTCGCTAGAGCAGCGGCACGAAACCTTACAGATCATCAGTGCGATGTTGAGCGCCTTCAAAGCGAGCGAAGGCAACTATGGGGAGCGGTGGCCACATGAAACTACGGCGCCTAGAGATTGAAAGTTTCCGCGGAATACGAGAACTTGACGTGGTGCTGGGAGACACGACTGTCCTGATCGGGGAAAACAACTCTGGCAAAACCTCGGTGCTCGACGCCCTACGCTTCGCGTTGCGAGCTGTCAGCTCACGGCGCGGATGTGTCTTCGATGCCTACGATTTCCACCTTCCCCATGCTAATGCTGAACCAGCTTCATCCCCAGCTATCAGCATACGGCTCACTTTTCGCGAAGACGCAGCAGGGGATTGGGACGAGAATCAGTTAGCTAGGCTGAATCGTGCCCAGATTCTCCAGCTTGACGAAGACGGTCGTGCTGCTGTCGCCCTGAAAGTCAGCGCGCAGTATGATCCTGCGAGCAGGGAATTCACCCAAGGTTACGAATTCCAGAATCTTGCTGGCTCACCATTGGTTAGCGTACCAGGCTCCGCGATGGCAATCCTACACGAGGAGATCTCTTATTACTACCTCGCCGCACTCCGAGATGCAGCCAGACAGTTTGATGCTAGAGGTCCTTTCTGGCGTCCCTTCCTCCAGGAGTCGCAACTCACGCCGGACAGGCGACAAGAAATAGAGCAGAAGCTCTCAGAGGTCAACCAACTGATTATCTCGTCACACGCGAGCTTTTCCCAAGTCGTCTCAAGTCTTGAGCAAGTGCAACACGTGGTAGCGATGACAGGAGGAGACAAGGCAGTCTCAATTGACGCCGTGCCTGCCCGCCTCTTTGAAATGCTCTCCAAAGCCGAAGTGAACCTCAATGCAGTAACCGGGGCGAAGATCCCCATTGAGAGGCACGGAGAAGGCACACAGAGTCTAGCAGTGTTAACACTATTCAGCGCGTATCTGCAGGCGTGGAATAAGGGAGATGCAATCGTTGCGCTGGAGGAACCAGAAGCCCATCTCCATCCGAGCGCTGTTCGCGCGCTGTGGAAGCTGATTGAAGGGATTCCTGGGCAGAAGATCATCTCCACGCATAGTGGAGACCTTCTATCGGTCGTGCCATGTAATGCGGTGATTCGCCTGCACAGAGCACCCGCCAAGACGATGGCTTACAGATTTCAGGACGCCAGACTGGAGCCCCGTGATCTTCGGAAGTTTGAGTATCACATACGTCGCGCGCGCGGCGAATTGCTGTTCTCGCGCTGTTGGATATTGGGAGAAGGCGAGACTGAGGGAACTCTGATTCCCGAGTGCGCGAGGATTCTCGGCAACGACCTTGAACAAGCTGGGATACGGTTTGTTCCCTATGGACATGTGTCACTAGCGACCTACCTTAAGATAGCTAATAGCTTGGGCATTCAATGGGTTGTCTTGGCGGACAATGACCAGCAAGGTGCGAATGATCACAGGGCCGTCAGGCAGCACTTAGAGGGCAGAACTGAAAAAGATGTGTTGTACACTATGCCTCAAGCTAACATAGAGCAATACCTATGCTGCAACGGCTTTGAGAATACATACGCCGCCCTGCTAGACAACCAGTCTAGACAACGCGTGATAGCTCAGCCAGGTGAGGCTAGTTATCCAACGCAAGTGGCTAACGCGTTACCAGCAAAAAAGAAGGTTTTTGCTGCACAGGCGGTTCTAGAAGAGATTCGCAACAAAGGCAAGCCAATGCCACCACTCCTCGCAAGTGTGATCGAGGCTTCCCTAAAGCAGGCGACCCAGATATGAACTCCCCTGACTATGTGCTCAACGCCAGTCAAGAGATGGCAGTGAACTGGACAGAAGGTCCTCTATTGGTCTTGGCAGGCCCAGGCTCGGGGAAAACGCTTGTGCTAACGCTTCGAGCGGCACGACTGCTGCAGGCCGACCCTGAGGCAAGTGTGTTGGCTCTGACGTTCACGACCAAGGCAGCTGCTGAAATGCGGGAGCGATTGGACAGGCTAATGGGAGGACGTACAGAGCGAGCGCACTTGTGCACTTTTCATTCTTTCGCCGCCGACATTTTGCGGCAGCACGGTGGTCACGTAGGCATTAGACCTGACTTCTCGCTCACACCGACCCTAAGAGACCGCTTAGCTTTACTGGAGCAGGCGATATCGCAGATACAGGGAGATACATCAACTCTACCATCTGATCGCGAAAGTCTACTAGTATTGTTGGACCGTCTTTTCTCTGAATCCTACAGCGGGGAGCCCCAAGCTTCTGGTCTCACATACACGCCAACTTGGCTCCCAGAACTGTTTGCCAGATATTGTGACGCACAACTGACAAACAACCGACTAGACTTTGGAGGGCTCTTGCATTTCGCTCGCCTGCTTCTTTCACGAAATGCCAGTGTAGCCCGTCTGACCAGATTGGCCTGGCAGTACGTCTGCGTAGATGAGTTTCAGGACACGAATCGGGCACAGTATGATCTATTGAGACTCCTCATAACAGAGAACTGTCCCAATCTCTTCGTGGTAGCAGATGATGACCAGACGATCTATCAATGGAATGGCGCAAGCCCCGAACGCATCCGCCTTCTGAAAGACGAAATCGGTATGGCCGTGGTTCAATTACCACAGAGTTACCGTTGTTCGGCGGCTATTATCCAGCTTGCCAATAACCTGATCAAACACAATGAAGGACGCTTCTCTGGTAAGACATCTCTTGTATCTCTCAGGCCACAACCAGACTCCCCAGTTGTGAAGCTCCAGGCCTTCGCAGACGAAATCGAAGAAGCAGCAATGATCCCAGCTGCAATCAAGAAGAATGGGTGGAAAGCGACGGACTGTGCAATACTCGCCCGAGCGCGTAGATTGCTCCGACAAGTTGGTCAGGAGCTCAAGAGCCGGGGCCTAAACCCATACATCGCTCAGAGGAAGAATGAGTTCGAATCGGCCTCTGTCCACTGGATGTACTCGGCACTAAGGTTGGCGAACGCACGTCACGATCGTGAGCTCTTGCGACGGATTTCGCTCGCGTGGCAAGCATTCACGAACAGCTCAACTGAAGCGGACGACATCGAAGCATCAGCAGTGATGTATGGGGGCGATTTCCTGCGTGCTTGGGTTGCGAGTGCGTCGACCAAGGTCGATGAGGATTCGCTACACGGTGCACTTCTCAGCCGGGTCAGCCACGACCTCGTGGATCGGTTGAGCTTCATGGAGTTATTAGAATGGTTCTGGGAACAGAGCTGGCTAGCCGACGAAGTCGAGGGTGAAGAGATCGAGACGTGGAAGGCTCTACACCGGGATATTCTGCGGGAACACTCACCGCGGGATATATCTCTCCATCTCTACCTTCAGGAGATGGATATGAAGTCTAAGGCCCCTGCGCGTCCGCCTGACTCTGTCGCATGCTTAACGATTCATGGAGCAAAGGGGCTCGAATTTCGCCATGTGTTCCTCATTGGTATGGCTGATGAGGTCTTCCCGTCATACCAAGCTGTGAAGAAAGGGCCAGACAGTCGCGAAATGGAAGAAGAACGGCGTAGCTGCTTTGTCGCAATCACCCGCGCACAAGAGACCCTCCACATCAGTTGGGCCCACAGGTATGGTGCCTATCACAGAAGACCTTCACGGTTCATCCACGAGATGGGGCTTGAACTACCTACCTCACAGGACCCTCCCCACGAAGACCAAGAGTCAATAGCGCAGAGTGATTTGGGCCAAGCACCGGGCTGAGTAGGTCTTGAAGTTTGCGGGGGCGTGTGCTCCACTCGCAACGAGACTGCTCGTAGTGCTAATTGCAGGCACCCCCACATTGACTGAAATATATGAACGGGCCTAAGCGGACAGATCCATCCGGTGTCACCTATCGCGCGGGCGCCTGCCTCAGGTTCCAACTGCGGTGGGTCTCTTGAGGTGGACCTGTTCGAGTATTGCGGTCACGAAGACGCCAACATCAGCCGCGTAGGCGGGATCACGAAGCACTCATCGTCAAACTCTGCAGGAACCGAGTAACGAGCGTCGCAAGACGATACTGCATATCACGGAGATGGCCGTATCATTTGCCTGAAACTAACTAGAGGCGGAGATCGATGGGCTAACCTGACGGCGGCCATCAGTGATCTGTAGCCCTGCGCCAAGAACTCCTCAAGATGAGCAACCTAGAGTTCATAGCAGGAGTGCCGCTGCGGCGTGTGTGGGTACCAGCAGAGTAGATCTCAAACCGCCTCTAGCAGAGTTAGGAGTCAAGGGCTATGTTAGCAGCCCAACTGCATCATAAAGTCCCTGTTGAGTTCGAAGGCATGGAGGATGTCCTCACCTCCAGCGTCTTCGGGCTTCTCCGCTACCTTCCCGCCCCTCTAGCCTGCCACCTCCTGGCCTGCTGGGCCGACCTTCCCCCTCAGACCAACACGCCTGACGTTGAGTTCTGGCCGCGCTATCCCACCCCGCAGGACTTCGGCATCTTCGTTGACTCTAAGAGGCAGGAAGAGCTACCCGATCGTGGGGATAGTGAACCGGACGTGGTTATTCGCACCGAGCAATGGCTTGTGCTTGTGGAGGTGAAGTACCAGTCCTCTCTTGATCATGCCTATGACCAGCTGAGCCGTGAGTTCGCGATCGGTTATGAACTAGCGCAGAGCGAAGGCCGTCACTTCAGGCTCGTAGCGCTAACCGCCGGCGTCCTTCCACCCACACCAGGCAGGCTCAGCCTGACATGCGGCGTACAGGAGGCACTGAACCGCGTTCGTCATGCGGGAGGAGAGATCACCGAAGGGTTGATCGATGCTGTGCCAGACTCGCTGCGCTGGATCAGCTGGCAGTTTGTGTACGGGACACTCGTTCAAACCGCCAGACGTCAGGATTTGACGCTCCACAACGAGCGGCTCCTTGAAGACACCTATGAGCTCTTGGCACTTCGCGGGCTCCGACCGTACAGCCCTCGACCTTTGGTACGCATGATGCAGCGCTGGGAACGCACTGCGATTCCCGAGGCCGTGTGGCGCTCGCCTTTCGCCTAGGGCGATGAAGCGCCAGGCATCGTATCGCTCTCCGAAGCACTTGGGCGTAACACCAACCTAATCATCTGTTGCGGAGGTGAGGAATGCCTATTGACGCGGATCTGCTGGCCAAACAGGTTGACCTGGCATACGACTTCATCGATGTGCTCCACCGCACCGCTATCGACGTGATCCGAGAAGTAGAAGCCCAACTTACCCAAGCGCGCGGCGTGCGGTGCATTCGCTCTAAAGGGTATGGCTATTATACGAACTGGTTGACGACCAGCATTGCACGCCCGCAGGCTCAGGTTGCCGATTCTTTCGCAGTCTATCTACGCAAGCTAGAAGACAAGAACGCGAGGACTCCCTTTGATGGCAACGTGCCCCCCATCGCGTTTCTCAAGATCGTGCTCCACGAACCGGGCCTAAAGCACCCCGAGGTCCGCTTTGGGCTGCTGACGAACATCAAGCAAATGCCCGGTCGCAGTGAGAAGAAGTTCGAGGACATCGCATACAGGCTGTCGGAGCAAGCTTTCGCCGGTCCTGCCTGCATCCATCGTGGCGCGATCCACACTTCCTACCACGATGCCTATGTCTTCCTTAATATCGAGGGTCATGGCGTCAGGCTTGCGGACCTTGTTGATTCGAAAACCATCGCCGAGAAAATCGTCGAGCCCCTCAGCGAGCTGTTCTTGTCTCAAGAAGAGAGCCGGGAATAGGCCCTTGTCAACGAACCTCGAACTAGGAAGAGTCACAGTGGCCCAATACAGTTCAACCGGTCCAAACCACTTCTAAGCTTCTGCCCCACCTACCCCCTTGAACGCGCTCCCCAGCTTTGGTACACTAGAACAAACGGTCAGTCTCAAAAGGCAAGGCAGACATCAGGAAAGAGTCGCAGACCAAATTACGAAACAACCCCATTTTCAGGGACGCTTCTCCTCACCACCGGCCCCAGATGCTCCGCGGGGTGTGTTTCAGTTCGGGGGCATAAAAGAGAGTGTCGTCTTGCTAACTCGCCGGTACACGTGTGACTCTAGCCGCGAGAGACGCAAACACAGACTGTCGCTGGTTCGGCTCTACGCCTGGAACGGCAAGTCGCCCCCAGGATGAAATGCACCCGCTCCGCGCGCCCCATTGACACCGCCCGCAATTGCCCTTATCATGTAAATCGTGAGCTTGGTCCGCGCCGACACCGACTTGGCCACATCGACCACACTTGCTCGCCCTTCTTGATGCACACCCTCTCACCCTCACCTGTCTGCGTGACGCACGCTCTCCGACGAGGCGGTCGTTGACGCAGAGACTGTCAACGCGTTGAGTCCCTCTCTGCACGAGGGGGTAGCTTTGGGGCGCCGCTCCGAATCCGCGCGCCCTCGACTGAGGAAAGGAGGTGGAGGCTGACACGAGACCCTGGAGCCAACCCTTCCCTGAGGATCATCGCCTGCCGCTGGGTTGGCGGCGGTTAGGCAGGTCGTAGTAGTCAACAAAAGGAGGGTGGTATGCCACCGGAGGCAATTGAGTTGGCACCCGAGTTGTGGAAGAGGTTCTGGCCACCCTGGGGCCCCATCCCGCCTTGGGATCCCATCCCGGACTGGTTCCAGTTCGACAAGGAGCAATGGCAGCGGTTCGCCAAATTGGAGATCAGGTTCAAGATCCGGGAGCTTGAGATTCAGCGGCAGAAGCTTGAGCAGATCATCCAGTTTCCACCCGAGATCTTGCGCAAGATCATCTGGCCGCGGCCTTGGCCGCCTTGGGACCCCATCCCGGACTGGGCCCAGCTGGCCGAGGAGCAGTTCCAGCAGTTCGCGCAGTTGGAGCTCAAGTTCAAGATGCAGGAGCTTGAGGTCCAGAAGGAGAAGCTCGAGCAGTTCCACGAGATGCTCGGTTGACCCTTCCTGAGCAGGTGGACCGCGACCGATCGCGGTCCACCTGCCGTGCACCCTGAGCCCACACCCGGAGGTCATAACCCATGCCTACGCCCGAAGCACCCCCTGTAGACGCCGTGCTCGTCGGTTACGAGAACCAAGAGAACCTGGGCCTCCGCTCCATTCTGGCCTATCTGCGACACAAGGGCTTTCGTGCCGCGCTGATACCTTTCCACCCCAGCCGTCAGGGCGACGTCGTCAGGGAAGTCCTGGCAAAGCGCCCCCGCCTCGTCGGCTTCTCGCTCATCTTCCAGTATGCGCTGGACGAGTTCGGCGCCCTGATGAAGGCGCTGCGGGATGCCGGCGTGACGGCACACTTCACGGCGGGCGGCCACTTCCCCAGCCTCGCCCCGGAGGAGACGCTGGAGTTGCTGCCCGCGCTCGACACCGTCGTCCGCTTCGAGGGCGAGCTGACGTTGGTCGAGCTGATGGAGCACCTGGACGAGGCGGAGGCGTGGGGCGCCATCCAGGGTCTGGCCTTCCGCCGAGAGGGCTCGGTCGTGCTCACGCCCCCGAGACCCCTGATCGAGGACCTCGACAGCCTGCCGCCGGTAGCGCGCGACGAGCCCAAGGAGGTGGGGGGCGGTCTGTTGATGGCGTCGATGCTGGCCAGCCGTGGCTGCCTCTACAATTGCTCGTTCTGCAGCATCCGCCAGTTCTACGGCACCCCGCCCGGACCCTTGCGACGCGCGAGGTCGCCGCAGGCCGTCGTGGACGAGATGGCGGCCCTCTATACCGACGCCGGCGTTCGCGTCTTCCTCTTCCAGGATGACGACTTCGCCGCGCGCACGCCTCAGCAGCGCGCGTGGGTGCAGGCCTATATGGACGCGTTGGTAGCGGCCGGCCTCGTGGGCAACGGCAGGCCCAAAGTGGGGTGGAAGATCTCGTGCCGGGTCGACGACCTGGCGCCCGACATCCTGGAGGCGATGCTCGACCACGGGCTTGTCGGCGTCTACCTTGGCGTCGAATCCGGGAGCGAGCAGGGGCTGAAGGTGCTCAACAAGCTCGTGACGGTCGACCAGAACCGGCGCGCCATCGAGCTGCTCAAGGCCTATGATGTCGCGATGTCGATGGGCTTCATGCTCTTCGATCCGGGGTCGACGGTGGAGACGCTGCGCGAGAACATCCGCTTCCTGCGCGAGGTCGGCGCCGACGGTCACTTCCCCATCAACTTCTGCAAGATGCTGCCCTACGCGGGGACCCCCATCCAGGCCGAGTTGCGGAAGGCGGGCCGCCTCAGAGGCAGCACCGTCCGACCCGACTACGGCTTCCTGGACCCGCGCGTCGACTGGTACGCCTTCTTGGTCCATCGCATCTTCGGTCGGCGCAACTTCGACAGCGAGGGATTGCTCTTCCGCCTACAGCAGGCCGACGCCGACGTGCGCTTCCAGCGGGCCCTGACCGATCAGCCGATCCCCGAGGGCTACGAGCCCGCGCTTCGGGCCCTGATCCGCCGGGCCAACGTGTCGGCGGTCGAGACCCTCTCCGACCTTCTCGACGCGCTGGTCGAGCAGGGCGCGGAGCCGCTCGTAGAGGAGGAGGAGACGCTCCTGGCGCTGGCCGACCGCGAGTGGCGCGCCGAAGCAGCCATCGAGACGGAGCTCGCGCACCTGATGCTGCAGGATCAGAACGCCCCTCGCGTCTCCGACACCTAGCTCTCCCCCGTCGCTTTTCTGGCAGACGCTGACGGCGGGCTCTCTGGTTCTGCCCCCGGTGCTTTCCTGGGGGGAGCGAAGCCCTCGTCCAAGAGGGCTGGAGGAGGGCTATGGCGTCAAGTCCAACCTCGCCGCGAACACCCAGGCCCCATCCTTCCCCGCCCGCGGACGGGCGGGGGAGAAGACCCGATGCTCTGCACGTCAAGAGGACTGGGACACTGCGTTGACATCCCGCGCCGGCAAGCTACCATAGACCGCGGCAGCGACGTCCGTCACCTGTCAGCCCTTTCCAGCACACCGGAGATCGCGAACGATGGACGCATACCCGACTGAAGCGCTCACGGCCCATCCCACCGATAGCCGCTGTCTGCCGGCCTCCCCGCGGTCGCCCGAGCCCGCTCATCTGCTGGCTCATCCTCCCGACGGGCGCGCTCTTCCCACCCTTCTCCTGGTGACGACGACAGGCCTATCAACACCTGTGTGAGGTAGCATCCATGCACGAAGCTAACCGACGATTTTGGGAGTCAATCTCCGACAGTTGGCGCACGCTGCGGGAGCGCGACGGGCTCTGGCGGCAGATCCCGAGCGAGCCCGACCTGGCCTTCGAGGGCGACGCCCTTGAGGTGATCCAAATCTACCTCGACGACCTAACGGGGAAGGACGTCTGCGTGATCGGCAGCGGGGACAACTACGCCGCGTTTGCCCTTGCGGGCCTCGGCGCCAGGGTCACGTCCACGGACATCGCTCAGGGCCAGCTGGACATCGCGCGCGAGCGCGCGGACCACCTCGGCCTCGAGCTCGACTTCGTGTGCGCCGATGCCGCGGGCCTGGATCCACTGCCCGACAGCGCCTTCGACCTCGTCTGCTCGACCAACGGGTTCTTCGTCTGGATCTCGGAGCCGGCGCGCGTCTTCTCGGCAGTCGAGCGCGTGCTCAAGCCCGGCGGCTTCTATGTCTTCTACGACATCCACCCCTTCCAGCGCCCTTGGAAGGACCAGGCGGCGATGGGGCAGGTTCAGCCGCTGGAGATGGAGAAGCCACACTGGGATGTCGGCCCGTATTTCGAAGAGGATGGCGCCGTCGAGTTCAACTGGACCCTGGCGGATCTACTGAACCCGTTGGCGGATGCCGGGCTCGTGCTCAAGCGGATCGTGGAATCTCCGGCGAAGGACCCGCGTTTCTGGGAGGGCGACGCCTACGAGCCAGGCACGCACCCAGAGCTGATGGACTGGCGAACCAACCCCCGAGCCGGCCTCCCCGTCTGGATCACCGTGTGCGCGGAGAAGCCGCTGAGCTTCTGATTTTCCCCCTCAGGGGTGAAATCCCCGTCTCGCGGCATCCCGGAGGGGAGAAATGCTGGAGAAGACCGCGCGCAACGATTCAGCATAGAACTCGGCATCAGGGTGAGGCCTTCGCACCAGCACGGCCGGGATCCCCGCAGCCTCTGCGCCCTGGACGTCGGCACGATAGCTGTCGCCGATCATCCAGCACGCCTCCGCCTCCGGATAGGCGTCGAGCACGATCCGGAAAGCCTCAGGATTCGGCTTCTCGTAGCCCATCACCGCAGAGTTGAAGATCCGAGCAAAGTGGCCCTCGAGGCCCAACTCTCGGACGATGAGCGGCAGCTCGGGGACGTGGTTCGTGAGCATCACGTGGGTCCAGCCCCCCGCCGCCAATCGGCCCAGAGCGGGTTCGGCATCGTCAAAACTGCGCCAGCGACTGAGATTCAGATAAGTGTCGCGGACCCGCTTCGCCAGGGTGGCGGCGGCGTCCTCCGAGAGCCCCACGCTCTCGTAAGCCCGGGCGAAGACCGGCTCCAACTCCGCCCACCATGCGTCGGCGTCGGGGCCGATCACCGAGGCGACCGGGATGTGCCGCACGTCTGGCCTGTGCCAACGGAACCCCGTGTCCATGTAGGGCCGAAGCTGCTCGAACGTCACCTCCCGCGCGGGCTCTGCCTGCTGCAGCGTCTCCAACACCGACGCGGTCCACGCTCCACCCTCACGGTAACCCAGCGTGCCGTCGAAGTCCCAGATCAGCAGCTTCACGGATCGACGGGCTTGGGCCTCTCGCCGGGCGAGAGGCCATCAGGATCGTTGGCCACGGCCCTGGGTGGCGCCGGCACGCGCCCCTTCAGCAGCGGGTCGTCCGTCGCCCGCATCCAGGCGTCGAGGCGCCCGCGCAGATCCTGGAGCGTCTCCTCAACTTTCGGGCTCCCGACGAGGTTGTTTGCCTCATTGGGATCGAAGATGAGGTCGTAGAGCGCCTCCCGATCCGGCGCCATCTCCCCCCATCCATGCGCCAGCCAGAGCTCCTTGCTCGGGCCGTCGTCGACATTGGGCAGGACCGGGCTGTCGCGGTCCTCGAAGCGGCGGATGTAGTTCCAGCGCTTCGTGCGCACGGCCCGCATCGGCTCGTAGGCGGCGTGGTAGTTGACCTCGGAGAAGACTTCGTCCCGGACCTCGGCGACCTCGCCGCGGATCAGCGGCATCAACGAGACGCCCTGAAGCCAGAGTGGGGGCTCGATGTCGAGGAGCTCGCAAAGCGTGGGGAAGAGGTCGATGTGGCTCACGAGGCTGTCGATGACGCGCCCGCCCTCAAAGCCGCCGGGGCCCCGCATGATGAGCATCACGCCGATGCCGCCCTCCGTGAGGTTGCACTTCATCCGGGGGAAAGCGATGCCGTGGTCGGTAGTGCAGATCACCAACGTGCTGTCCGCGAGGCCGCTGTCCTCCAAGGCTTGAAAGACGGCGCCCATCTTGGCATCCACCGCACGGGCGCTGGTCATGAACCTCGCCATGTCCTCCCGCGTTTCAGGCGTGTCTGGAATAGGGCGCGGCGGTCGGCAATAGCGGGGATCGCCGGCGTCGGTCACGGGACCGAACTCCCGGTGCGTGTCGGAGAATCCCACCGAGAGGAAGAAGGGGCCTTCCGGTTGCGACATCAAGTAGTCGGCGGCCCGCTCGTGGGGCTCGCCACCGCCCAGCCATCGGTCGTACCCGATGACCTGCCACGGCTCGCCCTGCTCGTGCGAGGCCACGTGCTGCACGCCGGTGAGCACGGTGGTGTAGCCGGCGTCCCGCAGCGTGTGGACGATGTGCTGGCTGTAGTCGTTGAGCGACCAACCGCGGTGCGCCAGACCGGTCATGCCGTTGTTGTGCGGGTACATCCCCGTGAGCAAGGTGGATCTGCTGGCCGAGCACGTCGGGTTGGCGCAGAAGGCCTGCCGGAAGAGCACGCCCTCCTCCGCCAGCTTCTGGATGTGAGGCGTGGGCACCGCGTAGCCGTAGGGCTGCACGTAACGACCGATGTCGTGTGTGTGGATATAGAGAATGTTGGGCCGTTCTGATTCCGTCATGTCTGCTCCTTCGTGTTCGAGCGTGGTCGTTAACGCCCCGTCGCGGACGACTCGGCTCTCACCTTCGCCACGCGGGCAACATCATAGCCGACGATGACCTGAATGTAGCCGCTCAGCATCTCATCGACCTCGGGATCTCCTGTGTCGACGCGCAGGACGCCGACCTCGCGCATCTTGTCCTGAGTCGCGACGACCACGATGTAGTCCTTGCCGACCTCGCGCAAGACCCTCGGAGTAAAAGGCTTGTTGCCCCGACCGAAGATGAAGCCATTGCCGCCCAGGGGGGTCACAACGATCTTGCGCCGAGGATGTTGCTGCAACAGCGCCAAGATCTGCCGCTCGTTGAGGTCCCTCTGCACGATCTCGCCGTCATAGAATGCATCGATACCGAGCAACGTCTTGTCCACGCCGAGCTCGTCGGCGATGGCCTTGATCGTCGTGCCGGGGCCGAGCAGGTAAAGCGTCTGCGGATCGATCTCCTCGACAAAGGCGGCGGCGATGTCCCGCTTGTTCTCGACGGTGTCGCCCGCGCCGCTGCTGCCGTGTTTTCCCGGCTGGAGCCGCTCCGGCACATTTGGCACTAGGAGGTAACCGTAGTGCTCGGCCTCCAGCCGGCTTTCCCGAAAGGCCGTCTCGTCGATATCCAAGACCTCCGCCTCGGTAAAGCCAGGGCCCCCATAAGCAGCATCTGCCTCAAAGGCATCCTCCGCACAGGCCCTTTCGCAGAACGCATCGACCATCTCCGCGGCGGCGCGAGGGCTGAGGGCGAAGACGCCACTGTAGACCTTGACACCGGCGGGCACACCGACCACCGGGAGCTCGGCGTCGATCGCGTCATAGATGTCGCGCGCCGTCCCGTCGCCGCCCACGAAGACCAAGAGATCCACATCGTCGGCCATCGCGTGCGCGATCCGCCTGGTGTCCTCGGCCGTGGTCGACCCATCGTCCGAGGGAATCCCATCAACCAAGACAGGATCGATACCCACATCGCGAGCATACGCCTCGCCCATCTTGCCGGGCGCCACCCACCAGCGGATGTCGTCACGGTGTACCACCTGACTGAGAAAGGCGATGGTTCGCTCCGGCGTGACGGGCTCGGCACCCAGCTCACGCGCCCGCGCCGCCATCTCGCCATCGGTGCCTTTCAGCCCAACACTCCCGCCCATCCCCGCGATGGGATTGACAATCAGCCCCACGGTCTTCAACATGTTGTTGTCCTCTTGAGTCCTTGATGTACGTTCGCGGCCGTGGCTGACACTTCACGGCACAAAGTCACCAGAATTGTACACCGATCCTCGACTTCCCACAGGTACCGTATTGACATATTTAAGAATATAAGTATGATGTATTTAGATTATACGAAGACCCGGCGGGGGTCTCGGAACAGAGATTGGCAATCATCCGAAGTTGTGTGGGTTAGCGTGGAACTTTTCGTCGGTGTTACGCGTCAAAATACCGGATCCATCAAAGCAGCAATGAGATAACGAAAAAGGGGAACCAATGAACAGGGACACGAACTCCAAACTCCATACACTCAACGCCATCCTCACGGTGGCCTTGACCGCCGCCATCGCCGTTTTTGTGCTGGCTCTAGCCGTACAGGTCGGCGCCGACGTCCTTGATGTTGTCGCGCCGGAGGATGCGGAAGCTGCAGCTGAGCAGACGGCGACGCCGGATCCGACCGATGAGCCACCGGCGCCAACGCCGACCGCCACATCATCTCCAGCCACAGCGACGCCGGTTCCGCCCACACCCACCCCGTCACCGACACCGACCGAAGAGCCGACCCCGGTGCCCCCGACGCCCACGCCGACGGTGCCTCGGCTGGTAACGGGGAGCGATGTCGTCAACGTCCGACGTGGCCCTAGCACCAGCTACGAGAAGATCGGGCAGCTGGCACCGGACAGTGAGGTGCGGGTCCTGGCCTGGAGCGGGGACTGGTGGCAGGTTCATTACGACGACCAGATCGGCTACGTCTACGGCGAGATCGTGACAGCTTACGATGTCGACGGGGTGCCCGAGGTTCCGACGACCGACCTACCCGGGCCGACGGTCGACAACCCGATCTTCGAGCCTGCGCCAACGTGGGCCATCGACGAGGAGCGCTGGATCGATGTCGATCTCTCAGAGCAACGCGTCACAGCCTACGAAAGGCAGACACCGGTTAAGACCTATCTGGTCTCCACGGGCCTGCCCGGGACGCCGACGCCGGAGGGTCAGTTCCGGATCTGGATCAAGCTGCGCTACGACGACATGGCCGGTCCCGACTACTACCTCGAGGACGTTCCATGGGTGATGTACTTCTATAGAGGCTACGGATTCCACGGGGTCTGGTGGCACGCGAACTGGGGCAACCCGATGAGCCACGGATGCGTCAACCAACCTAACGACATGGCGGAGTGGCTCTTCAGCTTCGCCGAGGTCGGGACGCTGGTGAACATCCATGAGTGATGCGGCAAAACGCCGCCGTTGCAGGCGGCATCGTGGCTATGCTCTTGAGACGACCGAGGGCCGGGATGATACCCGGCCCTCGGTGGCTTCATGCCTCCCAGTCACCGATCGGCAAGAGCCAAACGCTCAATCCGCACCCCCTCCCTCAATCGCATGAGTTCCGGATCGCCGGTCAAGAGCACGGCACTATGCCGGTCGGCGGCTGCGGCAGCAAAGGCATCGGCATAGGAAAGCGCGTGGTACATCTTCCAGCCGATAGCGCTCCACACAAGCTCCTCATCGGCGGAAAGGACTTCCAACGGCAGCTGCTGTAGTTCCGCCGGCGTTTCCCAGGCTGCAGTTTCGCCCTTCACCTTGCCAATGCGGTAGACAACCTCGCCCAGGTTGATGATCGATATGGCAAGTGAGACTTCGTCACCCTGGGCCTCCTCCAGAAGCGACAGGACCTGTGTCGCTACAGGCTCCTCTTTCCGGCGCAATGCCAGAAGGGCTCACCCATCAACAACGTGGCGCGGTGTCGTCTCAGGCTCCGGGACGATCTTCCCCCCGGGCTCGTGGACACGGAAACGCGTGCCCTCCTCCAAGCCCAATGCATCCGGAATCGGCTTGGGAATGACCAAGTGAAGCACGAACCAGCGTGGAGCGATGATCTCTCCACGTCCGCTTTTCGTCTCTCTCTCAGCTCTCCAACCCCAAGTCCCGGTGTAGGAACTGCACGGTATCAGCCACCTGATCCTCTGGGATACAGAACGAGACGCTGGTCTCCGTCGCCGCCTGCGCGACAGCGATGACTCGGGTCGCCTGAGCGCCCAAGGCCGCGAAGGCGTGTGATACGGTCCCCTTCTCATTCCATCCCGGCACGCCCACAACAGAGACCGTCGCCACCTGCTCCTTGGCACCCAGCGAGACCCGACCTCGGGCCAAGTCTTCGGCAAAGGCACTGCCCAGCGTGCGCAAGCACCGGTTCTGATCCTTACGCCGCACGACCAGATTGAGGTTGTGCTCAGAGAACGACTGCGAGAACATCAGGACCTCAATGCCGGTCTGGCTGAGCGCCTGGAGCGCCCGCGCGACCAGGGGCAGCGACCACGAGTCATCGAGGCTGCCGATGGCGATCAAGCTCAGATTCGTCGTGGAGATAATTGCTGGCAAGCGCGCCCGATCGGGGTTGGGCGCCTCGACGATCAGCGTGCCGGGGTCCGCCGGATCGTAGCTGTTCATGATGCGCAAGGGGATGCCGTGCTCGATAACCGGCCGAATGGTCTTGGGATGCAGCACGTCGGCACCATAATAGGCCAGCTCCGCGGCCTCGGCATACGAGAGCTCGCGCAACGTTCTGGCGCCGGCCACCAGGTTGGGGTCGGCGGTCAGGATGCCGCTCACATCGCTCCAAATCCACACCTCATCGGCCTCCAACCCAGCCCCGACAATCGCGGCGGTATAGTCGCTGCCGCCCCGGCCCAGGGTCGTGGTGACGCCGTCCGCCGTCGCCGCGATAAAGCCTGTGATCACTGGGATGATGCCCTGGTCGAGGATCGGCCTGACCCCAGCCCGCAACCGCTCCTGCGTCTGCTGAAAAAGGGGCGTCGCACCCTCGAAGTGATCGTCGGTGACGATCAACTGCGTGGCCATCAGGGCCTGGGCTCGGACGCCTCGGGCACGCAGCGCGGCGGCCAAGATCTTCACGGACAGCTGCTCCCCAAAGGCAGCCACGTGGTCGCGCCCGCGGGCGGTGAACTCCCCCAACACCTCAATACTCTGGTAGAGACGCACCAGCTCCTGGATGCGACCTTCGACCCAGCCGAATAACGGCACACGCTCCTCGCTACCGGAGAACAGCGTCTCGATGACGTCCAGGTGCCGGTCCAGCAGGCTAGATTTGATCTGCTGGTAGTCTTGCTCTCGGCCCTCAGCTGCGGCCCAAGCACCGCTCAGAAGCTGGTTGGTCACGCCACTCATCGCCGAGGTGACGACCACGGTGCCCTCGCGATCCGTCCCGAGCGTGGCCCGGTGGCGGTCGACCACGATATCCGCCACCGCAGCAAACCGTTCCGCGCTGCCGATGGAGGTCCCTCCGAATTTGTGTACGGTTGTCACGCTGAGCCTCCCCCCTATACGACCGCCAGGGCCTGATCCAGATCGGCGATCAGGTCATCGGCGTCCTCAATCCCCAGCGCGTAACGGACCAGGCTGTCGCTGATGCCCGATCTGCGACGCTCCTCTGGATCGAGCGAGATGAAGAGCGCCTGCTGCTGCACGATGCTCTCGACCCCTCCCAACGTGGGACCGATATAGGGAATCTGCAGTCGATCGACAAACCGCGACGTCTGCTCCTTGTCACCGGCGATCTCAAAGCTGACCACGCCGCCAAAACCTGACATCTGACGGCGGGCAACCTCGTGGTTCGGATGGCTGGGCAGTCCAGGGTAGTAGACCCTGGCGACCTTGGGGTGTTGTTCGAGGTACTGCGCCACCTTCATGCCATTCTCATTCTGGCGCTGGATTCGGAGGGACAGCGTCTTGAGGCCCCGCAAGAGCAGGTAGGCATCCTGAGGCCCGCCCACGGAGCCCAAGATACCTCGGGTCACCTCGATATCCGTCACGAGCCTGTGTGGTCCGATCACCGCACCCGCGAGGAGATCGTTGTGTCCGGCGAGGTATTTCGTCGCGCTGTGCACCACCAGATCGATCCCAAGCTCCAGCGGCCGCGTGTTGATCGGCGTGGCGAACGTGCTGTCCACGATCGTAAGAATGTCAGCGGATCGCGCTAAGTCCGCCAGGTACGCCAGATCCATGATCCGCAGATAGGGGTTCGTCGGGGTCTCGCAGAAGATGAGGCGTGTGTTCGGGCGAATCGATGCCGCCAAGGCGTCGACATCGTCGACGGAGACCGACGTGGTTTCGATCCCCCAGCGAGGCAAGAAGCTCGCCACGAACTCCCGCGTGCGACGATAGCTCTCACGGACGACCACGGCATGGTCACCGGCGGACAGAAAGGTCAACAACGCCGTCGTGATCGCCGCCATCCCAGATGAAAAGAGGACCGCGCCCTCCCCACCCTCCAGTGCAGCCAGTTTCTTCTCCACCGCCAGTTGGGTCGGGTTACCGTAGCGACCGTACTCATCTCGCAGCGACAGATCGCTCCCGACCTCACGCGCTCGGGTCCGCTCGGCCTTGCGCGCCATGAAGTCCAGAACTTCCGCAGTGTTTTCGAAGGTGTAGGTGGATGTCTGAGCAATGGGGGTGGTCAACGCCCCGTAAGGTTTGCGCCGCGCCTCACCGGCGTGCACGGATTGGGTCGAATCGTGGGTCGTCATCTCTCGCCTCCTGGACTTTCTCGGTCTGTCCCACTATAGGGTTCGCAGGCCCGCGGGATTCCCGCTAAGGAGACAAAGAAAAACGCCCCTTCGGGGGTTTCCCATCGATCTGGGAGGTATCTGAAGAGGCGCCTAGCCGACTAGCTACGCTCTCATCTTCCAGAACCCGCTCCCGCTAAGGCTCTGCCGGAATTGGCACCCTAGCTGCACAACGCGCCTGGGTTGCCGAGGTTTCACAGGGCCGGTCCCTCCACCTCTCTCGATAAGAACCTGCGAAAACTATACCACAGCGAAGTCGGCTGTCAACACGCCTGCAGGGATTCTGCCCCAACAGGTTCTGCCCCAATTGTCGGGAGCCTGTCATCGTTCTGTCGAATTGGCGCTTTACCCGCGGGGGTGCATTTGCTACAATCAGGGTAAGCACGATCCAGAAAGCGAACACTATGACAGCACGAATCTTGGTCGTCGATGACGAGAAGCCGATCATCGACGTCCTCACCTACAATCTAAAGCGGGCACAATACCAGGTCCTCGTCGCCTGGGATGGTGAGCAGGCCCTGGCGCTCGCCCGGCGTGAGAGCCCGGATTTGGTCATCCTCGACCTGATGTTGCCCAAGCTCGACGGCGTGGAGGTCTGCCGGGTGTTGCGTCAGGAGTCGGACGTCCCCATCATCATGCTCACGGCCCGAGACGAGGAGATCGATCGCGTACTTGGCCTCGAGTTGGGCGCCGATGACTACGTCGTCAAGCCTTTCAGCGTCCGAGAGCTGCTGGCAAGGGTCAAGGCCGTGCTGCGCCGCGCACACGCGAGTTCGGACAAGACAGATGATGTGGTTCGGGTCGGGGACCTGGTTGTGGACAAGGGCCGTTACGAGGCCCGTCTGGGCACGGCGTCGCTGGAGCTCACCACGCTGGAGTTCGAGACCCTCTATGCGCTGGCACAGCACGCCGAACACGTCCTGACGCGGGAACAGCTGCTTGAGCAAGTCTGGGGCTATGATTACATGGGCGATCAACGCGTGGTAGACGCCGTGATCAAGCGCCTGCGCGGGAAGCTCCGAGAGGCTGCGCAGGACCAGGAGCTCATCGCCACGGTACGCGGCGTGGGCTATAAGCTGGAGCCCTAAGCTATGCGCCAAAGCCTGCGTCTGAAACTGGTGTTCAGCTACCTCAGCCTCATCGTCCTCGCGATGGGCCTGGCGGGACTGCTGCTGCTGACCTTCTTGGAGCGATACTTCCTAGAGGCCACCGAGCAGAGCCTAGCAGCCCAGGCTCGGATCACGGCACAGGCTCTCATCCCCGGCGCAATGACCGCCGGCCCCACCGTGGAGGTGCAGACCCCCTTCGTCAACACCCTCCAACAGCGGCAGACCGGAAACCTAGCACTCCAGACCGAGAACCTCGCTTTGCCCTCTGGTGAGGTCACGCTGAGCGATCTGGACCTGAGCTACCTCTCGGACGCCTCACTCCAACTGGGCGCGCAGTTGGAGACGCGGATTCGCGTCCTCGATGCGACCGGCATCGTCCTGGTCGACTCCGATCGCGAGGCCACCGGACAAGCCCTGGCAACCGACGATCTTGTCGCGCAGGCGCTCCAAGGCAGTTATGCCAGCCGTGCCAGCGAAGGAGACGACCAGGCTCTGATGGCGGTCGCTATGCCGGTGCTGGTCGATGGCGAGCTGGCCGGCGTCGTCTACCTGACCCAACCCCTGCGGGACGTCGTGGCGGTGCTGCGTGACCTGCGGCTCCGTTGGCTCTGGTCCACCGTGATTGCCCTGGGACTCTCGGGCGCAGTCGGGCTGTTGCTCTCCCGCGCTATCACGCGTCCGGTCCAGCGGCTAACCGCGGCAGCGGGCGCCATCGCTCAAGGAGACTTCGACCAGCAGGTGCCGGTTCGCACCAAGGATGAACTCGGCCGGCTGAGCAGAGCCTTCAACGATATGGCCATCCGCCTGCAGGCCGCCCGTCAGATGCAGGCCACATTTGTCGCCAACGTCTCTCATGAGCTGCGCACGCCCCTGACAGCGATCAAGGGCACGGTGGAGACACTCCGGGACGGCGCCGTCGACGACGTCACCGTCCGCGATCAGTTCCTGGAGACCGTCGAAACCGAGACCGACCGGCTCATCCGCCTGGTCAGCGATCTGTTGATCCTCACCCGCGCCGATGCCGAGGCGCTCAATCTGCGCCGCGAGCCCTTGGAGATGGCGGAGCTCGCGCGCAGAACCGCCGAACAACTCCGCGCGCAAGCAGAGGCACGGGACGTGACGATAGAGACGGAACAGGCACCGGATACGCCTCTAGTTTGGGCTGACCGCGACCGCATTGCACAGGTGCTCGTCAATCTGCTGGACAATGCCATCAAGTACTCAAACCCAGGCGGCAGGGTCAGCGTCCGCATCGCGCCCCATGACACGCCGGAGGCAGTCCGGATCCAAGTCCGCGACGAGGGCATCGGTATTCCTCTTGAAGAGTTGCCCCAAATCGGACAACGCTTCTATCGCGCGGACAAAGCGCGGACGCGCGCGCCTGCGCCCGACGGCAGCCATCAGAGCGGCAGCGGCCTGGGCCTCTCAATTGCGACGGCTCTGGTCGAAGCCCACGGCGGTCGTCTCTGGATCGAGAGCGAAGAGGGCACCGGTACCACCGTCCACTTCACGCTGCCAGCTACCTCATAGCCGCCGTCCATCTGCCTGATTCTCCTTCTGCCGAAATCCCTGCCATTCGGCTCCCCAAGACGCTGGCCGCGCGCAGCAGAATATCGCCGTCTGAAAGGGTCGCCTTCCTGTCGACAACGCGTCCGACGTCTGTCACAGAGCTGTCATAGTCACCCGGTATAACAAGAGTGCAGGTCAACAACCGTTCAGGTGGCAGTCAGCTGCAGTAACTCAGTAAGGAGACCACGATGTTGAGAACAACCCGATTCCTAATCGCTTGTTTGACGTTGGCAACGCTCCTGTTGCCCCAGGTCGCGCTGGCCGATGGCATGATCATTCCCGCCGAGTTCGAAATAGCTTACCTCACGGTCCGCTATCACCACGTCACCGTGGAGATCCACGATAACCACGCGGTGACCCACGTGGAGCAAGCCTTCCATAACCCTTCCGACCTCGACGTGACCGCCGAATACCTCTTCCCAGTCCCACCGGACGCGATGGTCACGAACTTCCAAGCCACCCTCGATGGTCAGGCTCAGAGTCCCCGTCGTCGGGACGTCGAGGCGGCGAACGCGACGCTCCGCGATCTCGTCGCTGAGCGCCACGATCCCTCCTTGCTCCAATATCTGGACTGGGAGATGATCGTCTTTGAGGTCACCGTCCCGGCTGGGGAGACCAGAACGATGACATTGGAGTATGAAGAGGTTCTAGCGCCCCAGGGCGGTATGCTTCACTATCGCTACGTTCTCAGCACCGAGCGCTATTCCTTCGACGCGCTGGAGAACGCGAGTATCACCGTGGACCTCAGTTCCGCTTCCGGGATTGGCGCGCTCTACTCCTCCTCCCACGCCGTGATTACGGAGCGTATAGGCCCAGGGAAGGCTCGCGTCAACTGGGAAGCGGAGTTCGTCAGACCCACGGAGGACTTTCACCTTTACTTCACGCCGTCGGACGGAGGCTTCGGAAGTGGCCTCCTCACGGGACGACAACCCGGGTTGGATGCCGGTCAAGATCACTTCCTGTTCCTCTTCGCCCCGGACCTCGTCGAGAACGAGACGGCCTTACTACCCAAGGACATCGTCTTCGTGATCGACCGCTCCGGCAGTATGGAGGGCGAGAAGATGGTCCAGGCCAAGGACGCGCTGCAGTTTATCCTGGGGCAACTGGATGAAAACGACCGCTTCTCCATCGTCAGCTTTGACGACAGGCTCGACGTCTTCGCGCGTACGCTTAAGTCCGTCGACACGCGCACCATCCGCGACGCCCGAGGGTTCGTCGAGGAGCTCTACGCCCGCGACAGTACCGACCTCGATATGGCCCTAGAACGAGGCCTTGAGGTGCTCCGGAGCAGCCCCGACCGCCCTGGGGCGATGCGTCTGCTCGTCTTCCTAACCGATGGCCTACCGACCTCCGGCATCACCGATCCCTATGAGATTGCCGAGCGGGCCGAAAGCCGCAATCTCCACGTGGAGGCCCGCATGCACGTCTTCGGGGTAGGCTACGACGTCAACACCCACCTCCTCGACCGGCTCGCTGAGGAGAACGGGGGCTCCGTCACCTACGCCCAACCTGGCGAGAACCTAGAGCTCGTGCTGACCGACTTCTACAGTCGCATCGCGCATCCCGTCCTCACCGATCTAGAGATCGACTTCGCAGGTATGACGGCGACACACCTCCATCCCCGCCACTTGCCCGACATGTTCGAGGGATCCAGCCTTCTTCTGGTCGGTCGATACACGCCAAGCGACGAGGGCCACGAGGTCACCGTTCGCGTCACAGGTCGCACAGGAGAGGAGAGACGAACCTTCACCTACACCTTCGACCTACAAGAAACCGGTGACTTCGCCTTCGTCCCCAGGCTTTGGGCGACCCGCGAGATCGGCCTCCTCCTGGACCAGGTGCGGGTGGAGGGAGAGACGGCATCTCTGGTCGACAGAATTCGGGATCTGGGCTTGACCTATGGCCTGGTCACGCCCTACACCACCTTCGCCATTGCTGCTCAGACGGGGGGCGTGGCCTCCATGGAGAACATGGCCCTCTACGGCAACCGCGGCGCGCTCAATCAGGCCTATGGCCAGATCACGATCCAGGCCCGCGTGCAGAACCAGGCCTACCAGCAGGCGGCACAAGCGAGCCTGGCAGTTGGGGCCAACGTACGGCAGAGCGGCCATCAGAACCTCGCTCAGGTCAATCACCAAGTCGTCGATCTCTGGCTCCTAAGAGACGTAGAGGATCCGGAGGTTCCGCTTACCGAAGCGTGGATCGCAGACAACATCGCCGTCGACCGACAGGTTCACTTTGGCTCCGAGGATTACTTCGAGCTGGCGGCGGATCCCGTGGGGCGCGCTTTCCTGCAGGCCGGCAACAACGTGATCTTCCGCCACGGTGACGAGGTGATCCAAGTCGTCGATCCTGACGCCCCTGACACGAGCTTTGAGCTTCAGGCAGTGACCGGCGAGACTGCCCAGGCGGGAGAGCTGACCGGCAATCTTGTCCCCTTCGATAACACTGCCCGCCCCGCCACCCCGGGCACCACGGACGCACCCAGGATCGTTGAGTTGTTGTCGACGCTCCGCGAGATCAGGCTGGTCGTCTCGCAGCTGCTGAGGGAGGTGGTGTGGGGTCTCACCCACTGAGGCTTTCCCCAAGGCTGCAGCACCAGCGCCCCCACTTTGCGAAGGCCGGATCGTGCAGATCCGGCCTTCGCCACCTTCCAGGACGGTCAGAGGGAGCACAGCGCCACAGATCCAGAGACTTTGCCCCAAGCAACTCAGGCCGACAGGTCGTGGACCATACAAACTCGCACTTGAGTTGCATCCAACACGCTTCCTGATAAACTGGCTGTTACGATCCATCTCGAATCGCGACATACAGGCGAAGGCCTTCAGCCGTCAGCGTTGAACGAGAGGGCCGTGCCCCACCACGATCAGCTAGACGATCGTCAGCCAACCGAGCTGGCAGTTGAGGCTCACGCCATTTCGGCCCGCTGAGCTGGATTTCGGCCAATGCCAGGCCTCTCAGTGCGGACATCAACGGACCTGGCCTATTCGGAGTGTGAGGTGATCTATGCGTAAACTCAGCCGTGCTGTTAAGCTGGCCCTCTATCTATCGGCTATTCTTCTGATTCTGAGCTGCAACTTCCCGATGCCCGCCCGGGAACCCTCAGGTACGGAGCAGCCGCGAGCCTCGGCAACGCTTGCGATCGAACCAGAGGCGAACATCACTTCGACGCCGAAGGAGGAGCCGACCTCAACACCCAAGCCCGCAGCTGACTCGCAGATCCCCAAGGTCGCAAGCCCCGTCTTCGCGACCTACCGGGAGCCGAAGGTCAATGTGGAGCCTTCGCTGGCACCACCCGCTGTGGCGCCAGGCCTGAGCAACGTCACCGTGCCCTTCGCCCTCTCTGAGGGCCAGCGGGAGCGGTTGGCGGAGGTTGGCTTCGTGGTCACGCCGGGGACGGAGAAGGAGTTCTTCATGCTCTACGAGGAGGCGCGCTACCGTAACGTGCCCATCTTCGTTACCAGCGACTCCCTGCTCCACGCCTATCACCTGCTCTTCGACAAGGTACTGCGCACGGCTGAGGTCGAGCACTTCATCCCCTTGTTGCGGGATCTCAACCGCGCCATGATCGCCGAGACCGATGGGATCTATCAGGACGTGCAGGACACGCCATGGGAGGACGCTGCACGGCGCACCGTGGCCTTCGTGGGTGTCGCCGGGCGCCTTCTGGACCCGGCGTTTGATGTACCTTCGTACGCGGAGGACCTCGTAGAGGCCGAGCTCGGAAACATCGAGGACGCCGCCGGGATGGTGCCATCCCCCATCTTCCCCGGGCTGGAGTACGGCGAGGACTACACGCAGTACATTCCCCGCGGTCACTACACGCGCAGCGAGGACCTGAAGGCTTACTTCAAGAGCATGATGTGGTACGGGCGCATGACCTTCCGTCTCAAGACCAATGACCTAGAGGTCGGGCGCGCAGAGACCCGTTCCGCCTTGTTCTTGGTCCACGCCCTGCGCAACGCCACCGTGAACGGAGCCCCGGCCCTGGACGCCTGGGAAGATCTCTACAGTCCCACCGTCTTCTTCGTGGGGCGGAGCGACGATCTCACCGTCCTCCAGTACGCCGAGGTGATGGACACGGTCTATGGTGAGGGCGTCACCCCCTCTGCCCTGGTCGATGAGGAGAAGCTGGACGCCTTTATCTCCGTAGCGGATCAGCTCCCTCCTCCAAAGATCCTAGGCATCGTTATCATGGACACCGACGATGAAGCCGCTGTCACCAAGGGGCTGCGCTTTATGGGACAACGCTTCGTGCCCGACGCCTACATCTTCCGACAGCTGATCTACCGGAATGTGGGCACCCGTGAGAATCGCCGGGGCTTGCCCTCGGGACTAGACCTCTTCGCCGCGATGGGGTCGGAACGCGCCTATCAACACCTGGACGAGATGGGCGAGACCAGCTACGAGAACTACCCATCGCAGATGGAGAAGGTCCGCACGTGGCTCTCCGGGCTGACCATCGAGGAGTGGACGGAGACCCTCTACAACACCTGGCTCTATGCCTTCTATCCCCTGCTGGAGGTCCCGGGCGAGGGGTACCCCGACTTCATGCAGTCGCAGGCGTGGGTCGACAAGCAGCTAAATGCAACTCTTGGCAGCTGGGCCGAGCTCAAACACGACACGATCCTCTACGCCAAGCAGGTCTACGCGGAGTTGGGGGGCGGTCCGCCGCCTCCGCCGCCGGTCCCGCCCAAGGGATATGTGGAGCCGGTGCCCTACTTCTACGCGCGGCTCGCCGCGCTCACCGCCATGACGCGGGAAGGGCTAGCCGACCGGGGCATGCTCGAGGAACGGGATGCGGAGAGCCTCGAGAGCCTTGAGGACCTGGCGCGAGCCCTCCAGACGATGGCAGAGAAGGAGTTACGCGGCGAGCCGTTGACGGAGAAGGAGCACAGCCGCATCCGCTACTACGGCGGCGAGCTAGAGCATCTGACAATGGCAGCCGCCGACAAGGACGCCGAGCAACCCGACGCCATCGGCTACATGGACGAGGATCCCGAGGCCGCGGTCATCGCCGATGTCGCGACCGATCCCGGCGACCCCAACGGACCGGTCGTCCTGGAGGTGGCCGTTGGGCGTATCAACGAGCTCCACGCCATCGTCCCCGTGATCGAGGACGATGGCTCGATCGCCCTGCAGGTTGCTAAGGGGGGCGTCTTCTCCTACTACGAGTTCCCTTGGCCCGCAAGTGATCGATTGACCGATGAGGCCTGGCGCGAGATGCTCAACGAGGGGACGGCACCTCCTGTGCCAACCTGGACGCAGTCGTTCATGACCCCCGAAGGCGAGTATGCCGACCTCCAGGTGGCTATCCTCAACTTCCAGAAATCGGTGACGTCGGCTTACTGGGAGCAACGGGACGAGTTCCGCGAGGATGAACCGGCGCTGCAACAGTTTGCCAGCGAGATTCGCGAGCTGACCGCGCAGCAACGCTACATGGGGCACCAGCTGGTCAAGACGACCTTCCGTTCCTTCGACCTGCAGTCCCCTACCCTCGCCGTGATCACCGTGCGCGAGGTCTGGCAGGACAGCCTGCATAGCTATGAAGGACAGGACTACCCTGACTGGGGCGAGCCCGCCATCGCTGAGCGCGGCCCCTACACCCTGGACGTCACCTACACGGTGGAGGCCGAGACGCTTTCCTACGGTACAGTCTGGCGAGTCAAGCGCGCCGTGTACGAGAACGATCCGCCTGCGTGGTGACCTGTCCCAGTATGCAGAGCAAAGACGTGGGCCAGCGCCCAGCGCGGCGCTGGCCCTGGTTAACCCCCTTGCTCTTGGTCGGGCTCGCCCTGTTCGTCCGCGCAGGGCCGCTTCCCGATCCCGACAGGAGCCAGAGCTTGCAGGAGCAGCTTCCTGCTGTCTCGTCTGCCGAACTCCTCGCGTTCTCCTGTGACATGGAGACGTGCCGGCCCGACGAGGGTCAAGCGGTTGTGAGGCAGGAACCCTCTGAGAGCCGGAGTGCTGACCTCACCGGAGACGGCGTACCCGAGATGGTCCGACTGGCGGACCACCGCATCGTCGTGGTCAGCGAAGGACAGGAAGTGTGGCGCAGCCCGGACGCCTGGCACGTCACCGACGTAGCTCTTGGCGACCCCAACGACGACGGTCGGCAGGAGATGATGCTAGCGCTCTGGAAGGCCGATGCGAAGGGCGTCCTGCGAAGCCACCCCTTCATCGTCGGCTATCGTCGCGGAACCTATTGGACGGTGTGGGGTGGGTCCGCCGTCGCCGAGCCCATTCAGGAGCTGGAGGTCGGTGATGTCGACGGGGATGGTATGATCGAACTCGTGGTGCTGGAGTCATCGGAGGGCGGGCTTACTATCTCGGTCTGGGACTGGCACGGCTGGGGCTTTAACCTCTTCTGGCGCAGCGAGACCGGTGCCTATCGCGACCTGTTCCTCTCGACGCCCGAGAACTCAGACCAGGCTACAATCGCGGTGCTCATAGGGCCGTAATCACAACGCCCCATCAGCAGTCCCCGCTATCAGAGCGCAAGATATGTGTCTCACCGCTCCACGCCTGATCATCTGGAGTGCATCCCGCCTCCCACCATGCTGCGCACTGACAGACCTCGGCTAATAGCGCCGTGGCGTCTTCGGATAGGTCTGAAAAGGCGTGCGAGGTTCCCGGCTAAGCCAGTCGCCCATCTCATCAAGACAGGAGAGCGAACGGAGTAGGTCAAAGGTGACCCACCGTGTGGCCTGGGGCGGCTCGATGTCCCACAGGCCATAAGGGCCCCGTTGATCCCGGACGAACTGCACGATGTCTGTCACTCGGGGATCGTCAAGGCTAGCGCCGACCCGCCAGCAGAGGTCGAGGACCTGCGCCAGATCGAAGCGTCCGTAGAAGGTCATGAAGCCACGGGTCGGCTCGACCCCGATCAGCCGCGCGACCTCAAACCCCAACGTGCTGCGCTCTCGCGTCTCGCGACCTAAGAGCAGGTCGAGCGCCCCTTGCGCTTCAGAACCGGTGCGACGCTCCGGATGATGAGCCAGGCAGAGCAGTGCCCCCGTGGTATTCGAGCGGCATCCCCAACGGGAATGGGGCAGCCTACGATAGCCAGCCACGCGCCCGTAAGTCCCGCCCCCGGCAATACCCGTCGGCCAAGCGCCATCCTCCAACCGTTGTGCCATCAGCCACTCGTAGGCGCGCTCTGCCCGGGGGTCCGTCGCATAGCCGCACATGGCCAAGGCCCTCAAGGGCAACGCTGTCTGGAGCGGGATCATCGAGTAGCCCTCGCCCTCCTCATCCTCATCGGGAACTTGTGTAGCGCTCCAGGCACCATCCTCCCGCTGCAGCGAGAAGAGATACGCCGCGCCCGCCACCACAGCGGGATGGTCAGCACTGAAGCCCAGATAACCCAGGCGCATCAAAGCCAGCGTCGTGATCCGCCGGGCGTCTCCTTGCCAGGCCGGGTCGCCTCGTCGCCAGGCACCATCCTCGTCCTGAGCCGCGAGCAGCGGCGCCACCAGAGAGTCCCGTTCGCGCAATGCGACCAGCTCATGCACCTCTGGATCTGACTCTGGGGCAGCAAGCAACTCGCGCAAGACGAGCCAGCGCAAGCAGGCCGAGCGATCGGCCAAGAGCAGAGGCACCCAGCTCATCCAGCACCTCCTATGGGCCAGCAACCGTATTTCCGGGGCATTGTCCTAGCCCCCAAATCCTGACCCCGATCTCCTGCATCAAGCGACATCTCAGCTCCTCAATACCCCACGGAGATAGGGCGCGGTCGGCGTCGTCCCTGCCGCGACCGTCTCCGGCGTGCCCTCAGCGATGACCCGGCCGCCATCAGGTCCGCCGCCCGGTCCTAGCTCGATCAACCAATCGCAGGCAGCCAGAAGATGAGCATGGTGCTCGATGACAAAGACCGAATGGCCCTCGTCAACGAGCCGGTGCAGCACCTTACTCAGGCGTGCCACGTCCTCCAAGTGCTGCCCTACCGTCGGCTCATCGAGAATGTAGAGCGTCTTGGATCTGGTCCGGCGGCAGAGCTCATCGGCGATTTTGAGGCGCTGGGCCTCCCCGCCAGAAAGCGCGTGACCCGGCTGCCGCAACACGAGATACCCCAGCCCAACCTCCCGGGCTGCCTCTAGCTTGCGCGCCAAACTCGGTGCCTCGGCGAGCTCATTGCTGAGAAACGTCCAGATCTCATCGAGGGTCTTGCCAAAGCAATCTGGCAGCGACACATCGTGCAACTTCACCTCCCAAGCCTCCGGGCTGTAACCGGTGCCCTGGCAGGTGTCACAAGGCACGTGGACACTGGGCAGAAAGCCCATATCAAGCGTCGTGACGCCCCACCCGCCGCAGGCCGAACACCGCTGTCCCAGCCGCTTGGCATCGAAGCCCAGGACCTTGGCTGTTTCGGTTTCGGCGTAGAGCTTGTGAATCAGCCGCGTCAAGCCCAGGAAATCGGCAGGGCTTCGCACGCCTGCCTTCACCTGATCGACGATCAAGGTGCGGCTCGGCGCCCCCTCGATCGCGTCGTGTTCACCAGGATCGACGGGCTCGGAGGCCACCGAGGTCGTATGCTTCTTGGGTGCGAGCGCACGGCCTAGCGTGTCAATCAACAGCGTGCTTTTGCCCGAGCCTGAGACGCCACAGATGCCGACCAGGACCCCTTTCGGCAGGCGCACCTCCCCACCGCGTAGGTTGTGCGCACGAGCACCGCGAATCGCAAGCCACTCCCTGGGCGATCGGCGTCGGTTCGAGGCGCCCAACCGACGCGTGCCACTCAACCATGCACCGGTAGGGGTTGGCGCCGCCAAGATCTGCGATGGCGTCCCAGCTGCGACCACGGCGCCACCTGCGGCCCCGGCCCCCGGCCCCATGTCCACAACGTAATCGGCGGCGCGGATCAGCTCTGGGTCGTGCTCGACAACGATCACCGTGTTGCCCTCGTCCCGAAGCTCTGACAGCGCGCCCACTAAGGCCCTGACCTCCACTGGATGCATGCCCCGCGTGGGCTCGTCGACGAGAACCGTCAGCGACGTGAGACCGCTGCCCAGAATGCCCGCCAACTTGACCCGCTGGGCCTCACCCGCGGAGAGCGTCGCGGTGTCGCGGTTGAGGTGGAGATATCCAAGGCCCACCTGTAGCAGGAATCGGAGCCGCTTCTGAACCACAGCCAAGCTTGCCGCGACCGTCCCTGCCACGGACGGGCCTTCCCGCTCCTCGATCCCCGTTGGGATGACGCCATCGATGACCTCAGCGAGGCGCTTCAGGGGCATCTCGCTGACCTGCTGGAACGTACAGCCCGCCAGCGTCACCGCCGCATACTCGGGCCGAAGGCGCGCCCCACCGCAGTCCGGGCACGTTCGGGTGTCGGTATAGGTCCCGCCGGTGTCCCAATCGCGGACCCAGCCGTAGAAACCCGGGTATCTCCAATAGTGCACGCTGGTGGTACCGTTCCGACTCTGGTGAAAAACCTCCAGCTTCTCAGGATAGCCAAAGAGAAAGTCGTGCTGAGCTTCGGGGCTCATCTCATCCCAGGGCGTCGTCGCCGGGTCGAACCCGTGCACCTTGGCCAAGGCCTGGACGAGCTCATAGCCACCGTTCATAGGCTTACACAAATAGCCCTGGGGGAAGAATCCCGGGGAGTACATCGCCCCATCACAGAGGGGCTCGTCGGGATGGATGATCAATTTGTCGGGATTGGGCTTACGAAGCGTACCTACGCCGTGGCAGGTCGTGCAGGCAGCGGCATAGACCGAGAGTGAGAAGTGCCGGGGCGCCGCCACGGGCGAGGTCGTGTGACACGCTGGACATCGCCATCGTCCAGTCCGCCGGCGCTCTGCCAGTTGGCGACTGATGCCGACGCGTTGCATCGGCGTGCCACACGCCGGACAGTCGCGCTCGCCTAACGAGGAAAAGAGCACAGCCAGGTGATGCGCCAGTTCCGTCGCGAAGCCCACCGTGTTGCGCTGCCCAAAGTGACCCCGTCCCTCGCCGCCCACGGTCACCGCCACGCCCAATCCCGAGATTGCCTCGACCTCAGCCTCGGGCCCCTCGTGGGTGCCCTGCCGCTCGTACATTGAAAGCGTCTCTAGAAATCGGCGCCGGGCTTCTGCCTCAAGCACATCGCCCACGAGACTGGATTTCCCCGAGCCTGACACCCCGGTCACTACCGTCAACTGACCCTTGGGGAAGTCTACATCGACATTCCTCAAGTTGTTCGCCGCAGCGCCCCGGATCCTGATCGCGTCGCTCGACGTCGCGCGCCCATCCGATGGGCCAAGGCCTTCCGTCGCGGGCTCAATCGATGCTTCCTCTTGCAGCGCCCGTGCCGTCGCGGACGTGTTCACGTCCACCAACCCTGTAAGCGGCCCGGCGTAGACGAGATCCCCACCCTCCGGCCCTGCCCCCGGCCCGAGGTCGACAACCCAATCGGCAGCACGGATGATGTCCGTGTTGTGCTCCACAATCACGACCGTGGCGCCGGCGCGCACCAGGCGATCCAGCACCTTGAGCAGCCCGGAGACATCCTTGGGATGCAGCCCTGTCGAGGGCTCATCAAGGATCAACAGCCGCCGTGAAAGGCCCCGACGGCCCAAAAACTTGGCGAGCTTGACCCGCTGCGCCTCCCCACCGGAGAGCGTAGGGGAGGGTTGTCCCAGCGTAAGGTACCCGAGGCCGATGTCCCGAAGGGCCCGCAAGATGCGGCTCGCGGCCCTGCGCTGCTTCCGTGACAAGTGCTTGCAGCGCCTGAGCAACAGCCCGACTTCGGAAACCGTGAGTCTGTAGACGTCCGCGATGGAGAACTCGTCCTCACCGAAGTCCACCGTGGCTGCCAGGACCTCGTCCTTGAACCGCTGGCCCTCACAGGCAGCGCAGGGAATCCAAGTCGAGGGCAGATAGCGCATCTTGACCTCAACAGCTCCGATACCTTTACACGCTGCACAGGCTCCCTCTGGACGGTTGAAGGAGAAGTGCGAAGGCGAAAGGCCCGTCGCAGTGGAAAAAGCGTCCCGAATGATGTCCGACAGCTTGGTGTAGGTCGCCGGATTTGAGCGCGGATTTCGCCCGATGGGGCTCTGATCCACCATCACGACCTTCAGCGGCGTCCCATCATCAATGGCGCCATCAACGACGGCACCATCGATGCCTTGGCAGCCGCGAGGCTCCCCATCCGCGAGCGTCGCAGCCAGCACGTCCTCTACAAACGTGCTCTTGCCCGAGCCCGACACGCCGGTGATCACGGTCAGCCTCCCGAGAGGGATCGGCACATCGATCTCCCGAAGGTTTCGCAGCGCTGCCCCGCGCACAGTGAGGAATGCCTTGGGCTCTGCGCGCGGCTCGGGCACGTCAACACGTTCCCTGAGGCTGAAGTAGCGTCCCGTCGTCGTGTCGCTCTGCCAGAGCTCAGCGGGCGTGCCCTCAAAGACGACCTGTCCGCCCGCGCGTCCCGCTCCAGGACCGAGATCAACCACGCGATCGGCGGCAGCCGCCGCAATGCGATCGTGCTCCACGTAGACGACAGGGCCACCCAGGTCCCTGAAAGCTGGTAACAGGCGCCCCACGTCCGCCGGGTGTTGCCCGATCGTGGGCTCATCCAGCACGTGCAGGATGTCCTCCAGGCGACTCGTGAGGGCGACAGCAAGCCGCACCCGCTGAGATTCGCCCCGCGAGAGTGTCGGCGATGGGCGATCCAAAGATACATAGCCCAATCCTACCTGCGCCAGGGCGTCTAGACGACGCACGATCTCGGACTTGAGGCGTTCGGCCGAAGAGGGGAAGTCAGCCGTGCCGAAACAACCACGAAGGTCTTCCACCGACCGCGCCAACAGCTCAGGAAGACGCATGCCCTGCCATCGCACGGCGGCGGCCTCCGGATGTAGCCCTGTCTGCTCGCACACGGGACAGCCCTTGCCCTCACAGTGGGAGCAAGGGCGATGGAAGAGAACCGGTGAGAGATCACTGAACCAGGTCCCACAATGGGAACAGATAGGCGCACGAGAGAGCGTGACCTCCGAAAACCACGGCGTTACTGCACGGGGACCGCGGGCCTCGCCGGATTCGGACCGCGAATCCAGCTCTGCGGCCCGTATCGTCAGGGCATTAGCACCTAGGGCCCAAGCCTGCCATAAGGCCTCCCGAATCCTTCCGACCTCCGCACCTTGGGGTAGGCTGGCGACCGCAACGTCCAGATCGTGGGGCACATCCGGGTGCAAGACTGGCGCCGAGTTCGGCACCTTCTCCGTCATCCCTTTGCAGGTCAAAGGCCTGCCATCCACCCACACCGCATCGACGCCCCATTCGTCTACGAGAAAGCTCAAGAGCCTACGGTGGGAGCCCGGTACCTGGCGCAACAAGGGTGCGAATAGTGTGACCGGCTGTCCCTTCGCCAGCGTCTCGGCCCACTCGACGATCTCGTCCTCCGTATGGAAGCCAATAGGGGAGCCACAGTTGGCACAGACGCGCTCTCCGAAATGCGCGTAGAGGAGCCGCAGGAAAGGATTAAGTCCCGAGGCGGTAGCCAGCGTCGAGCTCGGATTGCGGTTGAGCCGATTCTGGCCCACAGCGACTGCGGGTCCCAAGCCCGTGATGCTGCGGACATCCGCAGGGGGGAGACGCTTGCCCAGGGAGAAGATCTCGAGGAAGCGACGTCGCGCCTCGTGGTAAAGGGTGTCGAAAACGAGCGAGGTCTTGCCTGAACCCGAGACCCCGGTGACGACGGTTAGACCGCCACCGATCTCGACATCGACGCCCTTGAGATTGTGTTCGCTCGCGCCCTCGATCTTGATCTTCATAGCCTCATCTCGTCTGGCGCTGAATAGCGTGCAGCCCTCCTATAACATCAGGACAGACACATCACCTCAGGATGGCGCCAGGTCGATGACGACCAGCTCTGGTCGACACATAAACCGCATCCGAGGCGCATCGGAGCGCTCCAGACCGATGCCCCGGGAGACCACTAGCATCTGCCCTGGCGCGATCTCCGTCACGCCCGACGCCCAGGCACGAGGCACCATGGACAGCGAGAAGACAGGCCCCACGAAGGGAAGCTGGACCTGTCCCCCGTGGGTGTGACCGGCGATCAGCAAGTCCCCCTCGACCGGCCCTAGGCTGAAATTCGGGCTGTGCCCCATAACGATGTGAAAGGCTTCCTCGCGCGGCACCGCCCGGTGGGTGGCGAAAGCATCCGCCATCCCGAGACCCGTCAGCACGACCGGGCCGAGATCGTGCCGCTCGGTCTCCTCGATGGTCTCGACGGGTAGACCATCGAAGACCCTCGTCCAGACTCCGGGACGGTCCACGTTGCCGGCGACTGCGTAGATACCCAACGGCGCGCTCAATCCACTCCCCGCGATAAGCTCACGCAACGCCGCAACCTCAGTCTCATAGCTGCGACTTCGGCGCCCTAGTTGAATGTAGTCCCCGGCGAAGAGGATCAAATCAGGCTTCTGAGCCATCGCCTTCTCAAACACGCGCGCCTCATAGCGCCCAGGTCGATCGGTCTGGATGTCGGCCAGGACCACAACCCGAATCGGCTCGGAAAGCTTCTCGGACTGCAGCGTGAGCTGGCTGATCTCCAGCCAGTAGGGCTCGATCAAGAATGCATCAAGCGCCACAATGCCTAGGATGGCAGCCGTCCCCAGCGCACCCACAGCTATCGTGGGCAAACGGGATTTCAGAAGGACTGCTGTGCCGACCAGAAGCAGCGGGAGGTGGAGAAAAACGCTCCACGTCACCAACTGGATGCTTCCGAAGCTGCTGCCTCTGTAGAAGAAAGCGCTCACCAATCCCATCAGCAGGAGACCGGCGGACGCGACAGCAACTAGGAATCCTGACGCCAGCGGCGTCAGTGTCCGCCGATGCAGATACCACCCGAGTAGGCCTACCAGGACCGAGACAGTCGCTAGGCCAAGGACGTTGTGCGCAGGAACCGTCATAGCATCTACCTACTCCAACGCCGATGCCGGGCCCATACTTTGCTGCGAATCCGGTCTTCCGCTCACGGCGAAACACCAGCCTCAGCCAGCTGGATCTTCAAGAGCTGTGCCAGATACGGCTCGACCTGCCAGAAACTCACCAGATCCATGTAGGCTTCCACCATCTTGGGATCCCCGGGCACGGACGTCTTCACCGCCCGAATCATCAGGTTCTTGTCCGTATGCTCAGGTGAGATGAACTCGACCACGTCCGTCCGGTAGCCGAGGATTCGCAGGATCTGGGCGCGGAAGCTGTCGGTCAAGACATCTCCCACACGCTCTTTGAGGATACCGTGCCGTAACACCGGTTGGAAGACCGGCGGCATAGGTCGGTCTGCCATCTGGGCCTGCAGATGATGATGACAACATGGAGCGCTAAAGATGAGCTGTGCCCCCCACCTCACGGCCTGGGCTAGAGCCTCATCCGTCGCCGTGTCACACGCATGCAGCGCCAGGACGACGGTTGGCTGGACCTCGGGTTCGTAGTCGATAATGCGGCTCACAACGAAGCGGAGGCCCACCCAGCCAAGCTCTTGCGCCAGACTGTTCTGCGCCGTCAGGAGCTCCTCCTTGACGTCAATCCCAACGGCCTCAGTGGGTAGATCCAACACGTGGTTCAGGTAGTGGTAGACGGCGAAGGTGAGGTCAGCGCTGCCGCACCCGCAGTCAACGATCCGAATAGGGGGTTCCAGGGCCTCCAGTTCGCCCGACTCCAAGATAAGGCGCAAGAACTCGTTGATCTGACGGAACTTCCGTCGCTTACCGGTCCGGATCTGCCCATCCTCCGTCTGGATATCCAGCGCTCGTAGCAGGGGATCCGGCTGGTCGGCAGAGAGCGGTCGCCTCTTGCGGCGATCGTGGGCCAACATGGGGCCGGGACGCGGTTCCGACGCCGCGTGTCGATGGACCCGAGCCACGCCCTTCCGCGAGATCTGAACCTGGATGTCTCCCTGGGTAGTCACGACATGGATCTGACTGAAGGGAAGCCCCAAGAGATCATCAATCTTGTCCTCCGCCTCTCGGCCCACGTAGTTCTGGGTCGTATCCTGTGTCTCATCCAGGTGCGAGACCTGGAGGTGTCGCTCGCCCTGAATCAGCACTGGACGCACCGTGACACGGCGCCACGGGAGCTCATAGCCCCGACGGCGCCCGCTGAACGTGGCCTTGAGGAAGGTCTTCTCATCCAGGATCGCCTGCTTCACCTGCTCACGATAGACTTTACCAGCAGTCATCTGCTTCTCACTCGCTATCTCCGCACCGCCACAGCTTCCACTATCCCGTGGAAGTCGCGGTCGCACCCTAGGCAGGTAGATCGTCGTATCCATCGCATTGGCGCGGCCTCACCGAGACTCGACAAGCCACGGTTGGTGCTTGGGCTAACTCGCGCGCCGCCTGTATTATACCGCGAACAAGTGATGAATCGCGTCTCCTCCCGACGGAGAAGAACTACGCCTAAGACGCGATATCTTTTAGCCGGTCCGCCAGAGGCTCTCGCAACGATTCCGGTGACGCCACCTCCAAGCTCACGTCCCGGCACCCATTGAAGCGAGCGAAGGCCCAGAGCTTCTCCGCGAGAAGCGGGAGGACCGGCTCGAAATCCTCGAAGTCCGGCTCAAATGTCAGCTGCCGCACCAGTAGCCTTCCAGGGCCACGGTCGGCTTTCGTGTCAACCCGACCGATGAAGCGATCGTCCCACAGAATCGGCAGGGCGAAGTAACCATACTGCCGCTTCTCCTGAGGTAGGTAGCACTCCAGACGGTAGTCAAAGCCATCGAACAGACGCTCCATCCATCGACGACGGATAATCAGGTTGTCGAAGGGAGAGAGGAGATGAAGGGCATCATCACCGTTGTCCATGGACGAGCTCAAGGACGCGTCAAACACCCCCTCAAGACCAGCTGTCCAGGCATACCAGGGCTCACCTTCCTGCCCCTCGACGAGGACCTGCATGATCAAGCCCTGCTCCACAGCCCGCTCGATCGCCCCCTCTGAAGGACGCACGTCGCGCCACCAGGCGATCTCGCTCTGCGGAACTGCGCCGAGACTACCCACAGATCGCCGGATGATGAAGGCGTCAGTCTCGGCCTGATCCGGCACCGGCACATCGGCCCCATCCGGGATAACGCGCTCACGCAAGTCATAGAGACGCTGGAAATTCCGTCGTTCACTCACGGCGAGCTTCCCTAGGTTGAAGAGGACCTCCAGGGCGCGCTTAGCGGGCTTCCAACCACTCCACCAGGAGCCACCCTCGAATCCGTCTGGGGCCTTGAAATCCGCGGCGCCCTGCGGGCCTTCTTCGCGGATACGGTCCAGCACCCGGTCGAGCACGTCCGGGTGTTCCTCACTCCAGGTCGTCTGATGAGGGGAGAGCGCGTGAAAGCCCATACGCGGCGCATAGAAACGGTAATCAGAGACAGGGATATAGGAGGCGGCGTGGGTCCACCATTCGAAGACGCGCCGGTCCTCAGCGAGTAGCTCGTGGAGCATCTGGGGGTCGTAGCCCGGACACCGCGCCCAGAGCACGTGGTGGTGCGCACGCTGTACAACGTGGATCGTGTCGATCTGCACATAGCCCAGCCGTTGCACGGCCTGGGCCACCCCCTCCGTCCCTGGTGGGAGGTCCCAGGCACCGTCTAGTCCCTGACAGCGCAACGCCAGTCGCCGCGCCTGTGCGGGAGAGATCTCCTCAGGCATAGGACTCACGCCTCCAGGCGCCCGAAGACCTGCAGAATCCTGAGTGTGCGCACGGTGAGGACGCCGGACCACTCGCGTTTAGCCTGTTGCCACGCCTCTGGATAGAGGCCGCCCCAAGTCCACTCGGGCTCCCAGGCCCCAGTCTCTGCCTGGTGCTCGATTGCGAAATCGAGATTCTCGTGCATAGCCTCGGACAGTAGCTCAGCAAAGGGCGAGTCCGGTGTCTCCACCACCTTCATCGGCGTCAACACGTACTTCCGCCACTCCGTGGGGTCTCTTACTACGAGTCGATCCACCACCGGCCTCAACTTCGCCACAAGCTCGGACCGGATAGAGTCCGGCAGCCCCGAAGCCTCTACCAGTCGCACGTAGCACGCAATGTCCTCGGTGCCAATCTCGTCCGCGTGGTCGTCTAGAAAGCTCACGACCGCCTCCGTCAGTCGCGCTCTGACATCGTCCGGCACGAGCTCACGATAGTCGTGGAGGTAGCCCACGATCTCGGCACGAGGGTTGACTAGATATCCGCCCCAGTTCTCCGCGACGTTCTCACTATAGGTCCACCACGGCGCGCGAGGCGCCGCTTCAACTTCGGGCGGGATGATGGGCCAGACCTGGCGCTCGGCATCGTAGGTCGCCATCAGATAGCGCATCGCCCCCTGAACAAGTGGGTGATTTACCTGCGCCTTGAGCTCCTGGAGCAGCTGCAGGCCCACAGTCGTGGCGATCACGGAAGAGTGTGGCGTCCGAAGATCGGGTTCCAACCCGTGACCGAACCCACCATCGGGATTCTGAAAGGCCGCAAGCGCCGAAAGCACCGCCTTGCGACTCCCGCCTTCGAAGTAGAAGGCGTACTTTGCCTGCTCCAGTGGGCGCCCGCGCTCGAAGATGAAGTTTCGCGCTCTGTTCTGTGCTTCCTGGCTCAGCGTTTTCACTGTACCCTCCTGATCTTAGCTTGAGACTTGAACGGCCAATGTCTCCTGCGGCCCTTAGCAACTGCGCCTGCTGCTCCCACCCAAGTGGTCCTCACTTCGACTCCACCAGGAAAACGGTGTCCTCGTGCAGGGTGTGGACGAGCGGAGACATCAGCCGTGATCAGGCCCCTAGGCTGGCGAAGATTGTTTGATGCCCCATGATAGCACATAAGTTCTATCAACACAAGCTGATTTCGGAGTTCAGATCGCCCGGGCATGCGATCCAGGGGACACTGCCAAAGACCGCACTGGCTGAGGCTTCAGACCGCTAACGCTAGAGCGGTCGCAGCGTGACCGACGGCATAGCCAACCATCAGCCCGTCAAATACGGACATGGCGAGGTAAAGAGTAAGTCGATCTATGCCCTCTCGACCCCCAAGAGTCGCGGAATTTCCCGCAAGCTCTGGATCTCGTAACGAATCTCAAAATCCGTATCTCTTGGCAATCCTTTCGGATTGTACCAACAAGCATCAAGCTCGTATTGGCTCGCCCCTCGCATATCCGAGGTCAAGCTGTCGCCCACCACAAGTACCTCTTCCTTGAGGGGAGACCCCATCCGCGCCATAGCCACGTCGAAGATGCCGGGGTCGGGCTTCGCCACGCCCTCCTCATCGGAGATCACAACGACTTCGAAATAGGTATCCAGCCCTGACTTCGCCAGCCGAGACCGCTGGACGGTCGTCAGGCCATTGGTGATCAGCGCCAGATGAATCTTGCCGTGCAAAGCACGCAAGACAGCCTCCGCATCGGGCATCAAATCCGTGCACGTGCCAAGATTGTGAAGGTAGCGATCGCTGAAGCGTTCCGGTTCCGGAGCCCGTACGTCCGGCGACCTCAACGCCAGGGCGTCGAATAGCTGCGCAAACCGCGTCGTCTTCAGCCGATCCGCCGTCGTCTTGCCCTGCTCAAAGTCGCGCCAGAGCTGAGTGTTGATCTGACGATAGGTTGCATGCACACCGGGGCTCAGGGGCAAGCCAAACTCGGTCAGCGTGCGGGCCAGCGCCTGCTCCTCCGCGGCGTCGTAATCAAATAGGGTGCCGTCTGCATCGAAAAGGATCCATCGATAGGTCATTCGTCTTCATCACCTTTCGAACCTTGGTTCAGACCGCCGGCTGGGAACTCATGGATGCTGATGTCGCCGTCGAAGGTATGAACCTTGATCTGAGCACCATTATCATCATCTGAGCGGGCGATGAGCAAATGAGGACCCACCTCTACGATGTCGAGGGGGAGCTCACACGCAATGGCGCCCCGACCAGTCTCGGCTTCGACCCGTCCGGCAAAGCGGGGTGGCACAGCGAGGTCGACATTCCCCTCCAGCGTCTCCATATGGACCGGGGCCAGCCCGTCCTGGATCCGCACGAGGATAGAGCCCTCTTGGGTCAGAAAAACGGCGCGCTCCTCTAGCCGTAGAAGGCTCGCGCGGATGCTTCCGCGATCGGTCTCGAGATTGACGGTTCCAGTGGCATCTTCCACTGTGATCCCACCTTCATGGCTGCGGCCTCGAAGTGCACCTGTGCAGCGCACGAACTCCAGATCGCCTCGCGTCGTCCGCAGGCGAACATCGCCAACCACGTCCTCGAAGAAGATGTCCCCGGCCCCACTCTCGGCCTTCATCGCGCCCTCGGCGTTCCGAGCTCGGATGCGACCGCTCGACACATAGAGATCAGCTGGCCCAATGCTCTCGTTCAGCTCGATGCTACCGCTCCAGACCTCGGCTTCGATCGCGCCCTCGGTGCCCGAAATGTCGATAGCACCGTTCTCCACGTAGAGGTCGATGTCGACGGTCCGCGGGACTGTGATCTCATAGCGCACGAATACGCTGCAGCCCAAGGGGGGCTGCGGATAGACGCTATAGACGTGGAGAGACTCACCATGTTGTGTCACATGGACACGAACGCGTTCTCGAAAGGCATCTGCCAGGCCCTCCGTCGGTCCCCGCACCGTCTTCCACGCCCGAACGGTCGCCCCACGCTGGTTAGCAGCGCGCACGACGATCGATCCATTCATCGTCCTTGCGCGAACCAGCGACACGGGCCCATCAAAGACCCAGTCCAGCTCCTCCACAGACTCGGACCAAGGCCCGAATAGCGAGAAGAGCCCCTGAGTTAGCTGATCCAGGAAGTCGTTAGACGTCCGCTTCACAGGCTCGTCTCAATGACCTGATAGAGGGTGACCCTCAGACCATCCGGATCCTCAACCGAGAAAGCACGATGGCCCCAGGGCTTGTCCTCGATCTCCGCGACAACGGGCGCGCCGTGAGCACGCAATCGCCTGCGCCATTGCTCAACATCACTCACCTCGATGGTCAGATCCACGTTGGCGGGGGCGACATCGCGCTTGGCTTGCTTTCCATAGTTCAAGAGCTCGATCGTCATCGACCCGAGGCCGTCACCGGGGGAGAGCAAGGCCCCCCGGTTTCCTGGATGTGACCAACTACGCACCACCTTCATACCTAATCGGTCCCTGTAGAAACTCAGCATTGAATCGAAGTCTGTCGTATGGCGTACGAGTCTAAGACTCACGATACTCATATCTACCCCCATTCACGTTATGACAGAACTCTAGTCGAAATCCCACAGCCCCCGCTCGTGATAAAGCCCTTCTCAAATCCAACCCCTCCATCATACCCGTCGCGCATCGAGCATCAAGTCCATGTGCAAGCACGCTTGGGGGAACAACACCGCACCTGTCCTCTCAAGCTTGGGTCAGGAAGCCGGCGATCAAGGTGTTGATCAATTCGGGGCGCTCGAGATGCGGGGCGTGACCCGCGCCTTGAATGGCGTGGAACTCGGCCTGAGGCAGAGTTCTTTGGGCATCTGCGCTGAGCGAGAAGGGCACCATCCTGTCCTCCTCGCCCCAGATCAAAAGGACGGGATGTCCCTGCTTGCCGACCCGCGCATAGGTCTCGTTCATGCCTCGAAGGAGGCCATGTCGCACCGTTGAGAGCAAAGCGCGGCTGAAGCCCTGATACTGCATCTGATCGAGATACTGACGCGCAAGATCCTCCACGAGCGGCGCCGGCACCTCTTCTCCAAGCCGAGCATGACGCACAAGTCCAGAAACCAACAGCCGTCTCCCCACCACTGCCATCAGGACCTCGCCCAA
>JBNGDL010000016.1:0-31800 GCA_049975205.1 Anaerolineae bacterium | reverse complement strand
TAGCATAAGACGGAGAAGCCGGCGTTGACCAGCCCCTGAAACGTCGGCTCCCATACGAAGCTCGGTACCGAGAAACCGTGGATCAGCACGACAGGGACGTCGCTGGGCACAGGGGATTGAGAAGCAGCATACCGGTAGTGGGTCATCCCGTCCGACAGCCTCACAAAGGCCCCGGAGGCCGAGTCGCGCGCAACGTCGTCCAGCACCAGGCTCTCGCGCGGCAGCTTGTAGGGCCTCACTTTCGACCTCGCCCTTGGAGCGACCGCATCAATCGATCCAATAGGCCTGGGCCGGGACACCCGTCTGCGCCTGGACCTTTTCTGCGATTCGCCGAAGCATGTAAGGCGGCACGCGACTCAGATCTGGCGAGAGCACCGGGTAGTCAATACTGTAGATCTGAACGGCGGTTGGCCGGATCTCAGCGACCTTATCCATCCAGGACGCGAGCGCCTCGTCCGTAACGTTGCTTGCGGAGCCGCTCACGAACAAGCTCTGAACCACCGCATTAGGCAGGTTCGCGATGCCTGTGACGACCGTGTCGAAATCGACGTCCGGAGCCGGTCGATTCACACGAGCAAAAGTCTCTCGGTCACCAGCGTCCAGCTTCATGATCGGGATATCCACGTACTCCAGACCTTCAAGCACATCACTCCTGGAGAGCGTGGTTGCGTTCGAGAACAGGGCAACCTTCGCGCTCGGGTAGAGGCGGGCCAACAGGCGCCGCACTTCGAAGGCCACACTGCGAAAATAGGGATGGAGGGTCGGCTCCCCGTTGCCGGAGAAGGTCACACAGTCAAGGTCGGGACGTTGACGGAGCGCTTCCTCAAGAGATCGCAAGATCTCGTGAACCGTCGGGAAGATCGTCGATGGAGGGTGCACAGTCCTGAGATCCGTACGCCCGTAGTGGCAATAGACGCAATCCAAGGAGCACACCTTGTGCTGCGTGGGGAGAATATTCAAGCCCAGCGAGCGACCAAGTCGACGGGAGAAGATCGGACCGTAGACAACGCCCGCCTCCAGCGGCAAGGGACGCAGCCCGTCCCAGCCAACCTGTCTGCCCAGACCCTTCTCTGCGTTCATATCAGGCGTCCGCTCCTTCATTCACGACGACCTCACCCCCAACCTCGACTTCAACAATGCGCCTCTCGCTATCCCGGCAGGCGCATCCGCGCCATAAGAACCGGAGGGATCTCGCTGAAGTTGCCGCCCCACGACAGCCCCTCTCGCCCCGACGGATGCTCCGGAGGGAAGCCGGGCTCCTCCAGGGCGTCCAGCACGAAGCCGGCCTCGAAACAGGCGCCAAACAGCGTCCCAAGAGGGCGATGGAAGTAAATCTGCGCCTGAGGTTGGCCTCGGATCGCCGCGCCTCGCTCAGCGGTGGGGGAGAGATAACGCCGAACCTTGACGGCATACTGAGTGATGACGTCTCCCTCGACTTCCAGCTGTTCCGCAACGCGGACAGTGGAGGGATTGTTGAAGCACGGGTGCATAACTGAGAAGACAAATCGTCCGCCAGGCCTAAGGAGCTTGGAGAGGGCAGAACACAATGGCTCAATGCGGGCCATGTCGAAGAGCGCCATCTGACAGATCGCTGCATCGTACCGGCGGACGCCCAGTGCGAGCAGGGCATCCACGTTGGTGGCGTCCAACACCAGATATCTGATCTCACCCCTTCCCGGGTCGGGAGCGTCTTGATCCTCCCCGGTCGAGTCAGTGTCAGCGCGTGTGCGCGCGCGGGCTCGCTCGATCAAGCGTACGGAGAAGTCGAAAGCCACAACGCGCGCGCCCTGCGCCGCTAGTCGTCGGGCGTAGAGGCCATTGCCGCAAGCCACATCCAGAATCCGCTCACCCGGAGCCAACGCCAGCAGTCGCTGGGTAGCAGGCCAGATCAGCATCGTGACGAAGTCGTTGCCCTCACCGATCCGCTCGTCCCAGTACACCGCGTTCCGCTCCCAAGCTTCGTGTGTCGCCTCGTGGGCAGCGTCGAGGCCACTATCGTCATCCGACCAATCGCTGGAAGACGCCATCATCCCCTCCTACACCAACAGTCCTATCAACAGGCGGATCTTAATCGAGGAGGATACGCATACTTGCATCCCTCATTCGGGCCTTCACCTAGCCCTGATCTGCGATCTCAGCTGTAGCGTAGTCTGGCCCAAGGCACGATCGCTTACGGCGATGTCGTTCGCGGAGCTGATCCACGTCCAGGAAATCGTCCCGGTGGAACCCCATCTCGCGCGCCCAAGCCAGCGCCAGATCCAACCGCCCAAAATCGCGGGGATGATGTGCGTCGGCAGTCAGCGTGAAGCGAGCACCCAGCTCCCGAGCTAACTCAAAGAAGGGCTGAGTAGCGTCGCGATACGCGAGGTCGCGAGCGGGGCCACCGTTGATCTCGACGGCGACTTCGCGCGCGTTCGCCAGCTGCACGAGATCAACAAGGTCTGACTCAGGGATGTTGGCCATGATCGGCGCCAAGGGCCGCATCGCACTGCAGTCAAAGGGATGGGCCCACACCGTCACGGCGGGCACCTCCAGCATCTCACGCGCCATCCGCACCATCAGCATGGCGCGGGCTTGAGGCGAGTCACTGGACGGCCTAGGCGCAGCCGGCAGATGGAAATGGCTTGCAGAGCAGACAATGTGATCCACGAGTGCCACCATCTCCGGACTCACACACCCGGTCCCCGCCAGGGTATAGTCAGCCTCAACACCCACGAGGACCTCATAGCCCCTCGCTTCTCTCAGTTCCGCGATCAAGGCCTGCTCGGCGACCAAGACATCGAGCTGTTGACCATCGTAGAACCTGCATCCCGGGATAGGTTCTGGTGTCACGTGATCGGCGAAGCCCACCGCTGCCAGGCCTTTCTCCCGCGCCCGCGTTATCATAGCCGGCAGGGTCGCCTCCGGATCGCCACACGGGGAGAAGCGCGTGTGGACGTGGAAGTCCGCGTAGATAGACGACGGCTTACTGAGACCCATTTCCCTGCTCCAATCTAGGCGTGATCTGAATGCGGTCGCCATCCGACACAACACGAATCGTGCCCAACTTGTCCGTACGATAGAGCGGAGTATCCATCATCCTTGCCGACACAACCGGCGGTATCCCAGCAGACGTGGGGGAGACCACGCCCACCTCCGGCGCGACCGCCTGCACAAAGGGCGCCGAACAGCAGGTCTTGTCACCATGACGCGCAAGCTGCAGCACGTGGCTTCTCAACTTAACACCGTCCAGTGAGAGCAACCTCCCTTCTACCACCGCCGTTGCGTCGCCCATCAGCAGAAAGCGGACCTCGCCGTGGACGATCTGAAGGATCAAGGGTCCCTCCTCGCCCCGTGCAGGCCAGAGCACCTCTAGATGCACAGCTTCATCCAGTTCCCAACAGTCATCCCTCCAGAGTATACCAGAAGCCCCCCTAGGCCGCTCAGCCAATAGCTCGCGCCAGCGCTCAAAGGTGGAGCCGAACCCGACCTCGGGGCTGAAGCCCACGAAACCCACGTCATAGCGCTCCAACACGGGCACTAGGCCATCCAAGCGAGAAGGGTCAGGCGAAGTCAGAATCACGAGATCCAGGCTGCGATCCCAGAACGGCATCTCTTTGCTGATCGCGCTCAGCGTTTGCCTAGGGTCCCTGCCCCCGTCGATAAGCACCTGGCGACCAGTGGGCGTCTGCATAAAAACGGCGTCGCCTCCCTCTGTCGCGAGAAAAGCAACGTGCAGCCGTCCGTCCGGATGTGTCATCTGGTACGCAACGAGTAGGACGAGCACGGCACCGCCGGCAAGAAACGCCGGACTAGCGCTCTGCGCAGCCGCCCGGACGCGCACACGAGTCTCGTCGGAGAGCATCAGCCACCCCGAAAGAAGAATCAGTACAAGGTAGTAAGCCCATCCCACCGAAGCTGCCATCGAGCCTAATTTGATCTCAGCGAGGGGAAACGTCGCGGTCCATTCCACCACCGTTGTGGTATAGGCCAGGAAGACCCAGGTGATCCAGCCAAGGAGCGAGCCCAGAGGACGTGCAAGAAGACCAACGGCGAGTGTCAGCGCCCCGGACGTCATAACAAAGGGCTGAATAGGAAGGATCAGTTGGTTGGTGAGCGGCGCGATGAGTGAGATACGACGAAAGGTACCCACAGTGATGCCCAACGTAGCAATCTGAACGGCGAGCGTGACAATCAGAATCTGCCCTGGCCCACTCACCCAGCGTCGGGCGCGGTCGGGGTCGACAAAGCGCTCGAGGGCGCCCACAGCCCACTCCGTGATGGGCGGGACGTAGAGCATAAGGGCGAGCATGGCCGCCACACTGAGTTGGAACCCGGTATCCCAAAGTGCATAGGGATTACCCAGCGTCAGAAACAGAACCGCTGCAGCCACGGAGGTGGGGCCATGCACCTTGCGGTCCGCGCACTGACCAAGGACGAGGACTGACGACATCACCCCGGCACGCATCACCGCAGCCGACGCGCCCACGAGCAGTACGTAGACCCAGATGATGAGCCAAGAGGCGATCAATTGGGTCCACCCCCGGAACCAGCGGCGCCCGAACCGCGTCACCAGGGCTGCGGCAAGCGTGAGGTTGAAGCCCGAGACGGCGACGACGTGACTTGTCCCCGTCGCGACGAAGGCTTCATCGAGGTGTTCGGGGATGCCCTGCTCGATGCCCAGGAGGATCCCAGCCAGGAGAGACGCTTGCGGCTCGGGCAACAGCGATACCAGGACCTCGTGGGCCCGCACCTTGAAGCGAAAGAGCGCGTCGAGAAGAGGATTCGCCTGATGTGAGGCGATTGTGGAGATGTCATCCACTCGCAGCAGAGCGTGAATGCCCTGCCGCGCCAAATAGTCACGATAGGAGAACTCTGGGAAGACAGGAGGTGTCCTTAGCTCACCCGAGACCCGGATCCGATCTCCATAGTGAACAGATGCATGCGCTGGTCCATAGACCAACAGTCGTCCACCGACATCGCTTGTCTCGCCGTCGGGGTCCTTGAGCTGTTCCACCCGCAGGCGCAGCCGGATGTCCGTGCTACGTCGATCCGGCTCGGCGACCACCACACCAACAACCTCTACAGTGCCGGCCCCTCGGTAGAAAGCGACGTGCTCAGGCGTGATCTGCGGCTCCGACAAGGCCATTCGACCACCGCCCAGCAAAACCCCGAGGAGCACAGCAAAACCTCGCCGAGCCCAGCGACGATCTCCCCAGCCCAGCAGCAGCACCAAGGCTGGCGGCAATGCCAACAGGAACCAGACACAGGGAAAGCCAAAGGCCCGAGCCACCAGAATCCCCGCAACCCAGGCTGATGTGAAGAGGATAAGCAGCGTCATCTCACAATGTATGTCCGGGCATCGCTGTGAAGCACCGCGTTGCAACGCCGATGTTGCCCATCACCAAGAAGCGCGCGACCTTCCATGCCCAGACCTCCTGGGGCGGAGAGCTGTTTCTACAGCATTCAGGTTCCGCCGACATTATAGAGACGAACCCTTCTCGGTCAAACGCCTCAATGCGCAGAGTAACCAATCTGCAACGCACCCTTAACGAGCTACTGGAAATCCCATGTTAGCATAGGCATGTGAGGACATAGGTTCGAAGCTGCGAGCGTGCCCGCAGCTTGTATGGACACCCATCATACCAATGGATTGAGCCGGGAGATGCTATTCTTCGGATATGCCACCCGTCGTTCCGACGAAAGGAAGTCTTGGTTAATGTTGGATCACATCATGCAAGATGTTGTGGCGACTGAGCGCATCGAAAACACCGCCATCGTGACCCTGCAGGAGCGAATGGATGTAATCTACGCCCCAGTGCTGATGAGGGAACTGAATGCCTTAGTGGAAGCTGGGGTCACGCGGTTCGTCATCGATCTCACCGCCGTTCGGATTGTCGACGCGGACGGGGACTATCCCTTGCTCCATCTGCTTAAGCGTTCCCAAACTATCGAAGGCGACGTGATCCTCGTCTGCCCAGAGGGAAACCCCGTGCGTCTGTTCTATGAGATGATGCATCTGGACACGCTCTTCGACATCGTCGGATCCTTGGAGATGGCCAAAGCAGAATTGGGACTTCCGATCTAGATCTGGACGAGATTTGGACGAGATCTAGGCCCGCAGAAGCAAAGCACCAGAACCACAACGGCCCCACACAGTGTGTGGGGCTTTCTGGTAGAATGCAGACGTATGCTGCCAACTAGGCCATCAAGATCCCGCCCTCTGGAGGAGACCGACCATGGCAAGACCTGTTGACCTCAGCCAGCTGACCCAGGAGATTGCTGGAATGAGGAACCTGCTCTCAAGTCTCAGGCGTCACTTCCACACCTTCCCAGAGCTCTCGGGAGAGGAAAAGGAGACCGCAGCTTTCATCGCCGGACACCTGGAGGCCTTGGGGCTGAAAGTTGAGCGGGGCGTCGGAGGCCACGGCGTCGTCGGGGTGCTGGCAGGCACACGCGCCGGGCCGACGTTAGGATATCGCGCGGATATGGACGCCCTCCCCATACAAGACACCCTCGAGAAACCCTATAGCTCAGTTAGACTCGGCGTCAAGCACGCGTGTGGGCACGACGTTCACATGGCTATCGCCCTGGGTGTCGCTGAGTTGCTATCGCGCCGAACCGATCGATTTGGCGGTCGCGTCGTCTTCTTCTTCCAACCGGCGGAGGAATCCCTTGATGGGGCCCGTGCCATGATCCAGAGCGGTGTGCTCTCTGACTACCACCTCAGCTCTCTGCTGGCCTTGCACGCATTCCCCATCCCCGCCGGCTCTTTCGGCATACATCCGGACCTCTGCCTGGCCGGGATGGAGGAGTTCCGGGTGCGATTCTACGCACCGGCAGGCAATCTGGAGGAACTGATAGCGCACGCCTCAGCACGGTTGGTGAGCCTCAGCACCGGAAGCCCACCCCAGGATGCCGTGGAGTTCCGCGAGCTGGCACGCCAGATGGTGGAGGGCGACGCTCTGAGAAAAACCATCTTCCTCAGCTGTTGGCCCCACACCGAGGGCAGCCTGCCGCCGTGGCACCTGCTGGGCCTTGTGAGTATGACCGACTTTGCGTACCGCCCGGAGGTCCGTGCCCAGATCCACAAGACGCTGGATGCCGTCGTCGCCGGTTACGGCGCCACCTATGACCTGGACTACACTTTCACGAACCCACCGCTTCGCAACCACCGCCCTCTCGTCGAGAGGATCAGCCCTGTCCTTGAGGAAGTCATCGCTCCTAGCGGTGTCATAACGTTTCGAGACCCTTATCCCTTCGCCCACGAGGACTTCGCAATCTTCGCAGAGATGGTCCCGTCAGCCTTTATTTGGTTGGGGACAGCGAATCCGGAAGCAGGAATACCTAGCCTCCTCCACACGCCGGCCTACGATGTTGACGAGGAAGCGCTAGCGGTCGGGACGAAGGCCATGACGGCTGTGTTGCTGCATCTCCTAGATTAGGGCCTCGGTTACCAACCTCAAAGGCCGCCCGAGGTACTTATTGGAGCTGAAGCCCCTGATCAATCTGGCGCCGTAGCCGAGGCTTTTCCTCGGGTGGCACAAAGGCTGCTTCCACGGACTGGCGAAGCATCGCGTGGACCCTCGTCGCCGTCAGGCCCATCTCTCTCACCGCAAGCACGCACTCCGCCGTGAGGTTCGTGGCGCTGACGCTGGGATCATCGGTGTTCAACGTGACGCGAACCCCAAGATCGAGAAGCTTCATCAGCGGGTGCTCCGCGAGACTGCTGACCACACCTGTATGAAGGTTGCTCGTGGGACAGACCTCCAGCGTGAGACCTCGCTCACGCAGCATTTGAATGACCTGGGGATCTTCGATCGAGCGAATCCCGTGCCCGATACGCTGCGGATGAAGATAGAGAACGGCATCCCGCACACTCTCGGCTCCAGCGCCCTCACCCGCGTGAACCGTCATGTTGAGCCCCGCCTGCTGAGCTCGGTCAAAGGGACCGGAAAACGCCTTAGGGGGGTAAACAGCCTCGTTGCCCGCGAGGTCGATGCCACGCACCCATGGTCCGAAGTGCGCGATGGCGACCTCTACAATCTCGTGCGCGACAGTCAGCGATTCGTCACGGGGGATCTGGAGGATCAAACAGGTCCGAACGCCAGTGGCGTGCTCTGCATCGGCGACGGCTTCGACGACCCACCGCACGACTTCCTCGAAGGCAAACCCTTGTCGCCGCGCCAGGGCGAGCGGGTTGAAGCGCAATTCGAGGTAGACGATACCTTCTTCAGCAGCGTCCATGACAGCCTCGCGCGCGATGCGCTGGATGACGTCGCTAGAGACGTAGAACCGACGCAAGAGACGAAACTTGTCCAGGAAACCCTCAAAGCTTGGGGCCTGATCGAGGACCTGAACGTGAGGACGGAGCTCGTCGATACTGGAACTGGGCACCCTGATGCCCTCTCTCTTGGCTATCTCAACGAGCGTGGTAAGTCGGAAGGCTCCCTCTAGGTGACGGTGGAGGTCAATCTTGGGCACACTTCGAGCCCACGCCCACAGGGGATCTCGCTCAAGGTCCGCGGCCCCATCGTGGACGCCCCTCCTCCCCGCAGACGGCATCCGTCCTCCCTTGGCTCTTGCGGGACCTCACTTCCCTGCGAGGCTATCCGCTTTTAGCAGCTTAGTGAGAGGCGCGCGCCCGGTCGGACGCCTTCATTGCCGCCCGGCGGTCCGAGCGCCAATGGCAATCCTTGTACTTCTTGCCGCTCCCACACCAGCACGGATCGTTGCGACCGGGTTTGTCACTGGTTCGGACCGGCTCCGGGCTGGAATCACCCGCCTGGCTACCGCCGCTCGCCTTGAAGGTCAACTGACGCTGTCGAGGCTGGGCCGTATAGTCAGCATCGGCACGCCGTCTTCCGACCTCCACAGCTGACCGCGGGACCAGGAAGATGCTTCGAACAATCTGTGACTGGATCGAGGCCAGCATCTCCTGGTACATCTCGAAAGCTTCCTTCTGATAGGCAACCAGGGGGTTCTGCTGGCCGACGGCGCGCAGACCAATGCCCTCCCGCAGCATATCAAGACTGGTGAGGTGCTGGACCCAATGATCGTCAATCTGACGCAGCACCAACCGGCGATCGCGGAAAAGCCGGTGGACCTCCACGACGGCCTGGCGAACCTCAGCCTCAAGCTCCTCGGGCAGCCGGCGGACTGGAAGATCATAGTAGGACTCGAAGGCATCGGCCCCTACGGACTCGTCAAGACGATCCTGAAGCTTCCGGTAGAAGGGATCCGACGTCTCGAAGAGCATCCGCACCGAGACCTCTTGCTGACGAAGGGACCGGTACATATCCTCGCCCAGGCGACGGTTCATCTCTTGGTACATATCGTCTGCCCAGGTGACGCACTGCTCAACCAGTGCTTCGGTATCCAACTCAGCGAGGTCGGCGGCGCTAAAGCTACGTGGGATCGGCACGAAGTGACGCAGCTCAAGCAGCATCGCCTCTAGATCATACTTGTCACTACCGGAGGCAGCGTCGGCGTGGCTGCTGACCACACGGCGGACCTCCGTCTCCAGCATATCCATAAGGTCATCGCGAAGATCGGCACGGCTCAGGATCTTTCGGCGCTCAGCGTAGACGACCTCGCGCTGTTTGTTAACGACGTTGTCATATTCCAGGACGTGTTTCCGGATGTCGAAGTTATAACCCTCGACCCGTTCCTGAACGGACTCAATGACCCGGCCTAGAATGCCGAACTCCAAGGCGCCTTCTTCAAGGCCCGCGCGGTCCATCCACGGTTGCAGACGCTCTCCCCCAAACCGACGCAGCAGCTCATCCTCAAGCGAGATGAAGAAACGGCTCGAGCCCGGGTCGCCTTGCCGGCCGGCGCGTCCACGCAACTGGTTATCAATTCGTCGCGCTTCGTGACGCTCTGTGCCAATGACGTGAAGGCCCCCGTCGCTGTAGACCTTTTCGCGATCTCGACGAGCCTGGAAGACAGCATCCCGCAGAACCTCAGCCCATCTCTCATCATAGGCAGTCGTGGGATCTTCTCCGGCCCGAGCCATCTTCAGCGCTCGCTCCCAATCCAGGGACTTGATCGTTGTGAGATCCACGCCCTCTCTACGAAGCTGGTCGCGAGACATGCCCTCGGGGTTGCCACCCAGTAGGATATCGACGCCTCGCCCGGCCATGTTAGTTGCGATGGTGACCGCACCCGGTTGGCCAGCCTGAGCAATGATCAGCGCCTCCTTCTCGTGATACTTCGCATTAAGCACGTTGTGCGGAATGCGGCGCCGCTTCAGCAACGAAGATAGCCGCTCCGACGTCTCAATCGCCGTCGTACCCACAAGAACAGGACGCCCGGCCTCATATGTGTGGGCAATCTCGTCCGCCACAGCCTTGAACTTAGCCTGCTCAGATTTGTAGATCTGATCAGGCATGTCTAACCGCTGGTAGAAGCGCTCACCGTCGGGCGCATCGTAGACCGTGACCTTATATCCTACATCATCGTGCAAGACACCACTGAAGGCCACCCCGGCATCTTCAGGGTCGACCTGGTCCTCCTCAAGGTCGCCGAATTTCGCGCGATACTCGACATTCGTCGGCAGGACCACGACATCGAGGTCGTAGATCTTGCGCAGCTCCTCCTCCTCCGTGGCGGCGGTTCCGGTCATTCCACCCAGCTTGTCGTACATCCGGAAGAAGTTCTGGAACGTGATCGTTGCGTAGGTCAAGGACTCCCGCCGCACCTCAACACCCTCTTTAGCTTCGATCGCCTGATGCAGGCCCTCGGAGTAACGGCGTCCAAACATCAGACGTCCCGTGAACTCATCCACGATGATGATCTCACCGTCGCGAATGACGTACTCCTTATCCCGCTGGAAGAACTCCTTGGCGCGGAGGGCGTTATCGAGGTAGGGTAACATGGCGGCATGAGTCGGGTCATAGATGCTCTCTCCCTCAGGGATGTTGACCATCGACTCGACCTTGGCCACACCCTCCTCGGTCAGAATCACGATCTGGCTGCGCGCGTCGATCTCGTAGTCCTCTTCCGGTCGCAAATGGGGGACTAATTGCGCGAAGCGACGATAGAGATCGGAGGACTCCTCTGCCGGCCCCGAAATGATCAGCGGTGTCCTTGCTTCATCAATCAAGATGCTGTCGACCTCATCGACGATGGCATAGTGAAGATCCCGCTGGGTACACATGTCAAGGTCGACAACCATATTGTCGCGAAGGTAATCGAAGCCGAACTCGTTGTTGGTGCCGTAGGTGACATCAGCCCGGTAGGCCTCGCGGCGCGTGATCGGACGGAGGTTTTGGTACCGGTCGTCGTCTGATACATAGTCAGGGTCGTAGAGGAACGAGGCCTCGTCAGGTCGTCCGGAGCCTGACTGAATAACACTCACCTCAATGCCGAGGGCGTGGTAGACTGGACCCATCCACTGCACACCAAACTTGGCCAGATAATCATTCGGGGTCACCAGATGCGCGCCGTTCCCCGTCAACGCGTTTAGGTAGATAGGCAAGGTCGCAACCAGCGTCTTGCCCTCGCCGGTGCGCATCTCGACTACCTTGCCCTGGTGTAGAATCATACCGCCGATCAGCTGCACGTCGTAATGCCTTAGGCCGATCGTGCGCCATGATGCCTCACGGACGGCGGCGAAGGCCTCCGTCAGCACATCATCGAGTGTCTCCCCCGCCTCTAGGCGCTCGCGAAACTCATCGGTCTTATTGCGCAAAGCCCCATCCGAAAGGTCACGGAACTGGGGCTCAAGGGCGTTAATCTCCTGGGCGGTCTTCTGCAGTCGGACAATCGTCCGTTCGTCGGGATCGCCAAATATCTTCTTAAAGATGCCACCTAGCATTCAAATCTCCATGCAAACACTATCATCCATCAAAATTATACCACGCCGCATAGGTCAGACAATGATCAAAGCGCGCGGACCGGCATAGGACAAGCGTGGTCTAGCGTTGAGGCGTTGGCACGATCGTTCGTTCACGATGAGGTGGTGGATATGAAAAGGGCCCCCATGGCTTGGCCCCCCGGCGAGGGGGGATCCGGGGGGCCACCAGCCAAGGAAAGGAGGAGAGGTGCGATGGATTCGACACCATCTTAACCTCTTCGCCCTCAATCATAGCGATTTTCAGTGCGACATCTAGTGACGAACGACTATGAGTCATGTGACGGAGCTCCCATCGCAGATTGCGGCATCCGCAGATTGTGGCATACGCAGATCGTGGGCATCCGCAGATGGTGCGCATCCGCAGATGGTGCGCATCCGCAGACGGTGCGCATCGGCCTGCCCCTCCTCTTCACAGATTTGTGCTAGACCCAAATTGTGTCATCATGGGTAGGTATGATAGAGGCCTAAGCAACGCTCTCACGCGCAAGGAGGTAACGATGGATTCGCGATCTGAACCGCAGGCCGACCGCCAAGCAGACCCCCAGGCTGAGGCAGAGTTGAAACCCGTGGATGTCGAAGAAACCGCTGAAACCGGCGCAGATGTTGCGTCGGAAACTATGCCGACAGGAGAGGAGGTCCGGGGAGAGGTCATCGCCGAGACCGTTAATATCGCTCAGGGCGGCGCCCAGATCGTCAGAGCGGACAGGGTCACTGTCGAACAGGGAGGCATAGCCAGAGCCGAGGCCCGCTTCATCGATGTCAGTGAGGGCGGGATCGGAATCGCTCAGGGCCAGAACATGACGCTCACCGACGGTGGCGCCGGCATCGTCGCAGCGGAAAACGTTAAAATGGAGGACTCGATGGCTTTCTTCGTCGCGGCTAATGAAATTGAAGGGGAAGATGTCACCGTCCTCTTCGACCTCCGCGCCGCAGTCATTTTCGCCTTAGTCCTCGGGCTGGTGTCCAGCCTCTTCAAACTGATCGCCGGACGCAAACGCTAGGCCTGCGACGACCCCAAAGAAAACGGCGGCGCTGGCTCCATTGTGGGCCAGCGCCGCCTACTGTCTGACGTAGGTTATGGTCTAGCTCTGCGCAGCCTCTACCACTGCCGCGAAGGCTTCCGGTTCGTTGACGGCCAGATCAGCCAGCATCTTGCGATCCAGGCCGATGTCGGCTTCCTTCAAACTGTGGATCAAGCGGCTGTAGGTCGTGCCATTGGCTCGGGCGGCTGCATTGATGCGGATGATCCAGAGGCGCCGCAGATCGCGCTTCTTGTTGCGTCGATCGCGGTAAGCATACGCCATGGACTTCATCCACGCTTCATTGGCTCGCCGAAACAGCTTATGGCGCGTCCCAAAGAAGCCTTTAGTCTGCTTGATCAGCTTCTTATGGCGACGGCGTGTTACGGTTCCACCTTTAACTCTCACAATTCACCTCAAATAACTAGGAATTCTTACCCATATAGGGGGCCAATCTGCGAACGCGATTCTTGATCCCCTGACTATCCACCACATGGAGTTCATCGAACTCTGCCCGCACCCGGCGTGGCTTCTTGCGACGGAAGTGACTCTTCCCCTGCTTGGTGCGCATCAAACGCCCCTTGCCTCCCTGGGACATGCGGAAGCGCTTGGACGTTGACTTATGCGTCTTCTGCTTTGGCACTGCCTTTTCCTCCTGCTTAGGTCTTTTTCGGCGCCAGGACCATCAGCATCGTCCTGCCGTCCATCTGGGGAGCTTGCTCGACCGTGGCCAGATCCGATAGCTCGTTCGCGATCTCCTCAAGCTGCTCCATCGCAACCTCAGGATAGGTGATCTCCCGACCACGGAAACGGATGCGAACTCGGACCTTATTACCCTCCTCAAGCCAACCGCGCGCATTCTTGACCTTGAACATTGTGTGATGTTCTGTCGTCTTCGGCCTCAGGCGAATTTCTTTGATCTCAATCTGCTTTTGTGACTTGCGCGCCTCGCGTTCCTTCTTCGCCTGTTGGTAAAGGAACTTTCCGAAATCCATGATCCGCGTTACAGGCGGTTCTGCATTCGGTGCGACTTCGACTAAGTCCAGGCTTGCCTCTTCGGCCATTCTAAGGGCCTGAAAGGTGGGCATAACACCAAGGTTGTTTCCCTCTGTGTCAATGACCCGGACTTCCCGAGCTCGAATCTGATTGTTGGCTCGATACTGCTGCTTACTGATAGTGCTCCCCCTTATGCTCTTTGGACAAAAATCTGACTGATACAGTCACCAAGGTATGATAACACAGATGCCTTCTCTGTCAAACTCTGGACACCGCATAAAACATCAAGGTGTCCCCCCCTCGGACGGCTCGACCGTAGCGGTAGGTGTGGGCGTGGCCGTTGACGTAGCTTCTGATGTCGTAGGGGTCGATGTCGCCGTAGGTGTGGATGATGGTATCACGGGAAGCTGCGTCGGCGTGGGCGTCGGGCTCGGTGTGATCGTCGGCGTCAGTGTCGGCGTCCCCGTCGGCGTGATCGTTGGCGTCGGCGTGGGCGTGGGGCCAATCACCTGAACGGTCTGACGCGCCTCGAAGCGAGCGCCTTGCGTGTTGTAAGCCACAATGCGCAACGTGTACGTGCCCGGCTGAAACTCTATAGGGATCTGCCAAACGCCCAGTATCCCATCCCTCACCATAGCCAGATGCGGCCCACTGATCCAGTCCCATCCTTGAGGGTTTGCTCCAACGCCGTAGGTAATCTCGTAGCGATCAAAATCCGGCAGGTCCACCGTTCCCCTGATCTCCGCATATCCGTAGAGCTCTTCGTTCGGGGCGGGAGCGGTGATCTCCACAACCGGCGGCTGATCTGAGCTGGTGCATTCCCGATCGGGGGCGATGATCAGACCGTTCTCAGCGGCCCATTGCGTGAGCCACTCTCGCCCATCGGGGTCCTGTACCTGATCTAAGAACACGGCCACCTTAGAGACGACGTCAGATCGACAGTAGGCGTTTGCAAGTAGGCCGCTGTTGGCGTCGATCTCCACCTCACGCAACCACGCCTGATCGGATTCCGGGGGCGGGTTGTCCATAGAGAAGACCTCGAGACGTCGCTCCGGACAATACGGTGAAGGCTCAGTTCCCGAGAGTGTGCAGATCTCTCGTTCGACCACGCCGGCCGGGCGCGGGAAGGCGTGGGGGGGGATCGGTTCGTGGGCCCGCTTCATAAAAGCCTGCCAGATAGGCGCGGCACCCGACGATCCAACGACGTTGTTCATAGGCGTGTTGTCGTTATTGCCCAGCCAGACCGCAGCGGCGACATCGGGCGTGTACCCCACCGTCCATGCGTCTCGGGTGTCGTTAGTGCTGCCCGTCTTAGCTGCCACCGGACGATCCAACAACTCCAGCACGCTGGGACAGGCAAAGACCTGACAGCGTGCCTGGGTGTCTGAGAGAATATGGGTCATCAGATAGGCCAACTCGGGCGCCACAACTTGCTCACCCTGACGCTGTCGGTTGTCAATCAAGACCTTACCATTCTGATCTTCAACCCAGAGAATCGGCGTCGGCGCCATCCGCAGGCCGCCGTTCGCGAGGGTGGCGTAGGAGCCCACAAGCTCCAGCGCCTTCATCTCGCCGCCACCCAAGGTCAATGCAAGTCCGTAGGTCGGTCGTGCATCATACGGATAGTCCGGGCACTCCTCTTGTGGGGCGACTAACGACCGCGCGCCCAACCGACCAGCCATCTCCAGCAGGCCATCTACGGTTACAAACTCCAGCGCTTTGACCGCAGGGATGTTAAGCGAGTTCGCCAAAGCAGTCCTCACCGAGACGGGACCACGGAACTTGCCGTCGTAGTTCTTCGGCTCGTAGACATTGCCTGCTGTGTCCGTGTAGCTGACGGGGAGGTCCCAGATGATTGTCGCTGGTGTCCACCCCTGCTCCAGGGCTGCCAGATAGGTCAAGGGCTTGATCGCTGACCCAGGCTGCCGACACCGTAGCGTGACGTTGACTTGCCCATCCTGTTCGTTGTCGTAGAAGTTGGCGCTGCCAACCATCGCCAGAATATGCCCGCTAGATGGCTCCAGCGCGATCAACGCCCCGTTACCGACATCGCGCTCCGCGAGCGCCGCAACCCCATTCGCGACCTCTTCCTCAGCGATGCGCTGGATGCGAGGGTCGAGGGTCGTGTGGATCCGCAGGCCGCGGCCCTTGTAGAGCGCCTCCGCGCCCAGGTTCTGTTCGACCCACTGGGTGACATAGACCACGAAATGGGGCGCAGGGATACGATCCGTATAGATCGGCTCAAATTCGAAGGCGTCCATCTCGGCAGCCGCCGCAACGGCCTGGTCAACAGTGATAAACCCCGCCTCCACCATCAAGCCCAAGACGACCTTGTGACGCGCCAGGGCCTCTTCGCGCCCGCCATGGTAAGGATCATAGGTAGCGGGGGACTGAGGAATCCCCGCCAGGAAGGACGCTTGGGGAAGCGTGAGCTGAGCCGCGTTCGTGCCAAAGTAGGTCCGTGCAGCGGCATCGACACCATAGGCAAGGTTGCCGTAGTTATTGTTATTGACGTAGATCTCCAGGATGTCGTCCTTACTATAACGGCGCGTCAACTCCGCCGCCAGGATGATCTCCTTGATCTTGCGGGAGACCGTTCGTTCATTAACTGCATCAGGACCTAGGAGAATGCTCCGCGCCACCTGCTGTGTAATCGTGCTAGCGCCGGAGACCACTTCCCGCTCCTGAACAGCATATAAGATGGCACGGACGATGGCGACGGGATCGAACCCACCATGCTGGTAGAAGTTGCGATCCTCGGTCGCGACCGTTGCCAATAGGAGATGGGGTGAAATCTGATCGATAGGCACGTAGGTGCGCTTGCCAGCATTGGGGTCGATGATCTCGTGAAGAAGCCTACCATTGCGATCGTAGATCTGGCTACTGGCGAAGTTGGGCTCACGTTCCCGAAGTTCGTCCGGCGAGGGCAACTGCGCGGCTAGGTAAATGTAACCGATGGCGCCAGCCGCCAAGGCAAGTAAGAACACGCCAAGGCTGACCAACGAAAGAGTGAGCAAGATGTTTGCCCAATTAAGTTTCGCCCTCTGCTTGCGACGCGAGCCACTTCCTGCTGCTGCAGGTGGGCTCGGTGGCGGGGAGGAAGGCGGTGGCGGTGTCCGCACAGGTCGAATCGGCTGTGTAGACTCGTCGTCCGCGGGAGCAGCGTGCCAGGGCGGGACAGGACGCGTCCGGCCCTCCTCTGAGGCCGGGGGCACGGGGATGCGTTGAGTAGGCGACTCGCGATTCTCGATAGGTTCTTGGTGCTCCTCGGTCGTCTCCCCCTCCTCGTAAGATCGAGGAGCCTCCTCGTATTCCCGCGGATGGAGCTCTACCGGCTGCCACATCGGGATCGGGCGACGAAGGTCCTTCTTCCCGACGGGTTCCTGGTCTGAATCTCCTTCAGGCCCAGCCTGTGCCTGCCGGGATTGGTCATTCTCTGTAATCATAGGCGTCTCTACTCTGAGTCTTTCTTGCGGACTGGTGAAGATCGAGACCTCGCTCACTAGTGTACACTAACGAGGTCCTGGACCACGCTCGGGCTGCATTCTACCCTCAAGGGACTCAAAGGCAACGCCCAGGCACTCTCATCGCAAGATGGAGTCGGCCTCCTCGATCTGCGCTGCCACAGAGACAGAGGCCGTGCCCCCTGTGACATCTCGCCGTTCCAGGGCCTTACGAAAGTCGAGAACTTGATCGATATCTGCCTCGAAGTGAGGAGATACATCACGGTAGTCAGCCAGGGGAAGCTCTCGAATTCCGCAATTGTGTTCCTCAGCCTTCCGAACGACCTGCCCCACGAGGCGATGGCTCTCCCGAAAGGGGACTCCTTTCCTCACGAGATAGTCTGCTAGGTCGGTAGCCAACAGCTCGTCGCGGAGCGCGGCCTCCATCCGGTCCCGGCGAATCGCAAGAGTTTCGATCACACCACTCAACACCGGAAGCTCTAGGCTCAGGGTATCCAGCGCATCGAAAAGCGGCTCCTTGTCCTCTTGCAGATCCTTGTCGTAGGCACTGGGCAGCCCCTTGAGGACCGTCAACAGGGCGACGAGGTTGCCGAGCATGCGCCCCGTCTTCCCACGGGCTAACTCCAATGGATCTGGATTCTTTTTCTGGGGCATGATGCTGGAGCCGGTGCTGAACGCATCATCCAGCTCCACGAAGCCGAACTCGGCCGAGGCGTAGATGATAAGATCCTCGGCCAGCCGGCTCAGGTGCGTCTGTAGGAGGGCGGCCCAAAAGAGAAACTCCGCAGCGAAGTCGCGATCCGCGACCGCGTCCAGGCTGTTGTGGCTGACCGCCTCAAAGCCCAACGCCTCGGCTAACGCCGCTCGGTCCAGCCCAAAGGTGTTGCCCGCCAGGGCCGCACTGCCCAACGGCAGCACCGAGACCCGGTGAGTCAGATCATCAAGCCGCTCGACGTCGCGCTGAAGCATCCAGAAAAAAGACATCAGCCAGTGAGAAAAAAGGATGGGCTGAGCCGGCTGCAGGTGCGTATATCCCGGCATCATCGCATCGAAGTGAGCCTTCGCCTTGTCGAGGATCGCGCGTTGGAGCCCACGGGCCAACGCGCGAAGGCCGACCTCTTCCTCGTCCCCTTTGATCTTCCAGAGCAGGTAAAGACGCACGTCCGTCACGACCTGATCATTGCGGCTACGTCCCGTGTGCAACTTCCCCGCAACCTCGCCCTTAAGCTCGTGTAGGCGCCGCTCAACGGCTGTGTGGATGTCCTCGTCGGAAGGCTCGAAGACGAACTGCCCTGCTTCAAACTCGTCCAGGACCTGCCCCAGCCCATCAAGGATGTCGGTGGTCTCGTCAGGCGCCAGGATGCCGCTCTTTGCCAGGGCCTGCGCATACGCAATGCTGCCCACAATGTCGGCCCTATAAAGGCGCTGATCGAACCCAAGGGACGCGTTGAAACGCTCCAGCTGAGCGTTGGTTGACTTCTCAAACCGCCCACCCCATAGCTTTCCCATCTTACAGGCCTCCTTACCCTTCCAATCGCAGGGTTGAGGAAGGGGCTCAGACGCCCCTTCCTAAGTCCTTACCCATGGCGACCCTAGTCGCGCTTGAACTGGCCGAAGTCAGGCTGAGCGTAGCTGGATTTACCCAGCCCTTCGATGTCGAGCAAGGCTTTGACCTTCAGGGGCAGGCCGAAGAGGTGAATGAAGCCCTCCGCGTCGCTTTGGTCGTAGACATCGTCCTCACCAAACGTGGCGTAGTCCTCGCGATAGAGTGAGTAAGGCGAACGGCGCCCAACGACGGTGCACGAGCCCTTATAGAGCTTGAGGCGAACAGAGCCGGTGACATTGGCCATAATGCTGTCGACAAAGGCGTCCATCGCGTCGCGCAGCGGCGTGAACCACTTGCCGTCGTAGACGATCTCGGCATATTTCTCAGCGACGACATCCTTGTAGTGCATCGTGAGGCCATCGAGGCAGAGGGTCTCCAGGGCGCGTAACCCGGTGTAGAGAAGTGTGCCGCCGGGGGTCTCGTAGACGCCGCGAGACTTGATACCGACCAGACGGTTCTCGACGATATCGACGCGACCGACGCCATGCTCACCCGCGATCTCGTTTAGATACGTGACCAACTCGACGGGGCCGCGCGCCACACCATCGACACGGACGGGGACGCCCGCCTTGTAGTCAATCTCGACGTAGCGCGGGGTGCCCGGCGCCTTCTCAGGGGCGACGGTCAGCAGGAACATCTCCTCCTCGGGCTCCTGCCAGGGATTCTCCAGGATATGACCTTCGTGGCTTAGGTGCCAGATATTGCGGTCGCGGCTGTACTTGGACTTGCCGGTCGCCGTGACGGGCACGCCATGGGCAGTGGCGTACTCGAGCGCGTCCTCCCGGGAGCGGATGGACCACTCACGCCATGGAGCGATGACGGTGAGGCGCGGGTTAAGCGCCATCACGCCGAGCTCGAAGCGAACCTGGTCGTTGCCCTTGCCCGTCGCCCCGTGGGCCACCGCATCCGCGCCCTCCAGCTCTGCGACCTCAACCAGCCGTTTAGCGATCAGGGGACGCGCAAACGATGTGCCCAACAGATACTGGCGCTCGTAGATCGCGCCCGCCCGCATCGTCGGAAAGACGAAGTCATTGAGGAACTCTTGGCGGAGATCTTCGACATAGGACTTGATCGCACCGCTGGCCTTGGCCTTATCCGGTAGGCCATCGAGTTCGTCCTCTTGACCGAGATCCGCCGTGTAGGTGATGACCTCGCAGTCATAGTTCTCGATCAGCCAAGGGACAATGCAGGAGGTATCCAGTCCTCCCGAATACGCCAATACAACCTTCGTGACTTTTCTAGCTGCCATCGCTCTCCTCCATCTTAGCTATCATGTATCAAGATACGGGCCAAACATCTGAAGGCTGCTTGCGAAACAGGGCACCGACCAGCAGTCTCCCCTCGAGATTGCCGCCACAGTCAGCATGGGCGTGTATTAACTCGTCGAGCGACCGGTACCCAAAGAGCACCTGCAAGAAGGTCAGATCGGGAAAGCGGACGTATGCTCCGCTCGATCGACGGTCGTGATCGCTCTCCTTATTGAGAGGCCATGGCACGACGTCCACGATGCGCCCACCCTCCAGGACCACCTTGATCCCATCACGGTAGAAGTCGAGCTTCAGCGTGCCCGAATGGCCGACGAGGGCCGAACCTGCCAACCGCGCCTCAAGAGCTGGCGCAATGGTCATCAGGAAATCTGGCAGATCCGCCACGCGCAGATACCAAGCATATGGATCGCCAACCTTCGGTAGCCACGCTTGCACGATCCGATAGGCTGGGTGCTCGCGTCCGAGGCCAAGAGCGATGCCTTCGAAAGGCTGGCTCTCTTCTGACGGCGCATATGGCTCATAGTCGGCCCCAACCTGCTTCAGATAGCGCAAGACCGAAGGCGTGACGGCCCACCAGGAGACTGCCTTCTTGAGCTCGTAACGCTTCAGATAGAGTCGGCTACCCCAGCGCTTCATCGGGTGGGCCAGATAACCCACCGGCTCGCCCCCAAATCCCTCGATGACGCGCAGAGCCTGGACTTGCGCATTGTCCCCGCTGCGACCCTCTAGCTCGTAGTGCCATAGCGCATCATCCCGCACGCAGCGGATAAGATGGCGCTGCTGCCCGAGAGCTTCGGTCTGTGCTACAAAGTCGAGGTCTTCGGGAAGAGCGGAACGCACCGTATAGGGTTCGGTATCGCCTTCCTTGAGCTTCGGTATGTCCGATAGACCGCCGCTCCGGGTCCCATAGAGGTCCAGTGCCATCTCGTAGCCGAACTGGCGATAGTACCAGGGAATTCCGGTGATCGCCTGCACCTTGTGCCCGCGTTTCGCGCTCCACGCATGCAAAACCTCGAACTGCGCGCGCACGAGTCCGCGTCGGCGATAGTCTGGATCCGTGCCGACCAGCTCGGGACGGCCCACCCCGAACTCAATCCCGGCATAGGACCAGGTCTGGGGAATGAGATTACTACTGGACACGATCTGGCCCGTCGCCACATCTTCGACAATCAGAAAACCTCCACCGTCAAAGGTGGGGTGCGGCTTCTCCATCAGGTCCTTCACCCAAGCCTGAAGAGGTTCATCAGGGCTATCCCAACCCTGATCACTGTGAACCCGAGCGTTGAAGGTCGCAAGGGTCTCCGCGTCCGCCTTCGTTGCCCGACGCAGGATCAAACCATCGCCTAGATCACGAATCGACGTTTCAGACATAGCAGTGTTCTTTCGCCCTTCAGAGTCTTACCCCAAGATCTCAGTCATCCTCAGTCGCGGTTCACCAAGAACTTCAGTGCCTCCGTCAGAACACGAATCGAGTGACGGAACTCCCCAACCTCGATGTGCTCCTTCGGCGTATGATCCAACGACGAGTCGCCCGGCCCGTAGGCGACGATGGGACAGCCCCACACAGGCCCCACCGTGTTCATGTCTGAGGTACCGGTCTTCAGTTTGAACCGAGGCTTGCCTCCCACCGAGCGGATCGCACGCAACAGCGCACGGACCGGTGGCGTATTCTTCTCAGCAAGATAGGCCGGATCGCATCCGAGGAACTTGAGAGCAGCGCCATTGCCCCAGGCCTCCATCCGCGACTGTAGCTGATCGACGTTGAAGGACGGCGGCAGCCGGGCGACGATGTTCATCTCGACGTAGTCAGAGAGACCGTCGGTATAGGTATGCAGGTCGCGCAGCGCGGGGTCCAGCGTGTTGAACCGCCCCGTCCGCCCCTGGTTGTAGGCAAAAGCGTATCGGCGCAGATGGTTCCAGAAGGTCACCGCGTGCTCCGCCGGCCCTGGCGTCTCGCCAGCGCTGTGACCACCCGGCTGCTCTAGACGATACTCCATATTTAGCATCCCTTTGTATCCCAACGTGATGCTGTCCCAAGCGCTGGGCTCGCCGATGATGCAGACGTCCGGCGAAGGCATGGTTTGGGCCAAGTAGTGCGCGCCCCACCCGTGGGATTCCTCCTCCACGGCGCCGATGACCGTGACCTTGGCCTCGTGCAGATACGGGAGGACCCGGGTCGACGCCAAAATGAAAGCAGCAAGGGGGCCTTTAGCGTCCACCGCTCCACGACCGTAGAGCTTGTCACCGTCCCACCGCACCGTGATGAAACCCGGCACCGTGTCCATATGGCCCAAGAGGACAATCTCGCGCTCGGCACTGGGGTTGCCGATGGTTCCGACGACATTCCCGGCCTCGTCACGGTCCGCGCGGAACCCCAGACGTCGCATCTGCTGCATCAGGTAGTCGGCAAAGACATCCTCGCCCCCTGATGGGCTGGGAATCGATAACAGCCTCTCGAGAAACTCAACATCGTTCACGATATCCTCCGAGCGATCATCACGCGTCTTCATCAGACGCCGAGCTCCTATTTTCTCGACCATCTCAGGCCTCTCCTAGCCGACTCACCGTGAGAGCCTCAGAGCCCAAAAACCGGATGGCAGCAACGGTAGCACGAAGGGCTACCAGGGTCGTCACGTAGGGCACGTGGTGCTGTAAAGCCGCCATCCGGATGCGATATCCCGAGCTCCGGGCATCCTGCCAAGGCAATGACAGGCCCCGCGGCTCAGCCGAATCGGGAACAGGCAACCTCACGGGGTGCCCTCGTTGGCCGCCTGACGATGGCGTATTCACGACCAAGTCAACCATCCCTTGGACAACGACGTCGACGCAGTCTGGGCGCCCTTCGCCCACCTTTGCCACTCCTCGAACCAGGATACCCATAGCGCGGAGAGCCTGAGCGGTACCCCGCGTGGCCAGGACGTCAAAACCCAAGTCACACAGCTGGGCGATGAGTGATGTACCCTCCCGTTTGTCGGGATCTGCCAGGCTCACCAGGGCCGTCCCAGACCTTGGCAGCGGGTTCCCCACAGCGGTCTGAGCCTTGGCGAAAGCCTCGGGAAGGTTGCGTCCGAAACTCATCACCTCGCCGGTCGAGCGCATCTCGGGTCCCAGGAGCACGTCCGCTCCTTGAAACCGACCGAAGGGAAGCACGACTTCCTTCACCGACACGTGACTCGGCCAGGGCAGTGGCGCGCGATGGGTCCTTGCGACGAACTCCTCGAACCCATCGGACACCGGGTCCCGCGTAGGATAAGGCCAGAAGGGCGCCAGCAACGCCTTCAGAGGCTGGCCCACCAGGACCTTTGCTGCCAGCTTCGCCACGGGGATGCCAATGGCCTTGCTGACGTAGGGCACAGTCCGGGAGGCTCTGGGATTGGCTTCCAGGACGTAGAGCTCGTTGCCTCGAATCGCCAGCTGGATGTTGACCAGACCCCTGGAGCCCATTGCCCGAACCAGGCCAGCGGCGGCCAGCTCGATCCGGTTCACCATGGCCTCCGAAAGGCTAACCGGTGGTGTCACACAGGCCGAGTCGCCAGAGTGGACACCGGCCTCCTCAATCTGCTCCATCAACCCGGCGATCCACACGTCTTCGCCATCGGTGAGGATATCTACATCGAGTTCTAGGGCGCCCTCCAGAAATCGGTCGATCAGCATGGGATAGCCTGCAGAGACCCGCGCCGCCTCGGCAACGTAATGGCGAAGCTCCGCTTCGTTACTCACCACCTCCATCGCCCGACCGCCCAACACGTAACTGGGGCGAATGAGGACCGGATATCCCAGGGCCTCAGCCACGGACAGGGCTTCCTCGACGGTCGTGGCGGTGCCATACGGAGGGCTCTTCAATCCGAGTTCGTCAAGCAAAGCACCGAACAACTCCCGATTTTCAGCGACCTCAATCGCGTTGAGATCGACGCCCAGCAGAGGGATATCGGCATCGACCAGAGCCTTCGCCAACTTCAGGGGCGTTTGGCCACCGAACCCCACCACAACTCCGACCGGCTTCTCGTGCTCCACGACCCTGAGGACGTCCTCGACCGTGAGCGGCTCGAAGTAGAGGCGATCGGCGGTGTCGTAGTCCGTCGAGACCGTCTCAGGATTGGAGTTGACCATAATGACCTCATAGCCCTCCTCCTGAAGCGCCCAGACCGCGTGCACGTTGGCGTAGTCAAATTCGACCCCCTGACCTATCCGGTTAGGCCCCGAGCCCAGAATCAAGACCTTAGTTCGATCCGAGGGGGTGGCCTCGTCCTCGCTGCCACCGTACGTGGCGTAGAAGTAAGGGGTGAAGGCTTCGAACTCCGCCGCACAGGTATCAACCATCTTGAAGACCGGTTGCACGCCGAGCTCTGTCCGTAGTTGCCTGACCTCCGCTTCCGTGCGGTTGAACAGCTCTCCCAACTCGAGATCGGAGAAGCCCCACGCCTTTGCCTGGTGCAAGTGCGCCCGGTCGAGATCGGCCCAGGGCAGATCCCGCAGTGACGCCTCAAAGTCAATAAACTCCGCCATCTCCGTCAAGAACCACCGGTTGATGTGCGTGTAGGCAAGTACCTCCTCCACCGTGTAACCGCGGCGAAACGCTGCGTAGATGTAAGCCAGGCGCTCCGGGGTCGGGTTCGCTAGGTACTCAGGGATCCGCTCAAAATCAAGCTTGGGTGTGGCGTCCAGCTCTAGGGAGCGCAGAGCCTTGCCCAGCGCCTCCTTGAAGGTCCTTCCAATCGCCATCGCCTCCCCGACCGACTTCATCTGCGTTGAGAGCCGCGGATCTGCCCCCGGGAACTTCTCCAGCTGAAACCGCGGCACCTTGACCACAATGTAGTCTAACGTCGGCTCGAAGGCAGCCGTGGTCTGGCGCGTGATGTCGTTGGGAATCTCGTCCAGCCGGTATCCCACCGCCAAGAGGGCCGCGACCTTGGCAATCGGGTAGCCCGTCGCCTTGGACGCCAGCGCTGAAGAGCGAGAGACCCGCGGGTTCATCTCGATCACCACCATGCGTCCGGTCTCAGGCTCGACCGCGAACTGGATGTTGCTACCCCCCGTATCGACGCCAATAGCCCTGAGCACGGCAAGAGAGGCGTCGCGCATCGCCTGATACTCACGATCCGTCAGCGTCTGGGCCGGGGCGACGGTGATCGAGTCGCCGGTGTGGACCCCCATCGGATCGAGATTCTCGATGGAGCAGACGATGATGGCGTTGTCCGCGTGGTCACGCATCACCTCCATCTCGTACTCTTTCCAGCCGATCACCGATTCTTCAAGCAGAACCGTCTGCGAAGGGCTCTCAATCAACCCACGCGCCACAATCTGCGTGAGCTCTTCTGCATTGTAGGCGATGCCACCTCCGGTCCCACCTAACGTGAAACTGGGCCGCGCGATCAGCGGATATCCCAGGTCATCGGCGACCCGAAGCGCGTCCGACAAGCTCCCGACCTGCTCGCTGCGTGGCACCTCCAGGCCAATCTCGATCATCGTCTGCTTAAACAGGGCCCGGTCCTCAGCCAGATGAATCGCTTTAGAAGAGGCGCCGATCAGCTCGACGCCGTACTCTGCCAAGATGCCGGCTTCGGCAAGCGCGACCGCCAGGTTCAGCGCGGTCTGTCCCCCCAACGTAGGCAGAAGCGCGTCCGGCCTTTCACGCCGGATAATAGCCTCCAGGGTCTCCACGGTCAGCGGTTCGATGTAGACCGCATCGGAGAGCTCGGGGTCGGTCATGATCGTCGCGGAATTGCTATTGACCACGACAAGCCTATAGCCAGCCCGTTTCAGGGCCTTGAGCGCTTGCGTCCCGGAATAATCAAACTCAGCGGCTTGCCCGATGACAATCGGACCCGAGCCTATGATCAGAAGGGTTTGGATGTCGGTCCGCTTAGGCATGATGTCCCCTAACAAGCGTCATAAACGCCTTAAAGAATCCCTTGGCATCGTGGGGACCGGGCGAGGCCTCAGGATGAAATTGTACGGAGATCGCTGGGTAGTTATGAAGTCTCAGGCCCTCGATGGTCCCATCATTCAGAGACAGATGCGTGACCTCCACGGGGCCAAAGCCTGCCGGGCTCGCTCCGACCAGAGGATGTGCCGGCAAGAGCTCCGCCATCGTCTTGCTTGGCTTCAGGTCATGCGCAGGGCACAGCATCTCGCTCACCGGTTCAAAAGCCGCGTCCAGCGGCGCCCACCTAATGCCGAGGCTCGTCGGGTCAATCGCGAACCCGTGGTTCTGGGTCGTGATCAAGACCTGCCCTTTCCGTAGCTCTTTGACGGGGTGGTTAGCGCCCCGATGCCCAAATCGCATCTTGTAGGTCTGTCCCCCCACAGCCAGGCCCAGAAGCTGATGTCCAAGGCAGATACCGCCCACCGGTATGCTCGCCACGATCAACTCGCGAATCAACCTAATGGTCGATGTAAGCGGCTCGGGATCGCCAGGCCCATTCGAAACGAGCACACCATCCGGCGACAGCGAGCGCACGGTCTCAGCGTCCGCGTCGCAGGGAACCAGCGTGACCGATGCGCCCAAGGTCCTTAGATCACGGACGATGCCCGCCTTATAACCCGCATCGATCAAGACAATGTGAGAGCTCGGAGCCCTATGGTCGCTCCCCGGCACGATCCTGTCCATGGTGACCTCAGAAGCCAAGTTTCGCCCCTCCATCCGGGGAGCGGCCCGCACAACCGCCAAGAGATGCGCTGAATCCAGCGCCTCCGCGCTCTCCGCGACAGCGATGCCGCCGCGCATCGCGCCACGCGTGCGCAGATGACGCGTTAGCGCGCGAGTGTCGATGCCCTCAATAGCGACGATACCCGCTTGCTGCAAGTAATCGGTAAGGGAGAGCGTGGCCCTCCGGTTGAATGGGGCGCGTACAGCTCGATGCACCACGTAACCCGCCACCTGGACGCGATTCGATTCCGCATCGCTCGGGTTCACACCGTAAATGCCGACCTCGGGATACGTCATCACAACAATCTGCCCGCAGTAGGAGGGATCCGTCAGAACCTCCTGATAGCCGGTCATCCCTGTGTTGAACACAAGCTCGCCCACCGCTTGACCGGCTGCGCCTACGCTCCTGCCCCGGAACAGCGTACCATCCTCAAGAGCCAGCAAAGCGGGCCTCTGAATCACTGCCATGGTCGCGTTCCCTCCTCCTAGGCTGCCCTAGTCGGTCAAAACCCTGCCAACGGCCTGGATCACTGCCTCGATCTCCTCCTCAGTGATCACCAACGGAGGCAGGAAGCGCATAACCGTTGAACCGGCGGGCAGCGCCAGGACTCCCTCCTCCGCTAGTGCTGCCAGGTACGAACCCGAGCGACCCCGAAGCTCGATGCCGATCATGAGGCCTAGTCCACGCACCTCCCGGATGATAGAGGCATCCAGAGACTTGAAGCCGTCCAAGAGGCGAGCACCCAAGACCGCAGCCCGCTCCGGCAGCCGCTCCTCTTCCATGGCCTGGATGGTCGCCAGGGCCGCGGCGCAGGCCAGAGGATTGCCCCCAAAGGTGCTGCCATGAACGTGTCCCGGGATCTCCCCGACCTTCTCGCCGATGAGCGTCGCCCCCATTGGAAGCCCGCCCGCCATGCTCTTGGCCAGGGTCATCAGGTCGGGCTGCAGGCCATGGTGCTCGCAAGCGAAGAGCTTGCCCGTCCGACCAAAGCCCGTCTGAACCTCGTCGACGATGAAGAGCGCTCCACGCTCGCGACATAGCGCCTGCGTGCCTAGCAGGAACTCAAGACTGCCTGGGTTCACACCCCCTTCGCCCTGCACAACCTCAACGATGACCGCCGCCGTCTCATCGTCCACAGCCTTCGCCATCCGTTCGAGCCGATCGTAGGGCACGAAATTGACACCTGGGACCAGCGGCCCAAAGGGATCCCGATACTCCTTACGCCATGTGGTCGAGAGCGCGCCCATCGTCCGACCGTGGAACCCGCGCATCGTCGATACAATCTTCGTACGACCCGTGGCCAACCTGGCGAACTTGAGCGCCGCCTCCACCGCCTCGGTGCCGGAATTGCAGAGGAAGGCGCGGGTCAGAGGATCGGGCGCGACGCGGACTAGCTCCGACAGGAGCTTGGCGCGCACATCGTTGTAGAAGCCGTTAGGTGCCAGGAATAGCCGCTCCGCCTGCGCCTTGACAGCTGCCACTACGGCAGGATGGGCATGCCCCATATTAGCGGCTCCATGCCCCCCGACACAGTCGATATACTCCGTGCCATCCATATCCCAGATTCGCGCACCCTGACCGCGCACCAACACCAACGGCTGCTTACCATAGACGCCGCTCTCGTGTTGACTCTCCCAGGTGAGCACCTGGTCTCTGTCGTAGGTCGTCCCCTTCATCCGTGCCTCTCCCCCTGTCCTTTACTGGCTATGCGATCACTGTTCCACGACCGGAGAGCGCCGTGATCACCGGCTTCTCCACTCGACCATCCGCCAGGATGACCTGCCCCACACCCTCAGAGAGGGCTTCAGTCGCGCCCAAGACCTTGCGCTTCATCCGCCCCTCGGCGTATCGATCGAGATAGCCCTCGGCCTGATCCTGAGGAATCTCCTCGATTAGGCTCTGCTCATCCTCGACGTCCCGTAGAAGGCCGGGGACGTTCGTGAGAATCACCAGGCTCTCCGCGCCGATAGCTCCAGCGATGGCTGCAGCAGCGCGGTCCCCATCGACGTTGAGCGCCTCGCTCTCGTAGCTGATCGCCTGAGGCGCAATGACAGGCACGTATCCCTCGTTCACAAGCGAGAGCAGCAGCCCCGCGTTGACCTTCTCGATGACGCCGCTGTACTCGCCCCGCAGGATCTTGCGCTTGCCACCCTCCCGAATCCGCAGGAAGGATTTGCGCCGTCCCTCAAGCAGTCGCCCATCGATCCCTGACAGGCCGACGGCATTGACGCCAAGCTGCTGCAGGCGCTCTACCAGCAGCTTGTTGATCTTGCCCGCCGTCACCATCACAAAGATCTCCAACGTCTCGCGGTCTGTGTAGCGGCTGCTATGGCCGGAAACCGAGGTGACGAACCGCGGTGGATGCCCCAGCTTCTCCGAGATGACGTTCGTCTCGTGCGAGCCCCCGTGCACGAGCACCACCTGCTTGCCCTGCTGCACCAGCTCCGCGACGTCGAGGCAGACCGAGTCCGTGTCGACGCCCTCCCCCCCTCCAACCTTGATCACAATCATTCCATCCTCCATAGGTCAACCTAGATCGGGTGCAACCCGGGGAACTCCAAGCCGAGCCTTTCATCCCATCCATACATCACATTCATCGACTGCACCGCGCTGCCTGCGGCGCCCTTCATCAGATTATCGATGGCAGCCACCACGACGAGGCGCCCCCCCTCCGGATCCGCCACAAAGCCCACGTCGCAGTAGTTTGCCCCCGAGAGTAACTTTGGCTCGGGATAGCGGTGGATGCCCCGCCGCGAACGAACCAGACGCACAAACGGCTCGTCGCGATAGTCCTCACGATACATGCCCCAGGCGTCGCGTTCCTCGACAGGGTCTTTCAGTAAACAATGACAGGTCGCCAGCGCCCCGCGCACAAGCCCCACCGAGGTGACGGTGAAATGCAGGCCTGGCTTCGCAGGATCCAGCCTGAGCTCCTGAATCATCTCGGCAATGTGACGATGACCGAACGGCGAGTAGGTTCGGACCACGTTGGCGCGTTCGGGATGATGCGCGGCGGGACTGGGGTGATGTCCACCCTCCGAGGAGCCGACCTTCACCTCCACGACGGTCTCGCGAACCAGGCCACGCTTGTAGAGGGGCCAGAGGGCCAGAATCGTCACGGTCGCATTGCATCCCACACCGCTCACATACTTGGCACCAGTGAGTTCCTCCCGGTGGAGCTCGGGCAGGCCGTAGACAAAGCGCTTTAGCCATTGGGGATGGGGATGACGATGCTCGTACCACTTATCGTAGTCTGTGGGGTTACGCAGCCGAAAATCGCCGGACAGATCGATGATGCGATCCGCCATGCCGGCATAGGTGTCGATCTGATCCCAGGCCGTGCCGTGGGGCAACGCCATGAAGAGCAGGTCGCACGGCTGCAGTTCGGAAAGCGGTGTGAACTGCAGGGTCGTATGCCCCCGAAGGTTAGGGTGCACGAAGTAGGCGAACTGCCCGGCATAGGTCTCGGACGTGATCTGCGCGACCTCGACCTCCGGATGGGCCAACAGCAATCGCAGAAGCTCCCCTCCCGCATAGCCTGAGGCACCCACAATCGCAGCTTTGATCATTTTTCTAGTCCTTTCTCCGCGACTTGAAGCACGTACGTCACGATCTTGTCGGCGATGTCGACGTCCGTGGCCTCCCTTGCGCCGTGAAACTCAGGGGTATGGTTGACCTCGTTCACCAGCAGGTCACCATCACGTGTCTCTAGCAAGTCCACGGCGACGATGCCGCCACCGACCGCCTGTGCCGCTGCCGCCGAAAGGTGAGCAATCTCATCGGTGACGGGGCAGGGCAGCGGCTCGCCCCCGAGGGCGGTGTTTGTAATCCAGTGGTCGGACTGTCGATAAACAGCGTAGACGACCTCGTCCCCTGCGACCATGACGCGGATATCCCGACCGGGCTTGTCGATATACTCTTGGATGTAGGCGACTCCGTGGAGATAGCCGCCCAGCGTGCTCTTGTGCTCCAACAGGGCTTCAGCAGCATCACGATCGTTCACGCGTGCGAGCAAGCGCCCCCAAGAGCCGAAGAGTGGCTTCAGCACCACCGGATACCCGATAGCCTCGATGGCCTCCAACCCGGTCTCTGGCGTGAACGCCACAGCCGTCCTGGGAATGGGCAGGCCCGCCTCCTGAAGCGCGGCACTCGTCAGTAGCTTGTCCCCGCACACCTCGATCGTCCGATGCGGGCTCACCGTTGGGATGCCCAACCCCTCGAGCCAGCGCGTGATGTAGTAAGCGTTCGTGTGGCTGAGGCAGCGCACGAGAAAGGCGTCATACGCGCCAGGGGGCATTCCGTTCAGCTCAAAGCTCAACTGCCGAGGATCAAAGCGATCGTAGGCGACACCACGCGCGTCAAAAGCAGCCGTGATCAACTTTTCCTCAACTCGCTTCCGGGAATAGAGCACACCGATTTTCATGACAGGGCCTCCAAGTATCTTTACGTGTCAGTGCCTCTCCAGTGATCGCCGTCTTGGGAGGCTGAAGCACCTACTCTCCCCAGTCTTCCTCGACCTCAGGCGCCATCTCGACCTCGATAGGATCCACCGAAATGACCTCAAGCTCGACACCGCAATCGGGACAGACGATGATCTCGCTCTCCTCAACGTCCGAATCCAACACCAACTCAGCTTCACACTCAGGGCACAGCACCGGTTCCATCTCTTGTCTCCTCTCCATCTTGAGTTACTCCAACCACACCCTGGGATACCCTAGATACGCAAAAAGCCAGCCCCCTGTCTGGGGCTGGCTTCGCTTTTTGCTCTGAAGCGCGATCTTGTGCTAACCAAGCACGAAGATGCCGACCCAGCAGGCTGGTTCAGCTGTCTCTCGCGCTCGTCGCTTTAGATCGCAGGTTTTGATCATAGGTATCCGCTACTCTTGGTACTTGCGTGACAGAATACCATAGATCAGGAGTTTGTCAAACGCCACTTTCTGGAACCGTTAGGAAATGTT
>JBNGDL010000015.1:54949-78909 GCA_049975205.1 Anaerolineae bacterium | reverse complement strand
GCCTGACACACTCGGTCTAGACTTCGGTAACAGACATAATTCAAGGCTCCGGCGTGGCGACGTGACCACGCCGGAGCCGCATTTCATCAGGATCGCGTGAGCGCACAGCCCCCACCAACCTACGGAGAGCCCCGTAGGGTTCTGTGCCTCCCGCATAGGTATCAGTCTGTCGAGGCATGCTCCTTGAGCGCCATCGCAAACCGGTATCCCAGGTCCTCTCCCTGAGAGAGCTGCTCACGGGTCGGTCCTCCAGCGAACGCCATCTCCTCCACGACGTCCCAATTGAGCTCCTCTGCCCACTTGTTGAGTTCGCGTACTGCCCCTCCGCTCCAGCCATAGCTGCCGAAATAGGCCACTTTGCGGTCGCGGATTCGTTTGCGCGCAGCGATGTCCAGAACGTGGGCCATCGGTGGGAAGAGCTCGCCTTCGTACGTCGGCGCGCCCACGAGCACACCGTTCCGCGTATAGAGAGAGGAAAGGATATAGCTGGCGTGGATGTGGCGAACGTCAAAGATCTCCACGGGAACGTTTGCCCGCGCCACGCCGCTCGCGACGGCCTCGACCATCTCCTCTGTGTTGCCATACATCGTGCCGTAGAGCAGTGTGATACCCAGCTCCGGCCCTTCCAGGGCGTAGTTCGCCCATCTTCTGTAGAGCTCGACGATGCGGGAAGGATTGTCTCGCCAGATCAGCCCGTGCGAGGGCGCCACAACCTCGACCGGCACATCCCGGAGCTTGTCGATGGCCCGTATCACGGGGCGGGCAAAGAGCGCAACGATATTGGTGTAGTAACGCAGGGCCTGCTGCTCGTAGAAAGCCAGGTCCGAGCATTGGTCGTCAAAGATGGCGCCCTGCAGAGCACCATAGCTGCCAAAAGCGTCACACGAGAAGAGGACCTTTTGCGATGCCTCGTAGGTCATCATGGTCTCCGGCCAATGCACCATCGGGGTCATAAAGAACTGGAGCTTGTGAGAGCCGAGATCCAGGGTCTCGCCGTCGCTGACCACGTGGATCTGCTCGTCGAGCTGGTAGAAATTGCTCAGCATCTCCTCGGCCCGCTTGGTACACAGGATCGTCGCCCGCGACGCGATCCGGCGCAGCGCCCGGATCACGCCGGTATGATCGGGCTCCATATGGTTGATCACAATGTAGTCCAGCTCAGCCGGATCGACCACGCCCTCGATCTGGTCGAGTAGCGCATTGCTCTTGATGTCCTTCGCCAGGTCGATGAGCGCGCTCTTCTCATCCTTGACCACGTAAGCGTTGTACGAGACGCCCTCACTAGTGATCGGCCACAGCCCCTCAAAGAGGTCCGTCGTCCGATCGTTGACGCCGATCCAGAAAATCCCAGGCTTCACCTCAACAGCTGTCATGTAATCTCCCTCCAATCATCAGTGGCTCGGCGCGGTCGTCAGTACGACGATGCCGGTGATCGTGAGCACGATGCCTAGCGCCGACTGCCAGCTCAACTTCTCCGTCTGGAACACGATACCCGTGAGCGCGCTGAACAGAGGCGAGGTGAAGGCGATTGGCATCACCTGCGACAGGGTACTGGCGCCCTTGAGGGCTGCATAGAAGGACAGCATGCCCACCGAGCCAGCGACGATGCCTCCGCCGATCACCATCATCAAGAGCGGCTTTATCCCCGCCTCCGGAATCGTCTTCCACTGAGAGAAGCTTGCCGCCCCCAGAATCACCAGCGCCACCGCAGTGCGAATAGTAATACCGACCTGCGGTGAGAGGTTACCCATGTTCAGGCCCCTCTTCTCGAAGTACCCGCCGATACCCCAAGCCATAGCCGTGATCAGTGCAAACACCTGTGGTTTCATCCGTGGACCTCCAGTGTCATCTCAGTTGTCCTCATCTGCGGTTTGCGATTTCGTCAAGACCTATGCTTTCAGCCACAACCCTGACCGTGCTAATCCTCCAGCGTCCAAATCGAATCTTCTGTGAGATCGACGGTGTACTGCTCGGCGATCACCTGATCGTCGCAGTCGCCGGCCCACAGATCATAGATGCCGGGCTCGACGTAGAAAACGCGCCTATCGCCAGGTTCCACAATCTCGTGCGCTCCCAACCTGTCGTCACCCCAGTCTTCCGAGGACGCCGTCGAGATCAGGACATAGCAGGCTTCGATCTCCGTGTCATTGACCAGAACCAATCGTACATCGGCGTCCCGCTCCCCGATCGTCAAGGTCGTATCGGAGGCGACTTCCCAAGCCGTTGCCATCACCACATCACCACAGGCCTCGACCCGAACATCATAGGTCCCGTCGTCCAATCTGAAGACCCGACTGCTCCCAGAGTCTATCGTCTCCTCTTCCCCAAGCTGATCCTCACCCCACATATCATCGTCACTGGAGGAGACAAAGACGTAGCAGATAACGTCCGGGCTGCGGTTCACGATCTTGATATCGACGCCACGGGTGAGCCATCCCGGCAAGGTACCCCCACTGCACGCCAACGTGCTCACCAACACGAGCAGCATGGTCCCAGCATACACAAGTCGCTTCATAGCATTGTCTCCCAGGAGTACCCCGGCTGCGCCCAACGTGCCGAATAGGCGCGTCTCGTCTGAACAGGCCAACGTCAGATCCATTATACCGACGCCAGGCCTGCCACACAAGCGACGTAGACTCGGACACATGGATATTCCAGCTATAGCGAGTACAATGCCAACGAAACCGGCGATACCCAGTTCAGTTGACTCCATTGAGGGCCTGGAGCAACAAGGAGCGTCTCGGATGCGCATAGCGATGATCACGGGTGAATATCCCCCGATGCGGGGCGGCGTGGGCGCCTTTACCCATCGCATCTCGGCAGCTATGGTCGACCAAGACCACACAGTCCACGTCCTCACGACGAAAGCCCCTCCCACCCCAGAGGCACCTGAGACCGATGAAGCGAACATGATCGTGCACAGAGCCATCTCAGGATGGAGCCTCCCAGCTCTTGCGCGCACACGTAGGTGGGTACGCGACATTAGACCAGATGTGATCAATCTGCAGTATGAACCAGCTGCCTACGGGATGAAAGGCGCGATCGGCATCCTGCCTGAAGCCCTCAGATCGGTCACGAGCGCGCCATTAGTGGTGACGTTCCACGACCTCCTCCCACCTTACCTCTTTCCGAAGGCTGGGAGGCTGCGTCAGCGTGTTGTGTGGCACCTAGCGGGCCATGCACACGGTGTGGTCGTGACAAATCGGGAGGATCTGCAGACACTGCAAGACGCCCTCGAAGAGGATGCCCCGCCGCTGAGGATGATCCCCATTGGCAGCAACATCGCTCCGCAGCCGCCCCCGGACTACGATCGAGAGCAATGGCGTGCCCAACGGGGATTCACGCCGGAGGATATCGTGGTAGGTTTCTTCGGCTTCATGAATCCGACGAAGGGCATAGAGACACTCATCGCCGCGGTCGTCCAGCTTGTGGACAAAAAACAGCCGGTCCAGCTCCTCTTCATCGGCGGTCGCACAGGGACGAGCGACCCGACAAACGCGCGCTATGCAGAGAGGATTGATGAGCTCATCAGCCGCCACGATCTTTCAGATCGGGTGCACTGGACCGGCTTCGCGTCGCCGCCAGAGATCTCTGCCGCCTTCAACGCGACCGATATCTGCGCGCTGCCCTATCGAGAGGGCGCGAATCTCCGACACGGCACGCTGCACGCGGCACTCAGCCACGGTTGCGCGACGATCACGACGAGCCCGACCTCGCCCTTCCCCGAGCTGCAGAACCGCGAGAACGTCCTCCTCATCCCACCTAACAGTGCTAGTGCCCTGGAGGCAGCAATCGAGGCATTAGCAGCCGACGAGGACCTGCGTCGGCACATCGAGCGCGGCGCTGCCACGCTGGCGCAGCGATTCACCTGGCCCAGGATTGCTGAGGAAACCGTGGAGTTCTTCCGGGAGCTGTATGGCGCAGCCGCTAGATCTTTAGAATAGCAGGCACCCACGCGCCAATGCGAGCCCGCAGGCCAAGGGACATCGGTGTGGTAGAATAGGCCCTTATGACCAAGACAGAGCTCAACTCAAACGCTGGCCCGTCGAAAGCCCAGGCCTCAAGAGCGGCTCGGGTCGCCATGCTGGGTCTTCTTACAGTCTATGGAGCCTTGAGCCTGCTGTATAGTGTCTCGATCCCCATCTTCGAGGCCTCGGATGAACTGTGGCACTATCCCATGGTGGACTACATTGCGCGTACGTGGCAACTACCCGTCCAGCCGCTGGAACCCGGCACCAGCAGCGGGCCTTGGCGTCAGGAGGGAAGCCAACCCCCACTCTACTACGCCCTGGGCGCCGCGCTAATCACCGGCATTGACACGGAAGACTTGGCTGAGGTACGCCAGCCGAACCCACATGCTAAGGCAGGGGAGATCACCCCGGATCGGGATAACGTCAACCTGGTCATCCACAATTGGGATCGGGAACGCTTCCCGTGGCGTGGGACGGTGCTCGCCGTCCACATCGTCCGAATTCTGTCGGTGGCGCTGGGTGTTTGGTCGGTCTATCTGACCTGGGCACTCATCCGCGAGCTCTTTCCCGCGGCGGAATGGCTCGCCTTGGCGGGGGCCGCCATCCACGCGTTCACACCGATGCACCTCTTCATCAGCAGCTCAATCAACAACGACAATCTGATCATTCCTTTGAGCACCCTGGCGCTCTTGCTGATGGTCCGGCGTGTGAGAACAGCCGGGCGAGTTCGTCCTATCGTGAGCGATCAGGCCATAGCCCGTTGGTCTCTGGGGATCCGGCTTCGAGACGTGCGGCCAAGCTTGGTCTTGGGCAGCATCCTCGGCCTCGCCCTGCTGACGAAGGCCAGTGGCATCGCGCTCCTCGCCTTAGCCGCAGCGACGCTAGCGTGGGAGACGTGGCGGCGGCCCGATCAAGAGGATTGGGGTCGTCGAGTGAAGTACCTGCTCCTGCACCTGGTTGCTCTGCTCGCACCCGTCGTCGCGATCTCGGGCTGGTGGTTCTACCGGAACTTCAGGCTCTATGGCGACTGGCTCGGGCTCAATGCCTTCTATGCCGTCTTGGGAACGAGAGATGTCCCTGCCAGCCTCCAACAGCTCTGGGCGGAGCGACAGGCGTTTTTGGCCGGCTACTGGGGCAACTTCGGTGGCCTCAATGTGCCGATGCCCGACTGGGTCTATGCGGTCCTGAATGGCACCGCGGTCATTGCCGCGATCGGGGTGCTCTTCTCATTTGGGCTTTGGCTACTGAGGGGATCTGTGGAACGCACCTCAACGGCAAACGCTCGGGAGCCCGTCCTTCATCGGATATGGCCCTTCGCCTGGAATGGTTTGACCGCGGCTCGGGCTCTGGCCTGGGCGTGGCCCGCTGCCGTGATCGTCTCGTGGAGCCGGTGGGCCACGATAACGTGGTCCTCCCAGGGGCGCCTCATCTTTTCCGCCCTCCCGATGTGGTCCCTGGCCTTGGCGATAGGCCTCGCCCGCTGGGTACCAAGACGCCAGCGAGCGCACAGCGCCCTCGCCCCCGGCCTCCTGGCCGCGCTACTGCTCACGCTCTGCGTCGTGGCGCTCCCAGCATGGATCCTACCCGCCTACCAGCCTCCTGAGGAGCTCGCCACACCATCTGAGGCGCTGCCTCACACACCGATAGAGGCGAGGTTTGGCGACACGCTAGAGCTGCGAGGCTATGCACTCACAGAGGATGCGACGCAGCCAGGGAAAGCGCTCGAACTGGAGCTCGTCTGGCACGCCATTAGCCCGACGCTGTCACATCACTCCTTGTTCATCCACATCCTGGGCGCCGGCGACCGCATCGTTGCACAGAGGGACACTTTCCCCGGTCACGGCCTGCTCCCAACCACCCAGCTGCGCTCGGGTCGCACCTGGGTGGAGCGCCATATCCTGCCGATTCCGGCGACGGCTTATGCGCCTGACGATCTTGTCGTCGCGCTGGGCGTCTATGAGACCGCGACGGGCACGCGTCTCGCCACAGCCGGTCCGGACATCGTGGCGACCGGCGACACCGTGCGCTTCGGAAAGGTGAGATTGGAGCCCCGCCCAGGCGATGAGGGTGCGAACACCGTCAACGTCCAATTCGGCGACGGTATGCTGCTCACCAGCTACGATGTGAGCGACCTGGTCCTCGACCCGGGCGACCGGCTTACCGTCGACCTGACGTGGCAGTGCACGGCTCCGATGGTCGAGGACTACACGGTCTCCATCCAGCTGATCGACGATCGTTGGCGGAAAGTGGGTCAGTCCGATGAGTGGCCTCAGGCGGGCCAAGCGCCCACCTCGGCTTGGCGGATGGGCGACCAGATCATGGAGCGCCGAGTCCTCACCGTGGCAGGTGATGCGGAGTCTGGTGCCTATGACCTGCGCATTGCCGTCTACCGCGTCACACCGGAGGGAGAGCTCGCGCACCTGCCGGTCTCCTTGGATCAGGCCGCCATGCCCGCCAAGGCGCTCGCGCTGACCCGTCTCAGGGTCCGCTGAGACTAACAGAACGCGACCTCATTTCGGGGCAGGAAATCGCGAGAGCCGACCTCTCGGTCAGGGCTGGCGTCTGTGGTAGAATCCCCAGGTGAAACGCATATCCGGCGGACACAGGTTCATCCCAACTTCGGCGTAGAGGTGACATCGGCGTAGAACATGCCAGACGCAAACCAGCTATCAGAGGAAAGCCCAGTTCTGCAAGCCTGGAGTGAGGCCTGCGCGGAGACACCCAGCAGCAGCCTGACCTTGCCCGGCATCGGGATAGGTATGGGTAACCCGCCCAGAAACCGGCCCAGAGTGTGGGAAACGATCAGATCGCACCAGGGGGTAGGATGTCGTCGGAGATGACGACCCCTTCGGCCCTTGCGGACCGTGGTCGCTGTCGTAGCTCACGGAGCGCACCGAGGCTATCGAGCGACATCGCGGGCCTAGTGCTTCTGCTGGGGGCTGCCGTGCTCTTCTTCTGGCCGCTGTGGACCCTGGGATTCCGCTTCCCCATAGGTGGTGGGGACCTTTGGGGGCAGCTTCATCCGATCTGGTCCTTCGTCGCCGAATCGCTCCGTCGCGGCGTCTTTCCGCTTTGGAGCACGCGGGTGATGGCCGGTGATCCCATCATCGGGGAACCCCAGTACGGCCTCCTAAACCCTCTCAACTGGCTCCTGTTCTTGAGTCACCCTATCCCCGGATGGCTTGTATCGTTGCGTGGCGCGGCGTCTCTATGGATCGCGGGTGTTGGCCTCTACCTTTACCTTCGGCGCTCGCCGCTGTGGCAGCTCCGGCAGGTGCCCGCGCTCGTCGGAGCTATCGCATACATGTTCAGCGATCCCTTCATCGCTCACCTCGGTCACCCTCAGTTCAATGACACAATCGCCTGGGTACCTTGGATTCTGTGGGGGGTGGACAGGGCCGCCCGACGGCGGCGCGCCATCCCTGCGGTAGCCCTACCCCTGGCGGCGCTCTTGCTTGCGGGCCATGGCCAGGCGGCGCTCTACGCCGCCTGTCTCCTCAGCGTCTACGGACTGTGGCAGATCCTTGATGCCGGACCTCGGAAGGCAGCCAGACGCGCGGGCCGTCTAGCTCTTGCCGTTTTGCTTGGCATCTTACTAGCAGCGCCGGCCCTCCTGCCCGCGTTCCAGCGGCTTCCCTACACGGAGCGGGCCATCATCCCTCCCAACTTTGGCGAGTACGAGTTCCATCTTGGTATGTGGCGTGACTTCATCACGCCGCTCTACCACGGACGCAACATGCGCGCATTTTGGGCGCCCTGGGACAGAGTCGAGAGTGGCTATATCGGCGTTCTCCCCCTGAGCCTGGCTCTCCTAGGGCTGGTCAAGGGTGAACGTCATCGGACCGCTTTCCTCTGGGTGATAGGAACTGGGGCAGTTCTGCTGGCGCTGGGTATGCAAGGCCCCCTCTATCCCCAGTTGGCGCATCTTCCTCTCTTTGACGCAACCTGGAAGACGGGGCGCGCTATCTACCTGCTCTCCTTCGCCCTGGCGATCGCGGCAGCTCAGGGGTGTCAGGCGCTCACAACAGGCCGGCGCCGGACCAGCTGGGTCATCTTCGTCCTCGCGGCGGCCGCCCTGATCGGGCTTCGGGCTAGACCTTGGGCCTCTCTGGCTCCGAGCGCAGTCGCTACTGCCCGGGCACTCTCAGGTCTCCGTCTTGCAGCGGTGACCCTGGCTGGCGGCGGCATGCTCGTGCTCCTGGCGCGACGACAGGTGCTCGGTCGAGCAGGGTTGGTGCTGCTCTCCCTCGCTGAGCTGGTTGCCACGGGCGCGCTCGCGGACGTTGAGCCCGCTCCTTCGTTGGCGGACGACCCTCATGCCAAGGCAATCGCCTACCTGAAGGCGGACGCAGGATGGTTTAGGGTGGATGTCGACGGCAAAGCGCGAGGGCTCTGGTCACCCGCTTCCGTGATGTCAGAGGGCTTTGATGTGCCCCAAGGGACCGGCAATCCGCTGGAGATCGTCACCTTCAACCAGTTCTATTGGGGGATTCCGCACAAGGGGATGCCGGCCTACAATCTACTCGGCGCCAAGTACATCGTGACCCCTAAGGGGGCCGCGCCGGGTGCAGAGGGTATCTGGCCCGTGTTCACGGATGACCCGCTGGTCGACATTCATCTGAACACCAACGCCCTGCCGCGGGCTTGGCTCGTGCCCACGACCCTGCCTGTCGGTACCCTGGAAGGCGCCCTCGCCCATGTGATGTCCGAGGAGTTTGAGCCGTGGCTGGAAGCAACCGTAACGCACGGACCGGCCCTGTCAGCGGCCCAAGGGACCACGGGAATCGAGGTATTGGCGTATGGCGCCAACCGCGCCGACTTCGAGGTGACGACCACCACGCCGGCCCTTTTCGTGCTGAGCGATCTTCTCTATCCCGGCTGGGATGCTCGGGTCGACGGTCATCCGGCCCCGATCCATGCCACGAACGGGCTTTTCAGAGGTGTGCTGCTGTCCCCCGGCTCCCACCGCGTCGAGATGCGTTTCTATCCCTCCACCTTCGAGTTCGGGCTTGGGCTCTCCGGTTCAGGGTTGTTGATCTTGAGCTTATTGCTGATGGTCGAGAAGAGGAGCGGCTGGCTCGTATAGCCGGCGATACACATGAACAAGGCACGCGCGAGACGGCCCACCAGCATCGACTGGTCCCGCGTCCTGGGATCCGGCTGGCCCAGGATCATTACCGTTTGGCTCTGCCTTGGCAGCGCCTTCGTGCTGCGTCTATTGGATCTGCAAGCCGCGGATCTCTCGTTTGACGAAGTAGCGACCGTCTTTGTCGCTCGGCGCCCGCTTGTCGAGGTGATCCGCTATGTGATGAGCGCAGCCCGCGAGCATCCGCCCTTGTACTATCTCGTCACGTCCGCCTGGATGCAGCTCGTGGGGACCACTGAGTTCGCCATCCGATACCCCTCAGTCCTGGCGAGCATCCTTGCGGTGAGCTGGAGCTGGAAACTCGGGCGCCGACTCCTGGGCCAACTGGGTGGGAGGTGGAACGCGCTCCTTTGTGCCGTCGCTCCGTTCGCCGTCTGGGCTGGCAGGAACGGACGGATGTACGCACTGATGCTCCTTCTGGCCCTGATCACTATGGAGAGATGGCTCCAGTGGGCCCGCAGGCCAAGGTGGCAGAACTGGCTTGTCTTCGCAGCAGTCTCCTTCCTGGGTGCGATGACCCACTACTACCTCGCGCTTCTTTGGCCAGTGCAGGGATTGCTGCTGATCTTGCTGCCCCGTGAGACTCGGTCGATTCGCAGAGCCTGGATCGTGACCGTTGCTGGGTTGGGGCTGGCATTCGGGCTCTTCGTCGCCGTGTCTCCTGGCGTGCGGGCGATGGTCCTTGAGATCGCAGCACGCTTTCCCGCTATGGGCTTCCGCGAGGAGGAGCTCAGCGTGCTGGTGACCGACCTCTATCTCTGGGGGTATCAACCCCAGCTGGTAGCCGCAAGCCTGATCGGGGTCGGCCTGACGGCTATCGGCTGGGCGCTAGCCTGGACTCGTTGCCGAAAGGCGGGCGCGGTGCTTGCCATCTGGGCTCTGGTCCCTCTCCTTCTCTTGCACGCGGTACCGGAGAAGTTGGCCTCTCGCTATCTTGCCCTGGTTTTCCCCGCCATCAGTCTTGGATTGGCTGCGCTCCTATCAACCCTAAGGATAGGTCTCGTGCAGCTGGCTGCTTTGGGGGGGCTGCTCTGGGTCTCTCTGTGGCGTCTCCCCGTCTTCTATGAGACCCCTGATACCACGTTCTCGAATCGCATGGCCATCCTTCATGCGGCGGCTAGGCCCGGGGATGCTTTATTGATGAATGGACCCTGGCCCAGCCTCCTCCTCACCTACTACGAACCGCCTGAAGATCTGTCAATCTATGCCGTACCCGCCGCAGCGCCGCCCGGATTCAATGCGGAGGCCGACATCCCCAGGCTCGAGGCCATCTTAGAGGCGCACGATCGCCTGTGGGTCTCCTACGGCGCAATCCATTGGGCCGATCCCCAATATAGCGTCAGCCGTTGGCTGGCGGAGAACGCCTACTGCGTCTTCGAACGAGCCGGCATGGCGCTCTACCTAGCACCATCTGAGCAATCTACTGAGGTGCGCGGTGATTCAGACCTAGGTAGCCTCCGGCTGGAGCACCTGACGGTGGATCGTGAGCGGGCCTCAATCGGAGAGGGAGTACAGGTTGGGCTGAGCCTGCAGGGCGCCCGCCTCGATCGCTCCTATGGCATCACCCTGGCGCTATTGGATGCGACAGGGACGTCATGGCAGCACTACGATTTCCAATTAGGGCCGGTGCACCAACCATCCGGAGAACCTCTTCCTACGGAGTGGCGCGAACAACGCGGGCTCTGGCTCTTGCCTGGCCTGCCCCCAGGGACCTACACCCTTGCCTTCCGTATCCAAGGGAGCGGCGTTGACGCAGAGGCCGTGGCTAACAGCAACGGCTGGATCCCGATCCGCCCATTGGAGATCCTGCCTGACACGCCGGAAGGATCCTTGCTTGCATTGCTCCCTAACTACGCGAAAGCCCAGGCCCTCCGCCTTGGTGAAGCCCTGGAGATTGCCGGTCTCGAGCCCTACGGAGCCGAGGCGATGAGAGGATATCCCACGGGCTTCCGCATCTGGTGGCACGCCCTTGAGCCCGAACCTGCGCATAGCCTCAGTCTACAGGTGACAGGGACCCGAACCCAAGAGATTGGCACGTTTCTGCTGGGTCCCGACATCTACCCGGCGGACCACTGGCAGGCAGGGGACGTAATCTTGCAGGACCTGACCTTTGAGCTTCCCGGCGATCTGCCCGCCGGCGAGTATCAGATGCAAGCCCAGATACTAGACGGCCAGGGCGAGGTCCTGACAGCGATTGACGGGGGCGACGTAGAAGCCCCGAAGACACCCACAGGATGGGTTGACCTCTACGCTCTTGAGGTTGAGGCGCGCCAGCACCGTAATTACCCGCCTCTGCTCCGTACACGCCGCTTCGTGGAGTTCGGCGATGAGCTTAGGTTGCGGGGCTTCAGACTCGAGCGTCGCCGCCTGCAGGCTGGCGAGGAAGCCCGACTCACCGTCTACTGGGAGGCGGTGCGAGCGCCAGACCGGACCTACGCTGTGTTCAACCACCTCAGGACGCCGGATGGCGACGGCATCTGGCAGCAGGACTCCTGGCCCCAGGCTGGTGTCTACACCACCGACCGCTGGCAAGCTGGCGAGGTCGTGGCTGAAAGCTACACCATCGAACTGCCGTCGACTGTGCCGACCGGAACCTACACGCTCTACACGGGCGTCTACGTCCCCGCCACGGGTGACCGCCTACCCGCGGTCGACCGGTCAGGCGAACGATACGTAAATGACGAATTACCGCTGTTGGAACTCCAGGTGATGCCGTAGATGGTCGCCCACACGACAGCGAGGCACCGCCAACCTAGGGCAATTCCGTCGAGAGCAGGCCGAGCTCAAGAGACGTGGTTCGTCCTTGGAGGCACGGTGCTGCTGCTCTTAGGCGCGACGCTGCGGCTCGCGGCTTTCGATGAGACACTCATCGAGGCCGACCAGGCCGCCATCTTGGACAGTGCCTTCCAGGTAGCTCACCTCCGCTATCTGCCCCTCATCGGGATGAAGTCCTCGGTGGGCGTGATGCAGACCGGCATTGTACCCCTTCTTGCGGCGATCCCTTTGTTCGCGGTCAAACGGATCATCGCCGTACAGTGGTTCTTCTCCATCCTCGATCTGCTTGCCCTAGCCTGGCTCCTCCAGTCAGTGAGGCGCAGCTTTGGCAAGCGAGCGGCCCTGGTCTCCGGGCTTCTCTACGCGGCCGCCCCTTGGGTCGTGCTCTATGCCCGCACCATCTGGTATCAGTCATTGGTGTCCGCTTTGGCAACGGTTGCATTCGCAGCCTTCTTGGTGGTGTTGGCCCATCGCAGGCGTTGGAGAACGAATCTCGCCGTGGCGATCGTCGCGACCACGATGATGAGCATGGTCCACCTGGCAGCGGCTCCGTGGGGTGGCCTTCTGGTCATGCTAGCCCTGGTGATCGCCTGGCGCCGGCGTGCGTGGCGCGCCTTCTTAGTTGGTGCCGGAGCGAGCCTGATCATCGCGCTGCCCTACCTCGTCCACTTGGTGCGCTCACGCTTCTACGACCTGCGCACGATGCTGCAGACGGGCAGCCAGGCCAGCGGCCTGAACACCGCAGCATTCCGCCTCGCCCTCGAGCTCATCTTAGGAGACAAGATCATCGCGAACGCCCACGGCGATTTGTGGGACCGATCGGTTGTCGAGTGGGACACCGCACCCTGGATTGTGCTCGCTAACCTAGTCATCTCCGTGCTCTGGGCACTCTGGCGCCTCGTCCGCTCCTCCAGCCAACGCCCACAACTGGCGTTCGCGATCGCGTGGGCGGTCGGGGTCCCCAGCCTTTTCTTGCTCTCGAACGTCCATCTACAGCACTTCTACCTGATGGCGCTCTATCCCGCACCCTTCGTTCTAGTCGGAGCGTGGATCCAGGCTCAGCCCTCGCTGCGGGCGAGCGAACGGCGCTTTCGAGCGCTGAGAATCCTGAGGATCATCGCGGCTGGCGCGCTTTTCGCGGTCGCGCTATGGTGGTCCAGCTTGTGGTTGGTACGCATTCGGCTTGAGTCCGAGGGACAGCTGCAGAGATACACTCGAGGCTGGCTAATGGACGAGGCCGGAGCGACCGTAGCAACCTATCTCCGACATGAGCCTGACGGCCAGGTCCTTGTGCTCTACGACTACGGCGGCGAGATGTCCGCCTTCGAATGGTTGCGCGGCTATGCTCAGAGCTCACGCGTCCGGGTGATCCCCGTGAACAAAGGCATGGTCGTGCCACAGGGGCCGGCCTGTTATCTGCTGGGGCCCAACGTATCTCCAGGGACGCTGGCCCCCGTTGCCGGCGCCGTAGTCGAGCGCCCCGAAATGACCGTCCCCGCAGATCCACCGTGGCGGTTCTTCTGCGGCACGCTAGGTCCAACTGAGCTAAAACCCGAGGCGGTGTGGACCAGCGGACTATCGCTCCTCGACACAGCCATCGAGGGAGAGTTTGTTCCGGGCGGGCAGCTGGAGCTCGTTCATCGCTGGCACTACCGCGCGACAAACCCGGCGCCGTACCATTTCTTCAACCACCTTCTACTGAATGACAGCATGGTTGCCCAGATAGACGGGGGCAGTGTGCCGCATTGGCACTGGCGGGACGGCGACGTCCTGCTGACGACCTTCACGTTGGAGCTGCCCGATGAGCTGCCCAGTGGAAGCTATGAGCTTCGCGTGGGCATGTATTCCTGGCCAGATCTTACGCTGAGTCATCTGGTCACAGGAGAGGATAGCTATCGTGTCTTCGCGACGACGCGCTAGGCACTCTGAGTCCGGTGGCAGTTGGCACCACAAGAGAGAGTTGTACCGATGAACGCTCGAGCCTCCCGGGGAGCCACAGAAGTGGCAGGAGCAGGCCTCATCGTCCGTCGGATCCCCTACCTCCTGCTGCTGATCTTCTTCGCTGTGGGTATGACCCAGGTCGTCAGGGCCTCGATCACCTTCGATGAGGGCCCCCACCTCGCAGTGGGCTACGCGACGCTGCGGACTCGTGACTTCCGCCTTCAGCCCGTTCACATCCATCCTCCATTGGCCAATGTGCTAGCCGCAGCACCCCTGTTGCTGCAGCGTGATCTACCGAACCCAGCGCAGATCAGCGACTGGGACATCAACAGCCTTTCGGCCGTGACCGACGCCGTCGTCTGGCAGTATCCGTATCCCCGAAGGATGGCGGTGGCAGGGCGCGTGCCCATTCTGCTGCTGGCAACGCTCCTCGGTGCGCTTGTGATGCGATGGGGCACGGAGGTTGCGGGCCGCGGCGGCGGGCTCCTGGCCCTAACCCTCTATGCACTGGATCCGAACATCAGCGCACACGGCGCTTTGGCAACCACCGATACGGCAGCGACGTTCTTTACCGTCGCGACCCTCTACAGCGTCTACAGAGTGATCCGGTTGGCACTTCGGCCGGACCCGGCACCTCACCGTGTGACGCGTCAGCTGGTCCTAAGCGGCGTCCTGCTTGGGCTTGCCCAACTAGCGAAGGTCTCGGCGCTCCTCCTCGTGCCCGTCGTTGGCGCGCTGCTTCTTGCGACCGCCTGGACAGAAGGAGGTCCGCGAGTCTGGAAGCGTGTGGCACGCTGGAGCGTCATTCTGCTGGCCTGCGCTGCCCTCACTGTATGGATTGGCTATGGTTTCGAGATTGGTTCCGTCGAGGGCTGGCCTACGCCGCTACCGGCGGCGACTCACATCCAGATCTTCCAGTCCCTGCGTCAGCACTACGAACTCGGTCACCCGACCTTTGCCGCGGGCAGGATCAGCGACCAAGGCTGGTGGTGGTATTTCCCGCTGGCCTTCGCGCTGAAGACGCCGCTGCCCGTGCTCGTGATGCTGGCAGTGGCGCTGGCCGTGGGTATACGCCGTTGGCTCCTCAAACTGCGCTATCAACCCGCCACGAGGTGTCAGGTCGTCACGCCGGCACGCCTCGCGCTGGCGCTCTTCCCAGCGCTCTATGCTGGGACCGCGCTGTTCAGCACCGTGAACATCGGCTATCGCCACCTCTTGCCATTGCTGCCCTTTCTCTACATCGGGATCGGTGTTGCGTCCAGCCGACTCCGACGATCGTCCCTGCTCACGCTGGCGACCCTTGGACTCATTGCCTGGATAGGGGTTGGCACACTTCGCACGCTACCCTACCCTCTGACCTTCTTTAATGAGATCGCCGGCGGGCCAGAGGGAGGATACCGATATCTCGTCGACTCGAATCTCGACTGGGGCCAGAACCTGTGGGATCTCAAGGCTTGGCTCGATGCGCATCCCGAGACCCCTGTCTCTTATGCGCACTACAGTCCTGCGCGCCTTGAGGCCTATGACATCCACGCTGAGTATCTTCCGCCTGATCCGCGCGCGGTGACCTTCACGCCTTGGGATCCGGAGCCAGGGACCTACGCGATTGGGGCGACCGTTCTCCAAGGTGCCTACGCGCCCGACATCAACACCTACGCGTGGTTTCGGGGTCGTGCACCAACGGGTAGGCTCGGAAACGCGCTATTTCTCTACGTCGTTCCACGCACACCGAGCCCATCGTGGGTGGCCCTCTGCGGAGACCAGGTGACATCGGAGGCGGTTCTCCGATACCTAGGCAACGCCAGCATTCGGGTTATCAGACCTCAGTGCGACCAAACACTGATCTATCCAGCTGCGGAGGCCCCAGGACTCTACGTCCTACCGGCGACAATGCCCCCGCCCAGCGACGGCCAGCCTTGGGTGGCACTCCGTGACCAGGAGGGTCACACTGTGTCCCGGGCCTTCCGCGTAGATCGCAGCTCGGTGATGCCGGCCAACCCCGCTGACGGGCATCGCATCGAGGGCCCGCTTAGCTTCGTCGGGCACAGCGCATTCATCACGACAGAAGGGAAGAACGTCGCCACCAGCACTGCAGGCGACATCGCCGACCACGTGCGTCCGGGTTCACACATCCGTGTCCAGACATACTGGGAGGTGACCTCTGTCCCTGCCCGCCCCCTCTCGCTCATGGCCCACCTTGTATCTGGCGGCGGAGACACTGTCGCCGTCGGCGATGGCCTCGGGTTCCCCATCGAGCAGTGGCAAATCGGGGACCTCATCGTACAGGATCACGTCCTGACCGTGCCTGAGACGCTGGCGCCGGGCACGGAGCTCACCGTGCAGATCGGGGCCTACTGGTTGGACACGATGGAGCGCTGGCCCGTGGATGGCGATAGCCAGAGTCTGCCCGTCGCGACCCTGACGGTAAGTGTGCGTTAGCCGCAACATTAGGACCCTGCGACCGCGCAACGCCGTGGTATAATCGTCGAACATGATGAGCCGCTCCCTGCGTGCCCACACGACGCGGCCCTCCCACCAAAGCTGCGGAGCGGTAGATGGACACTCGGAAGACGAGCCGCGTCAGCAAGCACGGCGGGATACAAGCTAGCCAAATCGACTCAAGAGGAGGACCTTCGCACATGTCACGCCTTCGAGTTGTACTGAGCTTTCTAGTCATCGGTGTTCTAGTGTTTGTCGGCGCAGGCAAGGACACGAAAGCGCAGGATCTGGTCGCCCAGTCGACAGACTTGCTGGCCAACGGCGATTTCGAGATAGAAGACCCAAGTACCCATGGCTTCGTCTGGTACTATCCGAATCACTTTGTGGCGCTCTATTGGTACCGGTGGTGGGTGGACGCGCCGCCTTCATTGTATATCCCGGAATATGATGACATGCGTCCTGGCACGGCGCGTTGGCCGCCGTTCAGCGGGGAGCACGCGCAGGTATACTTCAAGAACGCGCCCTATCGGGCTGGAATCTACCAGGTCGTCCCGGATCTCACTCCGTGCGTGCCGTACGAGTTCTCTATGTATGCACGATCGCAAAGCAACGTGTGGACGGACTTCCATGCCAAGATCGGCCTCGATCCTAAGGGCACATGGATCACAGGCGGTCATGATGACAATGAGCTAAGGGGATGGTCGCCTCAGACGCAATGGTCTGCCGAACAGAAAGAGAACTACGTGTGGCAGAAACTGAGCGTGACCGCGGAGCCGCTTGGTACTCATTTGACCGCGATCACTTACGCAAACCCGAGCGGGTCGGCTGTCTACGATATGTTCTGGGATGCCGGCAGCCTCTACCAGCGTGACTTCCCCGACGGGAGACTACCAGAGCCTGCATCCTGGCCCTCTCCGGACTCCCAGTACATCAACGCTGTGGGCCAGCAGCGGGTGGGTGACGAACTGCAGATCACCTGGAACACGACAGTGCCGGCGTCGACCCAGGTTTGGTACACGATCGAACCCTACACCGTGCCCCCAACGGCTACGACATCGCTCACATACACGATCTACTTCCCCCTCATCTCAAAGGCCGAGAGGATCCTGGTGACGGCGCTCGATCCCGAGCCCATCACAGATGGCCACCGTGCGACCATACTGCTCAGCGGGTTGGGTCCAGGCGATCGCATCACCTTCTGGGTACTCTCGCGTCGCGTGGCGACGGATGTATGTATCACAGAGGGTAAGGGACCGTATGAGTATATCGTTGACTAGACCCTAGTTGATCCGAACGAGCATCTCCATATAGGGTAGACGGTGAGCCTTCGACTAGCGTCCGCGGAGAGAAGTGCAGGCACCAGAGAGTCCCTGCGACAGGTTCGGCGGTGGGCGAGATTGCTCCTCGTGTGGGCGCTGTTTGCGCAGTTGCTTGCCGCCGCCACCCAACTCTCGGCGACGGTGGATGAAGGCTTCCACATCACGAGTGGTTACGAGTACCTTCGCACGCGCGAGGTGCGCCTCTTCGACGAGCACCCCCCACTGGTGAAGGCCCTCTTCGCGTGGCCACTCTTCTTTGTCCCGGATCTACCACCACCAGAGACGACCGCGGCCTACGACGAGGGCGACCTCATCGCCGCAACGCAAGCAACCACGCTCGCCTATCGTCCCCTCGACCGCGTCATCGTGGGGCCACGCATAGCCAGCGCCCTGCTGACAGTACTCTTCGCTGCCGTAATCTGTCGGCTTGCCAAAGCCTTAGCGGGTCCGGTCGTTAGTCTGCTGGCTCTGGCCCTGTGCAGCTTCGATCCCAACTTCATCGCCCACGGCAGCCTGGCTACCACGGACATAGGGGCGACAGCGCTTATCTTCTGTGCGGTCTGGGCCAGCACCTACTGGCTCAGGCGTCCGAGCCCACGGCTGTGGTGGGTGACGGCACTGCTGCTTGGCCTCGCCCAGGGGAGCAAACTCACAGCACTGCTACTCTATCCAGTGATAGGGGCAGGGGTGCTTTTCGCGAGAGCTGCCAAGCCCACCTCTTCGGAACGGCCCTTGTGGTCGCGCCTTCTCAGCTATATCGGAGTCGTCGTAACCTCGCTACTCGTGCTCTGGGCGCTCTATGGATTCGAGCTGCGGCCGGTTCAGGGATTCCTAGGAGGCGCGCCGCTCCCCGCAGCCAGCCATGTCGAGCGTTGGTTGCGTCTGCAGAAGAATCTCGACTACGGACGTGAGGCCTTCTTCCTGGGCCAAAACGCCATGCACGGCTGGCCTCTCTACTTCCCGCTGGCCTTCATCGTCAAGACGCCGCTCCCGCTCCTACTCCTTGGCATCTGGGCGCTAGGCAGCTGGGCCTGGTGCACAGTGATTCACCCCCTACGTGACGAGCGCAGACCAGCCTGGTCGAAGGCCCCGCTGCTCCTCCGCCCCCTGGCCCCTCCGCTCCTCTTCCCCGTTCTCTATCTGCTCGCCAGCCTCACCAGCCCACTCAACATCGGTTACCGGCACCTGCTGCCGGTCCTGCCGTTCTTGTACGTGGGCATCGCAACCTGGACGGTGCGATCTACAAGAGGCCGCGGAGTTGGCCTGAAGAAACTGACACGAAGAACCCGGCTTTTCACGTCGGCACTCGTTCTCATGCTCTGTACCTGGCTTGCCGTAGGGGCGCTGGCTATCAGCCCCCACGACTTGGCCTTCTTCAACGAGCTCACCGGCGGACCCGACAGCGGCTGGCGCTTCCTCGCCGATTCAAACACGGATTGGGGACAGACCTTCAAAGCGCTCGCCGACTACCAGGAAAGCACGGACCTCGGGCCAGTTCGTCTCTCGAGCTTCACCTTCTACGACCCAGCAGCCTATGGGGTGACCTACGAACCGATCGCCCCCATGCAAGGCGCGCCACCGGTCCTCCCCCGACGGTTCAGTCCAGAGCCGGGCTTCTACGCTATCAGCGCAACGACACTCGACGGCGTCCCACTCCCCTACCCCTCAACCTACGACTGGTTTCGCCACCGCGAGTCCTTTGCCAAGATCGGTCACGCGATGTTCCTATATGACGTGCAGGCGCAGCCCGGCACGTGGGTTGCACAATGCACGACGCCAGTGGCTCCACTGACGAAGCAGGCCCTTGAAGAGGGGTTCGGCACAGGGGGCCTTAGAGAGGTCGCGTTCGACTGCGCGCAGGCCTGGGTACTACCTGGCGGCGGCACCTCCCCCGGCTGGTACGTCCGCGCCATCCCTGAACAAACAGAGCTTCGGTGGCCCTATAAAGATCCGGTCCGACCGGAGCTGCTGCCTGACTGGATCGAGGAAGATGCGCTCAGCGATCTAGAGCTGAGCTACATGCAACCTCGGGATAGCGCCCTTCCGGCCTTTGCGATATGGCACTTTTCAGGGACTTCGGATAGCCGATCCCAAACTACGCTGACACTGGGGGACACCTTGGTGGCGCGCGGCCTGACGACACCGGCTGAAGCCCAGAAAGGTGCGGTCGCGGAGATCTTAACCCATTGGGAGGTCCTTAGGCCCCCAAGTCGCCCCCTGTCGCTGATGCTCCACCTGCGCGACATCAGCGGTGCCCCCATCGCCGTCGGCGATGCCCTAGGATTCCCGTTGGAGGAATGGCAACCTGGCGACCGGTTCGTGCAACGACACCAAGTCACGATCCCAGCAGATGTCGCAAGCGGGATGTATAATGTGGTCGCCGGGGCCTACTGGCTCGAGAGCCTCGAACCGCTCTCACGCGAGACGGTTACGGCTCAAATACGCGTACAATAGAGATCGGCCGACAAGCGCACTGTCGAGCAGCCTGTTGCTCCGATGATGGGCTGCCCTTTCACCCCAATCTGTTACAGACGACTACTCGCCGAGAGGAGGCTCACGATGAGATGGCGTCTTCGGTATCTGATGTTTGCTGTCAGCGCAGCGATGCTACTGATAGGCTGGACGATCAGCCAACGGGTCACACCAGCGCAGGGTGAGACGGTGACGGCCTTGCCTGCCGACGCGGACGAGGTCTACGTGCCGGCCGGTCAATTTGCCATGGGCTGCAGTAACGACCTCAGCTCGGTCAAGTGCGACAACGATGCTAAGCCCATTCACCTCGTCTACCTGGATGACTTCTTCATCGACCGAACTGAAGTCTCCAACGCCGACTACGCGGCCTGTGTCGACGCGGGCAAGTGCCGGCCCCCGCTCGACGACGAGTCTGTGACGCGCGACCCCTACTACGGCAACCCTGCCTACGACGATTACCCGGTCATCCACGTCGACTGGTGGCAGGCCTCTGGCTACTGCGCTTGGCGCGGAAAGCGGCTGCCAACCGAGGCGGAATGGGAGAAAGCCGCGCGTGGCACGGATATGCGGCTGTTTCCCTGGGGTAACCGGGAGCCCGACTGCGAGCAAGCTAACATTGCCCTGCTGAGCGGGCATCGGTGTGTAGGAGATACGACCCCCGTGGAGAGCTATCCGGACGGGGCAAGTCCTTACGGGGCGATCAATATGGTGGGCAACGTGCGCGAGTGGGTCAATGACCTGTACAAGCAGTACTACTACAGCACCAGTCCATACTACAATCCACAAGGACCAGACTATACGGACAAGAACGAACACCTAGTCCGTGGCGGATCGTGGGATGACCATACCGACGTGGGCAGTAACGTCTGGGTCCGGATCGATGAAGCCAATATCTACTACACCGAAGCCATTGGGTTCCGCTGTGCCCGCGACGTCGTGGTTCGTCCCACCCCAACCCCGTCGCCAACGCTCACGCCGACGCCGGTGCCCAGCGATGCGGGAAGCATCGGCCCTAAGGGCGGCTCGCTATGGATATCGTATCCTGACCATCTGACGGTTCTTCACGTCCCCTCCGACACTCTGACCGCCGAGCTTGACTTGACCGTGACATACACGAAGACGCGTCCCGGGGGTCAGCTTCACGGTATGGACCACTTCTTTGTAGTCAGTGGAGAGACTTTCACAGAGCCGGTGACTCTCCTGCTAGGCTTCAAGAACGCCGGAGGTATCATCGCAGGCACAGCCGATCTGTATCGACTCGAAGCTGGCAGCTGGGTGACCAACGGTATCACCCTCAGAGAGCAAAGCTCGGGGCACGTGCTGGCCCAGATCGAGCAGCCGGGCCTCTTCGGCATTCTCGGCCAGACGAACCGGACCTACCTACCGATCACGATCAGACAGTAGTGAGGAGCAGTGCTTGAGCTTAGCCTGGGACGGGGACCGCGGAGTGGAAACGAGAGCCGTATCGCGGGATCGAGACCAGCTCAGCCCAGTGGGAAGCTCGCTGGCGCTACTTGGTGCACAATGTCCACCATGGCGAAAGCGCTGCTTGCGCCAGCGCTAATTGCTGCCCCTCATTGAGCTTGCCCGGGCTGAGAACGTTTGCCACGCCCCAACAGACGGCATCGCCGGACTCGCACGCTGGCGGATCCACGATCCAATCGCCTGGGTCATCATTGGAGCCTGCCCCGGTGAAGACGCAGCCATCATCCCGACCCAACCGCCAGAACGGAGCATCCAGATAGACGCCGTCGGCAAGAACGCCGAAAGAATAGGGGGTAACTACGGTCCCCTCGGCGACGAAGTCGATGCCGATCTCCTCGCCGTCGGCGCCGGGCGCGAGGAGCACCAGGTTATCGTTGCCAGTGTCGAGGCGGAAGCCTGGATCCTTGCTGGCGTCGAGGTTGCCGTTCCCGACGTAGAGGATCATCCTTTTGTCGCGGTGGTCGAGGTCATCGACGGGGAAGAAGGCATCGTTCTCCAAGTCCCGGGTGGCGAGGATGAGAATCACCGTCCCCCGCGGGACAGCTTCTAGGGCCGCGAGATCCGGAAAGATCAGCGAGCCTTCATCCTCCGCGTCCTTGGAGTTGTTATCGGTCAACCGCCATCCGCGCAGGTCGACCGTCTTGGGACCGCGCACGAGCAGTTCGATCCAGTCGCCCGTAATCGGGCGTCCCTCGAGGCTCTCGTATTGTGTCCCGTCGTCGGATATCCAGAACTCATTGATGATGACGTCATCAGGAATGACATCATCAGCGATGACATCATCAGCGATGACATCATCAGCGATGACATCATCAGCGATGACATCCTCGGGACGCAGGCCTTGACCGCCTGCTGAGGCAAGTTCGAATCTGGCGCGAATCTCCCTCGGCTGATCCACATTCCACGGAAGCATAACGGAAGTCCCTGAGGTTGGCGCACCCTCCCAACCGGCGAACTCAAAGCCCATCTGTGGCGCGGCGATGAGTTCGACGGTCATTCCTCTCGGAAACACCACTGGCCCTTCGAGCGGCAATCCTTCCAGGAAGACACGTCCCCCATCCTGAGGGCTGCTGATGATCTCGGCCTCAATCGATGGGCCCAGCCCGAACGGGTCACTCAGGATCTCCATCAAGACGCTGGGACGCGCCGCGACAAACCTGTGAAGCATCTCCACGTTTTCCTGCCAGCTGCTGAGGCTCGGCCAGCGCATCTCCTCAAAATGAATATCCTCGGAGAGCTCGTCAGCTAGGATGGTGACATTCTGCGACACCGCCTCAGGCGCCAGCACCGTGTTGAGGATGCCCACACCGCGGTGCATCAACGCATCCCGAAACTCATAGTTATCCAACATGGCGTGCAACAAGAGGGCAAAATCACTATCCTCAGTACCGAGGGCCGGGGGCATCGTCTCCGGTCGGTCGACGAACTCCTGGGCGCCCCCAGCATAGACGAAGTGCCAGGACCCACCGCGGTTCCGAACGGCATAGAGGTCCTCGGGTGAGAAGCCGAAGTAGAGCTGCAAAATAGCGAAGTCCACGAAGTTTGCGACGTCAATCTGCGCCCTAACCCGTTCATAGGCCGCAGGCTCCGATAGATCATGGGCCACCACCCAGTCGACCAGCGCATCCCACGCCTCATCATCTCCCTCGCGAGGCCGGCCTTCCTGGACGACGTCGACGTCTTGGTAGCCGAAGTTATCGTCCAGGTACCAGCGATCCACGCGTTCGCTCATGCGGTACAGCCCCCACGATCGACCGTTGATGAAAAGATGGACGAAGCGTCCCTGGGCCGCCGGAAGGCCCAGCGAGCCTGCAGCTCTGACGACCAGCTCATCGCGGAAGAGCGTCCACCATCCGGTCCGATCCCCCGCCTGCAACAGCAACCGCTTGTACGACTGTCCGGCTACCGGTTGCCCGGCTGTCGGCTGTTGTGGGTGATCGGGGAAGAGCTCGTACTCAAGTCGGCTCGCGCCGTGCTCGTTTCGGAAGTAGAGACGCAGAGACTGCTTGGCGGTCTCAACCGGCTCGGTGCCGTGGATGCGAACCCCGGCCGGCAGTGAAAAACCGTCACCCCCATCGTAGAATGTCACGTGGGATGACCGTTCCCACTCATCTCCCCGAAACGAGGGGTTGGCGAGCACACCGCGCTCTGGATGCCAGAGATCATCAGGATCGACGACCAGAGAGAGCACCGGCAGCTCGGTGTCCAGCCCGACGACATAGACGGCAGTGACGTCAGAGCCTGCGACGCCGTCGACGACGCGCGCGGCGCGAAGCACGGTAACGCCGGCGGCCCTCGCATCCAACTGTATGGGGCCGCGATAGGTCGTTGCCGATGCCGGGCTCGGTCGAGAGCCATCGGTCGTGAAGATGATCGTGGCTGGAGCACCGTCCGTCCGCATCTCGACGCGTA
>JBNGDL010000015.1:3501-54849 GCA_049975205.1 Anaerolineae bacterium | reverse complement strand
ACCGCACTGTCAGCCACGGCCTCGCCGGCCTCATCACGCACAGGCCAGCGATCCCTAGACTCTAGCTCATACAGGCCGACGACAAGCCCGTAATCGCCCCTCTCCGCCTCCTCACCCAGCGTCAGGACGTGCACGTCACGCACATAATCGCCGACCTGCCAAGCGCTGGTCGGATAACTCCAACCGACGGGAACACCATCGGACTGAGCCGCTATTGTCCCATCAGGTCCCAGGAGATGGACGAATACCTTAAGCTCCTCGTCGATGGAGGCAAGAGCGTGCCAATAGAGAGCCACAGACAGTGTGTCCCCTGGTCGGGCGCGATCCGGGGCGTCGTAGCCCACGAGGTCGATCGCGCCCCCGAACGTGAGACGCAGTCGATGATCCGGTTCCAGAGGCCCGCGGGCCACCTCGGGGGGGCGATGGACCCTCGCGAGCTCGACCGGCTGACCAAAGGGGGCGAGATTCGGTCGGACGAATGCAAGCGTTAGGACGTACTCGCCGGCGGGGAGCCCGAACGGAACTCCGAGTACGTGACGAATGGTCACCCCGCGGCTGACGGGCCACGCGTCGGTCCGTACGCCGCCTGGTTCCGCGATCACGGTTCGTGACCACACGCCGCCTTCTACGACATCGCGAAGCTCTAGCACGACATCGAGCGGCTCTCTGACGGTCCCGCTCACCGCTGCGGTGACGTACAAGGGGCTAACCGGCGTCAAGCGCTGACTGCTCAGGCGCACGGTCTGCACGGAGAGATGGCCCACATCCTCTCCCTCAAGACGCTGATCAAGCAAGCGTACCTCGCCCTCATCGAATGGCGAAGGATGATATCGATAGAGCGCCAGGGGCGAAGCGGAGTCGTAGGCGCTCGTCGTGGCAGAGACGCGCTCGTACCTCTCGAAGAACCATGGCGATGCCACCACGCCGTCCCAAGCCACACTACGAAGCGCCAGGCAGTAATCCGGCTGCGCCTTCTCAAGGTGATCTAGCAAGACCGCGGCATCCTGGTCCAACGGCAAGCGTATCAGCGGTCGCGAGGTGAGACTCTTGAGGGCGCCGATGTCTTGCACAGCCAGCGCCTCCTCGGGCAGAGCGTAGGCATCCAACCAGGCAACGACCTCGCCGTACATCCTCACTCGATCCCGGCTTGGACCGGGACGAATGTGCGCTACGACGACAACCGTGATCCCCAGAAGCAGCAGAAGGCTAAGTACCCACCTTCTCCATACCGTCCAATGCCCAGCCTGCTTCACCATTTCTCGTAGAGCGCATCCACGTCTACCTCGGTGCCCCAGCGTCGCTCACCCTCCAGATCTATGTAGCAGCGAGTCTGCACCAAGGTCTGCTTCTCCGGCGGCACGTTCCCAAAGTCAACCCCCACGGCGGACAACGTCGCCGGTCCGTACGCGGGCTTCTTGATGTAGGCAGCGAGTCCTGCCAGCCGAATATTCTGCAGGGTCACGTTAGAAGCCGTCAGCCCGGATCGATCCTTGCTTACGAGGCCGAAGTCAGCTGAGTCCACAAGGATTCCATCGACCGTGACCTGACTGCCCTCTCCCACCGAAAGGGCCTTATCGCCCAGGTTGTGGAACCGAGCATCCATCACGGTGACTTCCGACCCACTGACGTCAATGCCGTCAGCCAAGATATCGTGGAAGACGCAACGGTGGAAACTGCCCTCGGTGAAGTCGCCATCGAACGCATCCGACGCCGTGTCGGCAAACTCCGTATCGGCGATCTCGAAGGAAGCGCGGATGATATTGAGCCCGTCTTCGGCACGCGTCCCCAAGAAACGGCTGTAACTGATTCGCACAGGGCTCCGATGGAAAGTGACGCCCCCCGTGAACGTCCACCCGTCGACGTCGATGGCATCCGTGTTTTCCACGGTAACGTAGTGCCACAGCGAGGCGTCATCGGCATCCAACACCGCGACACCGAGCCATACCTCCCCATCCTTGGGCTGGAGGACGACGGGAGCTTCCGCCGTTCCCTGAAACAACAGGGGGCCGCTGGCAAGCAGGAAATCGTCGGCGCCAAAGCGTAACGTCGTGCCAGGGTCCAGCCGCAGGCCATATCCAGCAGGAAGGACAAGGCTACCGCTGATCTCCCAGGTCCCAGGAGGGATCGTCACAATGCTAGCATCCTCGGTCGTCGCCAGATAAGGATGACGTTGCAGTGCCTCCTCTAACGTCGGCGCAGCCGGACGAGGGCTGGCTGTGAGCGGGAGTGGGTAAGAGGAGAGCACAGTCTGGGTGAGCGTCTCAGTGAGCCCCCAGACGTGGGTGAGCAGCTCCACCTCGCTCCCGAAGGTCACCGTCAAAGGCACGTTGAGACGCACGTAGGGAAGAACCGCAGCCTGCGGCGGCAGGGCGCGGAGAATCAACGCCTCTGCATCGTCGGAGAGTGGTGGAACGGTGAGCGATGTACTCGCCTCATCTACCCAGTCCAACGTCGCAGGGACATCCGCACCGTCGACTCGAAGGCCAAGGACCTCCACAGGCAGATCCAACAGGTTGCCGACATCCACGGTGAGCCACCCACTATCGCCACCGCCATCCCCCCCAGCGCCAGTCCGGACGCGGTACGCGTAGGTCGTCTGAATGGGTGCCAGTCGCTGTCGGATCAGCTCTTGGCGACGGCGCAGCAAGTCCCAGGGTGCTGCCAACACCTCGGCACCAAACTCTGGCTCGAGCGCTGCACGGAACCGCTCATAGTCCGGGCCTAGTTGAGCCTCAAGCGCTTCCACGTAGCCCGGACGACTCATCCTTGCGAGGGCTCTGGCATAAGCCGCTTGCAGATAGGGATCTCCATGGAAATCGTCAAAGCTAAGCCCAACCTTCTCGAAGTCCAGCTCAGGGGAGAAGGGATCACAGTCAAAGGCGACGGGCTCCAGGCGCGCGCTCACCGGATCGTAGTAGAACCGAAGATTGTGCCAGATCAAAGCGTGGGGTGCGCTCCAGAGATCTACGGCAGCCAGAAACGTCCCCATCGCCTCAAGGTCAAAGACCTCGGGCGCGGTCAAGTCCCCAGCCAGGAACCCTCGTAGCAGTCCGACGGCAGCGTCCCGTTCCGCAGACAATACGGGGGATTCGTTGACGCGCGCCGACTCAAACTCGTCAATCAGATAGAACCGCTCCAGCGCGCTGGGGATCGTCTGATCGTCATAGTGAAACCGGGCGGTCCAGAGCAGATCCTCGTCGTAACGGATGATCACACCCTCTCGACGCTCTCGGCTCTCGATGAGCTCTTTGGCGAAGGCCTCTTCCACCGCGTAGATTCCCTTGTACTCGCCATTGAGCACGACGTGTACGAAGTCATACCTGACCCCAAGCACGTCCTCCGTCCTCAGCGCCTCCAGGAAAAGATACTCATTCAGGTAGACGCGCATCGAGGGATCCTGAATGGAGAAAGCCTGCATGCCCTCGAACATGGTCTCCGACTCCGTCTCGAAGCGGAAGGACCATTTGTCGAAAGCCACGTGGTCTGCCCAGTCCCCCTTCAGACGCATCTCGACGGGGATCGTCTCACCGCCATAGCGTAGTGTAGCCGGGACGTAATCGTCATCGGTCGTAAGGAGGATCCAGTGCTCCAGGGCCTCTTCTCGCTTGGCCTCGATCTGTGCAAGTTCCCGCCCCGCGATATCGATGTAGAGCGTCTCCAGGCCATCACCTAACTCCGGAGAAGTCGGCGTCGGCGTGGCGGGTGGCACGGCTGTGGCTGTCGGAGGCAGAGGCGTGGAGAGGTTCAACTCACCTGCTGCAGTCGGCACCCCCATCACCTGCAACACCAAGGCGACCAGGCCTATGGTCAGAACCCCGAGCGTCAGCACCGCCGGTCCCACTGTCCGCAAGAAGGGCCGGTGCCGCGCGCTGGGCACGTGGATGTCGGTATCCGTAGATGAATCGCGACTGATCCTCATACTCTCTGCACTTGCCTCGCTGAATCGGCCTAGACCATCACGTTCTCGAGATCGGGCGCTGCCGACAGCCCGTAGAGATACTTGGAGAAACGGTTAATCCGTACGGGCAGGGTCGCCAGTAGATTGGACAGACGGTGAGCCGCGGCATCGTCCACGGGCGTCTTGATCTCAATGATCAACATCTCAGAACGCGGCACCCGCCGCTCAAGGTTGGCCTGTCGTGAGAATCGCTGGTCAAAGGCGCCCAGCTGCGTGTCCAAGGTAAGACGGATGGACCCATCGGGCGTCTCATAGTAGGCGCGATGGTAGTGGTTGATCAGTGCCGGCATCGGTCTCTGTGCGAGCCAATGGCGAGCCCGAGGCTCAACCCCCGCGCGCAGCACTCTCATCACCCCCGACCAACCCGCACACGCCAGATCAAGGGTGCCGTCGAACGACGTGATCTCCTTCCACCCTACGTGTCCCTCCTTACATTTGAGTTCGAGGTGTGCATCGGTGATCCTGGTGTGATCCGGACCGTACCAGCGCAATCGGAGCTTCTCGCGCCGCCCCACCCCGCTCAGGTTTGCGTTGAGACTCTCCAAATCCGGTGAGTCGAAATAGATATTGTTCACCTGACGCGGCGGGTAGCTGACCCGCCAGTGGACTGGGTGAAGCCGGATCCACGCCTCCACTTCGGGCAGATAGACGGGATTACAAGGAATCTTGTACTCATACCGTCTCATCATCGCACCGCCTCGAAGGGCGCCCTAGCATCCCGCAAGGGCACCCACAGCTCAGGAGTCTCAGCACCCCAAAGGCGACAGGCGACGCCCAACGCCGCTACCCTCCCACCATACACGTTCTCGGGTAGACGCAGGCTCACGGTCTCGGGCACCGCGGAGCGTGCCCCTTGGAGCACGAGAGCATCTGCACCCTCCACCAGGTCGCCCTGATCTTCGGGCAAGACCCAGCCGGGATCCAGCTCCTGGATCCGGCCCCCCTGAGCTTCGAGTCCGATGACCTCGACCGGAAAGGGCTGAAGATTGGCCAGCCGCAGCACGTAAGCTGTGCCAGCCCGATCGAGTTCAGCCGCCAGTGCCCGCTCAGGCGAGAGCCGCGCCCGCATAGACTGTTGGTGCTGGGCCACCACCTCCCACGGCGTCTGAGGCACGTCTGACGCCGTTGCCAGGATCAGCCACTGCTCATCGAGCGCGCCGCCCAGGTCGGCCTGCAGTTGCCGTAGAAACGCAGGATCGGAGTACTCAACCAGAGCCCGGGCATAGGCACTCTGCACCCACACGTCGGCTAGGAAGGCCTCAGGCAGAGGGGCGACATCCACCCATGGCTGCCCAGCCCCCACAGGCACAAGCTGGTCTTGGATCCCATCGTACGCCCATCGCATCACCCGCCAATCCGGCGCCGGAGCCCCGGTCCATAGCGCCGTTAACGCCATAAAGCGCCCAAGTGCCTCAGCGTCGCAGACCTGTGACAGTGACACCGCCTCTCTGAGCACACTGTGGAGCAAAAGGCCAGCCGCACGGGTCGCAGTGGGATCGGACCCAGAAACCTGGACCGACCCCTGTCGGAACCCACCGGCAGGGGTCACCTCACCGTGCGCAAGAGCTTCCCAGCTATCGTCAGCGCCAAACCGAACCTCAACCGCGACGACCGCGGGCGTCTCGAGCAGATAGAGTCCCCAATCGCTGCCGTTGACCCGGACGCGAGCCAGGCTCAGGGAAGCCGCTGAAAACCCCTCGCGGCGGAGCGTCTGCAGATAGCCCATCTGCTGCCAGGCGACGTCACCCCGCGACGCTTCGATGGGGAGAAGGCGAATCCATCGTGCCTCGCCTTCAATAGACAGCTCGAACGGCCAAGCGCCTTGAGGCATCCAGCTTCCAGGTCCGACGGCCAATCGCATATTGGCAGCAACGCGCTCTCCTGTGTCGAGCGAGACATCGACCCCGACCTCCTCGCCCTCAACTGGCACATGCACGCCCAGCCGTCGCGCGCGATCGACCAACGTGACCAGCTGCTCGTAGTCGGCAAATCGAACGTCTACGCTCACGACAGGCAAAGCCGCGTGCGCTTGCCAGGCTGCCATCGCCGCACGTGGGTCTCGGACGATGCGAGGCGCCCAGACAAGCAGACCCCGGTGCCAGCCGTCTTGGTAAGCGATGAAGCCCAGCCCAAAGGCCACCACCAACGAAAAGGCCAGCAGAATCAAGGTCGAGCTGGTCTGCAGACGCGGCGAACTGGCCCGGGGCGTCAGTGCGTGACCCTCTTGTCGTTGGACGCGCAACTACCCCCCTAACAGCTGCTCTTGCTGGACGAAACTGATCTCACGAACCGGCAGACGACCCTTTAGGTCGGCCACGAGATCGTTCAGCGTCTGCGGATCATTGCACGACATAAAGTAGGTCAGCTGCAGCACGCCATCCCGAGTGTCGAGACGACGGAAATCCAGCGCCGGGACGTGGTTCAGGAGACATTCGTTCACCTGCTGAAACAGTGCCTGCTCTTCCGAATCCTCGTCAAGAGCAATATTGAGATAGAGATTGCTCGCCGGAGGGCGCCCCCCTAGAAGCAGCCGCACCGCCATAAACCCCACAATGATCAACAAGCCTATGACCGTGGGCCACCGCTGATCTGCCCCCACGCCTAGGCCCACCGTGATGGCGATGAAGAGAAACAGCAACTCCTCCGGCTCTTTGATGGCGGTTCGGAAACGCACGATCGACAATGCCCCAACCAGGCCTAGAGAGAGTGCCAAGGAGGACTTGACGATAGTGATAATCAGTGCGGTCGTCAGGGTCAGCACGGGCAGGAGCCGAGCAAATCTGCGTCGGTTCGACAGCGTCTGCGCGTAGTGTTCGTAATACCACGCCACGATGAGTGAAAGCACCAGGCCAACGACCAGGTTTAGAACCAGATTGGCCATCGACACGGATGGCGGTGCGCCTAAGTCAAACATAGTTCAAGACCTCACTTCGCGATGGGGGGTGTCCCAGATCCCCGATCCAGCACTGAGCGAAGCTGGAAAGAGGGCGGAGGCATTGTAACACACCGAAAGCCGTCTTCAAGCTCGCATTCCGCCCGTGAATGGCATGCGCAGCTGCAGCCCGGCCTGCTCCAGTGCCAGTAACGCGGCCTTCCGCTCGACGCCGCCAGCATAGCCCGTCAGGCTCCCATCGGCGCCCAGGACACGATGACACGGCACGACAATGGCCGTCGGGTTCGCACCGATGGCCTGCCCCACGGCCTGAGAGGCGTGCGGGCTCCCCAGTAGCAGGGCGATATCGCCATACGTGGTAGTCTCCCCATAAGGCACGCCCTGAAGCCGCTCCCAGACCGCCAGCTGAAAATCGGTGCCTCGAAGATCGAGCGGCAGGTCAAACGTATCACGCCGCCAGTTGAAGTACGCCAGCAACTGAGCTTTTGCTGTCTCAAGCAGACTCGAACGTACCGGTCGGGGCAGAGCGATCCCGCCCCGCGCCATCTTGTTGAGAACACCGTGACCCACTGTCTCGCCGAAACCGACACCGCATAGGCCCCTCTCGGTCGCCCACAACCACATCAGGCCCAGCGGTGTATCTGTGAAGAGGATGTTTGATTCAGCCATCTCGTCAACCTCCATCTCGCAAGGATCACCGATCCCACTGCACCTCTTCAAGCGTCCAGACACCATCGCGCACCTCCGCCGTCAAAGCCGACTGCTGCGGCCACTGCTGACGGTCCAGCGCATAGACCAGATACCGCTCGTCGAACTCCAGAAGGATCCGATAGGGTTCCCAATTCTCCTCCAAGGCAGCGGCGGTGATCTCGACGGCCTCCTCCACGAAGTCCGTCTCGCCCGCCCGTCGAGCCAGCGCTGCCTCGACATCCTCCACCAGAATCTCGAGCATAAGGGGATCTCGCTGCTCTAGAGCTTCCTGCGCCATAGCCAGCACGAGCTCCAGGCCCACAGGCTCGGCCTCGCGAGGTCGCCGCACAAAATCAGCCACGATGCCCTGGCGCTCGGCCTCGGCTGGGCTGAACAAAATGCCTTCCAGGAAGTGCGCTGGAGGATCGTAAGAAGCCTGATAGGCACGCATCGCGTCCATCAAACGAAATTCGAGATCGAGCAGAACCTGATCGTAGGACCGAACGTCAGCACCCTCTAGCCACACGTGCCAGGCACGCTCGAAAGCCGGAATACCCTCGTAACCGAGTGCACCCACAGCCGCCTCCAGCCTCACATGATCGTTGCCCTCGGACACCGACGCAGCGCGACACGCATCAGTGATGCCGTCCTGCCCGTAGCGATCTGCGATGAACTGCACAAGTGAGCCAGCCTCAAGGTAACTAATCTCGTGTTGATGCGTGTAGAAATCCTCGACCAGCTCCGAGAGGGGAAGGTAGTGGGTTGTAGCAACCAGGGCTGCCCCCCTCTCTCGTAGGGGCTCCCGCCGATAGTGTCCACCGGCCATATAGACCGCGAATCCTTCACGCAGCAACGTAGGAGCGCCATCACATCCGACGACACCATCGAGGCTATGCGTCAGTTCGTGCCGCAGCACCGAGCTCAGCGCCACCGGCGAATATCGTCTATCAGTATAGGTAACGGCCACCCACTCGCCTGATGCATATCCACCCTGGCCCACGACGCGATCCAGAAGATAGATATCGACCCTCTCTTCGGTCGAGCCAAGCCGCGCGGCAACATCACTGTAGGCAGCGCGGGCCTCGGTGAGAATGGCTGGAAGGTCACGCTCCGCCGCCGAATTGTCAAGATAGTGCAACCTGAACCCGACCGTCTCGGTGACGACCCACCGCGCGAAAGGCTCAGGTGGCGGCAGGTCCTCCAGAGGGTGAACCGCGACCGAGAAGACGGTCGTGTTGTTGGCGGGATCAGCATCGGGGATCTCAGCCGGCAGGTCTAGGGTCACGGTGAACACCGTGGTCTGAGGAACCGTGGAGAGATCGGTAACCCAATGGAACCTAGCCTGCGGTGCCCCGTCCAACCCCATCGCCGCTACCGTGGAGGTGAAAGCCCTCCCCGATCCAACCGTCAGGGTGACTCGTGCCTCTTCACCTCCCGCCCCGACAGGCCACTCGGGCAGAAACGGATCGACGTCCACCGAGAGACGATCGCCGGCGTAGAGGGGCCAGGGAAAGAGCTGCACGTCGTCAGCCGCGACCCTCGGATCGGAGGCCAGAGTAGGCGTCGGCGATGGGTCAGGAGTCGGCGTGAACGTCGCCGGCGGGGCGATCGTCGACGCTGGCGTGGGAGATGTGATCGGCGTTGATGCGCTCGGTGTTTCCAGAGGTGGCGACACAGTCGAAGGATCTATCGTGCTGAGCGCCGTCGACGTCGCCCCACACGCCATGATGATGAGAGCCAACAGCGCGACATAGCGTGTCATGTTACAGGGCCAGCGAGTTCTTGGACAGAACGAATATCCAAATCCGGTTACTCACCAAGCAATTGCAGGAATCGAATCACGGTTTCGATGCCTCGATAGAAGTTGGGTATATGAAACTTCTCGTTGGGCGAGTGTAGACGGTCGTCGGGCAACCCAAACCCCATCAATACAGTCTCGATGCCCAACTCCTCCTGGAACGTGGCGACCACTGGTATTGAGCCGCCCTCGCGGACAAAGACAGGTTCTCGGCCGAAGGTCTCTGCGTAGGCGCGCGATGCAGCCTGCATCGCCGGGCTGTCCCGGTCGACGATGGCCGCGCTTCCGCCATGGAGATCACGGACCTCTACCGAAACCGTGGGGGGAGCAATGTCGTGCAGGTATCGCGTGACGAGGCTGGAGATCTCCTCGGGCGTCTGATCCGGCACGAGGCGCATCGATATCTTGGCGTGAGCGCTGCTGGGTAGCACGGTCTTAGCACCTGGCTCCGTATATCCACCCCAGATACCGTTGACATCCAGCGTCGGTCGCGCCGAGGTGCACTCAATGATCGTGTATGCCTTCTCGCCCCACGCCTCTGGGGCTCCCGTCTCTTTGAGCCACTCCCCTCGATCGAAGGGGACCTTGGCGAGCTCCCGACGCTCCTCCGGGGCCAGGTCTCGCACGCGGTCATAAAACCCGGGAATCGTAATATGACCGTCCGGGTCCTGAAGCTGGGCGATCATGCGGCACAGAGCATTGATAGGATTGTTGACAGCGCCCCCATAGATACCCGAGTGTAAGTCGTGATCCGGTCCGGTGACCGTCACCTCGAGATAGGCCAAGCCTCGCAGCGCATAAACGATACTGGGGAGGTCCGCGCCGAGGATGTGCGTGTCAGAGATCACGGCGTAATCGGCCGATAGCAGCTCACGGTGCTCGTGGACGAACGAACCGAAACTGGGACTGCCGATCTCCTCCTCGCCCTCGATGATCACCTTCAGATTCACCGGGAGTGGTGCGTCTGCCGCGCCCAACGCCTCAGCCGCCTTGATATGGATGTAGAGCTGGCCCTTGTCGTCGGAAGCACCGCGGGCGTGGAGGCTGTCGCCTCGGCGTGTGGGCTCAAAAGGCGGTGAATCCCACGCCTCCACAGGGTCGGGGGGCTGAACATCATAGTGACCATAGACCAGCACCGTGGGCGCATCGGAATCGGCACCCAGCCACTCACCAATCACGATCGGATGACCCTTCGTCGGCATCACGTCGGCCCTCGGAAAGCCAGCCTCAAGCAACCGGTCGCGCACCCAAGAGGCTGCCTCCCGGACGTCGGGGGCGTGCTCGGGTTGCGCGCTGATGCTCGGGATCCGCAGAAACGTCTTGAGTTCATCAAGGAATCTCTGGCGGTTCTCGCGAGCGTAGTCTAGAGCTTCAGTCATTTCCAATCCTTTCACGGAAGTATCGAGTACGATGTTGATTCACGCTGCCGGCTCGACGCATATGCGCGAATCGTTGGTGGGATTGTTCACGAATCGCGAGACCGGATAGGCGACCATCTCCTCTGAGGGATAGGGAGCGAGGAGGTTGTCCAGCTCCCTGGGACGCTTCTCCTCGGGATCCAGCCACCGGTCATACGCTGCACGCGGGATGATGACAGGCATTCGGTTATGAATCGGCGCCACCACCGCATTGGGCCTCGTCGTGATGATGGTGCAGGAATGCAGCGGCTGGTCATCTGGCCGCCAGACTTCCCAGAGCCCGGCAAATGCGAAGGGCGCTCCCGAAGCCATACGAACGTAGAACGGGGTCTTGGCACCACTCCCTGGTTCGCGACGCCACTCGTAAAACCCATCAGCCAGAATCAAACAGCGCCGTCGGCGATACGCGGCGCGGAACGAGGGCTTCTCAGCCACCGTCTCCCCGCGCGCGTTAATCATCCGGTTCCCAATCGCAGGGTCGTCGGCCCAATGCGGGACCAAGCCCCAGCGGAAGAACTGGACCTCCGACCGACCGTCATTAGGAACCACCGCAACGTCTTGAGACGGCGCGATGTTGTACCGCGAGGGTATCGTCTCAGGAAACTCGAAGTCGGGGAAAGCCTTCAGAAGATCCCCGAACTGAATCCACAATGTAAACCTACCGCACATGTCTCGCTCCCATCCTCTTCCCGATCCGCCCAACGAGCATTGGTCTGCTCGCGCACATAACGCTAACGCTGCGGTGACGCGTGATCACTGGACCTCGTTAGCTTCCATGGGCTCCACTATCGGTGAGAAGCTAATGCCACCGAGCCCATCCGGAGTCAACCATTGACGACCATCCACCGACACGCCGTTCGCCCAGACCTCCCAGTGAAGGTGGGCGCCGGTCGACAACCCTGTGTTCCCCACTTCGGCAAACATCTGTCCCCGCTCGACCAAGTCTCCAGGCTGCACGTGGATCTTGGAGAGGTGCCAGTAGCCGGTGACCAAGCCCCACCCGTGGTCAATCAGCACGGCGTTGCCGCGTACAGCGAGCGACTCCGTCATAACCACGACACCGTCTGCCGGCGCCACAACCGGAACACCCGTCCATGCACGATAGTCAACACCGCTGTGGTAGCCATTGACCACCCCGCCATAAGACCGGCGGTCACCATAGCCTGCGGAGATCGACATCGAACTCGACAGTGGAGGCTGCAGAGGGAAGCGCCACTGCCTGGAGGAGGAACGAAGCGTCCGCCACGCTTCCAGATAGGCTTCCTCCGACCGCATCAAGGCCGGATCCATCAGGCCTTGCAGCTGTGGCGGAGGCATGATCACCTGATAGCCGTACCGACCGGCTGCGACCTCGAGAGGCAGGGAGAAGGCCAACTCTGTCCCGCCGTAGACGAGGACTACGCGAAGCGCATATGTACCCGGCTCGGTCAGGGCCGGAACCCCCACGAAAGCGTAGTTGCGTGTCCCGCTCTCACGGTAGCACAGATTCGTCACCCCTAACGCCTCCACACGACAGAAAGCCAACCCATCGGTCTCGATCATCAGCACAGCCGTCGTTCCGCGGACCACGGGCTGCGGGGACAAAGCTATGGCCCGTATCGGATAGGGCAGGCAAGCTTCGACGCCATGCGTCAGGGAAAGCGTCTCACCGGGCTCAAGATGTCCGGTCAGGACCTCGGTTCGCCACAGAGGGACATTGTACCGACGTAAGACCTCCGGCGAGATCCGAGGCAACCCGGTCTCTGTAATCGCCGCTCGGGCAAGTCGGCTGGGGACCCGAAGGGCCAAGTTGGTCGACAACTGATCCGCTCCAACCAAGGTCTCAGCCACCATGACATGCTGTGGAGGCAACCCGTTGTGGTCGGCCCAGCACCTCAGCCAGCTCGAAGCTTCAAGCAAAGGTCCCGCCTCCTCTGCAAGGACCGGCTCGCTGCACAACCAAAGCCCCAATAAGAGAACAGCCCACAAACCCCTAGACAACCGCCGTGAGATATCCATCCAGATCCTATCGCCAGGGGCCCATTGATCTCGGGATCGCTAGATCAGACGATGCTCTCGCTCGAACTTCTGATCCTGTGTCATGCCATAGAACGCGCCGAGGCCCGCCCCGACCAATGCCCCTGCAGGTAGCAACAGCAAATTCCCAACGATGACGAGTGCTGCAAAGCCAACAACGAGACCCCCGATAATCCCGTACTTCAACCATTTGCGCATAAAGAATTGCCGGGGAGCCAGATTATGCTCGCTGACAAAATGCTCCCCCATCTCCTGAAGCTGCTCCTTCTGATACTGCCGCTGAGCCTTGGAGTCCGGAAGCTCCTGGAGCTCCTCCTCGAGTCGTGTTAGGGTGTGTTGATAGCTCTGACAGGTCTCGCAGTCTTGAGAAAACTCCCGCACGCGATTCGCCACTCTCAACAGTTGGTCAATGCGATACTTAGTCCACTGCTTGTCGGTGAAGCCATCGCGCCGATCGTCAATCAACTGCTCCAGCTTCCGGTACCAGATCTCGTCCCTGTACATCAGACTCCCCCTGCCCTCTACAGGCCTAGCCAACGTCAAAACAAGTCGTATTGTCAGCCCCGACGACGCCTAGCATCAGAGCGCGCTCACCTTCTTCAATTCTACCTTGGGGACGTCATTTTTCCAATCGGTATGGCGCGCTAACGTATCGAGTACCTTGGGATCTTCGACCGAACCCCGCTCAAGCCAACGTTTCTCTATCGCAATCCCAACCCATACCCGCTGCGTTGGTCACAAGAGCAGGCTATACTTGAGGCGTAAGGAAAGAACGTGGCGGGGGCAAGCCACACGCCTGAGAGAGTGACTTTCGGCGGACCTCCGCTTAGCCCCGACAGGAGGATTTGAAGTGAAGGCAATCAGAGTTCATGAGCACGGCGACGCAGCGGTCCTCACGTACGAGGAGATTCCCACCCCTGAGCCTGGCCCAGCTGAGGTCCTGATCGAGATCGAGGCCGCAGGTGTGAACTTCGTGGACATCTATCATTGCAAGGGTCTCTACGACGCGAGTCTGCCGTTGACGCTAGGTGTCGAGGGCGCCGGAGAGGTGGCTGCCGTCGGCAAAGGCGTGAAGGACTTCCGTCCCGGAGATTCGGTTGCTTACGCGATGCAGCAGGGCAGCTACGCGGAGTTTGCCATCGTGCCCGAGAGTCAGGTCGTCCACGTACCAGAGAACGTAGAGCCAGAAGAGGCTGCAGCCGTCATGCTCCAAGGCCTAACTGCCCACTATCTCAGCCACAGCACGTATGCCGCAGGCCATGATGATGTGGCATTGGTGCACGCAGCTGCGGGAGGCGTTGGCGGGCTCCTGGTACAGATGCTCAAGCTGCGTGGCGCTCGCGTGATCGGCACGTGCTCCACGCAGGAAAAGGCCGAGCGCGCCCGGCAAGCTGGCGCAGATGACATCATACGCTACACGGAGGTGGACTTCGAGGAAGCAGTTCATCGGCTTACAGAGGGCAACGGCGTCCACGTGGTCTACGATGGCGTCGGTCAGGCAACCTTCCGAAAGGGACTGAACTGCCTGTGCCGCCGAGGCTACATGGTGCTCTATGGACAGGCAAGTGGTCCCGTCGAGCCTCTCGATCCGCAGGTGCTGAACCGCAAGGGCTCGCTCTTCCTTACGCGCCCCACCCTCGGCGACTACATCGCGACGCGGGACGAGCTGGAACGACGGACCTCAGACCTCTTCGCATGGATGGCAGATGGTGAGCTCAAGGTCTCGATCGACCGCGCCTTCCCTCTGGAAGAGGCCGCCGCGGCCCACCGTTATGTCGAAGGGCGAAAAACGCAGGGGAAGGTTCTGCTGCTCCCGTAACAACCGCCACCTCGCCTGAACGTCAGGCATCTGGGCCTCTTCGCCTAAGCGCCGGCCCGAACGCCCGAACCCCGGGGGATTCCGTGCGTAGGGACCTAGGGTCGGACCAGACACCCTGCCCGTGTGAGGGAACCTACTGCTGCCAGGGCAGGCGATCCAGGTTCACGTTGCCGCCAGAGAGCACGATCCCAACGCGGCGGTTCCTGAACACCTCGGGATGCTCGAAGAGCGCCGCTACCGGCACAGCCGAGGACGGCTCGATGATGAGCTTCGTGCGCTCCCACATAAGGCGCATCGCGGTGATGATCGCGTCCTCGCTGACCGTCACGATGCGGGTGACGTGTTGACGAATGATCGGGAAGTTGACGTCCCCAAGAAAAGTCCGGAGGCCGTCTGCCACCGTTACCCCGTTCGTCGGCGGATGGATGCGACCGTCACGGAACGACCGAGCCGCGTCGTCCACGGTCTCAGGCTCCGCACCCACAGTCTCGACTCCGTCCGCCGCCCCGCTCACTGCGAGCGCCGTGCCCGAGAGCAGCCCCCCACCCCCAACAGGCGCCATCACGATGTCAAGGCCCCGGCTCCGCTCACGGTCGATGTCTGCTAGCATCTCCAATGCAGCCGTGCCCTGCCCCGCAATCACCCTGGGATCGTTGGACGGATGTACGAAGACCGCGCCAGTCCGGTCCAACACCTCCTGTAGCTTCTCCTCACGATCCAGCGGGTGTGGGCCAGCCCAGACAATCTCTGCGCCATAGTCGCGCACGGCTGCCACCTTGACCGGTGGCGCGTCCTCGGGCATCACGATAGTTGCGGGAATGCCGCGAAGGCTCGCGGCGTACGCCACCGCCTGAGCGTGGTTACCCGAGGAGTGAGTAGCGACCCCCCGCTGTGCCTCACGCTCACCAAGCGAGAAGATGGCATTGCACGCCCCCCGCGCCTTGAACGATCCCGTCTTCTGCAGATTCTCTGCTTTGAAGACAAGCTCTGCCCCGGTCAGCGCGTTCATCCGAGCTGATGTAAAGGACGGCGTGTGGTGGATGTGGGGCCTGATCCGAGTCGCAGCCTCGAGCACATCAGCGTAACTGGGTCTCCGAGTCATTGGAAGCTCCTTAGGTGAGAATCTGCCTGATTCTACCGATCAATCTGCGTGCGCGCAACCGGGCTGTCGTTTGGTCAAGAGCGAGCTCAATACTTGTCATCTCTTGACATGTTTCTACCCTAGTATGTTTGTGAATAGAAATTATGTTCGAGCCTACGCCAACCATAGGGCACGACCTCAGCCCATTCGGTCCGTCTCCTCGGAAGAGGCCAGTCTCATCGGTTGGAGCAATGGTATAATCCGCAGAGCGACGCAGGAATCTACAAGGGAAAACAGGCAAGTATGGAATCTCAGCAGATCACCATCCGGGGCGCACAGCAGCACAATCTAAAACACATCGACGTAACGATCCCACGAAATGGACTCGTCGTCCTAACCGGGGTCAGCGGCAGTGGGAAATCCTCCCTCGCTTTCGACACGATCTACGCGGAAGGACAACGGCGGTACGTTGAGAGTCTCTCCTCCTTTGTTCGGCAGTTCCTCCGTCAGATGGAGAAGCCGAAGGTGGACTATATCGGTGGCCTCAGCCCTGCGATCGCCATCGAGCAGAAGGCTGTGAGCCGTAACCCTCGCTCCACCGTTGGAACTGTGACGGAGGTCATGGACTACCTGCGAGTCCTCTTCGCACGCATAGGCGAGATCCATTGCCCCAGCTGTGGTCGCCGCGTCCAAGCCCAGAGCGCACAACAGATCACAGACCAAATCTGCGAACTCCCAGCAGGAACGAAGTTCCAGATGCTGGCGCCGCTGATGAAACAGCGCAAGGGCACTCATCGAAACCTTCTAGCACAGCTACGTCGAGACGGATACCTGCGGGCGCGCATCGACGGCATGCCCGTGGAGCTTGACAGCAGCATCAAGCTTGCCAAGACAAAGCAGCACACGATCGAGCTCGTGGTAGATCGACTCGTCATTCCCGAGCAGGCCGATGCAGACTTTCGGACCCGTCTGATGGACTCCACCGAGACGGCGCTCAAGGCCGGAGCGGGCTCCCTCCTGGTCGACATCCTAAATGGGGAGGAGTTGCTCTTCAGCGAGCACCACGCCTGTCCCCACTGCGGGATCAGTTTCCCGGAGCTCAGCCCTCAGCTCTTCAGCTTCAACTCCCCGATCGGGATGTGCCCAGAGTGCAATGGCCTGGGCACCAAGCTGGAGGTGGATCCGAAACGCATCATCCAGGACCCAACGATCTCGATCCTCGATGGCGCCCTGCGCTGGTATGGGAACATCCGAAAGAAGAAGAGCAAGTGGCAGATGCACCAGCTCACATCCATCGCTGCCCATTACGGCGTGGATCTGGAGCAACCCTGGCAAGCTCTGCCCGAGACCTTCAGACACGTGCTCCTCTACGGCTCGGGCAAGGAACGCATCCACTTTGAGTACCACGCCGAGGGCGACGACAGCTCCTGGTCCGGCGAAAGCAACCGACCGGCGAAGGGCATCATCTTTCACATCAATCGCCTCTTCCACCAGACGCAGTCGGAAGGCACACGCCGCTGGTACCAGAGCTTCATGAGCGAGCTGCCGTGCTCCGTGTGCGGTGGCGCCCGCCTTCGTCCTGAGGCCCAAGGCGTCGTCGTGGCAGACACGAACATCATCCAAGTCGGCGCTATGACGATCGATGAGGCGCATGCCTGGGCCGTCGGGCTTCAAGAGTCACTGACCGCCGAGGAGAAGGAGATCGCCGAGGAAGTGGTTAAGGAGATCCGGGAGCGCCTGCAGTTTATGTTGAATGTTGGGCTGCACTACCTGACCCTCGACCGGCCAGCCCCCTCTCTCTCAGGGGGCGAGTCGCAGCGTATCCGGCTCGCCAGTCAGATCGGATGCGGGCTGGTAGGTGTATTGTACATCCTCGACGAGCCTTCCATTGGACTCCACGCGCGCGACAACCGCGCCCTTCTGGAGACGCTGCGCGACCTCCGCGACCTCGGCAACACGGTGTTGATCGTCGAGCATGATGCGGAAACGATGGAGGCCTCCGACTGGATCATCGATCTTGGCCCAGGCGCCGGCATCCTCGGAGGAAAGGTCGTCGCCTGCGGCTCTCCGGAGACGATCAAAGCCAACAAGGAATCCCTGACGGGCCGTTACTTGAGCGGTGAGCTTAGCGTGGTTAATCCTAACAATGGACGCAGGGCACCAGCGAACGGAAGCTTGATCCTAAAGGGCGCGCGTCTTCACAACCTGAAGCGCATCGACGCACGCTTTCCGTTGGGCGTTCTAACCTGCGTGACCGGCGTCAGCGGCAGCGGCAAGAGCAGCTTGGTGGCTGAGACGCTCTATCCGGCCCTAGCTCGTGAACTGAACCGTGCGGATGCGCGACCCGGCGCCCACGAGGCGATCGAAGGTCTGGAGCACCTCGACAAGGTCGTCATCATCATGCAGGATCCAATCGGCCGCACACCCCGCTCGAACCCGGCTACCTATATAGGCCTCTTCGGCGAGATCCGCCAAGTCTTTGTGGCCCTGCCGGAGGCCAAGGTCCGCGGCTACAAGCCGGGACGGTTCAGCTTCAACGTAAAGGGCGGTCGTTGCGAGGCCTGTAAGGGGCACGGTAAGAAGCGTGTGAAGATGCACTTCCTCCCGGACGTATGGGTGACCTGCAAGGAATGCAATGGGACGAGGTTCAATCGTGAGACGCTACAGATCCGCTATAAAGGGAAAAGCATCGCCGACGTTCTCGATATGGACGTCCAGGAGGCATTGGTCTTCTTCGCGGCGCATCCCAAGATCGCTCGGAAACTGCAGACGCTCCACGATGTAGGCCTCGACTACCTCAAATTGGGGCAGAGCGCGACGACCCTGAGCGGAGGTGAGGCTCAACGCGTGAAGTTGGCGAAGGAGCTGAGTCGGGTTGCCACGGGGCGCACCTTCTACATCCTCGATGAGCCCACCACAGGATTGCACTTCGCCGACATCCAGAGACTGCTCGATGTCTTACACCGCCTCACCGATGCCGGCAATACCGTAGTGGTCGTCGAGCACAATCTGGACGTCATCAAGACGGCGGACTGGATCCTCGACCTGGGGCCGGAAGGAGGCGACGCCGGGGGCTACGTCATCGCCGAGGGCTCGCCGGAAAGCGTGGCGCAGTGTGAGGCCAGCTATACGGGCCAGTTCCTGCACAAGGTCCTCGACGGAGCCTCGGACAAGGCATAAGAAGAGGTCACAGCCGAGCTCGCGCACGATATCCTGAGTGAAACGCCCGTTTCGGCGCAGCCTCAACGTCGGGTCACAACGCGCTAATGTTCGCCACCCTCTGCTTCTGACCTTCGCGTGGTCAGCAGGATGACGATCCCTACCGCCAAAAGCAGGCCGCCGCCACCACACAGCCAAGGAACAGAGGAAGCCGAAGCTTGGCCCCTAAGTACTTCAACGGTAGGAGTCGGCGCGCTCATCCCTCCAGACGATGCCCCAGGCGATGCAGCGGGCTCTTCTGTCGAGGCCGACTCCTCGGAGGGTATCGGTGTACGTGTCGATGTCGCCGTCAAAGTCGCTGATGGGGTTACGGTTGCCCTCGACGCCGTCGGAGAGGGCGTCACGGTGTCCGTGACATCAATGCCTGCTGTGGTCGTGACCGAAGCCGTAGGCGAGACCTCAGGGGCACGCTCTGTCGGGGTGAGCGTGGCGGAGGGAGTCGGCGTCGCTGACGGCTCGGGAGCCGGCTGGGTCGCCGGAGGCTCGGTCGGCTCCGACGGACGAGGCGTATCGGTGACAGGTCCCGGTGTCGGTGTCCTCGTCGGAACGGTCTGAAGGAGCTCGCCGTGGGGCGGCATCGCCCACGCCACGGGCAACGCAGCCAAAGCCACCGCGATTGCGCCAACAAACCCTAACAGCCACAGTGTCTTCCTACTCCGACTCATTTCACTCACTCCTCAGGCTGTTTGTAGTTGACAACGACTCTCACATCGGTCTCGGAGACCATCTCTAGCCGCAGCACGCCCTGCTGATCGACGGCTGCCTCCTCCGCTGCAAGGGCTCCCTCTGGTTCCAGATGGACCACGCGGGCTTCACTTCCAGATGGCAACCATATCGACAAATCAAGGTCTAGCGCTACAACACCCGGCTGCTTCTGCACGAGAAGACAATAGGTCGTGGAGCCGTCTGCCTCACGCTCAAGAACCGAGGACGGGAGCACGTAGCTGAACTGCAGCTCCTCCCGCGCCCCCCTGCGTAGCAGAAATGCCTGGGAGAACTCCGCATAGAGGTCAACGCCCGTCGACACTTGGGCCTCCCCTGACCAGGGCCGGCCCATAGCCATGCTGTCAGCAGGGATCGGATGATGACTCGCCGAGGTCAGGACGGCACCCGACGGGACGAACACCCGGACGTACGCCCAATAGCAGCGGTCCATCATCGCCACATAGGTAGGATCGTAGCGCAGGCTAGGGTCGCACGCGGCCCCCGGCCTGCTCGAGTGATCATACTGCAACACAACATCCGCCACGATCTCGGCCTCCCGCAGATCCACGGCATAGCTCACTTTCCGGCTGACGCTGGTGCTGGCCTTGTTGTACCCGACGTTGGCTTCCGACACCAGGAGGTAATCGCCTTCTGAAAGGAGTACGGAGCCGTCCCACCCTCTCTTGGCAAGAAGCGCGGCAGTTGCCGGATCCTCAACGTAGATCTGAACGTGCCGCGTCTCCAAGGCCTCAAAGGCAGCTTGGCCCAATGCGGTCAGGTCGGCCTTACCCGACTCCAAGCGGGCCAGATAGGCCTTCGCTAGCGCTTCCATAAAGCCCTTCCGCTGAGACCACCACTCCCGATTGAGTAGGCCATCGTCTGGAGCCCAAGCGTCTCGGACGAAGGCCACGACGTCCGCCGGGCCTATCGGCTCCTCCTGGTCGGGCAGCGTGACAGGGCCGATGCCTTCCGCCAGCAAGCGAAGCGCTCGCTGATCCACACCGATCACACCATCCACCGGCAGGTCGTAGCCGGGCCGATAGAGCGCGATCGCCTGACGTGCTGACGTTGGAAAATCTGGCGACCAATTGCTATCGCGGAAGAGCAACAGCTCGATACCCATGAGCTGCTGCAACGGCTCGGGCGCCTCTGGGTAGGGCTGAGAGAAGTCATCGGCGGCATAGCTATCCTGAAACGTCAGCGACATCACGCGCCCGTCCGAAACGCGGAGCTCGCCCACACCGGAGATGAAGCCGCCTCCAGGTCTCAGCTCATCCTCGTTCAAGGCTAGCACGAGGTAGGTGCGGGGCTGGCCCATCCCCAAGAGATACGGCGCGATCTCCACCGCGCTTAGGCCCTCGCCAAGGAGGGGCAGGCCTTCACCGAGCTTCGCAAACGGCTCCTGGAACCTGTAGGGCAAGACGTCCGGATCAATGGCGTCATAGGCCACCTCAGCTCGCGTTATCAAGGCTATCTTGCGATCAAGGCCCTGTGAGAGCGATGCTATGGCAGTGGGCATCAAGTCCATCGCCGACACCCCTCCCTGATGGCCCACCAGCAGCGGCGCCGCATCGTCCCACAGCAAGACCCCTGCCTCGGTAAGCGTATCCCCAAGCTCGAGCAGAGCCGGCGCTGTCGCGAGAAGATCACCAACCCGCGGGACCCAGCCGAGCCTCCCCACGAGCGGGACCAGCCAGCCGACATTTCGTTTGAGCGTCACAACGTCCTTGCGCGCGCCCCTGATCACTCCATCGACGGCAGCAGGGTCGAGGCTGCGGACACCCGCCGAGCCGATATCGGCCGACACGAGTCCCTGCACCTCTCTCAAGCCTTGGAGCAGACCCCGTGCCGCGCTGTAGGTGTCGGCTGCCCACACACCCAAAGCAATAAGGGCCAAGAAAACAAGAAACACACCTACCCATCGCAGAAGTGCAGCACGGTTCATAGGCAGGATACCTCGCCGTCAGGCCCTATCTCGCACCAAGGGCGCTGAGAAACCACGTCATCAAGCTGCTCCACCGCTCGAGCCCTCTCACCGAACAGAAACACATTATACGGTTCGTATCCCCATAGCTGACGATCGACGATGAGCAGATCCTGACGGCGTCCCAGTGCGTCGCGAGCATACCAGAGCGCGAAGGTATGACGGTCCTGTTGGGTAACAACCGCGGCATCCGAGGGCAGTTGCTCCAAAGTTCTCTCAAGCCAGTGTGCCGCTTGGTAGTCGTTGTGGACGTCCATATGCCCCCAGTTTAGCACAACCAAGGCTAAAGGCAGGAGCAGAGACAAGCCAGCGGGCATGCCCCATCGTCGTGCTTCCTCCAGCCCCAAGCCCAAGATCAGAGCCAGCGCCGGCATGAGGCCCACAAGATAGACCCAAGAGTCGGCGGAGTCGTAGCCGATGGCGTAGAGAGAAGCTCCAAGGATCGCCACGAGCAACCCCGCCGCGCGGCGCCGCTCACCCCGCCATAGCGCCCGCGCGCCGAGAACGGTGAGCACGAGGCCCACCGGGGTGAACTGGCGGCTCATCAAGGAAGCCCACGCCAGCGCCCGCCGCAGCCAGTAGGACAGAGCCAACCCAAAGGCGTTGCCCCAATAGAACCGTCCTGAGACGTAGGTCCACCATCCCGCAAACGTCCGCAAGTCGCCCCACGGTTGGGGCCACGGTCCAAAAAGAGGGAGCAATGCGTAGGAAGGGACCAAGCCCAACAAGAGGCCTGCCAGAGCCACAGGCCAGTGCTCTCCAGCCGCGATTCCGACGTAGACGGCGAGGACAAGCAGCGTAAGGTGTACCGACGCTGCGAGGCCCACCATCGCCCCCAGCACGAAGGCCGCGACCGGCCGTTCCGGAGGCACAATCTCGCGCAAGAGAAGCGTCAACCCCGTCAAGAGCGCTCCCGTCGTGTAAATCTCCGTGATCACGGCTTGCGACCAGAGCCATGACGAGAAGGCCAGCGAGAGCGCGGCCCCAGCAGCGGCCCACCAAGAAACCTGGAGGCGCCTCAGGACAGCCGCCGTGACGATCGCGGCGCCGAGCGCCATCACCGACGAGACGCCGTTGAGCACCCGAGCCGGATCTCCAGGCCAGATTCTGACCGCTGCGAGACTCAGATAGAAGTAGAGCGGCGCGCCTGGAGGGTGGGACACCCGACCGGTCACTGCCGAGGTCACAAGGTCGCCCCCGTCCGTGCCCCAGTGCTCCCAGGTCAACGATGGCGCTATGGTCAGACCATAGACCGCGGCCACCACTACACCTATGCCAAGGAAGGGCAGAATGTGCCCTAGGTAGCTCACCTGCCGACCACGCGTACCGCGAGACCCCGGCATCAGAGTCTATCGCCCCACCATCTCCATCCAGACGAGCGCCAGGGGCGTCCAATCTCCCGTGCCCCTCTGTGTATCGATGAGATCGCCCGCTGGGTAGTTTGCATCCCCCAAGCTGAACCAGCACCATTGCTGGACAAGTCGCCCCCCATCGCGCGCCAGGCCGAGCTGCGGGTCTGTAGCACTGAGGAAGAAGCGCCACGTCTCGCGGAGGAAATGGCCGACGCGATCGGGCGGGAATCCGTAGTCCGGTGGCATCGGCACGCCGAACTCGGAGACCACCAAGGGTAGATCCCCATAGCTTCGGTCCTGCATCCATCGTCGGAAGCTGAGAATCTGAGCTCTGAACAGCTCCAGGTTTGTTGAGTCATCGATCCCATACAGCATGCCGGTGTCATCTGGTAGACCCGGAGGGATATCGACTCCCCAGGAATCTCGCTCTTCCCGCAACATATAGTTGTGAATGTGCCAGGCGTCCGCCGGCAGCGGCCTCCCAAACCTGGTCCTGTAGGCCTCGAGCATCAGGTCGAGGTATCTCAGCCTGAGTTCGGTGGGCTGTGAGATGCCCCCCACGGCAACGACAGCCGACGGATCCCCCGCCTTTATCGCTTCATACGCCTCGTGGTAGAGGACAGCATAGCCGTCTGGGGGCGTGTTGTCCTGCCATCGCACGTCGGGCTCATTGGAGATCAGCCACAAGGACCCAGGACGCGCAGCCGCGACGGCTGTGAGTGTCGGAGCGTCGGGATAGAGCGTGCCCTGCCACAATCTAACCGTCTGAGCGTAGTCAATCTCATCGTCCAGCGACGTCGAGAAGCGGACATTCCAGTCCATCACCCATCCGATCTCCAGCGGCGCGAGGTCATAGTCGCGATCAGCGCCCTCAGGAAGCGAGACACCCAGGCGGTGCCGCTCGTCCGGAGGGACCACATACGCCGAGACGTCAGGCGTCAACACCGTCGGCGTGGCAGATGGCGTTGGTGTTGAGAACGCCTCGGTTGTAGGCTTCTGAGCAGTTGGCGGGTCAACCGCTGCGGAGGTAACCGTAGGGTCGACGACCGTAGGTAACACCGTTCTCGTGGACGGCACCGCGGTTCTGGTCGGCACAAGCGGCTGCGGTGTGTTGGTGAAGGTCGGAGGGGGCGCTGCCGTGATCGTCCCGCTCGGTGAGGGCGCGGACGTGCTGGCGGCATCGAGCGGCGCAGGTAGCGCCCAAAATGCCCCTCCCTTACTGCCCCGCAGCAGGGCCAGGCCGATCAGGGCGCCCCCAATCAGCACCAGCGCGAATCCGATACCCCGAACGAGGCGTTTACTGATCACTCATCCCTCCGTCGCCTGTAGACATGGGACGTATGGCAGGGTCGCCCAACAGGAGGAACCCACGCCTCGCATCGTCCGACGTCGCGGCAGCCCACGCCTCGCACATCGCATCGCCCAGAGTCTCTCCGGACACCAACGCCTGTTGAAGAGCCAACGCCATAGTCTTTTGCTCCGCTGTCGTCGTCTCCCCCGTCGGGCCCACCACAGCCACAACGCCGCCTGAGGACCCCAGCCATGCCTCTGCAAGGGCCTCATAACCAGGGTGAGCAAAGCCAGCGCACAGGCACGTCCACGCCACCACCACCGTCGGCCCATCCCAACTCTCACCATCCTCTGCGGTGAGGAAGGCCTCGTCACCCAGCATCTGCATGCTCCCGTGGCCCGCGTAGACCAGCGTACCGGCTCCCTCAGCCAACCAAGCCAACAACTCATCTCGAGCGTTTCCTTCCGCAAGGTCCAGTACCAGACTAGCTTCCCGGATCTCGTTGAGCTGATTCACCAGACCCGCGAAAGGGGCCTCATCATCGCCCACCAGGGCCAGACGATCGCTAGGTTGCCACGTTAGCGTCTTCTCGACAACTCTCTCCAACTCCGCCGGCGTCTCCACCGGAAGTCGCCCGATGGATGCCACGGCAACAGAACTGCCATCTGAGACCAAGAGGAAATCGGATGCTGTTGCTGCCAAGTGCGCCGTCTCAACCCAGGCGGTGGGAATCGCCAGCCCGGGATCCGTACGTGCGGCTGAATCCGTTGGCGCATCGCCGACCAACAGCACGTAGTTCAAGGCACCCTCTGAATCGAGGGTCCGGATACCCTCTTGGATGGCTCCGGCCTCAGCCAACCCATTCCCATAGGTGTCATAGAGGGCCTCCGGCGTTGTGACGCCCACGGCATATCCCTCTCCAGCACGCCGATCCAACAGCGGCTTGAGGGCTGCATGGTACTCTCTGGCGGCCACTGCCAGATACTCCACCTCGCGAAACTCTGACGCCACGAGCGCCTCAAGGGGACGCACGCGGTCAGGAGAAGGGGCCTCCCAAGGGATGCCGACCCAACCGAGGTCGCCGGCACGCTGCGGCACCTGGAGCTGACCCGATTCGGCGTCCCAGGTCACGTCGCCCAAGCGTGCGTTGCTACTGTCGTCAACCATTACGGCTAGCAACGTCTCTGGCGGATTCCCGCCTTGCCACCGAATGCACGCTATAGCGTCAGACTCCGCCTGCCAACGCACCCAGGCGCCAGGCCGCATCACAAGCTCCTGTCGCCAGGTTATGCCAAAACCATCTAGCCAGTTCACCTCAACCGCCGCCTCGGTGCCACCCGGGGCCGCGAGTTGCAGCGTGTTTGCCTCCTGGCCTACATCAGGAATGACGAGGTCGACAATCACCATCTCAGCCCCATCCCAGTAATGGTCCGCAGTCAATCCATCCTCCCACGTGACCCGCAGATGGTGGTCTGGATCCTCGGGCATGCTGCTCTGCCCCCAGAGCCTGACCGTCAGCGACACCGGTTGAGACGGCACAACGTCGGTAAGCACGACGGAAAAGGTCAAACTCTCGGGAGGGCGAAGGGGCTGCCACAGCCACGGCGGGTCGGCGGGACTCGTGGGTCGGTAGATCGCGTCTTCCTCGTGCCATTGTATTGTCAGCGTGGACGTCTGGCACTCGCCCGGTGCCCCGAGAGCCGCATCAGCCTCGAAAGCAGCACCGCTGGCCTCATCTACTGTGACGACGTAGCTGTCACCAAACGTCGCAGACGCAGCGTCAGCTTGGGCGTAGAAGAAGAGTCCCCAGCCCTCAGGGGCAGCCACGCGCTGATAGGGGATCGGCTCCCCCTTATGCGTCAGCCGGATAGGGACCTCATCGAGATTGTCGGCTTCGATCCCCCGATCGCGCCACCAATCAGGCCCAAGCCAGTACGGCCCCTCCCGATGCACGAACACGACCCAGCTTGAGGGAACGACAACCGACTGAGGGAACCCTAGATCCGCTTCCGGACTAGCAGTAAGTTCTGGCGTTGCCGTGCACGCACTCTGGAGAAGCAAGAGCGCCATCAATATGCCGCGAGACCAAGTCAGGCGCGGGCCACTCATCCCCGCTTCCACAACCAGAAGCCGCCAACAAGCAGCCCCAGACCCATAAGGGCGACCAGAACCCAAAGCTGATAGCCCTCATCACGTGTCGCGACCCCCTCAACGATGCCCTCCCCCGGGCCCGCAGCCTCCGGGGAACCGCTGGTCACCCCCAGCGCTGGGTCACCGGACGGCGACGGCAGAGGGCTGTCAGGCTCCGGAACCAACCCGCTCACGCGCGACGTCGGAAGCGGGGACTCTGCCTGAGTTCGGGCCTCCGTCGTCACCCGTGGCCTCGGTGTCGCCGTCGACGGGGTCCGCGTAAGGCCGGCACCTAAGACTGACTCGGGCGTCGGCGACCTCCGTGGCGTGGCCGAGAGCGTCAGCGTCGGCAGCACAGAATCGGACGGCGAGGGGCGCGCATCAGAGCCGCACGTACCCGTCACCTCAATACGCGCCTCGTAGTTCCGAGCACTCCCGTCCAGAAACCGGACGTTCAGAACGTGCGTCTCGCTCTCACAAGGACAGAAGCTTCGTGCCCCCTGACCGGAGACCCCCACCCCGTCGAGGAAGACCGCCTGCACATTGGCGGTCTGCCACTGAACCGTGGCACAGTCACCGGCCTGGACTTGCGTCGGTTCCGCCCAGAATTTCACCACAGGATCCTCCGGCGTCGTCGGCTGCGTGGGTTCGGGTGTTGGCGTTGACGTGGGTGTGGGGGTATCGGTCGGCGTCGCCGTGGGGGTGGGCGTCTGGGTCGGTGTCACATCGATCCCGGCGGCCTCAGGCCCCACGAACCCGCCCAGCGATCCATCCGCCGGCACATCCTGGACCTTGTAGTAGTAGAGAATGCCCGGTGTGACCTGGACGTCGACAAACGTGTAAAACGCCCCGACGCCGAAGTCCTCGCTAGGGATAAACTGCGCCTCCGGCGCGTCCAAAGGCAGCTTCTGATAGCCATAGAGTTCGGTTTCGCTGCGCCACACATAAAAGCCGAGGTTGCCGATCTCGCTGGCCGTCTCCCAAAACACGGAGATGTCGACCTCACCCGCCTCAACGTAGAAATCCGCAATCGTGACCGCGGCCCAAACGGTTGATGCTGCCAGAAAGAGCAGCGCGGTCAGCCCCAACGCTTGGACCAGCAGGCGCACGCATCTGGCATACCGCGCGAAACGTCCTGTTTCTCGCGGAGGCGTGTCGACTAAGTTCGGGAGATGAATTGGATCGCTCACACCCCGAATTATACCCTCAACAGCACGCGTCACAAGAGCCCACGCCCAAAACGCATACACGTGGAGCCACGGACCATGCCCCACAGAGGCCTAGCGCCCGTTCATCAAGCTGTTGTCGCACCATGCCCGTGTGCTATAATGCCCAGACGGAAGCCCCGACGAGGGCCGCCGGGGGCAAGGGAATAGGGCTCGCCTCGAACCGGAAAGGAAGTAGCGATGAGTCTGACCGTGGTGATTCTTGCAGCGGGGAAGAGCACACGCTTCAAGTCGAGCGTGCCCAAGGTTCTTCACGACTTCGGGGAACGGCCTATGATCGAGTACAACCTCGAATTGGCAACGAAGCTCACCGGTGCAGACCCTGTCATCGTCGTCGGCGCCGAAACGGAGGCGCCCCTGCGCGCGTACGCAGGCGACCGTGCCCGCTTTGTCCGGCAGGAACGACGGCTGGGCACCGGTCACGCTGTCTTACAAGCCCGCGACCTTCTCGAGGGCACCTCGGACTCAGTCCTGGTCCTTTATGGTGATATGCCGCTCCTGCGGCTGGCCACCTTGGAACGCCTGGTCGATATACAGCAGGCCTCTAGAGCCGCCATCGCGATGCTCGTCGTGGTGCGCGATGAGTCCCAGGGGTTTGGCCGAGTCCTGCGAGATGAGCAGGACCGGGTCTTGCGCGTCGTGGAGGAGCCAGAAGCGACACCGGAGCAACTGAAGATCCGCGAGCTGAATGCCGGGATCTACGTCTTTGATGCAGGATTTCTGTGGGAGAACCTTCCGAATCTTGAGCCCAGCGCGGAGAAAGGTGAGCTCTATCTCACCGATATGGTCGAGCTAGCATCTAGCGCCGGCCTGGCCGTCGTCGACATGATCCTCGACGATCCAACGGAAGCGATGGGGATCAACACGCGCGTGGATTTCGCCGATGCGTTGCGCGTCCTTCGTCAGAGGATCAATGAAGACTGGATGCTAGAGGGCGTGACGTTGATAGACCCCGTCACGACTTACATCGCCCCTGACGCGGTAATTGGACGCGATACGGTCGTTTTGCCGAACACCCATATCCGCGGCGCCACCGTCATCGGCGAGGCCTGTGAGATCGGGCCCGGCACGATTATCGACACGTCGACGATTGGAGACCGATGTCGGGTGACAGCCTCCGTCATCGAACATTCTGAGATGGAACCGGACAGCGACATCGGCCCCTTCAGTCACCTGCGGCCTGGCTCCTATGTCTGCACCGGCGCCCACATTGGCAACTTCGCGGAGCTCAAGAAGTCCACGCTGGGACCGGGATCACATATGGGACACTTCAGTTATCTGGGGGACACCACGACCGGTGCGCACGTCAACGTCGGCGCTGGAACCATCACCTGCAACTACGATGGTGAGCGCAAACATCCTACCACCATCGAGGCAGGTGCCTTCATCGGCTCTGATTCCTTGCTCATCGCACCGGTTCGGGTCGGCGAGGGCGCCAAGACCGGCGCTGGCTCCGTCGTGACCCGGGACGTCCCGCCGTACACCCTCGTCTATGGGGTGCCCGCGCGACCTCACGGGTCGCTCTCGGGCCTGCCAGAGCAACGGGCCGAGGACTTGGATGCCTCCGGCGACGACGAGGACAAGTAGCCGCTTGAAAGTGTAGCAATCATGAAAAAAACCAACACAGAATCCCACGAGCCTACGGACCAGACGACTACGGCAGCGGAGTTGATTGAGGCCGCACGAGCGATCTATCGCAATGCCTACGCCCCGTACTCCGGCTACAAGGTAGCGGCAGCTGTGCTCGCCGATGATCGGCGTGTGTACACTGGCACGAACGTAGAGAACGCAGTCTATCCGCTCACCATGTGCGCGGAGCGCGTCGCTATCTTCAAGGCCATCGCCGCGGGGGCCCGGCGGCTCCTTGCGCTCGCGGTGGTCACGGAGAACGCGGGAACACCCTGTGGCTCCTGCCGCCAGGTGATGCGCGAGTTTGGAGACGACGCGATGCCGGTCTACATCTCAGACACGCAGGGCAACTACACAGCGAGCACCCTGGGACGCCTGCTGCCGGATAGCTTCACGGCTAGCGACCTGACAGGCCCCAAAGATTCCTGAGCCTCTTCCTCACCACGACAAGGACCATAAGGAGACACTCACCTGTGATTCCCGATGGGGTAGTGACCTGGGCCGAGATTGACCTGGACGCCATCGCTCAGAATGTTCAGGCGATCAAAGCCTTTGTAGGAGATCAGACGGAGATCATCGCCAGCGTCAAGGCCAACGCCTACGGCCACGGTCTTCGTCCGGTGGCGCGAATCGCGCTGGAAGCAGGCGCGACCTGGCTGGCAGTGCACCGCATCCAGGCCGCGGTTGCGCTGCGCGAGGCGGGCATCGACGCCCCCATCCTGCTCCTAGGCCACATCCCACCCTCAGGTGTCGATCTGGTGCTGGGACACGCAATCACGCCAACCCTCGTAGACTTGGAGACTGCACAACTCATCTCAGACCGCGCCGAGCAGCGTGTGCCTGTCCACGTGAAGATCGACACCGGCATGAGCCGCTATGGCCTGGAGCCCGAACAGACTGTTGACTTCATCTGCGAGGTCGGTCGACTTCCTCACCTCGTTGTCCAGGGTCTCTTCTCCCACTTCGCCGCTGCCGACGAGCCTAATCTGGATTTCGCCCACGAGCAGTGGCGCCATTTCCAGCAGATCCTCAAGGCCGTCGAGGATGCTGGTTACGCCATTCCGCTCCCCCATATCTGCAACAGCGCCGGGCTTGTGGCTTTGCCGGAAGCCCATCTGGCTGCCGTGCGGCCCGGTCTGCTCATCTACGGCATGGCCCCCTCCTCCGAAACGACGCCTCCCTTCCCGCTTCGGCGGGCTCTGGAACTGAAGAGCACGGTGATCAAGGTCCGGGATCTCCAGGCAGGTGCGTCGGTCAGCTATGGGCGAACGTTCACGGCAGAGAAACCCATTCGCGTTGCGCTTGTCTCCCTGGGGTACGGTGATGGCTATCCACGGTTAGCCTCCAACCGTGGCGAGGTCCTGATCCGAGGCCATCGGGCACCCATCCGTGGGCGCATCTGTATGGACCAGTTCGTCGTGGAGGTCAGCGACATCGATGGCGTAAAGGTGGGCGACGAGGTCGTTGCCATCGGTCGTCAGGGCGCCGGCCAGATCACGGCTGAGGAGGTAGCCCACTGGGCTGAGACCATCAACTACGAGATCACGACCGGCCTACTCCCCCAGGTCGTGCGGGTCTACCGGCAGAACGGCTACTACCCAGCGCCCGATGAGGGCCTGGAGCAGTGGGCCAGCTATCTCCGCGCCGTGTAGCATTGACAGCCGGCGAAAAACCTGTATACTGAGGCCAGTTCAGACCAGAATATGGGTCAAGGAGTTGATTGGGAATGACAGAGCTAGCGCATTTCGACGTCGGGCAAAGGGCACCTGATTGCCAGCTGTGCTGACAGCGCGCTAGTTCCACTAATCGCTCTAGATCACAAGGCCGTGGTGCTTAAAGCCCACGGCGTTTTTTGTTGCCACTGAGCAGCATCCCCGTGCGGCAGCCCGCGTCCTCACCACCCCAGTGCCCGAAGATTTTACCCAAGAGACCTCTGGCGTGATCCCAGAGGGTCAGAGAGGACCGACCTTACATGCTACAAGCATCCGATATCTGCAAGCGTTACGGGGACTTAGCCGTCCTTGACCGAGTTACATTCACCATCAATCCCGGCGACCGGATAGGCCTGGTCGGGCCTAACGGTTCAGGCAAGACGACGCTGCTGCGCATCCTCACGGGTCACGAGCGGCCCGATCGGGGCAGCGTGAAGATGGACCCATCAAACCTAGTCGTTGGGTATCTGGAGCAGGGCCTTACCTATAGTGCCGAGGACACGCTGGACGACGTCCTGCGCCAGGAGCAGCGCGACCTCGCCGAAGCTGAGATCCAGGTAGCGGAGTTTGCCGAGGCGCTGTCCTCGGCAACGGGAGAACGACAGCGGCGTCTTCTGGACGCATACGCCGAAGCGCTTACTCGACTGGAGAGGCTCGCACTGCGCCAGACGCCCGAGCACGAAGTTGAGCAGGTGCTGTCGGGTCTGGACCTCGCTCACCTCCCACTCTCCACGCCGGTGGGGCACTTGAGCGGGGGGCAGAAGACTCGCTTAGGTCTTGCGCGCCTGTTGATCAGGAAGCCACAGATCCTGTTGCTGGACGAGCCTACCAACCACCTCGACATCGAGGCCCTCGAGTGGCTAGAATGCTGGCTGTCCCAGTACGATGGGGCCGCCTTGATCGTCTCCCACGACCGGACCTTCCTGGATCGAACGGTGAACTGGATCTACGAGCTTGATGAGAGGACACATCGTCTTACCGCCTATCCTGGCAACTATACAGAGTACCTCCAGGCCAGACGAAGGGAGACCGAGCGACACTGGGAGGCCTACACGGCCCAGCAGGAGCGCATCGCGCAACTGACTGGCGAGGCCCGTCGACTGTCCAACTACGCCGGCAGCATCGAGCGGGGCACCATCGATTTTAGCATCCGCAAGATCGCCAAAGGCATCGCCCGTCGCGCCGTCGTGCAGAGACGTCGCATCGAAAGGGAGCTAGAAGCTGAGAAGGTCGAGAAGCCCAGGCTCAGCTGGCATATGAAACTCGAATTCGTCGATACACCGGAGAGCGGCCAGGAGGTGTTGCGCTTTGAGAACTTGGCCATCGGCTACGATGGGGACTCACTCGTTCGGGACATCAATGAGATCCTCGTACAGGGCGAGCGGGTCGCGCTGCTTGGCGCGAACGGCACCGGCAAGACGACGCTGTTGCGAACCATCACAGGCGAGATCGCCCCACTCGCTGGCAAGATCACGATCGGGAGCAACGTCAAGATCGGATACTATGCCCAGGAACAGGAGAATCTTGACCCGACCAGCACGCCCTTTGCCACGATTCGTCAGGCTGCCGCCATGTCCGACACCGAGGTTCGATCCTTCCTGCACTACTTCCTCTTCGCGGGAGATGACGTGTTTGTCCCGATCCGCAGCCTGAGCTATGGCGAGCGAGCGCGGCTGGTGCTGGCGCGATTGGTTGCCAGTGGGTGCAACTGCCTGCTTCTGGATGAGCCAATTAACCACCTCGACATCCCCAGTCGCGCGAGCTTCGAGCAGGCCATGACGGCCTTCGAGGGCACCGTGCTGGCTGTCGTTCACGACCGGTATTTCATCAGGGAGTTTGCGACGCACGTCTGGGCGATCGAAGGGGGCTTTATCCGGAACTACGTGGATCTCGAGGACTACCAGCGCCGCCGCGATCGACAGCTTGAACCGTGAAGGAGGGCTATCGGCGACCCAAAGTCGGAACACATCAGCGACTCTGGGTTGCTCTGAGAGGTCCAAGCCGGTTGTCCGGCTGGCCAAAGCAGACACCACAAAGCATCAATCTGGTAGTCGGAGGCCTGAGTACTGAGCTCAGGCCTCATCTCCCTCGTCGGAAGGTTTGCGATCCACCAGCACAACGCGCAGCTGGTCAGGGCGGTCGGTACCGCGCACGAACTCATTAACTTGATAAATCGCCCCGAAGTTGCAGCTCGCCTCACACTGCCCGCAGTAGGCGCACCGATCTGGATAGTAGATCAGCTGGAACTCGTCCCGGCCCCTACGCACTAGCTCGAGGGCAGATGCGGGGCAGTCTCGAGCGCACAGCCCACATCCTCTGCAGAGCTCGGCTTTGATCTTGACCACGCCACGGTATCCTGGCGGAATCTCGGCCTCGCCAAAGGGATAGTCAACTGTACAAGCGCCCCTGGCTAGAGCCTTCCAAATATGGGGCAAGAGAAACGCAACAGCTCGGGGGTGGGATCGGGTTTTCATACGGCCATGGGCCTCCTCATGTCACATCTCCATTCGTCCTGGCTAATCATTAGCTTCCTATCCACAGATTGGCCAAGAGCTGGAGAAGAGCCAGGGGGGCAAGCACTCGCCAACCTAGGTCAGCAAGCTGATCGATCCGCAGGCGCGCATAAAGCACCGACGCCATCGACAGCGTGATAAGGATGACCAATGACTTGAGCGCGAACACCGGCAACGCCGGCAACCACCCGAGGAATCGGCTCTCACCCACAAAAAGGTTGACCAGCAGAAAGATCCCCACCACCGTCTGCATATCCATGGCCAAGTGCCAGAGGGCCAACTTCCTCCCGCTGAACTCGGTCAACGAGCCACCAACGACCTCCGATTTAGCCTTGGGGATGTCCAAGGGATCTCGCTTGAGCTTGCCGATTAAGCCTACGATAGCCAAGACAAAGCCCAGCGGCTGCATCAGCAGCCCCCAGGAGGTCTGAGCTTGGTACTCGACGATACGCGCAATCGACCAAGTTCCGCTAAGCGCTGCAGGCCCCGCGAGGGCCATTAGGAACGGCACTTCGTAGGAGAAGTACTGCAGCAAGGAGCGATTACCGCCAATGAGGCTGTAGACACCAGTCGAGACCCACCCTGCCAGAAAGTAGGCCAGCGCCGGGATGCTAAGCAGGAACAGGACAAGGATCAGGTCCCCCTCGAAGGAGATCGCGGCAGTTGCACCAACAGGGACGTAGACTGCAGCCATGAGCACTGCAACGAGGGCTGCCACAGGCAGCGCCGCTGCTGCCAACTCGTGAGTGCCGCCTGAAAGGATGTCCTCCTTTGCCAGCAGCTTGATAAAGTCCGCCACGGGCTGATACCACGGGGGTCCGACGCGCTCCTGAAAGCGCGCAATCACGCGGCGGTCCACCCAGTCGAAGATCATCGCGCAGGCGAACAGAAACAGAAAGCCTGGGAAAACCAACAGACGGAACAGGACGGTCACGACACCTCCCAACTCGATGCCCTTCATCGATCAGCACAGGCAATACAGAGATCGACACCGGACAGCACCACTGAAACGTCAGCCATCGCGATTTCCTTCAGCTGCTCCGGCAATGTGATCAGCGCGGTCAGCGTCGGAGTCCGGATCTTCACCCGCGCTGGGGTGTCGCTGCCATCGCTGCGTACGTAGTAGAAAACCTCTCCACGCGGAGCCTCACCACGCGCAATCGCCTCACCGGCTGCCACGCGCCGTGGTGCTCGCGTCGAAACCGGCCCTTCGGGTAGAGAGACCAAGATCTGTCGGCACAGCCTTAGGCTTTGCACCGTCTCCCAGCCGCGGACAAGCGTCCTCGCCCACACATCGCCAGCGTCGTGCAGAGGCACCTCGAAATCCAGACGATCATAGGGGATCTGCGGCGAATCGCGTCTTAGGTCAATATCCAGACCCGATGCCCGAGCGACAGGGCCCACGACGCAGTATTTGCGCACCTGCTCCAGGGTTAGGCACCCGACCCCCTGCGTTCGAGCCCGAAGAGTGGGCTCGTGTTCCACCACGCTGAGAAGCTCAGCCACCTGTGTATCCAGCACGTCCAACTGACCCAGAATCTCCTCTTTGTGATGGCTGTCCAGGTCGACGCGCACGCCTCCGATCACGTTCGCTGCATGGGAGACCCGTCCTCCGGACAAGTCCTCCAAGATGTCCAAGACAATCTCCCGATCGCGCCACGCATACATGAAGATCGTGTCAAAGCCTATGTTGCGGGCGAGGACGCCGAACCATAGAAGGTGACTATGAACCCGCTCGAGCTCACAGAGAAGAGCTCGGATGTAGGCACCACGCAGCGGAACCTCCACGTCCAACAACGCCTCCACCGCCCGACAGAAGGTCGTCGAATGAATCTGGGAGCAGATGCCACAGACCCGCTCCACAAGGTGAATACCCTGCACGTAGGTACGTTGTTGGCACAACCGCTCGATCCCACGATGCACGTAACCTATCCGCATCGCGCTCTCGATAACGCGTTCACCCTCGACCGTAAGCTCGAACGCGAGAGGCTCCTTCAGCAACGGGTGCTGAGGACCAATGGGAACAACTGTCTTACTCATGAGTCGAGCCCTCCTCTTCGCGAGTGTCAGCGAGCATAGGTGGCGGACCCTCCAAATCCTCGGGAAGCAAAAGGGGAGCCGGATCAGGATGACCCTCGAACTCAACACCATACATCTCAGAGACTTCCCGCTCGTAGAAGTTCGCACCAGGAACGAGGCCGACAAGGGTCGGAACGCGGCGCTCTGAAGGGCAGAGACGGCTTCTCAGGGTCAGCCCTTCTCCCTCCCAGAAATGGTACATCAAGACCAACGTCTCATCGGTCTTGTCAGCCGTGATGGTGGTCAGATGGCGCGCGCCGAAATCCTCCACAAGGAGCGACACCGCCGGGATGAGAACCTGAAAGGGCACGGTAATGCGCGTATCGTCTACAGGCATCGCCTCCATCTCGATTTCGCAGTCCGGAAAGGCTGCTTGGAGAGCTGACAGAACTCGGTCGGGCAGTTTCTCACATCGGGGCATAGACATCGCTATAGCGCCTCCAGAAGGCTCGCCAGACCGTCGATGATAGCCTCAGGACGACACGGGCAACCCGGCACGTAGAGATCCACGGGCAACACGTCACCCACGCCCCCCAGGACATTGTAGCCACCGCGAAAGACGCCCCCGGAGCAACTGCAGCTCCCCACGGCGACGACCCACTTCGGCTCGGGCATCTGCTTATAGATGCGCACGAGCCGAGCTCGCGACTGCCGCGTCACGGGGCCAGTCACCAGCAAGATATCGGCATGCCGTGGGCACGCCTCCTTGAGTATGCCCAGACGCTCAACATCATAGCGGGGCGTCAAGGTGTCCAGTATCTCAATGTCACAGCCATTGCATCCACCACTATTGAAGTGAAGCACCCAGGGGGACTTACGTCGAGCCCACCGCACAATCGGCTGGGTCCACTTCTTCAGACGCGATGCTAGCCGCTCAACCACCTGCGTCACGCTATTCCTCCCTTCCCGTCAGCACAAAAGCGCTGATGCCAATACCAATGATGTACACAATCGCCCATCGCCTGGCTGACTCACCCGAAGGCAGCGTCGAGTAGACCAACACGGCCACGTGGAGAATGGCGAAAAGTAGGGCCAACCTGAAGAACGCCTGATAACCCACACTCTCTGGCGCTCGGATGGGCCACTCTCCACCCGTGTACGGCAGATGCTTGTCAGGTGACGTGTCACCCTTCTCGGACAGCACACCGCCGAGCCAGTGGAGCCCTAAGACGACGACAAGATAGACCGCCGCGGCGACGATGGGGCTGAACCAGATTGTCTGCATAGTCCCCCTATCCTAACCAGACTCGGGCTACTTCGCCGATCCACCTCAGCCAAGGGCCGGGGAGAATGCCTAACACGACAACGAGTAGGCCCAGCCCGATGATGGGTATCGTCATCCAGGGCGATGTTTCCACAACCTGAGCATCCTTACCGGGTGGCACCGGCGAGAACATCTCGACGATAAGGGACAGATAGTACGCCAATGAGACGAGTGTGTTGATCAGAAACACAGCAACGCCGACATAGCCTAGCCAATCTAGCGTCGCCAGAGCCTCCGATAGAATTAGCCATTTCGCAGCAAAACCAGCCAGCGGCGGGAACCCCGCAAGACCCAGCAAGGCGACGCTGAAGCTGACGGCAATCAGGGGCAACTGCTGGAAGGTGCCCCTGAGCTCGTGCACGAGCGTCGTCCCCATATAGAAGTGACACACGCCCTTACTCAGGAAAGCGAGAGCTTTCATCACCGCGTGAGCGAGCAGCAAGAACAGCCCAGCCTGAAGTGCTTCCGGCTGTTGGTACCGGAGGCCCACACCGAAAGCAAACAAGATGTAGCCAGCTTGGGCGACTGACGAATAGGCAAGGAGACGCTTCGTATTGGTTTGCACAAGGGCCACGACGTTGCCTACCGTCATATTCAGGAAGGACAACCCAATCAACACGGTTCCTAGATCAAATGCTGATACTCCCAATCCGAGGCCTACCGGGAGAATCAGATAGAGCGTGCTCTTAGATCCTATGCCGGCTAGAAACGCGCTCACGCTGCTGGGCGAACGCCCATAGGCGTCAGGCAACCACGTGTGCAGCGGCACGATGCCACTCTTCAGCCCCAGTCCAACAAGAAAACAGACAGCCCCAGCACGCAGCCAGAACGTCCCGGTTGCCGTTCCGGATAACACCACAGTACCCGTTTCCCTATAGATCCAAGCAATACCCAGCAACATCACCAACGTACCGACGGTGCTCATGATCAGGTACTTGAAACCAGCCTCAATGGCCGTATCCGTATGCCGCCGAAAGGCGACAAGCACATAGGCTGTCACGCTCATGAGTTCGCAGAAGAGATAAAGTACGAAGAGATCCTTCACCAGCACCATACCGATGATCCCGGTCGTCAAGAGCAACAGAAGGGAATAGTACGTATGATAGCGACGGTCCAGTGAGATATAACGCCCGGAGTAGATAGCGACGCACAAACCCAATCCTAGGGCAATGGCCGAGACGAAGATGGCGCCGGGGTCAGCTCGTACGAGGACGCCACCCACAGCGAGAGTCCGTTCAGTAACAGCATCGCCAGCAGCTGCGGGCAACTCCGGCAGGCTCGACAGCCGCACCAGGGACGCCAGCGCAGCAACGAACGCCCCCGAGGTACAGAAAGCTAAGGACTGGTTGCTCAGCTTCAGCAGCCGCGCCAGTAGATAGACGACGAACGCGCCGACAACGAGACACAGTATCGGCATAATGACCCACAGACTGCCGTCTGTCACCATTGGCCTCCAAACAGCAACGGAAGCTCCTTTGTGACCCAGTCAAAGACCGGCCCGGGGAACAGCCCTTCGACAATCGCAAATACAGCCAACAGCGCCGAGGGGGCCAGCATAGCCAGGGAGGGCTTCTCCACCTTGAGATCAGGTGCGGACTCCCCTAAGAACAGCCGGCCCGCGAAACGCGCGATATAGGCAACGGTAAACAAGCTTCCGAAGAGCGTGACCACGGAGAGCGAGATGTGAACCGTATGAAAGCCACCAGAGAAGATCATCCACTCGCTGTCGAAGATACAGAACGGTGGCACTCCAGCGATCGCCAATGCGCCAACGACTGCACAGGCCGTGGTGAAAGGCATCTTCCGACCGAGTCCTCCGAGTTCATCGATGTCACGTTTACCGGTGCCACGGGTGATCAATCCAACCACCATAAAGAGCAGGGCCTTCACGATTGCGTGATAGAGGACGTGGAGGGTGGCACCGGTTATGCCCTGACGCGTTAGAGTGCCCAGCCCGAAGAGGATATATCCCATCTGGCTGACACTCGAGTAAGCTATGATGCGCTTCAAGTCTTTCTCTACCAGTGCAATCAAAGCCCCGTAGACCTCCGACACCAAACCTACGATCATCATCGGTAGCGCGAACCGACCCACCTCCTCCACGGAGAAGAGACTAAAGGGAAACCGCAGAATGCCGTAGGTTCCCATGCTCAGCATAGCTGCTGCCAGCATAATCGTGACGGGCATCGGAGCCACGGTATGAGCGTCGGGCAACCAGAGATGCACGGGGAAAACCGCCATCTTCACGGAGAATCCGACCATCATCAGGGCTATGATCGGCCCGACCAATCTTGGCGCCAGCGACCATCCCCCAGCCCGCAGAGCCGTTAGGCTGTCGCTACCCGCTGCGTTGTACAGCGTCAAGAGCGCCACCAGCACCATCAGCGAACCCACGTGCGTGAATATGAAGTACTTCAGCGTGACTGCCTCACGGGTAGGCCCCTCAGGTTTCTCATCACCCCAGATGAGGATCAAGGCTGCGGAGGCCAACAACATCAGTTCCCAGAACGTGTAGAAGAGTAGCAGGTCGTCAGCCAGCGTCGTGCCCGCCATCCCCGCAGAGAACAACAACAGCAGGGCGTAGAAGATGGGCGTTCGCGCATCTCTGTGATGATAGCCCCAAGCGTAGATCACGGAGAGGAAGGTTACCGCCGCTTCTGTCAGCAGAAACGGCAGTGCAAGCCAATCCAGGTAGAGGCGCAACCCGACACTGGCTGCAGGAATCCAGGTCAGTTCAACAGCCGGTTGTGCTCCTCGTTGCAGGGCTGGAATAGCAGCGAACACAAGCGCCAGGCTAAGGAAGGTGGCTATGCCGGCAACCCAATGACCTACAGCAACCAATCGCTTTCTGAACAGAACCAGGATCAGTGCTGCGACGATCGGAATGACAAGCACGCCTACCAAGCCTGCATTAGCCCAACTCATATCGCGTCCTCCTCTTTTTGCCTGGTAAGTCTTCCAGCTGGCATCCAATCAATTGACATAGAACCACGCCTACAGCACCAGCAGCGTGACCACCAACGCAGTTGCCAGCGTGAGCACAACCCAAGCCAACCTGATCCTTAGGCGTCCTGTGTGAAGTCGCTGGATCTGACGCGCAAGGTACAAGACAACCCCGGCAACCGCGCCTAAAGGGCCTTCCCCCACTCTCCCGTACTCCAGTCGATGCTGGAGCGTCTCAGCCGAGCTCTGAACGCTCGTCCAGGTCGCCTTTATTAGGGCATCCTCACCGGCGCGCTCGACCCACTTCCGCAGCAACTCGGCCCCGCGTATTACAGCCTGCGCCAACGCAACGGGCCCACGATCAAGAATCTGATCTTCTACCAGATTTCGCAGGGCAATCCCGAAGCTCTCCAAGCTACGTGAGAGAGAGCCTTGTAGAAGGCTCTGTTGCTCTGCTCTCCACCATAGCCACATCCTAATGGGCGCAACCACAAGCAGAAGCAAAGCGACCACCCCGACAGCGCCCTGGCTGACGGCAATCAGCGCGAGGCCTGCAAGAACCGAGTTCCCGTGGATCACCAGGCTCTCACCGTCCGCATTCCGTATGATCTGCCAAAGCCCCGGCACCATGGTCGCGACGCCGAACCCCAGCATCAGAGGATTCAGACCAGATGCGAACAGTAGCGGAGCTACGCGATAGAGCAGGTAAAGGCCCAGGTTCGGCATCACAACGCCGTAGGCCCAGATGGCAGAACTGGTCAACAGCGCCGCTCCGACCCGCAGCCAACTATGAAACGGCCAAGCGCCAACCTTCACCCAGACGGCCAAGACCAGGCACCCAGCAATCCACATTTGGGCGGCGCCATCCAGTGCTGCGCCTCGTGCCAGTGCCTCCCCGATCACGAGTGTCCCCGTCGCATCTCGCAGCAGCAGAATTGCTGCCAAGAGCCCAGCATCACCGACCCGCAGCATCAGGTAGACGAACGATGCCGCCTGCGACCCGACATCCGGGTGCAACGCGGTCAAGGCCATCGCTGCAACGATGAGAGCCACGATCTCAAGAGCCACGTAGCGCGCCAGGAGGTGAGCAAACAAGAACGCGCCATTCGAAGCTGCCAGGCCGACCAGGAAGAGAGCGTCCGTCCTCCACTCAGGGATTTCTCCTAGAGATAGCCCTCGAATGCGGGTCGCCAGGGCACACAGGTTGGTGACCGCAAGCGCATAGAGGCCTACACCGCCTACGTGGAGGCTCCAGGGCTCGGAACCCGGGAGCCAAGTAAGGGGTAGCGGCACATCTCGCTCACCGAACAGCAGCAGACCAAGACCACAGACGAGCGCTAGGACGGTTACCAGAAGCGCGATGCGAGACGCGACAGCAGCCTTGCGCCGCACCCCCACCACCAATAGAGCGGCCAAGGCAGGCAGAACAAGAAGACCAATCAACAATAGCGTCACAACATCATCCTTGCAGACGATCAAGATCGTCGACGTCACCAGACGGATAGTGTCGGTAGACGTTGACGATCAGTGCCAATGCAACCGCCATCACAACGGCCTCCACAATCAGCGCCGAAATCACCATGGACTGCGCAAGGAACAAGTCTCCGTTCGTGCGTCCCGCGTGAACCAGGGCTAACGACACGCCTTGCAGCATGATCTTCAGGCAAAAGACCTGCTTGATCACCTTTCGCTGAAACAGCAGCCCGACAAGGCCAAGGCCGAACAGCACGATGCTCAACACAACTAGGGCAGCGTCCATCCAGGAGGGCAATGATAGTGGCATGGTCTTAAGATCTCTAGCTAATCCAGCGAGGTAGGTTCCGTGGGCTCGGATGTCTCAGCCGGATGGGGAAGGATCGCGGCAACGCCCAGAGCGCCAGCAAAGACAAGGGCTACCTGCACCAAGAGGTCCACGACGCGATGCTCCCAGAACCAACCGCGGAACGCTACGGAATCCACAGACCCCTGAATCCAGGAGGCCTCAGGGAGCGCCTGTTCGTCAGGCTGCAGGGCTCGACCCATCAACACCCCGCCCATCAGCATGAGCCCAACGACCAACAGCCACACAAGGCGCTCAGGCTTCATCGCGATGCTCACGAACGGATTCCGTAAGGCTGATGGCGATGATGAAAAGCACACTGATCAACCCGGCGCCCACACTCAATTCGAACCCAGCGGCGTAGGGAGCCTCCAGGGCGAAGAGGAGCAGAGCTAATGCGGCACTAGCAACGCCAAGCGCCACAGCGGACCGAATCAGGCTCTCCGATACTAGCGCCACAATCGCGCCAGCCACGACAACGACGATCAATACAACGAAGTAGGCTGCAAATGCCATAGGCCTCTCTATCTCAGTCTTGTAGCTTGGCGCACCCTAGAGATACAATGAGCGTGCCGAATCTAGCAGAGGCTAGACAAGCTAAAGAGACAGCTTGTATGGGGCGAGGCTTGTCCGGTCTTCACGGCCGGAGACAGCTCGTACGGCATCCTCAGCGGTGAACAGCGAGGATAGTCTTGATGATGGTCGCCTAACCAAAAAAAGGGCAGACCTGCAATCCCGATGTTTGGCTAAGCCCATCTCGTGTGACGGCCGACGGCCTATCTCAATCCTTGGATAGGGAGCGGTCGTGAACAACGGAATGGGCCAACTTAATACCCCGTTGGTCAGGTGCTTCATCCTAGCGGTCGGGGATTTCCCTACCGCATCCGGATTCTACCATGGGGCATGGGAAAGATCAACCGCAGGTGAGGGAAGCGACTTGGGGCCGCTAAAGAATGACCGACCGGGCGCCACCTTTCGTTCAGGTAGGCTATGGAGCTGTTGATGTGGCGCGCTCAACTGTATATTCCACGGTCACAAACCCTTCGTTATCGGTGAGTATATCGTCATTGATCCGAAAATAGAGGAGACCTCCTCGCCCAGCGACGACCGTCCTACCGCGCCCCACCATAAAGGGATCCCCCTCTTCTCCTATGCGGCCCAAGAGCACCCCGCCCGGCACGTTTCCGCCAGAGATCGGATACGTATCGGGTGCTGGATAGGTCGCGTGCCCCTCAGGACCGTGGTACTCGCCAGGTGTATAGAGCCACCTGCCGCGGGCCCGAATGTTGACAACGTCGCCAGGGTCGAGTTGCGCTCCTACGCTCTGCCAATCCCGGTAGGCGTAGATACGTGGGACAGCAAGGTCGTCCTGCGTCAGAGGGCCAACGCCAGACCGCGCCAGCCAAGCCCCGCCGCCGCAGGCAACCGTCAAAGCTAGCAAGAGCAGGATCAGAGTCGCTTGTTTCATCCAGCCCACCTCCTGGGCCAAGGCAGCTACCGTCGTCCCCGCAAAGCCCCAGTAACCGGGGCCGGCAGTGTCCTGCATCCATCGGTCTTGTGCGAGACGCTGCCGAAAGGCACCCTGGCTTGGCTACGGCACCGTCGGAAGTTCAATCCTCGGCACCACACCTTCGGACGCTGCCCCACCGCTGATGATCCACTTGCTGTTGTCCTTGAGCTCCTGCGCGATCAGCAACTGAATATAAGCTTCGGCCAGATCGCCACGGCGTTGAAGCTCATCGAGCATCGCTTGAACCGCTATCTGCTGCGCGTTAGACGTTACCGAGATTCGCTCCGCCTCTGCGGCCGCGAGTTGTGAGATCTCGTAGGCTTCCCCCTCGGCCGCCTTCTGAGCCGCGTAGAAGTCCGCATCGGCGATCGTTCGCCGTTGCGCAGCCTCGGCCTGGGCTTGCTCCTGCCGCTGCACGGCCACCATACGGTCCTTGATGGCGGTGACGACCTCCTCAGGCGGCGACGCGCTCTGAATCTGCACAGTGACAAACTGCACGCCGTATTGCGCCTCTTTCTCGGCCAGCGCCTCCATCACGTCGCGATTCATCACGGCCCGATTGTGCATCACTTCGGTCATGTCCTGGGTGTTGACGACATCGCGTAGCTTCCCCTGAACGAACTCGAAGATGATGCGTTCTGGGTCATCCACCTGCAGCGCGAACGTCTTGGGATCGGTGACCCGGTACGTATACTGCAGGGAGACATCCATCGTGACATCATCCGAGGTCATGGCCGCTACCTGTTCCACATAGCCCAGGCGCTCGTTCACCTTTACAATGATGACAGTGTCGACCAGCGGTATCTGGACATGCCACCCCGGCTCTTCCACCGTCAGGAAACGCCCACCGCGAAGGTGCAAACCTCGCTCGTACTCATGTATCTTGTAGATCGCCGATCGTCCGACGACAAACACCAAACCCAACATCACGAAGCCGGCCAGGAAGACCGTTGCGATCTTGAATAGGCGCTCGAGCAACGAGCCCGAGGGCACCCTGGTCCTGCTCGATGAATCGGTCTGGCCCTGTGGGGTTACCATCTGTGACATCCGCTCACCTCCTTGGTCTCTGCACGCGGTGGCCCATCAGGCCCCGCGGCCAGTTGCACGACATCTCATCGCACACTGATAGTCTAGCCAAGTCGGTGGCGACTTCCTACTGTAGAGATCACCAGTCTGCGCTGTGAAACGGGATCTACAGCGCGAGCTACAGCAGAACTAGGCTGCCTTTACTTACCTCGAAGTCATACTACCGGCCCAACAGGTGTTGTTGAGCCCACACTGCGGCTTCCACGCGCGAGACTACATCGAGTTTTCGCAGGATGTTGCTGACGTGGAAATCCGCGGTTCGCACAGTGACCACCAGGCGCTGAGCAATCTCCTTGTTGCTCAGCCCCTCAGCAATCAGGTAAAGCACCTCCCTCTCGCGCTGCGTAAGACTGTCACGCACCTCAATGACCTCGGCCTCCCATCGGGACGCGCGATCCACCTGCTTGGCAGACCACAGCTCGCCCCCCTTCGCGATTGCGCGAACAGCGTTGACGATCTGGGAAGGCGCCTCGTTCTTTAGCAAGTAGCCGGCGGCGTTCGCCTTGTACATCGCAGCGATATAGCAGTCGTCATCATAGGCAGAGAGCGCGAGAATCGCCGTGGAGAATTCGCTCCGGCCGATCTCAGCAGCCACGGAAGCCCCTTCCATCCCCGGTAGTTGGCAGTCGAGCACGACCACGGCCGGCCTGAGAGACTCGACCATTGCCAGCGCCTCGAGGCCGTTGCTGGCCTCGCCCACCACCGCAATGTCTGATTCGCGGTCGAGAAGTATTCGGAGACCTACGCGCAGCGCGGGATGGTCGTCGGCCAACAGAACCCTGATCACGTCACGATCTCGCATTGAGCCGCCTCCCCCAGAGCGTGCTTCACGTACGTCACCGCTCGCGGAGCAAGCTGTCAAACTCCTCCGCCGCGTCGACCAACCTGCCGGGCTGTTCTGTCAAGCTGAAATAGTCCCACTCATCCCCGTGAGGGAAATCGTCGAGGAACCACACTAAGGCCTTGATCTGGGGCTCCTCGCTCACCACTTCGAGCGCCGTGGTCAACCAGCCCGCCGGGTAGTTCTGAGCTGGCGGTGTGTCGTCCAAGCGATCATAGGTGTTCGTCGACACGATATAGACGGGCAGACCCCGCGTCGTGGGATAGGCGTTGATGACCTGAAGCCAGTCCTCGTAGATGCGGAACCCCGCCTGCGCCCCTGCCCACTGATCACGCGCCAATCGGCGCCTGGGTTCTTCAGATCGTGGTTCCTCCCCCATCTCGGGCGCGTCGGGGCTGCCCGGCGCCTGCACATCGAAACCATCTGGCCCAGCCAACGCTACACCAGCCTCAGCCTTAGTCCGCGCAGCCTCATCAAGCAGGCCGACCAGTTCATCCATGTAGGCCAACCAGGGCACATCACCTGTCGTCTCGAACCTGGTCTCGGTGACGTCCGACGTCCAAGGCCGCAGGGGGCCGACGATGACCCTTGTCAGAGGGTTCTCACTCCGCACGGTCTGGACGACGTTGTCAGTATGAGTGGGCTCCTCCCCATAACCGCCAAAGATGCGCGCATACCACATCGGGCTGATCGGCCGATCGGGGGCCAACTTCACCGCGTCAGTCGTGTTAAAATCGCTGCCAATGATATACCCGTAGACCTCGTTGAAGCGCTCGTCCCGCGCGAGGCGCCGCACGAACGCCAAGTACTCCGTCAGGGCGACGTAATCACCCGTTGGAGGCAAGGTCTGGAGCTGCTCGTACTCCACACGGATCAGCACCCGTAGCCCCTTCGCGCGGTGAGACGCGACGCGCGCCGCCAGGTCGTCAACGCCCCAATAGGGTTCCTCGGGGCGCATCGCGTAGGTCACCTCGACGGCCCAGCCGGCCCTGTCGTGCCAGTCACGATCCAGTCGCGGCATCACCAACCCGAGTTTCGTGGGAAGACCAGACACCGAGTCGGCAACTCCTGCGCCTACTTCCAGTCTGCCGCGCTCCTGACAACCGGTATGGCAATCATGATAGAAGATGAGCGTATAGGTTTCGCGATTGAGCTCGGGAAAGGTCCACGTCCAGGTCCACGTTCCGGCGTGCTCTGTCGCGGTCCCTTGCTGTGTCGCGGGCTCCCCATCGACGGTGAGTAGCACAAAGGGCCACGGCTTCACATCGGTCACTCGTACCATCTGGGCGCCAACCGAGCGCACCGACGGAGGATCGAGGCGGAACTGAGGCCACAACCCAGCATCAACATCATCCCGCATCACCACGACCCGACCGTATATGGGTAGCAGCCAGTAGCCGCCAAGAACAGCTACAGCCACGATCACCCACCAGAGCCTACGACGGTTCACGGACTCCCCCTTCATCGGCTCTCGGCAGAGTGAATCGTACGCACGTGCCCCGTCCCTCCCTCACGGGGCTGACAACAACCAACTCTGAATCATGGTGACGCAGGATCTCCTGGACCAACGCCAGTCCAAGACCGCTGCCATCGACGGTTTCCGATGCTGCTCGATAAAAGCGCTGCGTCACGTGGGGAAGATGCGCGGCTGGAATGCCGGCGCCGTCGTCGCAGACCTCGCACATCACGCCCTCAGAAACGGGCCGCAAGGCGATGGTCACGTTGGTACCCCTCCCGGCATATTTCAGCGCGTTGTCGAGGAGGTTCAGCAGCACCTGGCGAAGACGGTCAGCGTTGCCCAGAACAAGCGGCACCGTGGATGGAGAGATCAGCTCCAAGCTCATCGCGCGCTCGGTAGCATGTGGTGTACTCTGGATCACAACCTCCTGCGCCAATGACTGGAGATCTACCGGTCGCCGCGTCAGGGTCTCCACCATCTCCAGACGCCCAAGCTCCAGCATATCGTTCACAAGCCTGGACATCCGTTGCGACTCCCGTTTCGCCAGCTGCAGCGATTGGCGGCGGACCTCCTCACCCACATCATCCAGACCCAGAATCTCAAGATGGGTGAGGAGCGTCGCGATAGGAGTGCGGAGTTCGTGACCGAGATCACTGACCAGCGTCCGGCTCACCTGCTGTGCCCGCCGCTGGGCACTCACGTCGAGCAGGAGCACGATCTCCTGAGGACCCCTCGCGCTCACCCACCAACGCGCCGTACGTCCGGAGGCAAAGGTCACGCTGCGATATCGTCCAAAACTATCGTCCCCTTCGACGCCCGTGTCCGCCTGCTCGCGGGCAGCCACCAGATCCTCATGCAGCAGCTCTGCCCAATCGGTTTGCGGCAAGGCATCCAAGTTAGTGTCGCCCAGATGGAGAAGTTGTCGGGCGTTCCGGTTGGCATAGGCAAGCGCCCCACCCTCCAGCACGAGCACGCCCAACGGAGTCTCCTCGAGCAAGCTCAAGGTGCCGGGGGCAGCGCCCACATGCTCCCGCATCCTATGGCGGACCCGGTGCTCCACAAGCCAAAGTATCAAGCCACCGAGGGCTAGTCCAATGCAGAGCAACCCAAAGACCACCCACTGCAGATCTAGGACGATCATAGTGCCATCAAATCGCTTCCGACGTTGGCAGATCCTCCAGGCTCAAGGATAGCACTTCCGAGGTGCCATCATCGCCCATCGAGACACCGTAGATCGTATCGGCGACTTCGACAGTCCCTCGGTTGTGAGTGATGATGACGAATTGCGTCTCCCGGGCTAGCTCTCGGAGCATACGCCGGAATCGGCCTACGTTAGCCTCATCTAGCATCGCATCCACCTCATCCAGAACACAGAATGGTGTGGGGCTCACCCTCATGACTGAGAAGATCAGCGCCACCGCGGTAAGACTGCGCTCGCCACCGGAAAGCATATTCAGGCTGGAAGTCCGTTTCCCGGGCGGACGCGCCATTATCTCGACCCCAGCGCGACCGTCCTCATCATCACCCAACTCCAGTCTGGCAACCCCGCCGCTGAAGAGCATCTCGAAGACGCGCGTGAACTCAGAAGCGATGGACTTAAAGGTCGTCGTGAACATGGTTTCCATCATCTCGTCGAGTTCAGAGATGATCTGCCGGAGGTGGGCCGATGCCCGCTCCAGGTCCATCATCTGCGACCGGAGGTAGCTATGCCGCTCCGTGAGCTCCTCGTACTCCTCCTTCGCCGCCGGGTTGATCGGTTCCAGACGGCGGATCTGCGTTCGCAAGTCGCGAATCTGACGTTCAAGCCCTTGGGGCAAGTCCACCACCGTGGGCAGCGGGCAGACAATCTTGTCCAAGGGCAGCGGCTGCTGCGTGGAGATGGTGTCAGGTAGGTTGCTGATCACGATGTCCAAGGTCTCCTCGATCTCGCGCCGCAACGCCTGCAACTGATCCTCACGACGATTCGCGTCGACCTCGGCCTGGGCCAAACGCTGCTCCGCCTCCCTCACGGCTCTCTGAGAGACCTGCTCTCGTCGCTCGAGCTTGTCCAGCTCCTCTTCCATCTCAGCCAGTTTGCCCTCCAGCGGCGGTATCTGAGAGGCCAAAGTCTCAGCCTCAGACTGAGCTGCATCGTAGGCCGCGGCCAGCTCCTTCAGACTGACTTGAAGGCCCTCGAGCTCCTGCTGAAGCGCCGCGATTCGCTGCCGCTGGTCGGTAATCTGCTGCTCAAGCCGCGTATGCTCCCGCTTTCGGCTCTCCAGCAGCACCTGTCGGCTCTCAAACTCCTGGTCGAGCACCGCCAGCTGGGTCCGGCGCTGTGCGAGCAGATCGGCCACACCCTCGTCCGCCAGCTCCGCCCACTCAGCTTCCAGAACCTTGAGGCGTTCAGTCAGCATCCCCCACTCAACCTCAGTCTCGGCGATGGAGGCTGAGATCCCCTCAGACACGGTGCTGAGATGGGCACGCTCCTCCTGAGCCTCGTCAAGACGCGAGGACTGCCATCGTATCTCCTCCACAGCGCGCTCGAGCTCGCCCACGAGCCTTTCAACAGACCGCTCTTGGTTTCGAACCGCCAGCTCGGCCTCCTGTCGTTTGCCGGTCAGCTCGGATTGCCTCCCAGCCAGCGACGCCATCCCCGTCTCCACCTTGTGAAGCAGGTCGCGCTTCTGACTGATCGCCTCCTCCATGTCTCCGACCCGCTGTCTGAGCTGGCGACGCTCTCGCTCCCGCGCCAATAACCCGGGACCGCGCGCCTGCTGGCTGTCTCCTCCCGTGACCGAGCCGCTCGAGCGCACGATCTCACCGTCCAGCGTGACGATCTGGAACCCACCCTTCAACTCGCGGTGGAGTTTCCGCGCCGTGCTCAGCTCATCGACCACCGCCGTCTTGCCCAGTAGGAGCTGTACGGCGGGTTGATAGGCACTCTCATATCGCACGAGTTCGGACGCAACACCGACCACCCCAGGCATCTCTGGCAGCACCAATGGCGAGGGCGGTCGCAGCGTGTCGAGAGGCAAGAAGGTCGCCCTTCCAGCCTGATGCTGCTTCAGCCATCCGATCGCGGTCTGCGCAGCATCCCAGGTTTCGGCGATGACATTCTGGAGCTGCGAACCTAGAGCCGCTTCAATGCCGCGCTCTAGCTCAGCCGGAACGCGCATCAAAGACGAGACGGGTCCGGGCAAGCCTTTGAGTTCGCCCTTCTCCGTCGCCTGCAGAACCGCGCGGACGCCGGCGTACATACCGGCCCCCTCTGCGTGCAGACGGTCCAGGGCCTCAAGCCGAGCCATAACGCGCTGGTATTCGGCCTGGCTGCTGTTCAGGCCCTCGCGCACCTCTTGCTCTCGTTGGCGCCCGGTCCGAAGCTGCTCCTGGACCTCTGACGCTGCCTTGTGCACGCCCTCCAGATCCTCCTGCAAGGCTTCCAGCTCCCGGCGTGCTGTCTCCACCGCTGTCTGTTGGGCGCGCCGTTTCTCCGTCGCCGCAGCAATAGCTGCCTTCCGCTCCTCGATCTGCCGATCCAACTCCGCGACACGCTCTTTCGCCTGCTCGAGACGGCTCTGACGGTCGGCGAGGCGATGGCGTAGCTCCAGTGCCCGTGTCTGTGCCTCAGACCTCTGACGACGAATGGCATCTCTCTGAGCGGCCTGGGCCTTGTGGGCTTCCTCAGCCTCACCTAGCCGTTCTCGCGCAGCTGTCCGCCGTTCGCCTAGCTCGGCGAGTTCCGTCTCGAGGGTGTCAATATCCTGACCTTCCGCCTCCAGAGCTGACTGTAAAGGCCCGAGTCTCGCCTGACTCTCCTCCACCCGCTCTCGAAGTTGGCGCTGGCGCTCACGGGCCACAGCCAAGTCGCGTTGTCGCTCGGCTGCTTCCCGGTGTTGCGCGCTGCTTGCACGGTGAAGATCAGCCAACCGGTCTCGATGCTCTCCAATCTGCTTCCTGTGCTGCGATAGCTTTTCCTCGAGCTCCTCAACCCCCTCCAGAAGCCCCAGGGCCTTGTCTTCCTGATATGCAGCTCGCTGGCGGGCCTGTTCTAAGTTTGACAGCGCCTTACCCCAGCGATACCCATACCAGACCCTAAGGATGCCGCTCAGCTCCTCCTGCAATCGTGTATACTCTTCAACCTTCGAGGCTTGTCGCTGTAGACGACGCAATCGGGGCTCGATCTCACCGACAATGTCGTAGATCCGCTGAAGATTCCCACGCGTCGCCTCAAGTCGCTCCACGGCATCCTCACGGCGCGTGCGGTAAGGGGTAATGCCGGCGGCTTGCTCGAAGAGGGCTAGTCGCTCCTGAGGCCGCAACGACAGCACCTGATCGACGAGCCCCTGCCCGATCACCAGGTATGCGTCGCGCCCAAGACCCGCCCGGTCCAACATATCGCGCAGGTCCATCAGTCGGACCTTGTTGCCGTTCAGGATGTAGTCGCTCGTGCCATCCCGGTACGTGCGCCGCTCTACCGTGACTTCAGCGAAATCGACAGGCAGCCAGCCATCCGCGTTGTCGAAGGTGATCGCAGCGCGCGCCATACCGGATCGAGATCGCTTGGGGCTACCGGCGAAGATCATGTCCTCGCCTGTACGTCCGCGTATCGACGTCAGCCGCTGTTCGCCCAAGACCCAGCGGATGGCGTCCGCGATGTTGCTCTTCCCGCTTCCGTTGGGGCCAACAACCGCGGTGATGCCGGTCGGATAGAGGAACGTGGAGGGATCTGCAAACGACTTGAATCCCTGTAGCGTGAGTTTCTTGAGCTTCGGCATCAGTTCTCCTCAGCCTCGTCGCGCCATACCGGCACGAACATCATCCACTGCTCCGGAGCCTGACGGATGAAATCCTCCACCTGAGCCAGAACTCGTCGTACGTTCGTGCGGATGTCAGTTTCGCGGTCACCGCTCCTGATGAACTCCATAGGCTCG
>JBNGDL010000015.1:0-3401 GCA_049975205.1 Anaerolineae bacterium | reverse complement strand
GACGTGTGCGTACCCAGTACCAGTAATCCCCGCCCTGAGCGCGATGCGCGTTCGAAATGAGCCATGGCCTCCGGAGAGATCACCACCGGTGGATACATCCGAAGGGGATCTGTGCGTCCCCAACCAAGATTGTGAAATGTCCAGTAGTGCCCACGTACAGAGTTGTGAATGAGCCGGTGGACAGAACGTGTCAGGTCCGCCTCGGACGTATCTTCAGGTAACACGTGCGCCAGATTGTGTGTCGCCGCAGAGTAGATCGAGGGCTTTGTCGCTATGATGCTACGAGTTATGACGAACACGACGATCTTACCCAAGAACGGGGGAAGATACTTGCCCAGATAGTACATAAAGCGAGTGGGCGTTGCCTGACCAAACAGACTGTCAAGGCCCCGTCGTGACCTAGTCATAGAATACCGCAACCCTGTACCACTAGGTCGTGGAGCCCTTCTCCGACGTCACGGTACTAAAGAGCACACGAGGCGCCTCAACGAGAACCGGGATGCCTCGCACGAGGCACAGTCCGACAGCCGACCAGGTAGCGACCTGACCCGCAATGCGCAAGCCATCTGGCAAATGAGCAGTCGAGACGGTGAGACTGTGCTGCAGAGCTAGGAGGAAGAAGGCGGTGATCTTCGTGATCGAATAGGACATGCGCAGCCACGAAGACTTGACCAGGAATCGTCCCAGCCGCGAGCGCATCAAGTCGAAGGGAGCGATCCCGTAGGCAGGGGCAGCAGCCCGAAAGGCGTCAACGAAGACACCACGGGTCACGACAATCAGCGGCACGATGAGCGGAATGAGACCAAGATCAGCGAAGACGATCCAGAGAACTAGCTCCAAAGCTCGATCCGCGGCGATGTCGAGAATGCTGCCGAGCATCGAGGTTTGATTCATCCGTCGAGCGATGATGCCGTCGACAGTGTCCAGCAACAAGGCCAGCAGGATTAGGCTCGTGCCGAGATAACGCGGCGCCGGCTCCGGTCGATAGAGCAACAGGACCGCGACGGCAAGGATAGGGATCCTGACGAGCGTGACAAGGTTGGCAATCATCGTGCCTCCCAATAAGATGCGGCTTGAGAACCGCGCTCAGAACTCGAAGTCGCCCGGCAGGGCTTCGGCTTCGATCATCCGCCGCAGACCGCGGAGCGCTAGCACCGGTCTGATGCGTGCATCTTCGGGAAAGGGCTGTGTCGGCAATAATGTAGCCCATGGCTCATCAGCCACCTCGGCCAAGTTCCAGGACTCTGGTCCTAAGAACCTTCCAAGGGCCTCCCGTGACACCCGAAGAATGTCAGCGTATACGAGATCCGCGCGGAAGCGGCTCACCGGCAGCAAGTAGACTGCTTGCACCAGAGCATCGGGCACCTCGGCGCCTCCAAGACGCGGATCCGTGAGAATGAAGAGAAAAGGAATATGAGACTCAACGTCCGATAACACCTCGATGCGCCCTGACTGATCCAGTAGATAGCTGTATCCTACCGGCAGGAGATCAACCTGGCACCGCCAACGCTTTCTAATATGACGAATGATGGCCTGATGTGGCGGATAGGTCCCGTCAGGCTGGACCTTAGGAGTTCCTACGCCTACCGCTACGCCACCATCAGGGAGACGTCCCCAGTGACGTGTCTTGCTGAGCTCGAAGTAGACGTGGCGCTCATCGTAGACGAACCCACCCAATGAGATTAGACGCAGCGAGCGTCCCTTAAGCGCCGCACTCTGTACTTCAACCAGGCCTGGGTAGGCCTCAAAGAGATCCATAGATGACATGTCCTTTCAACATAATGGCGCGTCAGGCATTATACCACCGGCCCCGTTGTGTCCAAGACAGGATTCTCAAAGTCCGCCCCTATGGCGAATCCCGAACATCGGCAGAAGCACAACCGCGCCTCCTGCCTTGAGACACGAAAAACCGGAGAGCAAGCCTGCTCTCCGGTAAAGGATGACCAAGTTATACAGAGACGACGCTCACTCTACGAAGATCTCAACACGCTCGCCGTCCGCCTCGTCTCGCACATCCAGAAGGTGCCCAACCTCGCCACGATCCAGCATCTCTTCCAGGCCAGCCGTGTCAAGACCTTCAACCCCTGCAATGCTCCCACCGGCCCGAAGCCCCGCCCGAACCAAGCCCACAGGTAACGTCAAGTTCACCCGGACCCGGTCCTCATTCATATCCGTCACGCGGATACGGACCCACCGAGGGCGCCGGCGATGTTGACGCGCGCTTTCCTCCTGGTCGCGGAGCGCGTCAAGAAGCTGCGCCGCGTCATCGGCGCCAATCGTGCCCTGCTGAACCATCTCGAGAATCTTCTTGCGCTCCTCCTGCATCCTGCGCGCCGCGGACGCGGTCGGTTGCGGTTGAGTATAGCGCTGACGCCAATCGAACTCTCGCTCAGTCCGCTCTTTGACCTCTCGATGGATGCGATCGAGCGATTCCTGCAGCTGATGCTGCATCTCGCTCAGGGACTCCTCCAACCGGTGGCGCATCTCTTGACGCAACTCCAGCTTGAGCTCGAGGCGCTCACGCTTGGCCATAAATCGTTCACGCTTGGCCCTCAGACGCTCTTCCACACCGGGACCTGGCGGGCTCTCGGCCGCCATCAAAGCATCCAGTTCCGCATCAATCTGGTCGATTTGGTCGGCGACCTCTTGTAGGGTTTGCTTGAGTTCCTCATCCTCTCGAAGCTCGTCGAGTCGTTCCGATATCTTCTCGATCTTACGTTCGAACTTCTCTTTGATCCTACCCTCGAGGTCATTGACGGACATGGCTACCTCCCGCTCCCCCATATGTATTGGCCATTGTTGCCCTACCGGCTGAGAAGCCGCAGAGCCTCCTCAACGGAGGTCTTGCCTTCGGCCAGATCATCCAGAATCGACTGTGTTCGGACCTCCTCAGGATCAGGCTCACCGACCTCATACCCCATAGCACGAATGACGTCGTGTAGACGGTTTCGTACCGTTGGATAGGAGAGGTTCAGTTCCTCTTGAACCCGATTGAGCTTACCCTCCGATCGGATGAAAAGCTCGACGAAGTCCCACTGCTCGCGATCCAACTGCGACAGGCGCTGTGGCAGGAAGGTTCCCTGGATTGAGGTCCCGCATTGCCCGCACACCAGCCTCTCGACGAAGAGCTCATCTCCGCAGACAGGACATTTTCCAGGCATCGGATACATAGATGGTCCTCCTTAGCAATCGCCTGAACGTGTTTTCTCTATTCTAGCGTGGATGTTCAAGATTGTCAAGTAGGAAGTGAGGATTTTTAATGTGAAGGTTAATATTTGTCAGGCAACCCTGGTGGAGGTGCATCAGATTAGCCGAGATGACCGGTCGTTCGCCCAAAGGGGGCAAGCAACGGCACACGCGGAGGGGGCTAGGGGGGCTAAGCGCTCCAGTGGACTGGGCCC
>JBNGDL010000014.1:0-80475 GCA_049975205.1 Anaerolineae bacterium | reverse complement strand
GTGTCACGCGGTGCCAGGCCTCGGGCAACGCTCGCATCACGTCACCGGCAGACGTACCAGCCAACCCAGTGCGCCTAGTGACGATCTCGCCCGCGAGGCCGTGGAGGTAACCGCCGGCGACAGCGGCCTCGAAGGCGCCCAGCCCTTGAGCTCGAAGCGCCACGATGGTGCCGGCGAGGACGTCGCCGGTTCCCGCAGAACTCAGGCCGGGATTCGCAAAGGGCAGCAGCTCGGGCTCGCGGTCTGGGCCGGCGATGACGGTGAAGGCGCCCTTCAGGACGACGGTCTGCCCCCAGGTGTCGGCCCACGCTTGGGCTATCTCAACGCGCTGACTCTGAATCTCGGCTACGGACAGCCCTGTCAGACGAGACATCTCTCCTGGATGAGGAGTCAGAACCGTCTCAGGTGGCAGACGATCGGGCCAGTCAGGCATCTGGCTCAGGATGTTGAGCCCGTCCGCATCGATGATGAGCGGCGGAAGGGGCTCGGACGCCTCGGGCACCAGCTCATCCCGAAGGAACCCCGGATGTCGCTTGCGGTTCCCGGATCCAAGCAGCGCGGTCAGAAAGGCCCTGGTCTCGGGCGTGTTTCCCAATCCCGGACCGATCAACAAAGCGTCATAGTCCTCCAGGCCGTCCATCAGCACCGACACCGCATGCTCGTTGAGTACGCCCAGCGAATGAGGGAGAAGCAGATAGGTGATCTCGGGCATAGCTGCCACGACTGCCGCGTGCAACTCGCTGGGCAGCGCCAGGGTGACGAGACCTGTGCCCGCCCGTAGCGCCGCTGTTGAGGCCAGTATCGCTGCGCCGGTGTAGTTGGCTGATCCGGCAACGATCATCGCTTTCCCGAACGTGCCTTTGTGGGCATCCATCGGGCGCTTAGGGAGCCACGCCTGGACAAGATGGGGATCGGTGAGGCTCGGACCCTGTGGCATCTCAACCACATCGCCGATGCCGATGTCGGCTACGATGAGCTCGCCGACGCTTGCCGCCCCGGGCATGTTGACATGACCCCACTTCGGCGTCGCAAAGGTCACGGTGACGTGCGCCTTCAGAGCTGATTCGTCGATTTCACCCGTGTCATGGTCGAGGCCTGACGGCCCATCGACAGCGACGATCTCGGGGTGGGGGGGCGATGGTGGGGGAAGATACCGGACCGAGGTCAGGGGTTGTTGTTTGCGCCTGGAGAGAGCCTCGCTGACGATCTCTACGATCTCAGCGATCGTGCCCCGAAGCGGTGGCGTTGCCCCGGTGCCGAGCAGGGCGTCGACGATGACGTCTGCCTGCAACACGAGTTGGTCGAGCCTGGTGTAACCTTTATCCTCCGCGGAGGTCTGGATATGGACACCCGCCTCTACGGCTTCGTGATAGACAGCGTCCTCCTCCGCGTCACGGTCTCTCGAGAGGTAGGCAGTCACTGCAGCTCCTGCCTCTTGGAGCAGTCGTGCGGCAACAAGGCCGTCGCCGCCATTGTTGCCGGGCCCGATGAGTGCCAGGATCATCTTGCCGTCAACAAGGCCGCGGGCCTGGATCGTGCGCGCCACGCCGTCACCAGCGCGAGCCATCATCTTGGCGTAGGTCTGGCCCGCAGCATCGGCTGCAGCCTCGAGCGCCTGCACTTCCGACACGCTGAGAATTCGCATGGATTCGACTCCCCTTTTCTATCTCAACGCAGAGCGCGGAGGACCGTCAGACTACCGTTCTTGGTCGATAGTCGTACAGCGCGGGGTCTGAGGACTCTCCCCTAAGTAAGGCTATCGCACGGGGGAGCACCTGCAAGATCACGTTGAGGTTCTCCGTTGCGCCCTTTGGGCCGCTGGGTAGGTTGACGATCAGGGTCTGACCCCGTATGCCTGCGATGCCGCGGGTAAGCGTGCTGTATGGCGTGATTGCCCTAGCTGCTGCACGCATGGCTTCGGCAAGACCTGGGGCGGCTCTATCGACAACGTCTGATGTCGCTTCTGGCGTGAGATCGCAAGGTGCGAAGCCAATGCCGCCAATTGTGAGGATCAGGTCGAAGTCCTCTTCGTCGACCCAGTCTCGTAGTTGTGCGGCGATCTCCTGCCGATCACTGGGAATGGTCGCCTGTGCGGCGACATCCGCGTCGAGAAGGCGAGTGAGCAGGCCCACGATCGCGGGCCTGCTCGTATCCTCATCGATGCCAGCCGCTGCGCGGTCGCTAACGACTAGGATGGCGCATCGCAGGGGTCGTGGCGTCGCCACGGTTACTCCTCGCCGACCAGCGTGGCCCACTTGCCGTGGATGCCATCCTCGGTCACGCCGTAGTAGACGCGGATGTCGCCATCCTGACGCTGCACGAGATCCCACCGCACTCGGTTGCGGTACTCCCGCTGCTTCCACACGCCGATATCGCCCATCCACCGGACCTTCTCCGGATCGACGGGGTTGCCCTCCGCTTCCTCGATCGCGTACCGCCAAAGATGACGGGCTGATCGCCGGGTCACGTTGTTGACCAAGTTACCGTTGCGCAGGTCTCGCATCGTGTAGTAGCGGGTGTTGTTGCGCGTCGAGATCTCTGCAATCTCCACGCCGGTGCGGGGTGGGCTCAGGGTGGTGCTGGGTTGCGGCTCTGCTCCGGCAGCTTCCTCGTCGGGCTCGGGCTCCTGAGGTACCAGAGATGGGCCGCGGCCAATGCCGCGCTTTGTGAGCTCCACGATCTCATCGCGGACCGCGACGGTCGTCTCGGACTCACCGCGGATGTAGATCTCACTCTCATCCAGCGCATACGGCGGGTTCGCGCCCCTGGGGACAATGATTCTGACCACCTTGATGCTCTGGGTCTCCTGGACGTCGGCCGTGATCTCAAGCTCTGGCGTGATCCGTTCCTGGACCTCTTGCTTGAACAGGTTCACGACGCGCGTGGGGGCCGCCCCAACGCCGGTTGGCCTGGCATTGGGATCGGACGGGACGCCGATGTAGAGTGTGCCTCCGTTGGTATTGGCAAAGGCGCAGATGTCGGCGATGATCGCGTCCCGATAACCTCCGCGGCGACTGTAGCGCTCGTGGAACTCCTGGACGATGTTTGGCCCCTCTTCCCGAGCAGCCTGAACGTAGTCGACGGGGTTGGCCTGAGGTCTGTAGGGCCTCGTGCGGGCGAAGTCGTCACCTAGGAAGACTTCCTTCAGCGCCTCGAAGCTCTTCTCACGAAGCAGCACCTCAGTCATGCGGTCACCGACGCCGAGGTGTCGGGACCGCTCCGACTGGCTCGTCAGGCGGTGAGCATCCGATCCCTGAATGCATCGCATACGTCGTGGGTACTCGGGCTTCGATCCGTCGAAGAAGCGAGCAGTTGTCTTCCTGCTCTTCTTCTCAAGGTCGGTGACCTCCAGAGCATGCAAATGCTGATCCTGGGTGAAGGCAATACGAGTTTGACCGCCAAACTGAATTCCGTGCAGGGCCACGCCGTTTGACGAATTGGCGTGAGCAGCAATCACAATACCTCCGGCCTGGTCAATCAGCTGGTAGGCTGTCAACACGTCGCTGGTCGCCCCAACGTCGGTGGCGCCCACGTCAAGCTTGTCTGCCGGGATGTTCAGCTTCAACAGCAGAAACTCCAGGTCCCGCAACGGTGTGTCTGCGTCAAATATGCCCAATATGTGAAAGCCAAATGTGGCGGTGAACTCAAATCCCTTCAATAGGAGCATCCGATCGAGGAGTCGCCGATACTCCTGCAGCCGCTGGTTCTCGACGTTCGTGAGACGTCCCAGCCGCTCAAGTAGCTCCAAGTTCTCTATGTCATCCTGCATTGTCCGGTAACCGGCTACCGTGTTGTGGTCGGTGAAGGCCAGGATGTCGACACCCTTCCTCTCCGCCTCACGCAGGATATCCAGGAAAGTGATGTTGTCCTGCTGATAATCTGCTGATGCCGGCGTATGCAGATGCAGGTCGGCTTTGTACCATTGCTCTCCTGATTGGTTGCGTTTTCTTCTCTTTTTCCGTGCCATTTACACTATTCTAACCTCCCTTGAGCCACCCTGTGGTGGGCTCACGTTATCGATCATCTCGCGGATCCGCTGCAACAGCTCCGCCGGGCGGAACGGCTTCAAGATGAAGCCGTCGGCACCGGCGTTAAGGCAAGCGACCTTCCTATCCATACCTGACGTCACGAGGACCGGAATCTTTGAGAGACCTTCGGTCTGCTTAAGCTCAACCAACGTATCCATCACGTCTCCACCCGCGAGATGGTAGTCCATCAAGACTACCGCGGGCTCGTGCTGGCGGATGGCAGGGATGATATCCGAAGGACGCCTGACGGTCACAACCTGGTTGCCCTCAAGCTCCATAAGTGTTGAGAGCAGATCCAGCATGACCGTGTCGTCATCTGCTACCAGTATTCTGAACATCAAATCCCTGACGTGGCTATCGCGGTTGCCGCGAGGCTTGGATCTCCGTGACGCAAGCCCTCTCTGCCTAAGAGCACTACAGGCTCATCGCAAGATGATCTTTCCAATGTCATACTAACAATTCTACCACACTTCGGCTCGATTAGTATGAGACGACTCGCGCGCCAGTTGCCGCCCTCTGTGTTGAGGGTAGAATGGACAGTGTTTATGCAGGCCCATTATCTAGGTGTGTATGACTTGGTCATGAATCAGGGAAAGGATTTATTATGTCTCGCTTCGTTACTGTAACGGACAGCACTTCGAATCTGTCGCCGGAACTGGTGGGCGAATATGACATCCCCACGATTCCCCTGAACGTGCACTGGGGGGAGGAGTCGTATCTCGATGGGGTCACGTTGGACGCGGAAACGTTCTATCGATGGCTAGGGGAGCGTCGGGATTTCCCAAAGACGTCCCAACCGTCAGCGGGTGCTTTCATCGAGTTCTTCACAGAAGCAGCTGACAGTCGGGACGTAGACACCATCTTGGGTGTCTTTATCTCCACGGAGATGAGCGGCACTATCGTGTCCGCCCTCCAGGCCAAAGCCGAGCTCGCTGAGCTGCGGCCCGATCTGCGGATCGAGATCCACGATTCCCGATCCGTGTCGCTGGGCCTGGGGTTGCAGGTGTTGGCCGGGGCGCGTGCTGCCGCAGCAGGCAAGACCGTGGAAGAGGGGCTCGCGGAGGTCCAGCGGTGCCAGGACAACCAGCACGTGATCTTTGCGGTGGACACGCTTGAGTTTCTGCACCGCGGTGGTCGAATCGGTGGTGCCGCAAGGCTGCTGGGCGCTGCACTGAACCTGAAGCCCGTGTTAACGATTGAGGATGGGCGAGTCGAGGCTCTGGAACGCGTTCGGAGTCGTGGCAAGTCTCTTCGGCGCGTCATCGAGATCGCCGAGGAGCGGTTGGCTGGACGCCATCCGTCCGAACTCGGCGTCATGCACGCGGAGGCCGACGATGACCTGCCCGGCTTTATCGAGATGATCAAGGAGCGTCTGCAGCCTGAGCAGCTCTACGTGCGCGTGCTGACGCCTGTGGTGGGCACCCACGGTGGCCCGGGCACGATAGGTATCGCGTTCCGCACCGCGGATTAGGCGCTCTCACGCTGCCAAGGGTGGCCTGAGGTCCCTGTCTGGAGTAGGTTGATCGATCAGGAGGTCGCCAATGCGAATGGTAGAGATCATCGAGAAGAAACGGGACGGCGGGCGTCTGGACCGCGACGAGATCGCTTTCTTCGTCAACGGGTATGTGGAGGGTGACATCCCCGACTACCAGGCTGCGGCCTTGCTCATGGCCATCGTCCTGCGCGGTATGGACGATGAGGAGACGCGCGATCTGACCCTCGCTATGGCGCGCTCTGGGGAGATGCTTGATCTGGGTAACGTCGCTGAAGTGGTTGTGGACAAGCATTCGACAGGTGGGGTAGGGGACAAGGTCAGCTTGGTTGCGGTTCCTGCCGTGGCGGCAGCCGGGTTGCCCGTCGGCAAGATGTCCGGTCGAGGCCTGGGATTCTCGGGCGGCACGCTGGACAAGCTTGAGTCCATCCCGGGGTATCGCGTCGACCTGAGCGTCGAGGCCTTCAAGGAGCAGCTGCGTCGAATCGGCATCGTCCTCACCGGGCAATCTGCTAACCTCGCTCCGGCTGATGGCAAGCTCTATGCCCTGCGCGACGTCACAGGCACGGTGCCAAGCTTGCCTCTGATCGTCAGCTCAATTATGAGCAAGAAGATCGCCGCGGGTGCGGATGCCATCGTGCTCGATGTGAAGGTTGGCACGGGTGCCTTCATGAAAACACTGGACGAGGCGCGAGCCCTGGCGGAGGATATGGTCCGCATCGGTCGTGCCGTGGGGCGGAAGGTGGCTGCCCACATCGCCGACATGAACCAGCCCCTGGGCAGAGCCGTTGGGAATAGTCTGGAAGTAAAGGAGGCTCTGGACGCCCTGCGCGGCTCAGGGCCTCAGGATCTGGTTGAGCACAGTCTCAGGATCGCCGGTGAGATGTTGCATCTCGGCGGTGTCGCCGACAGCTTGGAGGCAGGGACCCAACTCGCATCAGACATGATCGAGAGCGGCAGTGCGCTGGAGAAGTTCCGACAGATGGTCAGCGCCCAGGGTGGTGACGTGCGCTACGTGGATGAGCCCGATCGTTTTCCAGAGGCTGAGGTCACCGATACCGTTACTGCCTCTAGGGCAGGCTACATCGCGGGTATGGCGGCGGACAAGATCGGGATGGCCGTGGTCGCCCTGGGGGGCGGGCGCGAGAAGAAGGGTGACCCCATCGATCATCGGGTCGGTGTTGTGATGCACGTTCAGGTGGGGGATCGGATCGACGAGGGCCAGCCTCTGTTCACTGTGCACGCCAAGTCCGCAGCGGATTGGGATGAGGCCGTCCGCCGTATTACCGATGCCCTGGAGGTCTCCGATGAGGCGGTATCTCCGCTGCCGCTCTTCTATGACCGTATCATCTAGTTGGGGTGTCTACATTGCCATCTCGACTGACCGTGTTATAATCTCCTGAGTTGATCGCGGAGGAGAGACAGAATGCAAACCTATCTTAATATCATACAGATCATCCTTAGTGTGGCTCTCACTGCTCTTGTCCTGCTTGAGGTGCGAAGCAGTGGTTTGGGCGGCGTGTTTGGCGGTTCACAGACAAGCCTGATTCGCAAGCGCCGTGGCCCCGAGCTGCTGCTGTTCCGTCTCACGGTGATCACGTCAGTGCTCTTCTTCCTGGTCGCGATCTTCAACGTCTTGGTGGTTGGATAGCTAAGGTACGTGGGATCGAAGGACGGGCATTGAGGGTCGGGCACCATGCCGACCCCGGCTTCGTCCTTTTTGTTTGCCAGGCGCGTGTCCAGACTGCTATGTGGAGAGAGGGTTTTGGCCAGGTCACGACTGGCGCTACCCCGATAGGAGCTACCCGGTAGGCTTATTATGTTCCGACGTATTGGGTGGCAAGTGGTCCTCGTTGGTATCGGTTTCCTGGTTGCTGCGTCGATCCTCGCCTATATGGCAACGACGTACACGACCGAGTTTCGGCCTGCGCCTGGAGGTACCTATATCGAGAGCGTCGGGGGCTATCCGCAGTCCCTGAACCCGCTGCTGAGTTTCTACAATGATGCCGATACTGACGTCGTCTCTCTCGTTTTCGCGGGGTTGACGCGCCTCAACATGCAGGCAGAGGTGGAGCCGGATTTGGCCGTTGGCTGGGAGATCGAGGATGGCATCACTTACACGTTCCGGCTGCGGCGCAACGTCGTCTGGCACGATGGTTACCCTTTCACGGCAAGGGACGTTGTCTTCACAACTGAGCTGCTGCAGGATCCCGATTACCCCGGCCCGCCCGACATTGGGGAGCTCTGGCGCACCGTTGAGGTCACCGAGATGGACGACTACGTAGTTCAGTTCGCCCTTGAGGAGCCCTATGCGCCCTTCCTTGACTACACATCCATTGGGGTTCTACCGGCACACCTGCTGGAGGGCGTGAACGCTGCGGCACTGCCGCAGCTTGACTTCAATCGTGAACCTATTGGCACTGGCCCATTCCGGTTGGTCGAACTGGAATTGGGGGAGGGCCATATCGAGGCCGTGACGCTGAAGCGATTTCCCCGCTATTATGGCCGCAGTGGTTATCTGGAGAACCTCGTGCTCCGTTTCTACCCGACGTCCCAGGCTGCGTTTGAGGCGTATCAGGATGGCGTCGTGGAGGGCGTGGCGCGCATTCCCGTACAGATCCTGCCAGAAGCCTTTGCCGAGACTGATCTGAGACTGTTCTCTGCGCCGACGGCTGAGATGGCGATGCTCTATCTGAATCAGTTCGTGACGGAGACCCTGCCTTTCGGAGACTCCCAAGTACGCCAGGCCCTTTACTACGGCTTGGATCGTCAGAAGCTTGTGGACGACGTCCTACTGGGACAAGCCGTTCTGCCGGCGACGCCCTTGGTGCCTGGTTCATGGGCCTATACGACGGAAGGCGTGCCTGCATATGAATACAATCCAGAGCGCGCGCAAGAGTTGCTGGCCCTTGCTGGCTGGCGACGCGATGTCGTGACGGACACGCTAAAGGACGCGCGCGGCAACGTTCTGGCCTTCTCATTGTCCGTCTCCAATGATCCCGTGGACCTTGCCGTGGCTACCGGCATCGCCGAGCAATGGCATCAGCTGGGAATCTCTGTCACCGTCGAGGCGGTGCCTCCTCTGGCCTTGAGCGCCGTGCTTGACTCCCGTGGCTATGAGGCAGCGTTCGCTCGCCTGCTTATGCCGGGCGATCCTGATCCTTATCCTTTTTGGCACGAGACACAGGCGCTTCCGGGTCAGGGGCAGAACTACGCCGGCTTTCAGCATCGGCGGATGAGCGAGATCGTGGAACAAGCCCGGATTACGGTACAGCGTGACGAACGGCGAGCGCTTTATAGAGAGTTCCAACAGCTGTTTATGGAGGAACTACCGGCTCTACCGCTCTACGTCCCTGTCTACACCTACGCGATGGACTCGCGAGTTAATGGCGGACAGATTGGCCCGATTATGAGTTCTGGAGACCGGTTCCTGACGGTGCCCGACTGGTATGTACTGCAGCGGCGAGTTGTGGCAAGTCAGCTGCAGTCCGACACGGAGTAGGCTTCACGCGGGCGCAGAAAAAGATAGTAGCAATTCTTGCGCCCTCTCTTGTTTACTGTATACTGATAAAGGTGTCACTCTAGCAATGCTTTTGGAGGGAAACGAATGACAAAGAAGTGGATATATCTGGCTCGTAATGGCAAGGAGGCCTACGCGGAGGTTTTGGGCCGAGAGCCGACCCTTGCTGAAATGAAGGAAATCTTCGGCGGCAAGGGAGCGGGGTTGATGGCGATGACGGCGGCCGGTGCGCCGGTTCCTCCCAGCTTCACGATCACAACGGAAGCGTGCGTCGCCTATATGGACACGGGTGAACTCCCCGAGGGTATGTGGGAGCAGACGCTCGAGGCCATGGAGGATATTGAGAAGCAGACCGGCAAAGGGTTTGGCGATCCTGAGAATCCTCTGTTGGTCTCGGTCCGGTCCGGTGGACGCGTGTCCATGCCTGGCATGATGGACACCGTGCTGAACCTCGGCCTAAACGATGAGACCCGCGCCGCGCTTGCGAAGCTCACGGAAAACGAGTGGTTTTCCTACGACGCCTACCGTCGGTTCATCACGATGTTCTCGGACATCGTCATGGGCTACGACCGCCTCCATTTTGAGGAGAAACTTGAGGAGCTGAAGGAGCGCGAAGGCGTTGAGTTGGATCCTGAGGTCAGCCTCGAGGGATTGAAGTGGCTGGTGAATGAATACAAAGTTATGTACAAGCGGCGGTTCGACGAGGATTTCCCGACCGACCCGTACGACCAGCTGAAGCGAGCTACCAAGGCTGTCTTTGATTCCTGGAACGGTGAGCGTGCTATCGCCTATCGTGAGCACGAGGGCATTCCTCATCACTGGGGCACCGCAGCCAATATCTGCACGATGGTCTTCGGCAATATGGGCGACGATTCCGCAACAGGCGTGGCCTTCAGCCGCAGCCCGAGCACCGGTGACCACGAGTACCTCTACGGTGAGTTCCTCGTGAACGCGCAGGGTGAGGACGTTGTTGCCGGTATTCGGACGCCTCAGCAGCTCAGTCTGCAGGGTTCTCGGGATTGGGCAGAACGGCAGGGTGTCTCGGAAGAGGTACGGGCAAAGCGTTATCCTAGCCTCGAGGAGCTTATGCCCGAGGTCTACCTGGAGTTCCTGGAAATCGTCGACATGCTCGAGCAGTACTACCGCGACATGCAGGATATGGAGTTCACGATTGAGCGTGGCAAGCTCTGGATGTTGCAGACACGGACCGGCAAGCGAACGGCTGCAGCGCACGTAAAGATCGCCGTGGATCTGGCGATCGAGGGCATTATCGATGAGCGGGAAGCCCTGATGCGTGTAGAATCTGCTCACGTCGAACAGCTCCTCCGACCTGCGTTCGATCCTGATGCTGAGACGACAGCCATTGCTCGCGGCCTCAACGCTTCGCCGGGTGCCGCGGTCGGTAAAGCTGTCTTCGGCGCCGCCCGAGCTCGAGAGATGGCCGATGCTGGCGATGACGTGATCCTGGTGCGTCCTGAGACGTCCCCGGATGACGTGCCCGGCATGCTGGCGTCCAAGGGTGTGCTTACGCAGAAGGGTGGGGCGACCTCTCACGCCGCGGTTGTGGCGCGCGGGAATAACCTACCGTGTGTTGCCGGCTGTGGCGAGATCTCCGTGGACGTCAATCGTCGGCAGTTCGTAACTGAGGATGGGGTGGTCGTCAAGGAAGGCGACGTGATCTCCATCGACGGCTTCACGGGTGAGGTCTTCGTGGGCTCTGTCCCGATGATCGAGAGCCGCTTCGAAGAACAGCAGGATCTGATCAAGCTTCTGAGTTGGGCGGACGAGGTGCGCACCCTGGGTGTTCGCACGAATGCAGATTATCCCGAGGATGCACGCCGTTCCGTGGAGTTCGGCGCTGAGGGCATTGGCCTCTGCCGAACCGAGCATATGTTCTTCGATCCACGGGCTCGTGACGCGGTTGTCCGTATGATCATCGCCGACACTGACGAGGATCGCGAGGCAGCGCTCAACGACATGCTGCCCATTCAGGAGCAGGACTTCGAGGGGATCTTCGAGGCCATGGATGGCAAGCCGGTCATCATGCGCCTGATCGATCCGCCTATGCACGAGTTCCTGCCCAATCGGGAAGAGCTAACCGACGACGTGTACAATCTGAAGATGGAGATTCTGGCCAATGCCACGAGCTTTGACGAGCTGGATGAGCTGCGGGCAGAGTTGGACTCCAAAGAGAGAATGTTGCGCATCGTCGAAGGTATGTGGGAGACCAACCCCATGATGGGCTTGCGTGGCTGCCGTGCCGGCATCATGTACAAGGGGCTCACCGAGATGCAGACGCGCGCCTACTTCCAGGCGGCGTGCCGCTGCGCTAAGCGAGGCATCGACGTACACCCCGAGGTCATGATCCCCTTGGTGGGTGTTGTGAACGAGCTGAAGTTGGAACGGGAGAAGCTCGAGGCCGTTGCCGAGCAGGTGATGGAAGAGGAAGGCATCGAGGTGCCTGCGATCTTCGGCACGATGATCGAGGTCCCAAGGGCAGCCCTCACCGCTGGTGAGATCGCTAAGCACGCCCAGTTCTTCTCCTTCGGGACAAATGACCTGACTCAGATGACCTACGGCTATAGCCGTGACGATGCTGAGGGCAAGTTCCTTCTGCAGTACATTGATCGCGGTATCCTCCCCGAGAACCCCTTCCAGGTGCTGGACGAGGAGGGCGTTGGCCGGCTGGTGGATATGTGCGTGAAAGAAGGGCGAGCCGCGAATCCGGGTCTCGAGATCGGAATCTGCGGCGAGCATGGTGGTGAGCCGAAGTCCATTGACTTCTGCCACCGTGTGGGGCTCGACTACGTGAGCTGCTCGCCCTTCCGAGTGCCCATCGCACGCTTGGCGGCTGCTCAGTCAGCGATTCGCAACGAATAGCTTAACTAGGCTTTAGAGGATAACAATCATCGACGGCGCCCCTTCAAAGGGCGCCGTCGATTTTCGTGTACAGAGTATGGGTCTGGCGCTACGCTGAGGACCCCACCTGGGGCTCAGGCTCCGGCTGGTACCAAAGCTGGTTGCTCTCCGTAAGGATGGAGCCTACACGCGTAGCGTAGGCGGCCCTGATTTCCCGGTGGAGGGGCACTTGTTCAAGATAGGTGCGCCGGAAGTGACTATCCGGTGGGATCAGCGCGTGCTTGCGCATCATCTCATCGTAAGCTCGGCGCAGGAACCGGACTGCGGCCTCCTGATGGTCGTTCGCTGCTAAGGCCTGACTGTAACGGAACAGGACTTCCTCGCTGACGCACTCGACGATTTGGCAGAATCCGAACCGCTGATAGATCTCGTAGGCCCGCTCGGCCGCGTGAAGGGCATCTGAGAGGTAGGTGGCCTTCGCCTCGGGGTCTGGTGCCGTCTGAGCCAAACCGAGGTAAGCCACAGCGGCCTTACACAACGCACCCATCTCATATTGCTCGGAGACGAGTGGGCTGCTCTCCGCAAGGAAGACAACCTCTCCACTGAATCGGAGCGCAGCGTTCAGCGAGGTGGTGACGGCCTCGATCTCGGCACGCGTCGCGGCCCGCGCACCTTCAGCGTTGTGCAGGATGGCTTGCACAAGCTTCATGCTGGCTTGCGCCCGATCTTGCACAGGCTCACCAATGGCGTGAATGGTGGCAAGACTTTCACGGGCGCCGGCGTGGTCAGCTTGGGCGGTCTGAATCTGGGCCATATGAAAGAGGGGAAAGACCTCATCCCCTGAGCCTGCGAGGATCCGGCGGCATTCTTCGAGTGCGCTCATGCCAGCGGCGTAATCGCCTAGATAGATGCCGGTGATCCTGCCACACGCTTGCAGGGCCTGACTTTCCATAGGTCGATGGCCAATCTCACGACTCGCGTGTAACCGCTCCTGCTGATACTCTGTCAATAGGCGGTAGTAATCGCCGTTGCGCTCATACTCCAGTCCGAGCAAGTTCAGGAGCGACATTTGGACCACCTTGTCTTCAAGGCCCTCACTCATGGCCAGAGCTGCCGCTGCTTCCAGGTACTCCATACTGCGCTCGGGATGGTCGCTGAAGGCGTGAATACCACCCATACCCACGAGGATGCGAGCCTCAAAGTAGCGATCGTCGAGCTCTCTGGCGAGCTCTAGGGCCGTCTCCGCATAGCTCTGCCAGCTGGGATCGCTTAGGGCGAGACGCTGATTGACGACCGCGATCAGGCTTTCGATCTCGCGCCGTCTATCACCGATTTCGCGTGACAGGCGGAGTGCTTCTTCTGCCAGTGGAATGCCGGCCTCGATTTCATCGCGGGACTGGTAATCGCCCACGCCCGGCTGGTGCAGGAGCGCATCGATGAGATAGGTGGGGTCATCGGAGAGTTCTCGGGCCAGCGGAAGCAGGACCTCAGCATCGGCCCGCATTCTGTCGAACTCCGCCATCAGGAAGTAGACGCGCCGGCGGCCCATCAAGGCCTGAAAGCGCTGGGTCTTCAGCCGGTGACGGGTCTCTTCATCCTTCGTCTCTTCGGCAAGCTCGTCAATCAGCTCGAGGGCGCGCGTGTAGTGCTGGCAGGCTTCGGCGTTAGCGTAGATCGCTTCAGCCCGTTCGGCGTTGCGCAGGGTGTAGGCAAGCTCCTTGGTGCGCTTCCTGGCATGCCCATAGTGGTAAGCTAGAGCCCCGCAATAGAGTCCCTGGTTCTGGACAGCGAGATCCGTCTGCGACAGCTCCTCCAGGTATTCTGCAATCCGGAGATGGTGCGCAGTTCTCTGGGAGTTGAGCAGACTATCGTAGGCAGCATCGCGCACGAGCTTGGACTGGAACATGTACTCGACGCCCAGGTCTGGGCTGCGGCCATGCTCGGAGATCAGCTGCGCCCGTTGCAGGGCGGTGAGGTGCGTTCGCAGATCCGGCAGATCCGGAGAAATGGCCTGCAGCACGTTTGACCAGAAGACCGAGCCGATCACGGCTGCGCGCTGAAGCACCTGCTGCTCTGGCGGGGCGAGCCGGTCAATCTTAGCCATCAGAAGCCCTTGTAGACTATCGGGTAGGCTCAGACTTGTGACCGCCTCGGTTGCGCGCCAGCGCTCGACAGTTTCGCCCTCCTCACTAACTGTGACGTCCCTGACAAGCGTGCCATCGGCGATTAGCGCGCGCACCAACTCCTGTGCGAAGAACGGGTTGCCTTCCGCCTTCTGTATGATCATTTCCTCCGTCTCTGGCGGGAGGACACCGGGGCCGATCATCTGCTCGACGAGCTTCCGGGTCTGCTCTGGTGCAAAAGACGAGAGCCTCACCATGGTCAAGCGATGGGGATACTCCGTCTCAAGATAGTGCTGGAACTCCCAGACGGACGACAATCTATCAGGTCGGTATACAAAGACCCACAGGAGATCAAGATAGTCGCAAAGAGGGAGGCAGTACTTCAGCAGGTCCAGTGACGTCGCGTCCGCCCAATGCATGTCGTTCAACGTGACAACGAGTGGGGCCTCCTCGGCGAGCTGCTCGAGCCAGCTTCGCACGGCAAGGAAGAGACGCTGACGCATACCCTCGGCGTCGAGATGTTGGATTTGCTCGGCGAATGCTGGCTCCAGAGGCAGACCAAGAAAGATGGCGAGGTCCGGATAGTGCTCGGACATATCCTCTCCCCATAGTGCCTCAGCTTGCTGCCGCAACCTGTCCCGAATGCTCTCCTTCGACTCGTCCCTGGGGGTTCGCAGCCAGCCCCGCATCAGATCCTGCCACATTGCGTAGGGCTGGGTCTGATCGTAAGAGCGTGCCCGTCCCCGCAACTCCCGGATTCTCACGACACCTCGGGCAGCAACCCGGTATGTGTCGGCATCGTCGTCCGGTGGCGATCCTTCCTCCCTGTCGGGCTCGGACGTCTGGACCTCCGCGAGAAGAGCTGCCTGCCTTGCGATGTAGCGACGTACTTCTTGGAGCACCAGCGACTTACCCATCCCGCGTTCGCCACTGACTGTGACGATACCGCCACGCCCGGCCTGCAGATCCTCGACGGCATTGATGAGCGTGCCCAGCGCCCGCTCGCGTCCGATCAGAGGCGGCGTGAGCTCATAGTCCTGGGGATACTCGTGGGCACTCTGCGACGAACTCGGTCTGAAGACCTTTACCGGTCTACTGATGCCCTTGACGCGGATTTCGCCGAGTGGAAGCCACTCAAACTGGTTCTCGACCAGTCGATAGGTGTTCTCACTGACCAACACCGTTCCGGGCTCAGCTGATTGCTCCATGCGGGCCGCCAGTGCAATCGCTTCGCCCATGGCGGTATCCTCGCTGTACGTGTGCTCGTTGCCAACGCTAGCGACGATGACCTCACCGGTATTGACTCCCACACGGAGGGAGAGGTCGATGCCCTCCTGTTGGGCGAGGTCGCTCGCGTACGACCGGATGGCTCTCTGCATCGACATAGCAGCGAGCACGGCTCGCTCCGGGTCATCCTCGTGAGCCACGGCGGTCCCGAAGGAGGCAACGAGTCCGTCTCCGCGGAACTGATCCACTCGACCATCAAAGCGATAGATCTCGGCCTCGAGGATCTGGAAGACGTGGTTCATCATCTCGACCCACGCCTCGGTTCCCACACGCTCAAGGAGGTCCGTGGATCCCTGTACATCGGCCATCACGATCGTGGCAACACGCCGCTCACCCTCCAACCGTGGAGGTCCAGCTGCCTCCGGGGCTTGTGACGCCGCGGTCGACGGGATAGCTTGAGGGGGCTCGGTCGGCAGCTCAGGTTGTGGCTCTGCTCGAGAAGGTCCGACCGTACTTGTCTTTGCTGCCTGGTTGGGCAGCAATGTGCCACAGCGGATGCAGAAGCGGTAGGCAAGAGGGTTGCCAAAGCCGCAGTTCGCGCACACCCGCGTCAGCCGAGCACCACACATCCCACAGTAGGATGCGTCGTCTCGGTTTTCGAACCCACAAGTTGGACACTTCATGAGCACCGACCACCACAGCGGGCGGTCATAGGTCGCGGTCTGGCGGAACTAGTTGGGCGTCTACTGAACTTCGAGCGCGTGTCGGAAGCGCTTCGTGATCTCCTGAAGAATCGCGACCGCCATCTCACCATCGCGTCGGAGCACGCCCAGGAAATTCTCGCGCGGGAGAATCAGGCACCGGGTCGGCTCCGTGGCCACCACGGACGCAGTTCGCGGACCACTGTCGAGCAAGGCTAACTCGCCGAAGTAGTCCCCAGGACCGAAGGTATTGACCACGACCCTGGAACCATCGCTCTTTTCCAGGATTGCCCTGGCGCCGCCCGACGCGATGACAAAGAAACCGTACCCGTCACGTCCTTGGGGTACGATCACCTCGCCGGCTTCACATTTGCGCTCGATGAAGACCTTGGTCAAGCTGCGGAGCTGCCGCGGCTTGAGATCCTCGAAGAGCGCGACGTCCTTGATGATGTCGATGATCTTTTCCTCGTCAGCCATCTGTACCTCCCGGTCTGTTTCCCCCTCGGGGTTAGCGCCTGCTCGTGATGGGTGCTACGAAAACGCTGTGGCCCAAGCCCGAACCCCACGAAACGAGCTACGGCATATTCAGCCCTCTACTCTGGATTATATCGCACCGGACAGGACGTGCAACCTCAGTCTGCTCAGTTGCTGATCGGATTCGGCCCTCAAGGACAAGGACGATTGATTGGCCCGCATCACCGAGTATACTTACGGCATATGGACGCAGGATATGGGCACGCCATCTCATCGTTCAGCAAGCCCGCGCTGTGTCGCTGCATTCCTTATCCGCTGGGAGAGTTCTATGGACCCCTGGAAAGTCACAGAGACATCATTTAGCCTTGAGCGACAGCTCTACCAAGAAACCGTCTTCACCATCGGCAATGGGTATCTGGGCACCCGCGGTACCTTTGAGGAGGGATACAAGATCACCCAGCCGGTGACGTTGGTGCACGGCGTATTTGACGACGTGCCAATCGTACACACGGAACTCGTGAATGTCCCTAGTTGGACAGACTTGACGATCCTGGTTGGCGACGATCGCTTTCGACTGGACCGTGGCGAGATCCTCAGTTACACTCGCGAGCTCGACCTCAGGACCGGAATCCTGAGTAGGGAGGTTCAATGGCGCAGTCCTGCCGGCGCCACGTTGACGTTTGCCTTTGAGCGGTTCGCAAGTCTGGCCCGGCCCCACGTGCTTGGCGTACGGTGCCGGATCACGTCGGAGGACTATACAGGCCCGGTAGAGCTCCGCGCAGGACTGTCCGGCATCGTCGACAACGCGGGCTATCGCCACCTTGTCCTGCGTGATCAGGGTCGTTCTGGGGAACGGAGCGTCCATCTGAGCGTGGAGACCGCCGTGACCGGAATTGTCGTGAGCGAGGCAGCCGCGCTTGGGGTATTGGCTGAGACCGATGTCGCCTACACGGTGGAGGATTGCCCCTGGTCGCCGACTATCGTGGGACGGTGCCAGCTCATGGCCGGATCCACGCTGCAAGCTGATAAGGTGGTCACGCTGTTCACATCGCGTGACGTCGAAGATCCCCAGAGCGCTGCCACGACTGTGCTAAACCAAGCGGTTGCTGAAGGATATGCCTCCTTGCGGAGTCAGCACGAAGCCGCATGGGAGGCGCTTTGGGATCGTGCCGATGTCGTCATTGAGGGAGACGAGGAGGCGCAGCTGGCTGTGCGTTACAGCCTGTTCCAACTCATGATTGCGGCCCCCCGTCTCGAAGAGGGCGCGAGCATCCCAGCCAAGACGTTAAGCGGCTTTGGGTATCGAGGACACGCGTTCTGGGACACCGAGATTTTCATGCTGCCCTTCTTTATCTTCACCCAGCCGGAGGTGGCGCGGAACATGCTGATGTACCGCTACCATACTCTCCCCGGTGCCCGGCGCAAGGCAGCTTCTCAGGGTTTCGAGGGGGCGATGTACGCGTGGGAGAGCGCGGCGACCGGAGATGAGACGACGCCGCGCTGGGTCCCAGTCTGGGTGAAGGACAAGGGAGAGGACGAACTGATCCGCATCTGGTGTGGAGATATCGAATTGCATATCACCGCTGACGTTGCCTACGCTGTCCATCAGTATTGGCGAGTGACGGGAGACGATACGTTCATGCGTGATTACGGCGCCGAGATCATCCTTGATACCGCCAGGTTCTGGGGCTCGCGTGCCGAGTGGAATAGCACGCGCGGCATCTATGAGATCTGCGACGTGATCGGCCCCGATGAGAACCACGATCATATCAACAACAACGCCTTCACCAACGGTATGGCGCGCTGGAATCTCGAGGTGGCGCTGAAGGTGTTGGCGTGGCTGCGTGCCCACTATCCTGACCGAGCGTCTGAGCTCGAGGCCAAACTCGGGTTGAGCGCTGACACCTTGGCACGGTGGCGCACCGTGAGCGATGGTCTGTACATCGGGTTTGACCCGGAAACCAGGCTGGTGGAGCAGTTCGATGGCTTTTACGGGCTGCAGGAGGTCATCTTCGAGGAATACGAACCTCGGGAGACCTCCTTCCAGGCCCTGTTGGGCATAGAGGAGACCCAGCGGTGCCAGGTACTCAAACAACCGGATGTGCTGATGCTTCTCTATCTGCTAGACGAGGGTCTGCGAGAGGCCGCGCTAACGGGTGACGTCTCAGGGCAGGCAACTCTGCAGGCAAACTGGGCTTTCTACACGCCTCGCACGGATCTCACATATGGCTCTTCGTTGGGGCCGGCGATTCAAGCGGCGCTCGCTGCGAGGATGGGTGACCTTGAGCAAGCCTATCGCTTCTTTCAGCTGGCTGCTTACACCGATCTACAGAACTCGCGAGGCAATACACCTGATGGGATCCATGGCGCCACGGCAGGAGGGCTGTGGCAGGCTGTGGTCTTTGGCTTCGGCGGGGTCAGATTGACCGACGAGGGGCCTGTGGCCGATCTGCGTCTGCCCGAAGGATGGACACGCCTGGCTTTCCGCCTCTGCTATCGGGGCGAGGGGTATGATTTTGATCTGAGACCTCCGGAGTCTTGCTTCTAGCTTCGCTTCGCCGCGTATCCGCGTTGGGTTCGCAATTGCTCTCTAGCGGCAAGAACGCGCTTGACAAGCTCGCTAATACCCTTATAATGTTATAAGGATATGACAAGCCTTATGAGCCCGATGATTGATCGAGATTCGCCCATACCGCTGTACTACCAACTGAAGCTGCACTTCAAGCAACAGATGGACGACGGCGATCTTCAGCCTGGCGACCGTTTGCCCACTGAGATGGAGCTGTGCGAGCAGTTTCATATTAGTCGCGCGCCGGTCCGGCAGGCGTTGACCGAGTTGGCGCGAGAAGGTCTGATCTATCGCCGCGCCGGACAGGGGTCGTTCGTCGCATCTGCTGTGAAGAGCCTGGTTGAGAAGACCAAGGTCAAGGTGCTCGCTCACTACGACGTGCGGTGGATGGCGTCGCTAGAGCAGGCCGTCCTGAATTGGAACGAGCTCCACCGAGAGCACGAGGTCGAGTTAGATGTCAGCATGTGCGGTCGTGAGAACTTCCATCGAATGCTGCGTCGACTTGCGATCCAGGGCGAGGCGCCAGACATTGCGCCGATGGACTATGTCTGGATCCACCATTATGCCAGCGAAGGCTACATTGCACCTCTCGATGAGCTAGACTCTGACTGGGTGACTCAGCTAAAGACAGATCTCGAAGCCCCTGTGCTGGGGAATAACAGCGTCAACGGGCAGCTCTATGGCGTGCCGGTCCAAGCGGATATCAGCGGTCTATGGTATCGGAAGGATTGGTTTGAGGCGGAAGGCATTGACGTGCCTGCGACGTGGGAGCAGTGGCTTGGAGCGATCGACTATTTCTCCTCGGCGGCGAGCATGCGCCGCTGGGGGCATCGGTACCCTGTCGTCTTGCCTGTCGCTTCCGTGACGGGTGAGGCCACTCTGAACCTGCTGATCGCCTTCATCTGGATGGCCGGTGGAAACATCGTTGACGACGCCGGAGAACTGAGCCTCCGGCGTGAGTGTGATCAGATCTGTACGGCGCTGCGCTTCCTGCAAGAGATCACGGTTCGGCGCCGCTCGCTTCTGCCGACGGATATGCACCGCACCCAGTGGTGGGATCTGGCACGTTTCTTCGCCGAGGGGGATGTCGCTATGACGTTGGGTGGCTCCTACGAGTGGCCCCGCATACGCGAGGAATCTGACTGGGACGATGAGGCAGACGTGGTAGAGCATCTGGGTTTCACGCTGTTGCCCCGTCCCTCCGTAGATGTCACCCCCGTCGGGTCGCTCGGGGGCACGAGTTGGGCCATCTTTAGACAATCCCCGGTACAGGAGCTCTGTGCGGAGATTCTTAAGCTAATGGCAACCGATGAGGTGTCCACGGCGTTCTGCGAGGAGAATCTTCAGATCTCCCCCTATGTCTCCTCGAACCGCCGGTTAATGGGGCCAGATCATCCCTGGCTAACTGAGCTCATCCCGCTGGTTGAGCGCGCGCGTAGCCGTCCGTTGGTCCCATACTACCTTCGCCTATCTAGTCTCTTGCAGGATATGTTTGAACGGGTGCTCTGGGATGGAGCGGATCCCCGAAGCGCCGTGCTTGAAACAGCACAGATGTTGACGCTGGTTTCCTCGACCCCGCTTCTATAGCGCAGTGCCGATAGAGGCGTAGTCGAGACTGTCGCAGCCCTTACGTGGCGGCACGTTTGTTAGCAGTCTGAACTGAAGGGAGGTGGTAGAAGCGCAGAGACTTGCATCTATGGTAGCATCTAGCAAAACTTCAAACCTCAACTTAGGGAGGAGTATCTGATGAAGAAGCATCTGTTACTACTGCTGAGTGTACTGACCGTCCTGTCGCTGCTCTTGGGAGCATGCGGGGGCACCCCCGAGCCCACAGAGGCGCCTACGACGGAAGAGCCTACAGAGGAGACTGCGACGGAGGAGCCGGAGGTCGAGGAGCAAGAGCCCGGCGAGGCTGAAAGCGAGTTCGGTGAAGCGCCGATGCTCGCTGAGATGGTGGCGGCTGGCGAGCTCGAACCTGTGGAAGAGCGCTTGCCTTCACAATACCAGGTCATCGAGGTCGTCGACTCCATCGGCCAGTACGGTGGCACGCTCAACGCCGTGTCTCGTAGTGCCGACTTCGGCACGATCAAGATGTGGCTCTACGACCCACCCGTCCGCTGGAAGGCTGATCTGACGGGGTACGAGCCTGGTCTTCTGACCGAGATGCCGGTGTACAGCAACGATGACAAGACCATCACCTATCACTTCCGTGAGGGCCTCAGATGGTCGGATGGCGAACCCTGGACCACGGCCGATCTGCAATTCTGGTGGGAGGATCTAGCCCAGAATGAAGACTACGCTAAGGTCAGCGTTCCCTGGTACATGCGCAACAGCGATGGCACCCCGATCACGGTGGAGTTCCCTGACGACTACACGATGGTGTTGACGTATGACGAGCCGAACTACATCGCCCCCTACATCGCTGCCCAGGGCTTCTGGGAGTGGGAGCCGATTATGAAGCCGGCGCACTTCCTGAAGCAGTATCACCCTGACTACGAGGGCAAGGAAGGCGATGAGGGCTACACCGAGCTCGACTTGATGGATCGCTTCACCGAGACCCCAGGCTATCCGACGCTGATGGCGTGGTACCTGAAGGAGTACACGCCCGGCGAGAGCTGGCTCTTGGAGCGCAACCCCTACTACTGGAAGGTCGACACCGAGGGTAATCAGCTGCCCTACATCGACGCCATCCGTGTCGAGTTGGTGCAGGATGAAGAGGTGCGCTTGCTGCAGATCACACAAGGCCGTTACGACATCACCTTCCGCGGCACCGAGAATCCCACCCAGATCCCGCTGCTTAACGAGAACGCAGCAGCTGGTGATTTCCGCATTGTCCCGGGTTGGATGAATGGTGCGGGTGCTTGGCCTGGGCTGATGATCAACCAGGATTACCACGAGGATCAAGACTACGATCCTGCCGCTGAGACGGAAGAGGCGGTTGAGATCCGCGAGCTCCTGCGCAACCATGACTTCCGCGTCGGCCTATCGCACGCGATGAACCGCCAGCGCGTCCTGGACGTGGTCTGGGAGGGCATTGGTGACATCAAGAACTTCACCATCAGTCCGCAGTCCTGGCACTTCGCCAGCGATGAGGGCCAGGAGGTCTGGGACCGGTGGGCCAACGCCTACGTCGAGTACGATCCTGACCTAGCCCAAGAGCACTTCGACGCTGCAGGCTTCGTGGATGCCGACGGCGACGGGTGGCGCGATCTGCCCAGCGGCAAGCCCTTCACGTTCATCATCGACCTCACCGACTGGGGCCAGGAGTCAATCAACACGCCCTTCCTTGAGGTCTACAGGCAGAACCTGGAAGACGTGGGCGTGAAGGTGTTGATCAACAACGTGATTGGTCAGCCCGATGCAGGCATCCGCGGTGACTGGGGTCTCTACATGGCCAGGACCGCACACGCATCAGAGTTGGACCTGTGGACGTACCCCGACTGGATCTTCCCGGTGCGAGGCGGCGGAGAGGGCACGCGAGCCTTCCCGATGGCTGGCACCTGGTACAAGACTGGTGGGGAGCAGGGTTGGGAACCCGAACCGGGCAGCGCTGCGGCTCGCCTGCTGGACATCTACAAGCGAGGGCTGCAGGAGCCTGATGAAGACAAGCGTCACGAGCTGATTTGGGAGGCCGTGGACGTCTACATCGAGCAAGGCCCCTTCATCCTAGGCGCGACCGGTGATCAGCCGCAACCTGTAGTCGCCAAGAACTACATGAGGAACGTCCAGGAGTATGGTGTACTCGGACCCTGGGCGCCCGGCAGCCCGGGCAACACCCATCCCGAGCAGTGGTGGATGGATAAGTAAGCCTCGGCGTGGCATCTCTGGCGGGCGGCAGATGCCGCCCGCCAGAACCATGACCTCGCGAGGGCGGGGGCGGATGGCAGGACTCTCTCGGCTTCTGCAGAGATGGTACGACGCCTTCGCGTAGGCTTGTTGTCTCACGGTCGTTGCTGTTGGGGCTGAATGCGGAACCAGTACAGTCCGGTGAGATATCCAAGGAGGTAGACGTGTTATCGTATATCGCACGACGTTTGTTATATATGGCGATTATGGTCGTGCTGGTCTCCTTCGTCAGCTTCATCATCATCGAATTGCCTCCGGGCGATTACCTGACCCAGAAGCTGCAGGAGCTGCAGGCGCGTGGCGACCGAAGCGCACAGGATCGGATCGAGTCCTATCGAGCGCGATACAAGCTCGACGAACCCCTTATGACGCGTTACTGGAACTGGATCAGCAACTTCGTCAAGGGTGACTTCGGCGAGTCCTTCCAATTCGAGCGCCCCGTCAAGGAGATCATTGGGCAGCGCGCCCTGATGTCGGTGATCTTGTCGTTGGCAAGCATCACGATTATCTGGTGCTTGGCGATCCCGATCGGGGTCTACTCTGCCACACACCAGTACTCTCTCGGCGACCAGATCGTCACCACGCTGAGTTTCTTAGGCCTAGGGATGCCGGGATTCTTGCTGGCACTTCTGGTGCTTTTCTTCGCGATGATGGTGTTGAAGGTAGAGGTAGGCGGGCTCTTCTCGCGCGAGTTCATTGATGCGCCGTGGAGTTGGGCCCGCGTCGTGGACCTGCTCAAGCATCTCTGGATCCCGGCGCTGATCAGCGCGGTCACGGGGACGGCAGGCCTGGTGCGCCTGATGCGCGGTAACCTCTTGGAGACGTTGGGCCAACCTTTCGTTGAAGCGGCGCGGGCAAGAGGACTGAAAAACCGGGCTGTGACCTGGAAGCATGCGGTGCGGGTGGCGATCAATCCCCTCGTGGTCATCTTGACGGCCGATTATCTCCCTGGTGTCATCGCTGGAGACGCGCTCGTCGGGACGGTACTGAACTTGCCAACGGTGGGGCCGCTCTTCGTCCAGGCCCTACAGGTCCAGGACATGTACCTTGCCGGTACAGTACTGGTGTTCATCGTGATGATGACCATGATCGGCACGCTGGTTGGCGATCTCCTGCTGGCTGCGCTCGACCCGCGCATCCGCTTGGACTGACAAGGAGCGTGAGACTATGACAGAGCAACAGCCACTAATCGTGGAGGAGAAGCAGCCTGATCCTGTTGTAGACGAGGGGAAGGGAGAGCTGAGCCAAGCCTACTGGGGCCTGGTCTGGTGGCGGTTCAAGAAGAACAAGCTGGCAATCGTAGGGGGGGTCATCCTGATCCTCTTCTACGTAGTCTGCGGCTTGTTCGCCGAGTTCTTCTCACCCTATCTCGTAAACGCCCAGTCAGATTTCTTGGAGGCACGTCCGCAGCCACTGGTTTTCAAGAACCCTGAGGGTGAGTTCAGCTTGCGGCCCGCTGTCTACGGCTTGGAAGTGGAGATTGACGTCGTGGCGCGCACGCGAAGATGGAACGTTGATAAGAGCCAGATCTATCCCCTCTCGTTCTTCGTCAAAGGACAGCCCTATAAGCTGTTCGGCCTGATCCCGAGTCGGATTCATTTCTTCGGGGTGAACACGGAGAAGTACCCCGAGGGCACCGCCTTCCTGTTTGGGACGGATCGGACAGGACGCGATGTCCTGTCTCGCATCATCTATGGTGGTCGCCTCTCGCTTCTGTTGGGTCTGCTAGGCCAGGGGCTTACCCTGTTCTTGGGGATGGTGATGGGGGCGATTTCCGGCTACTATGGTGGTTTCACCGACGTCGTTGTGATGCGTCTTACGGAGTTCGTGGGTGCCTTCCCACAGATTCCGCTGTTCATGGCACTGTCAGCAGCCATCCCCATCACGTGGTCGCCGATCATCGTTTACTTTATGCTGACGCTGATCCTCGTCTTCATCAACTGGGGCACCTTGGCACGTCAGTTCCGGGGGCTCATTCTGTCGCTGCGTGAGCGGGAGTATGTGCTGGCAGCGCAGAGTGCCGGCGCCAGTGACCGGCGGATCATGTTCAAGCACCTGCTGCCGGGCACACTGAGCCACGCTATCGTTACGGCCACGCTGATGATCCCCGGCATGATTCTGTCGGAGACGGCCCTGAGTTGGCTAGGGCTGGGCTTGCGCCCGCCCCTGACCAGCTGGGGCGTCCTGCTCCAGGAGGTCAGCACCATCCGAGCCATCCGCTTTGCGCCGTGGTGGTTGATCCCGGTGCCCTTCATCATCCTGGCGGTTCTGGCCTTCAACATGCTGGGGGATGGATTACGAGACGCGATGGACCCCTACGGTGGGCGGTAAAGGAGAGAGCAATGGCTGAGCCGCTACTTGAGATCAAAGACGTACGCGTGGATTTCGAAGTGCGCGATGGGACCGTGCACGCGGTCGACGGTGTAACCTATACTGTGAACCGAGGGGAAACGCTGGGTGTCATCGGTGAGAGTGGTTGCGGCAAATCGGTCACGGCCAAAGCCGTGATGCAGATGATTCCCAAACCCGGAAAGATTGTCGGTGGCAAGATTCTCTATCATCGGCGTGATAAGTTTGACCCGACCAAACCCACGGAGATCGTGGACATTACGGACCTCGATCCGGATGGTCGCACCATTCGGACGATCCGGGGTGGTGAGTTTGCGATGATTTTCCAGGAGCCGATGAGCTCTCTGACGCCTGTGTACACCGCGGGCACCCTGATCGGTGAAGCGCTCGAGCTCCACCGCCGGATCCCGGTTGGGGAGCAGATGGCTGACAGGATCATGAAGTACCGACCCGTGACGAAGGAGGAGGCCCGCGAGATCTCCATTGAGATGCTACACAAGGTGGGGATCCCAAAGCCTGAAGAGCGAGTGGATGCCTATCCGCACCAGCTCTCCGGTGGCCAGCGGCAGCGGGTGATGGTGGCCATCGCACTCTCCTGCGAGCCCTTTATGTTGATCGCCGATGAGCCGACGACGGCCTTGGATGTCTCCATCGAGGCGCAGATTCTGGACCTAATGCGGGATCTGCAGGAGTCGGTGGACATGGCGATCATGTTCATCACCCACAATCTTGGCGTGGTTGCCGAGATGGCAGATGAAATCGTGGTGATGTACATGGGAAAACAGGTGGAGAGAGCGGATACGGTGAAGGTCTTCTACGAGGCCAAGCACCCTTATACGCGGGCGCTGCTCAGGTCGATCCCGAAGGTGGGCAAGCGTACCGGTGAGCGTCTGGCTTCGATCAGGGGTATGGTCCCCGATCCTTTCCATTTGCCCACCGGCTGCGTGTTCCATCCTCGGTGTCCCTCGTTCATGCCCGGCAAGTGCGACCGGATTGTGCCGAGTTGGGTCGAGGCCGAACCCGGTCACTGGGTGCGCTGCTTGCTCTACGAGAACGTATAGGAGGTGGGACAGACATGGCTGAGCGCTTGATAACTAAAGATGACACGATCCTGTTGGATGTCCAAGGATTGAAGAAGTGGTTCCCAATCCAGAAGGGGCTACTCAGGAGGGTCGTGGGCCACGTGAAGGCTGTGGACGATGTCAGTTTCTACCTCCGCAAAGGTGAGACGCTGGGCTTGGTAGGCGAGAGTGGCTGTGGAAAGACCACAGCGAGCCGGACGGTGATCCGGCTCTATGAGCCCACGGACGGCGACGCTTACTACAAGACGAGCGCGCTCTCCCCAGATGGTAGCGAGGAGATCGTCAATCTGTTCGATCTTTCAAAGGAGCAGATGAAGCTTGTTCGGCGTGAGATCTCCATGGTGTTCCAAGACCCCGTCAACTCGCTCAATCCGCGGATGTCGGTCTTCGATATCGTTTCGGAGCCGATGGTCATCCACGGGATGAAGGGGGGCTCGGAGATGGAAGACACCGTGATCTCCTTGTTGGAGCGGGTGGGGCTGCGTCGCGAGCACATACGCCGCTATCCCCATGAGTTCTCGGGCGGACAGCGCCAGCGCATTGGCATCGCGCGCGCGCTGTCACTGAATCCCAAGATCATCTTCTGTGATGAACCGGTGTCCGCGCTCGATGTCTCGATCCAGGCGCAGACTCTAAACCTACTGCAGGACCTGCAGTCGGACTTCAACCTCGCGTTTGTCTTCGTTGCCCACGATCTGAGCGTCGTACAGCACATCTCCGATCGTGTCGCGGTCATGTATGTCGGCAAGATCGCTGAGATGGCGGAGTCCGACGCGCTCTACAACAACCCGCTTCATCCCTACACTGAGGCGTTGATGTCGGCGGTGCCTAAGCCAGACCCGCTGTACAAGTCGGAGCGTATCGTGATGCAGGGTGACGTGGCGGATCCCTCGAATCCACCTTCAGGGTGTTACTTCCACCCTCGTTGCCGCTACGCTCAGCCGATCTGCTCGCAGGAGGCGCCGGTATTCCGCGAACTCAAGCCTGATCACTTCGTAGCATGTCATTTTGCAGACGAGTTGTCGTTGAAGGGGGTCTGAAGGCATGGCTGAACAGGAAGAGGCACTTCAAGTTCTGATGAGAACGCCGCTTTTTAGGGGATTACGGCGCAGGCAGCTGGACCGGCTGGCGCGCCGATTCGTCGAGCGCAGCTACAAGGAGGGTGACGCGATCGTCACGCAGGGCAAGGGTGGAGAGGGATTCTTCATCATTGCGTCTGGTGAGGCAGAGGCGGTGCATCGACGGGGCGATGGCTCCACTGTGGTGCTCAACCCGCTGCTGCCCGGGGATTTCTTTGGTGAGCTAGCGCTGTTGACCGACACGATGCGGACGGCTTCGGTTATCGCCAAACAGCCGACTAGGTGTATGGTTCTGACCCGGTGGGACTTCCTGGGCGTGCTAAAGGAGGATGCTGAGATGGCCGTCTCCGTCTTACAGGAGTTGGCCGAGCGGTTCAGCCGCCTGTTGAGCACGCTCTGATCGCCGTTTTCTTCTGACTCTGCGGGGCACATTCGTCCCTGTCTGCTGGTTCGGGCAGGTGGGGTGTGCCCCGTCACTCTGCTTGGGGAGACCAATGGAGATTCTGATCTTTGACGACAAGGCGACGATGGGAGAGGCTGCGGCCAAGCAGGTAGCGGCATGGCTGAGGGCCACTGTCGCTGAGCGACATGAAGCGAATTTGGTGTTGGCCACGGGAGCCAGCCAATTCGAGATGCTCGAAAGTCTCGTGCAGCAGGATGTGGACTGGTCCAGGGTGACGGGATTCCATCTGGACGAGTATATTGGGTTGCCGGCGTCGCACCCGGCGAGTTTCTGCAGATATCTCAAGACGCGCTTTGTGGAGAAGGTGCCGGAGCTGCAGGCATTCCATTTTGTGAGTGGGGAGGCGTCAGACCCAGTGGCAGAGTGCCGTCGCCTGGGGGCGCTTCTCGGCGACCGCATCATCGACGTTGCTTGTATTGGCATCGGAGAAAACGGTCACTTGGCCTTCAACGATCCTCCTGCAGATTTCGAGACGGAGGACGCGTTCCTGGTTGTGAACCTGGACGAGGACTGCCGGCGCCAGCAGTTGGGAGAGGGGTGGTTCCCGACCCTGGAGGATGTGCCGAAACAGGCGATCTCAATGAGTATACGACAGATCATGAAGAGCCAGGCCATTGTTTGCACCGTGCCCGATGCAAGAAAGGCGGCGGCCGTCCGCGCTGCGGTCGAGGGTCCGGTGACAAACCACGTGCCGGCGTCGATCCTGCAAACGCATCCGCGCTGCCGGCTCTACCTAGACGAAGCCTCGGCGGAATTGCTCGGCAGACAGGTTGACTAAGCTGCTGGCCATCTTGGTGCAGAAGCGGCGTACCTGGCTGGCCTTGGCGTCGATCGGCCTCTCCGTTGGGGCTTTCACCTACGGAACACATCAATGCAAACTATACCCGGTTTCGTAGATCTGCAGGTCAACGGCTTCGTCGGCGTTGACTTCTCGAGCCCTGAGCTGACACAACGCGAGCTCGTTGGCGCATGGCGTGAGCTGCTCTCGCGGGGTACCTGTGCGTTCCTCCCCACGATCATCACGAGTCCCGTCGAGGTCTATCGTCGCAATATCCCCATATTGGTTAAAGCGATGAGGACCGACGAGTTCGAGGGGCGCGTTCTGGGACTCCATCTTGAGGGGCCCTTTATCTCAGCGGTGCCAGGCGCGGTCGGAGCCCACAACCCGACCTATGTTCAGCGAGCGAACCCCGATCTTCTGGGACAGCTCCTGGATTGGGGAGAGGGAGCGGTTAGACTGTTGACCGTTGCCGCAGAGATCCCGGCTGTAGATACCGTGATCCATCTCGCCAGGGAACGTGATGTGACCGTGTCCATCGGGCACTCGATGTTTGGGGCGGAAGACCTGGCTCGCGTCCGTCAGGCCGGGGCCGTGGCTCTTACGCACCTGGGCAATGGTCTGCCGAATCAGCTTCCCCGCCATCCAAACCCGATATGGGATGGCCTTGCCGACGACGCGTTCACGGCGATGATTATCGCTGACGGGCACCACCTGCCCGCGTCTGTCGTCAAGACGATGATCAGGGCGAAGGGGCTTGGGCGCTTGATCGTGGTCAGCGACGCTTCACCTGTGGCGGGTTTTCCGCCCGGGCAGTATGAGGTGTTGGGCAATCAGGCCATCCTCGAGCCGAGCGGGCGGCTCCATAATCCCGAGAAGCAATGCCTCGTCGGCTCGGCGGTAACGATGGTTGACTGCATGAACTTCCTGAGTAGCCTTGACATCTTGGAACCGGACGGCTTGTTGGCTGTGGGGTTTGGCAATGCGCTGCGCCTGATCGGCGTGGCACCAAAGGCGCTATCCGTGGCAGGGGCGCCCTTGGTTCGCTACGACGAGGGACGCTTTTCTGTGGCACGAGTCTAGGCATTGTCTAGGAGGATAGAGAATATGAGACTGCAACGACATCCTGCGAATCCGCTCCTGCTGCCGGACGGGGGTTCTGATTGGGAGTGCTACAATGTCTTCAATCCGGCTGTGATTGAGGACCAGGGTCTCTTCCATATGTGGTATCGAGCGCAGGGGCTGGACTGGGTCAGCCGCATTGGCTACGCCGTGAGCGAGGATGGCATTCACTGGAACCGTCTGCGACGCCCAGTTCTGGAGCCGACGGACGCGGCAGACTCACGCGGCGTCGAAGACCCCCGCGTGGTCAAGCTGGAGGGTCTCTACTACATGACCTACACGGCATACGGGAGCGAGTTCCTCGGCGAGGGGGAGCCCACGCACGCCGGGGGAGGTGTCCTTCCGATGGTTGCGCGAAGCGAGAACCTGATCACTTGGGAACGGCTAGGCCCGATCGTGATTGGCGAGGACAACAAGGACCATGTCCTCTTCCCGCGGAAGATCGGCGGTCGATACGTCACATTCCATCGCCCAAACCGCCATATCTGGTTAGCGCGCAGTGACGATCTCGACACGTGGCCCCGTGAGTTGATGGCGCGCGTCCTAGGTCCCCGTCCCGAGAACCCGTATAGCTGGGACAGCCTAAGCGTTGGCGCGAACGGGGTGCCCATCGAGACTGATGAGGGGTGGCTGATCTTTTATCACGGATACGGAGAAGATCGTGTCTATCAGCACGGCCTGTGTCTACTCGATTTGGACGATCCGACGAGGGTGATTCGGCGTCCACAGACGCCGATCTTCTGGCCTGAAGAGATCTGGGAGCTCAGGGGGGACGTGCCCAACGTGGTCTTTTCCTGTGCTAACCCCGTCGTCGATGGGACCGTCTACGTTTTTTACGCAGGAGCCGATCACGTGATCGGTCTGGCTACCTGCGCGTTGGATGACGCACTGGACTTTGCCTTGCATGGGGAATAGACATCAATCTGAGGAGACACGTATGCAATCAGACACGTGGTGGCGAGAGGCCGTCTTCTATCAGATCTACCCGCGGAGCTTCGCGGATGGAAATGGCGACGGCATCGGCGATTTCGCCGGGATGATCGGGAAGTTGGACTATTTGCTGGATTTGGGTATCGACGCCATCTGGCTGTCGCCCCATTATCCATCGCCGCAGAAGGACTGTGGCTATGACATCAGCGATTACAGGGGCGTGGCGTCTGAATATGGGACGCTGGAGGAGTTCAAGGCTTTTCTAGATGGGGCACACGAGCGTGGGATCCGCGTCGTTCTGGATCTCGTTCTTAACCACACGTCGGACGAGCACCCCTGGTTTCAGCTCTCAAGGTCCGGACTTGACCATGAGAAGCGGGACTGGTACGTGTGGCACGACGGACGTGTGACGCCAGAGGGAACGCGATTGCCGCCGAACAACTGGGAATCCGGTTTTGGGGGGTCCGCGTGGGAGTATGATGCCCAGACGGAACAGTACTACTACCATTTCTTCCTGAAAGAGCAGCCAGACTTGAACTGGCGCAACCCGGATGTGAAGAGCGCGATGTGGGACGTCGTGCACTTCTGGATGGGGCTCGGGGTCGATGGGTTCCGCTTGGATGCGATCACCACCATCTTTGAGGATCTGGAGTTTCGCGATCATGAGAGTGGCACGACGTTGGTAGGGCTTTATCGCATGTCGGAAGCCACCGGTGACAGTGAAAGCCGCGCCGCCATCTATGCCCTGTGGGAAAAGCACTTCAAGTACCAGGTTGCCCAGCCCGAGCTCCATGGTCTGATGAAGGAATTGCGGGGCGAGGTCGACGCCTATCCCGGCTCGGTGCTAATCGGTGAGGACGACGACGTAGCCTACTACGGCAACGGCGATGACGAGCTTCATCTGGTCTTCAACTTCCCGCTGATGCGGACGGACCAGCTCACCCCGGACCACGTGCGGCAGAATCAGGCTGAACGTCTGTCCACGCTACCGGAGGGCGCCTGGCCGTGCAACACCTTAGGAAACCACGACTCTAGTCGCGTCTGGAGCGCCTTCGGGGACGGCATACACGATCGCGAACTGGCGCAGATCTCAGCAGCGCTGGTCCTGACCCTACGCGGCACACCCTTCCTCTACTACGGTGAGGAGATCGGTATGGTGGACCGCCCCCCCGAGGACCTGGGTGAGATCAAGGACACGATGGCGCTTCGCCACTATGATCTGGCTCTCGCCCACGGGATGTCACCATTAGAGGCCTTTGCGATTGCCCAACAGACAAGCCGCGATGCTTGTCGCACTCCCATGCAGTGGCAGAGCACTCCGAATGCGGGGTTCAGCCCTGAGGACGTTGAGACTTGGCTGCCGGTACACTCCAACTTCGCCGAGGGCGTGAACGTTGCCGAACAGCAGGGCGACCCTGAGTCGATGCTTAGCTTCTACCGACGGCTGCTCCAGCTTCGCAAGACAAGTCCTGCTCTGAAGGCCGGCGCATACCGACCGCTGCTGGAGGACGATCCTGACTGCCTCTGCTACCTGCGCGTCGCTGAGAATCAGACGGTGTTGGTGGTGTTGAACTTCGGTGAGGAAGATCGGACGCTGACGCTCCCAGGGCTATCGGCGTACACTGGGCGGGTTCTCTTCTCAACTGCGAGCCGGCAGGACGCCGTTGGTCTTGGAGAGGTGGACATCGAGCCGTTTGGGATCTATATCACTGAAGTCGATGGAGTGCAGAGAAAGAATCTAGCAACGTGACACGATAGGAGGATATCCAAGCATGGATAAGACAGACTACCTTTGGTGGCAGAATGGCATCATCTATCAGATCTACCCACGCTCGTACCAGGATAGTGACGGCGACGGGGTAGGGGACCTTCCAGGTATCTTGCAGCGCCTGGGCTATATTGAGAGCCTCGATGTGAGGGCGGTGTGGTTATCGCCTATCTACCCGTCTCCCATGCACGATTTCGGCTACGATGTTGCCGACTACACCGGGATCCACGAGATATTCGGGACGATGGAGGACTTCGACCGCCTCCTCGACGCGGTCCATGGACGCGGGATGAAGCTGATTTTGGATCTCGTTCCTAACCATACCTCGGACGAGCATCCCTGGTTCGTCGAGAGCCGCAAGAGCCGCGACAATCCGAAGCGTGACTGGTATATATGGCAGGATCCGGCGCCGGATGGCGGGCCACCCAACAACTGGTTGAGCTTCTTTGGCGGTTCTGCCTGGGAGTACGATCCTGCTACGGAGCAGTACTACCTCCATCAGTTCGTGAAGGAACAGCCGGAGCTTAACTACCGGAATCCTGAGGTCCGGAAGGCAATGTTGGACGTGATGCGGTTCTGGCTCGACAAAGGGGTGGATGGGTTCCGTGTCGACGTGATCTGGCTGATGATGAAAGATGCCCAGTTGCGCGACAACCCGCCGAACCCAGACTGGCAGGGCGGAAAGCATCACGATCGTCAGCTCCACACATATACGGGCAACTTGCCCGAGGTGCATGAGATTATCCGGGATATGCGGCACGTCTTGGACGACTATGACGAACGGATGATGGTCGGCGAGATCTATCTGCCGAATGATGAGCTGGTGAAATACTACGGCAAAGACCTTGACGAGTGCCATCTGCCCTTCAACTTCCAGCTGGTGCTGTTGCCCTGGGAAGCGGCGACGGTTCGGCGTGCTGTGGATGTCTATGAGGCGGCGCTGCCGGAGGGTGCTTGGCCGAATTGGGTTCTGGGCAATCACGATCAGCACCGGATCGCCTCTCGGGTTGGGCCGGCGCAGGCTCGTGTGGCCAATATGCTCCTACTGACCCTGCGCGGCACGCCGACATGCTACTATGGCGATGAGATCGGTATGGAGGATGGCAAGATCCCGCCGGAGTTCATCCAGGATCCCCAAGCTCTGGGCCAGCCGGAGATCGCTGACCTCGTGGGGCGGGATCCGGAGCGAACACCGATGCAGTGGGATGCCAGCCCGAACGCTGGTTTCACCTTACCCGAGGCCACGCCATGGCTGCCAGTAGCGGCGAATTATCCCGAACGGAATGTGGAGGCTCAGAACAGCGATCCCGCTTCGATGCTCAGTCTGTACCGCGCACTCACAGGCCTCCGCCAGCGCGAGCCCGCCCTGAGCGTAGGAAACTATCGGTCTGTGGACGCTAATGCCAGTGATGTCTTCGCGTACGTCCGGACGTATCCGGGGGGCTCTACGTTCCTGATCGCTTTAAACTTCGGGTCTGAGACCCACCATCTCGATCTCAGTCGGGTAGGACCCTCGGGCGAGATTGCCGTGGCCACGGACATGAGGCGCGACGGCGTGGTGGCGTTGGGCGATCTGGAGCTGGCACCAGACGAGGGACTTGTGGTGCGACTCACTGGCTCATCAATCTGACGTAGATGTCCTCTAGCGCAGACTCGCGAACCGCTAGGTTCACGGGTGTCCAGTGCTTCTCCGAGATCGCCGCCAACATGGCGGCGATCTCGTCAATCTGCTCGCTGCGGAAGACGTAGTTGCCCTGCTCCTCCTCGTAATCGAGTCGAGCCTCGGACCGGAAGGTCACCTCGTACTGGCGGTGACCGAGCTTCTGTCGGATTAGGTCCATCGGCTCACAGACTACGAGCTGGCCGTTCTTGAGAATGGCGACCCTGTCACAGACGAACTCAATATGGAAAAGGTTGTGTGCGCTGATGAGAATCGTCTTGCCCTCTTGTCTCAGCGTCCTCAGGTAGTTAATGACGAAGAACGATGTCAGCGGGTCCAGGCCAGAGTTGGGTTCGTCAAGAATCAGCAGCTGAGGGTCGTGTAGGAGCGTCCGCGCGATGGCGACCTTGCGTCGCATACCCTTGGAGAGCTGGGCGGTCAGCTTGTGGCGCGTGTCGAGCTGGAGCGAGGTCAGTAGCTGGTCGATGCGGGCGCCTGTCTCACGGGATGACATGTTGTAAAGACTCGAGAAAAACGTAAGATACTCTACGACGGTCATGTTGTCGTAGAGAGAACTGTCCTCGGGGAGATACCCGATCTGGCTCTTGACGTGGGCAGGTTCGTGACTCATGTCTTCGCCCATAACACGGACTGTCCCGCTCGTGGGCGTGATCAAGCCCAAGATCATCTTGAGCGTGGTGCTCTTGCCAGCGCCATTGTGACCGATGATGCCAAGGATCTCACCGGGGCGCGTCTCAAGGGTGAGTGCCTTGACCGCAGTGGTCCCATTATAGTTCTTGGTGACGTTGTCCAACTCAACAATATTCATAGGTTTTCCCAATAGTGTAGGCCCTGACTGATATGAGACCAATCTTGATGATTGCCAGTCGCGAACTCTCGCGGCTGCGCTCGCGGTTCGGAGGCCGCGCCCGCCCCATTGTCCTCATTGCCGTTCTTGTGACGGTAGCCACCTCGCTGCTGGCCTACCGTCAACAGGCTATACGGGGGCGCAGCCTCTATCGCGTCGGCGTGACTGACGATGCCCCAGCGCTCACGGATCCCCGCTTCCACGGTGTCGAGGTCACGCCGACAGATGGGCGCACCGCCCTCAACGACGGCAGGCTGGACATTCTCCTCGACGGTCCGGATGTGCTCATAGGCCAGACGCGGGCCGCCGACTATGCAGCTGGTGCCTTGGAACTATACCTCGAGGAGGTTGAGCTGGCAAGGATCTCCGAGGCCTATCCCGAGGACGAGGCTTTCCCCTTGCGCGTCAATATCACGACCTTTCCCCTGGCTGGTGACGGAGGTGCTGACCGTGTCGCTGAGACGGTCGTGCCGTCACTGATGGCGCCGCCGATGCCGTTCGCCGACGTGCTCAAGGTGTCGGCCCACCTCTTCCCCCTTTTCTTGGTCAGCGTCTTTTTCACGAGTGGACTTATGGAAGAGCGTCGTGCCCAGCGCGTTAGCGTCCTTCTGTCGACCCCGGTTTCACCCCTGGACGTCATTGTGGGGAAAACACTTCCCTACATCCTCTTCGCCTTACTGGCCATTTTAGCACTTACCGCCCTCTTTGGGGCAACGTGTTCCTTGCTGTGGGGATCTTCCTGCCGGTCATCCTCTTTGTCTTCTCCATCACTCTGATGGTGCCTCTGCTCTATCGGACCTTCAACGACACGACGTTCATCTCGATGTTTGTGACCGTCCTAATCACGCTCTACCTGCTCTTCCCAGCGATGTTGCTCGGTGTGAGCGAGTTTAGTTACGTCTCGCCTCTCAGTCTGGCCGTGGAGATGTATCAGGGAAAGCCCTTGGCCCTCAGGTCTTATCTTACCGCCGCGCTTCCTATGGTGCTGATCTTCTGCTTATTCGTCTACGTCGGCAGTCGCATGCTTAATGAGGAATTCCTTACGAGCTACCGGCCGATCGTGCGCAAGCTGGCGGAAGCCATCTATCTCTCAATGGATCGGCGTCGCCCTGCCTTGTCAGTGGCTCTTGTGAGTCTGTGTCTGGTGCCGGTGGTCTATCTGGCGCAACTGGGCGCGCTCGCGGTCGCGCTGAACTTGCCCGTGCGGCTAGCAATGGGGGGGATCCTGATTGCTTCGGTCGTTATCGAGGAGGTGGCGAAGTCGGTCGCCATTGTCATGCTATTGGAGCACGGCAATGTGAAGCGATGGCATAGGGTGGTGATCCTCTCGTTGTTATCGGCAACCGGGTTTCTCTTGGGTGAGAAGGCGCTGCTCTTCGTGTCAATCCGTGCGACCTCCCAGTCCCTCTTGGCTGCGGTGATGCTCAACGCGGGGAAACTCTGGATCACGTTGGGAGCCCACTTCGTTTTCACGGTGGTCATCAGCCTGCTGACCCGGTGGTGGGGTCCAAAGCGCTACCCCTTGGCGCTTGGTGTGGGCGCGAGCATCCATCTGCTCTACAATCTGGCGATCCTCGGAGTGCTGGGATGAGATTCGCAGCGCTCTGGGCTCTGGTCAGACGTGAGCTACGGGCTTTGGCCCGCGAGCGCACGATCCTAATTGCTTTTGGTATTCAGCTCTTCATCGCGTCCTTCTCATCAACCCTGCTTATGGGCTTGATCTCGATCTATGATCCAGACGCGACGCAGCTGGCTGCCCAGCTTCGACCACGGGTGGCCGTGGTCGGAGAGCAGGATGCCGCAACGAATACGATGGTTGCCCTGCTGGAGGCGCATCAGGCACGCCCTCGCGTGGTCGAAGACGAGGAGGAGGCCCAGGCTCTCTACGAGGCCGGACAGCTTGATGCTGCGATCTTGATGCCCACGGCTTCGACGTCGGGTTTGGGTGGTTCCAGCGTAGCTGTGGCTGAGCTGGTCTTGCCCTCCTCACAGACAGAGGCATCGCTGTTGCGACTTGTGCTGCGGAAGCCGTTGAGGGACTACGAGAATGTGCTGCGGGAAGCCAACGGGATCGAACTGCGTTACCAGGATCTGGAGGGTGTGCCGCCAACGACGTACGAGTTCCAGTATGCTGCGCTCGTGCCCTTGCTGCTCTTCTTCCCGGCCTTTGTCACAGGGGGAATGGTGATCGACACGGTCTCAGAGGAGATGGTTAATCGCACACTCGAGACGCTCTGGTCGACCCCGGTGTCGCTGAACGCGATTCTGCTTGCCAAGATGACCGCAGCGCTTCTTGTCAGCGCTGGACAGAGCCTGCTGTGGATGGGATTGCTGACGGCTAACGGCATTCAGATCGCGAGGCCCGTTGCCGTCTTTGCCCTGATCGCCATGGGCGGTGTGACCGTGGCTCAAGTCGCCGCGCTCCTGTCCTTGGTCTTTCGAGATCGTGAGCGGTCCCAGTTTGTCTATGCACTCTTCATTCTCTTAGTCGCGTCCGGGAGTTACCTCGTAGATGCTTCGCCGGTGATCCTCGTCTCGCGGTTGGCAACGAGCGATCCCACGGTGGGGTGGGGTGCTGTCTTGATCTATGGGGGCTTGGCTCTCGGCCTTGGGCTCGTGCTTCGGAGGGTGTCCAGGCCGCTGATCGCGGGCTCGTAGCGGTGAGGCGGGAAGAGGACGATGCATCTCCTGGTGATCGCGATTCCTCAGGTTGCCGACCCTGGCTAGCCGCGGTAGGCTCGCTCCCGGGCTGGCAGGGCTGTTCTAGTGACAGCCGTTGACCAACCCGGGAGGCAAGCCCAGGTCTCCGGTGAGCGCGTGCCTCTTAGAGCTCGCTGTGGCGACTCGGCATCCTTCCGATGTATCCGGAGCTTACCTAACATCTATCTCCTATCGCCCCTGTCTTTCGGTCAATCACGTCCCTGTTTGGATCGTGCGCGTGACACGTACACTGACGCCGGACGGATCGACGGTATCGCTTCGGTAAATCTCCACGACCCGGAAGCCGAACTCACGGCATAGCGCGTCGTTCACCGCCTCGGCGGCCTGCACGACTGCCCAAGCGTTCGCTCCGATCAGGCTCCGTGCAAGAGCAAGCAGGCGCTGGGTAGATTCACGGCCCTCGTAGCCAGGGGCCACGTAGATCCAGGCCAAGAAGGCCTCGTCGATCCCGTAGAGTCTGTGCTCCTCGAGAGTTGCGCCTCTTTGTTCCATCGACTGATGGATGTGACAGATGCGGTCCACGCTCTCATCCTCGTGTTCGCGTATGATTATCATGTTGTCTCTCCTCTGCAAGCGCCTCAGCATCCAGGGGCTTGCGGTAGGTCATGTGGCGCTTTACTGTCTCATATCCCATACTCTGATAGAGATGGAGCGCGCCATTAGGGTTCTCGGCATCCACGCCGAGCGCAGCTTCCGTCATTCCGAGATCGCGATGCAGCTTGAGGCTACGGGCGATCAGAGCCCGAGCAAGCCCTCGGCGTCGCCAGGGTCTTCGGACACAGATCGTCTCCGTGTAGCCGCGCTGGCGTCCGAACTCCTCATTTTCACACCGGCTGATGAAGTTCAGCACCATCCCGGCGACTTCTTCGCCATCCCAAGCAACCTGCCATAGGTCTGGGTCGAAGGTGTCGTCCTTCTGCCAAGCCTCGAAGTGGGTCTCAGCCCATTCGGCCTCCGAGAATCCCCAGTGATCGCGGAACGCCTCTCGCGCCGCACTCCATACTTTCGTGTAGTCCTGGGGCTTCACCGGTCGCACCTCCAGCCCCCTGGGCAATGGCAGATCAGGGATGTGGTCCAGGTCCGGCCGCACCATCTCGAACCCATAGCGGACGACCTGGTACCCTGCCTTTTCGAGCACGCGCGTCCAGTCGACCTTCTTATCGGAGCTCCAAGCTTCGAAGTACCGAAGCGCCTGTGTCTCGTGCCCGGAAGCGATCTGCCGAAGCCGCCATTCGTTGTACGCGACCATCGCCCGCCGGATTTCCTTTCCGCGCCATTCCGGGATCAGATAGGCAAAGTGAGCGTAAATCCGCGGGCCATCGACGATCTGCTGCCACCAGACGCGGGCGTAGCCGATGACCTCGCCGTCGTGCTCCACGAAGAGCATATCCGTGGCAGGGTCGCAGTTGACGAGGTGCTCGTACTGGCGCTTCAGGTCGTCGATAGTCTCCGCAAAGTCTCGTCCGTCAACGCCTTTGCTCCGATCGATGACAGAGATCATTTTCTCGAAGTCACTCTCACCGCGGAACCCGCGAAATGCCAAACCCTCGATGATGGGTAGCCCTGCATCTGTGATCGTCTGATAACTTCTACCTGGATGAATCATCGCTTGCTCCTTCTGAGTGTTTCCTGTAAAGCAGGTCCTATGCTCGTTGCGTGTGCTGTGCCTGGTGGACATGGTGCCTCCTATCGTCTTCCTGTACGAGCGGCAACAAAAAAGGCCGTGGGTTTCCCACGGCCTCTTGGTGCATACGGTGCTTACTACAAAAGAAAAGCCGTGGGGATCGCAGTCGCCCACGGACTTGTGTCTTTGGTTAGATCACTTTAACCTTCTGGAGGCGCACTGCGACAAGGCAGAGATGCCAGACCACCCGCTGGCATTGCCCTGAAGCTGAAAGAGACGTTTGCGTTCTCCACAGTGCTCCTCCGAGATACCTGATGATTGCTCAACTGCGGTAAGATTCTACACCTGGTCGCGTTTTTTGTCAACCATGCACAAGTCGCGTATGGGGCTTCCACCCAACTGACTCAGGAGGTCGATCGCACACTGTGTGCTATACTCGGGCACGTGAGTGACGCCAGTGAACGCGTAGAAGATGCAGGGGTGGTGACTCGCCGACGGTTCGGGTCGCACTGGGTGCTCTGGGTGGCGATCGTGCTGGCTGCGACGGGGTCTCGACTCATTGGGCCCGATTGGGATGGCGGCATAGCAGCCCACCCTGACGAGCGTTACGTGATCGGGGTGGCGCAAGATGTTCGCCTGTTGGAGAACGTCTGTGCTGAAGTCCCCGACTTTCCCTACGGACACCTTCCCGTGACTGTCGCCAGGCTCTTTGTGTTGGCTGCACCGGAGGCCGACCCGCTCTATACGCTTCGGCTCTTCTCTGGCCTGGTCGGCGTGTCGATCGTGGCCCTGGCCGGGGCGTGCGGAAAGGAGTTGGTTGGATGGCGTGGAGGGCTCCTTGCGGCGTTCCTCGCGGCCTTCGCGCCTTTTCTGATCCAACAAGGACACTTCTACACGGTCGATCCTATCGCCGCAGCACTGGGATGCGCTGGGGTGCTAGCGGCGCGACGAAGACGCTGGGGCGTCGCGGGAGCTTTAACCGGGTTGGCCGTGGCCTCGAAGCTCTCGCTTGCCACAGGCGCCGTGGTTCTTCTGGTTGTCGCATTCGCGTCAGGCGGGCAACGAAGCAGCCAGGGTGAGGGTGGGGGGCATCGTTGGTTTGCTGCGGGCCGTTTCGCGCTTGGTGGACTGAGTACCTTTGCTGTAGCGTCCCCCTGGTCGCTGCTGACGCCGCGCTTGTGTTGGCGGGGGCCCTTGATGCAAAGCCTGATGGCCAGCGGTAGGTTCGAGTTCCCGTATACACAGCAATACGCCGGTACGCTGCCCTATATCTACCCGATCATTCAGATCGCCCTCTGGGGGCTCGGCCCATTCACCACCCTTGTTGGCCTGTGGGGGCTGCTTTCTGCGGCGTTCAGGGCCTTGCGATGGAGATCCGTGCAGTTGCCTGCAGCGCTGGAGTGGCTATGGCCTCTGGTCTACTTCCTTGCTGTGGGAGGACTCCGCGTGAAGTTCGCTCGCTATATGCTGCCCCTGTACCCTTGGTGGATCGCGTGGGCAGCTCGTGTGGTCGGTCCTCTGCGATATAAAAAGCTGAAATGTGCAATTTTAGCTTCATCTATTGCTGTGCCCTCGTTTCTTCTGGGTTTGGCTCAGCTCTCAATCTACGGGACTTCACACCCCTGGATTGCGGCGTCCGACTGGCTCTACGCGACGCTGGCACCGAAGGACACCGTTGCTGTGGAGGCGTGGGACCATCCCCTTCCCGTCCCTTTGGGTTTCGGAGATCCTGACGCCTTCGTGATGGAGGTGTTACCGGTTTATGAGGAGGAGGATCGTGGCAAGATGGAGCTGCTTAGCGCAGCTGGCGAGCGCGCCGAGGCCGTGGTCTTGGCCAGCCGACGGGGTTACGGTACGGTCACCAGGCGCAGTGAGCTGTATCCATCCACGATATCGTGGTACGCCATGCTGTTCGACAGTCGTGAGGAGTATGTCTTCGCGCGCTGTCCTAGGCTTGGCCCGTTGGCTGTTACAGATGACCCGCTGAGGGACGCGGGCCTGAGCCCGACGCTCAGCCTTGCAGAGCGATGTGGGACCGCACAGGCGTTACGCCTGCCACGGCTCGATGAGAACTTCCGTGTCTACGATGCACCGATGACGATCGTCCTGATCAAGTAGCGAGCACCCAGGCGTATCGCTGAGCTGGGTGGAATCAAGAGGAATCGTGCGCATTCACCAGACGGTGTGTCGTCGCAGCAGGGCAACCTGTGTCGCTGCGGCTTGTCGTGAGGGTCTTCTATGTTAGAATCCGCGTTTGGAGCCCAACATGGCGTATTTCTACTCGATCTTATTCTATCTGGGATGTGGTGGCGCGGTCCTATGTATGGGCGCCGCCTCCTCCGACAGATTCCGTGTGCTGCGCAAGCCTCTCTCCGCGACCTTGATGACGTTGATCACGCTTCTATGGGCTTTCGCGCCCCAGAGCGGGAGGTGGGTGCTCTCTGTATGGGCCCCGACCAGCGTGACCGGGGGCTTGCTCGTGCTGGATCAGCACCCTGCCATCTGGTGGAGCGTGCTCGCTATGGGGACGGCTGCGTGCGGCGTGCTGTGGGCGGACCTCTCGAAGCGCGAACCTGCTCTGCCTCTCACAGGAACACTAGTACTAGCGCTCTTCACGGTCACGTGGCTGGGACTCACGGCCGGCTCGCTGTTGATGACGCTGGCCGTCTGGACGGTCTTTGACATCGTCTGGCTGGTTACCCGGCTCGTAAGCAGCGCGGACGGTGACCGGGTGATTTGGGCGGCAGCGGTCACCGGGCTCGCTTCCTTATTGCTCTGGACAGTCTCCCTCTTTCTTTTCCAGGAGGGAGTCAGTGGCCTATGGTGGTTGATGCGACCCTCGAAGCCTATTTTCGCTCTGCTCCTGGTCGGAAGCCTGATGCGCATCGGTTTCTATCCTTTCCAGGTCGTGGTCGCTGAGTCGGCGGGGCGGTCGCGGGCACTTGCCCTTGTTGGCCTCTTGGGTCCTGTGATGGGAATCGCGCTCCTCTATCGGCTTGTTTCACTCCCCGGCGTGGTCGTCTTGCCCACTTGGGTCGTGGCTTGGGGGACGCTCTCGACGTTGTGGGCTGGCCTGAGAACGTTGGGGCTGGATGGCAAGGACGCGCTCGTGCCGGCAGGTCAAGCGCTTCTGCTGGGCGCCGTGACCGGAGCTCTCGCTTTGGCAGACGCGGATGCGTTGGTGGTAAGTGCCGGTGTGTGGGTCATCGGTATGGGCTTGCTCAGCGTTGCCGGGCGGGTCGACGACCGAAGTATCTATCTGGCGTGGCCTGCAGCAGTTGCCGTCAGCTTTCTGCTCGCGCCCCTATCACCGCTGGGGCGTCTATATCTCAGGCTCTTTTCGCCGATCTCCTGGGGCTGGCGCATCACGCTGATGCTGGGCTTCGCCTTGGGTTCCGCGGCTTTGTTGAGGAGCGCCGTCGTGCGCGTCAAGGGACGACTTCTCCCCCCTGACGTTCGGACGGGGCTAGGCTGGATCGGCGGTCTGCTGGTCATGCTGGGAGTGCTCATCTGGTCTGGCTTCCGAGCAGATGGCCCCGTTGTCGAGCCCGTCTCGACCCTGCTATGGGCGGGCTCGCTCGCCATTGCGGCGCTCTTGGTCTATGCCAGGCGGCTAACGGCGAGTATCGGTCAGCAACTCCGTCCTCTCTTGGAGCTTCTCGACCTACAATGGTTCTACCAGGCGGCGTGGGAGGGCGCGGAGAATCTCTTGGGCGCTGTCAGGGCCACAGCTGAGGTTGTCGAGGGTAGTGGCTCGGTGCTCTGGTCTGTTCTTGTGTTGCTCCTAGTGGTGATGGTGATCGGCAGCCGATGAACCCCTTTATCGTCTGGTTGGATCGTTTTTCAGAGCTGGTCTCCGTACCTGCGGCCTGGGGTATCTTTGTGACCGGTGCCGTGATCTACGTGGTAAGCGCCTGGCGGATTCGCTTCCTGGCCTTGATCGTTCAATACCTCTTTGTAGGCGTCCTCTTCACCCGCGTCTTCGATACACGTCCCGAGATGGCGATGATGAAGGTGTTGGTGGGATGGTTGATCTGTGGGGCGCTGCTGCTGAGCGCTCGGATCCGCTACCGAAGCGTGCGGGAGACGGGCGATCGATGGCGTTGGGCTGCCAACTTGCCGTTCCGGGTCCTGATTCTGGTTACGGCGACCGTCATCGCGAGGCTGGCATCTGAGAGATTCGCACTGCCCTATGTCTCGGCCGACCTGGGCCTGGCCTGTTTCCTTCTCGTGGTTCTGGCACTGCTCTTCTTTGGCACGGAGGAGGAAGACCCTGGCGTCGTCGGTGTGGGGGTACTCAATCTCCTGGCGGCTCTGGAGCTGTTCTACGCAGCTCAGGATCCAGGTTTGCTCGTGAGCGGGTTGTTGGTCATTGTGAACCTGCTCGTCGGGCTTGCGATATCGTATTTGACCGTCTCTGAGGTGCCCACGTGAACGTCCCCGGACCGCTTTTCATCGTGGCGGCGTTGCTGATCCTGGCAGGGGGCCTGCAGGTGTTTCGTCGTTGGACTTGGCTGATGGCCTGGGTGGCTATCAGTGCTTCCGCCGCGATGGCTGCGTTGGTGGCGTTCGTGCCCCTCGACGAGACGCTGGTGCTGGGGCCGATCTCGGTCCAGCTGGGAGAGCCGTTAACACTTCTAGGTCGGGTTGTCATCATCGAACCTGTGGACCGCTTGCCCCTGATGTTCATCGGTATGACGACGGCAGGCCTCTTTCTTGTTGCGTGGCGCCTACTGCCACACTCCAACTTCTTCCCGGCAGGTCTGGCTATTGTGGCACTCTTGGCGGCCGCGTTGATGGTGCAGCAGGTAGTCTACGCCGCACTACTGGTGGAGATGGCCGCTATCTTGACGATTTTCCCACTCCACGAACCGATCGTGGGACTGGATGGTGTCCAGTATGGTGGCAGGGCTAAGGGTGGGCTGCAGTATCTGGTCTATGCGACGATGGCCTTGCCCGGGCTGATGATCACCCAACTACTGCTGGAGCAATTCGCCGTCTTTCCCAGTGACGTTAGCCTGCTCCGCACGGCTACGTTGCTGTTGAGCTTGTCTCTGGCTGTGCTCTTGGGCGCCGTACCTTTCCAGTCGTGGCTGTCCACTGTGGCGACAGATGGCTCGCCACCGGTGGTGACGTTCCTTTTCACCGTGAACCTTGGCACTGTCTGGTTTCTGCTGCTGGCCTATCTTGAGTCCTACACGTGGTTGAGCGAGCAGGCAGCCTTTGGTTCGGTCTTCACGACTGTAGGGCTGATCATGATGGTTGCGGGTGGGGGGCTTGCCGCATCACAGAAACGACTGGGCCGGATCGTAGGCTACGCCACGCTCGTCGACAACGGCGCGATGTTTGTCGCGCTCGGTACAGGGAGGATGACGGGCCTCTCGCTGACCATCATGATGCTGATAGCACGCCCTCTAGCTCTGGGGCTGATGACTCTGGGCCTGGACGGGCTCCGGCGCCTGGGTCGAGGTGAGGATCAGGCTGATGTGCTTGTTGGTGCAGCGTGGCGGATGCCGTGGCGGTCGCTTGCGTTCATGATGGGCGGCGTGGCGATGGCGGGATTTCCACTGTCGCTGGGGTTTGCGGCCCGGTGGGGGCTCTATCGACTTATGGCTGAGGCCAGTGGTTTCCAGGCCGTCCTGGCGCTCCTCGGTAGTGCCGGCGTCATGATGGGCCTGGTTAGCGCGATGCGGAGCCTCCTCAGGGCACCCGACTCGAAACCGGCGGCTCCAACCCCAGAGGACCCCGTCGTGCTTGCGTTGATCTTGCTTCTGATAGGTGGTACACTCTTTTTGGGCATATTCCCTCAGCCGGTTAGCCAGGTTGCACTGCAGATGGCCCAGGGCTTCACCTTCTTCACGCAGTAACGGGAGTTTCGCCGAGCTCCACCACAGCGGACCTCCGGAGCGTTCTCACGAGGTGGTTCTGTCCTGCGCACAGATATGCGTGACCGGCGGCAGGGCACTCACAACACAATTCAGGAGGTGGTCGCAGATGGTTCGGTATCGTGGTCCCGTATCCCGTTCATTCATCGAGCGTGATGCCAAGGTGGTTTCTCCCTCCTACACGCGTGGCTATCCCTTTGTGATGGATCGCGGCCGCGGGACGGAGGTCTGGGACGTGGACGGCAATCGCTATCTGGACTTCAGCAGCGGTGTTGCTGTGACCTCTACAGGTCATTGTCATCCTGAGGTGGTCAAGGCGATTCAGGAGCAAGCGGAGCGGTTCCTGCACATGTCGGGAACCGATTTCTACTACCCTAACCAGATCAAGCTGGCGGAGGAGCTCGACCGGATCGCCCCGATGGAGGCGCCTGCGCGGGTCTTCTTCACCAACTCGGGCGCCGAGGCGATCGAGGCAGCCATCAAATTGGCGCTCTTCATGACCGGTCGTACCTATTTCGTCGCTTTCTACGGTGGGTTCCATGGGCGAACCCTTGGAGCCCTCGCCTTCACCGCAAGTAAGGTGGTGCAGCGCCGGTGCTTCAACCCTGTTGCCCCCCCTGTCGTCCACGTGCCTTTCCCTGATCCGTATCGACCATTGCTGTCGAGGTCGGGGGAGGATGAGGGCGAGGCTGTTATTCGCTATCTGCGCGAGATCGTCTTCGAGCGCAAGGTCTGCCCTGAGGAGGTGGCGGGGATCCTGGTCGAGCCGATTCAGGGCGAGGGTGGGTACATCGTGCCGCCTCCATCCTTCTTCCCTGCGCTCCGGGCGCTCTGCGACGAGTATGGGATTCTGTTGATCCTCGATGAGGTCCAGAGCGGCATGGGACGCACCGGGAAGTGGTTCGCGATTGAGCACGAGCCCATCCAACCTGACGTGGTTGCTGTAGCGAAGGGGATTGCCTCTGGCATGCCTCTAGGGGCCACGATCGCGCCTCGCGATCTTATGACCTGGCCCGCGGGCTCTCATGCTAGCACATTTGGGGGTAACCCTGTCTCCTGTGCCGCCGCATTGGCCACGCTTCGTCTGCTGGAGGACGGCATGATCGATAATGCTGCCGCTATGGGGACTCTTGCGTCCGCAAGGCTCCGAGCGATGATGGCTGACCATCCCTCGATGGGCGACGTTCGCGGGCGTGGGCTGATGATCGGGGTTGAGATCGTGGAGGACCGCGAAAGCAAGCCGCGCGCCCCCGAGCTTCGCAACCGGATTGTCCAGGAGGCTTTCATGCGAGGGCTGTTGCTGCTAGGCGCTGGCCCGAACACGGTCCGCGTTGTGCCACCGCTCAACGTCTCGCGCGAGCACGTGGAAGAAGCGATGGCTATCTTTGACGCCGCTGTAAGCGCGGCTGAAGAGACGTACCTCAGGAGATCCTAGTGTCCCTGAACCTATACGACTACCGCACCCGGCAGCGCGACCATCTCCTGAGCATCACGCGCGCCATGGTCTCGCGGCTGAACATACGGGCTGTCTTGAGGTTGATCCTTCAGGCCTCTGTGGACATGCTCCAGGGGCAGTCAGGCTTGATCGCCCTCAGCAACGAGACGGGAGGATTCGGCTTCTGGGCCAGCTATGGCCTGCCACCAGCCTTGGTGGATTCTTTCCGCCCGCTGGTTGCAGATGTGCCGGATGTGGATCGTATTGAGGATTTCTCGATGCCGGATCTGGCAGAGAAGCTCAATGACATTGCGGAGGAGACGGGGCTGCTGCTGAGGCAGGTCGTCGCACTCCCCATGATCGCCGAGAGGGAGCTCCTGGGCGTGATTTTCATCTTTCGAGCGCACAGCTCCCGCTTCTCGCCCGATGATCGTCAGATCCTGGCTAGCTTCGCGGACTACGCGGCAATTGCGGTCAACAACGCTAGACTCTACGAGGCCTCGGTGACGGAGCGAGCGCGCTTGGATGCGCTACTGGATTCCAGCGCCGATGGGATCATGGTCCTGCGGCCCAACTTGCGCGTGGAGCGCTTCAATCGAGCTCTTGTGACACTGACCGGTTGGCCAGCAAATGAGGCGGTTGGCCGGGAGCACGACGATTTGATTGTGTGGGCGCGGCGAAGCTCTTCGTTGACGCTGGAGGATGCTGTTGCTCAAGGGTGGCCCACCGAGGAAGGCCGACCGCTCTATGTTGAGGGAGAGCTCCGGCGACGCAATGGAAGTCTGGTCTCGGTCGGGATCACCTACGCACCTCTGATGACCCGCGGTGGGCGCCTTCTCAATATCATCGGCACTGCACGCGACATCACCCGCTTCCGTGAGGCTGATGCCCTCAAGGACACGTTTATTTCCGTCGTGTCACACGAGCTGAAGACGCCTGTCTCCATCATCAAGGGCTACGCCGAAACGCTTCGGCGACCCGAGGCGCGGGCAGACCCGAGTCTTGTTGAGGACATGTTGGATGGTATCACACAGGAGGCCGACCGGCTGGCGCGGCTCGTGGATGATCTGTTGGATGCGTCACGTCTGCAAGCCGGCGGACTACCTTTCAGGGAGGTCGAGGACGTAGACCTTCGCTTTATCGCCGAACGAGTGGTGGAGCGCTATCGACCCCAGACGACCAAGCACGAGCTGGTACTGGACGTCCCGGAGGATTTTCCCATGGTCGAGGGGGAACCACGCCGTCTCGAGCAAGCCGTCGACAACCTTGTCTCCAATGCCATCAAGTACTCGCCCCGAGGGGGGAGGGTGGAAATACGAGGGCGCGCCAACCCAGCCGAGGTGGTCCTGTCGGTCTCAGATGAGGGCGTGGGGATCCCGATGGACGAGCAGGAACGCATCTTCGATCGGTTTTACCGCGTTGAGGGCCCTGAGACACGGGCCGTCGCCGGTACCGGGCTGGGCCTTTATCTCACGCGGGCGATTGTTGAAGCCCATGGGGGACGGTGCTGGGTGTCGAGCGCGCCCGGGCGAGGCTCAACCTTCTACATTGCTCTTCCCAGGGAGACCGGACTCGCAATTTGGAGAGACGAGAGTCTGGTATAATAGAGTCTGTGGTGATAGCCACCCCGGCCCCAAGGTCGGGGTGGATCTTATGAGATAGAGTCAAAGGAGTTAGTTATGCCACCTAGATATCTAGCAACAGTAACCTGCCCCTCGTGCGGCACGCGGTTTCAGACGCCGGTGGAGCAGATACTGGATGTCCGCGTGGATCCGAGTGCGAAGAATCGCGTCATCAGCGGGACGGTGAACGCCGCCGTGTGTCCCTCGTGCGGCACAGGCGGCGCGCTGAACATCCCGTTTGTCTATCACGATCCCGATGAGGAGATCGCCCTGCTCTACCTACCCGTCGAGTCAGGCCCAAATGAGGTCGAGCGCCAGAGAGCAGCGGGGCGGCTCACCCGGCAGCTGATGGAGGGGATGCCGCCAGAAGAGCGCAAGGGCTACCTGTTACAGCCAGAGACCTTCATCAGTATGGAGTCCTTGGTCAAGCGCGTATTAGAGCTCGAGGGCATCTCCGAAGAGGATATGCTGCACAGTCAGCGGCAACGGGAATTTGTGGCTGAGTTGCTCGAGGCATCAGAAGACGAATGGTCCGATATGGTGGGGGAGAACGCTGAGCTGGTCGATGAGGGGCTCTTCGCCTTCCTGGAGTATGTGATGCGACTGTCGGACGCGTCGGGACAGCAGGCTGACGGTACCGAGAAGCTGGAGTCGCTGCACCAGTATCTTGTCGAGGAGACCGCGTTGGGTCAGCAGCTCGCGAACCGGTCCGAGATCTTTCAAGCCTTCGCTGAGGACCCGACGCGGGACTCGCTGCTCGACGCCCTCACTCAAGCGCCTGACGAGGAGACAGTGTTGTTGCTCGTGCAGTCAGGTATCTCCTTGATGGATTATGCTTTCTTCCAGAAGTTGGTCCATCGCATCGAGGAGGCCGAGTCTCCCGAGAAGAAAGCCTCCCTACAGAAACTGCGCAGGACGATTCTGGATCTGCGGGAAGACCTGATGCAGGCGAGCGACCAAGCTGTGCGGGAGCGGACACTCCTTCTTAGCCGGTTGCTTGCGACCGAGGATCCGGTCCGGATGGCGAGAAGCCACCTTTCGGAGCTGGACGAGCTCTTCTTCGCCGTGCTAGGCACCGAGCTGCGCGAAGCACAGCAGAATGAGGATCAAGCAAGGATCGAGGAGCTTGAGCGCGTGGCGTCGGCTGTGAATCGTGTTATCGAGGGCACGATGCCGCCTGAGGTCGCGTTGACGCGTCGGCTCATGGCGGCATCCGACGAGGATCTGATGGCTCAGTTGCGCGCGAACCGCAAACAACTCACGCCTGAGTACCTCGAGTTTCTGAGGGCCGTTCAGCAGTCAATGGACGAGCAGGGTCAGACGGATGCGGCAGAACGGATCTCGAGGATCTTGACCAAGGCCGAACAGCTCGCGCCTGCTGGCGGGCCGCCTGCGACACCCCAAGCTGGGAAGGAAGCCGGCGAAGGACCTGCTGAGGAAAGAACGCCGTCCGGTTTGATCATTGCCAAACACTAGGTCGAGTTCAGGGGGTCGGTCCGACACGGCCATGTGAAGTTGCCAGTGGGGTCGGCCTCCTGTGGAGGAGCTGCTTATGTCCAAGAAGAAGCTCATACTCATCGACGGCCACTCGTTGGCCTATCGAGCTTTCCACGCTCTGCCGTCGAGTTTACAGGCACCCACGGGTGAGTTGACGAATGCCTCGTATGGGTTCACCCTGATGCTGCTCTCGGTGCTCGAGGAAGAGGAGCCGGACTACGCTATCGTGGCGTTCGACAAGGGCCCGTCCTTCCGGGTGGATGAGTACGAGGAGTACAAGGCTCATCGCGAGAAGATGCCTGACGAGATGCGGGGTCAGATGACGCGCATCCGCCAGATTGTTGAGGCATTTGGGATCCCGATTGTGGAGCGAGAGGAGTACGAGGCAGATGACTTGCTCGGCACGCTGTCTCGGAAAGCGAAGGAGCAGGGGCTGCAGGTCCTGATTGTCACCGGAGATCGGGATGCCCTTCAGTTGGTAGATGAGGACATCACCGTTCTCACTTCAGGGCGCCGCTTTTCCGACACCATTCGTTACACACCGGAGAAGGTCCGGGAGCGCTACGACCTTGAAGCCGAGCAGCTCATTGACCACAAAGCGCTCGTCGGGGACCGGTCCGACAATATCCCTGGGGTGAAAGGCGTGGGCGAGAAGGGCGCGGCCCAGATGCTCCAGCAGTACGGGACGCTCGATGGGATTTACGAGCACCTGGATGAGATCGGGGGGCGATACCAGAAGGCACTGGAGGAGGGGCGCGAGCAGGCCTACCTAAGTCGGATGTTGGGCCGCATCGTCCGGGATGTCCCGATCGATCTGGATCTGGCATCGGCCCAGATCGGTGAGGGCTTCGATCGAGAGTCTGTTCTTGAGCTCGTGCAAGCGCTGGGCTTCCGGTCCCTGGTGGAGCGGATTCCGGTCGCCACTGAGACGGAGGAAACGGCCGAAGGGGAGCAACTGCTGCTCTTCGATCAGGATGAGGTCGCAGCGGTCACGGGTGAGGATCTCGGCACCTACCACTTGGTTGGGGATGTCGCGGCCCTCGGGCGCCTGTGTGATCGCCTCGCCAAGGCCCCGGCGGTGGCTGTGGATACGGAGACCACGGCGCTCGACGCGATCACCGCCGATCTCGTCGGAATCTCAGTGACCGATCGGGAGGGTGAAGCTTGGTATATCCCGGTGAGGGCGCCTGGGGGGGCGCGCACGCTCAGTATTGCGGAGGTCGCGGATCATCTCGGGCCGATCCTGGCCGATGCCAGCATAGCCAAGCAGGGCCACAATTTGAAGTATGACCTGAAGGTGCTGGAACGGGCCGGGCTGCCGGTCAAGGGTGACCTCTTCGACACGATGGTCGCGGAGTGGGTCCTCAATCCCGACTCGCCACTGGGGTTGAAGAGCCAGGCCTGGACCAGGCTTGGCATTCAGATGACCGAGATCTCTGAGCTTATCGGTCAGGGCCGAAGCCAGACCACGATGGATCAGGTGCCCCTGGAAAAGGTAGTGCCCTATGCGTCGGCGGATGCCGATATCACCCACCGGCTGGCTGGGATCCTGGAGCCGGAGTTGAAGGCCAAGGAGCAATACGACCTGTTCCGCGAGTTGGAGATGCCGCTTCTCCCCGTGCTGATGGAGATGGAGTTGATGGGAATCAAGATCGACACGGACTGGCTTAATGAGTTGTCCGCGGAGCTAACCCGGCGCCTAGAGTCCCTCGAAGAGAGCATCTACGCGCACGCCGGCGAGACGTTCAACATCAACTCAACGCAGCAGTTGTCGGAGGTGTTGTTTGACCGTCTGGGGCTGTCGACGCGCGGCACCCGTAAGACCAAGTCGGGCTACTACTCGACACGTGCGGCGGTTCTGGAGGGTCTGAAGGGCGAACATCCGATCATTAACGACATCCTTGACCATCGGGAGCTCTCGAAGCTGAAGTCAACCTATGTCGATGCCCTGCCTCTGTTGGTCAACCCCGAGACCGGAAGGATTCACACGTCCTACAATCCGACCGGCACCGTCACGGGGAGAATCTCCTCAAACAACCCCAACCTTCAGAACATCCCGATTCGAAGTGAGGAGGGCCGTCGGGTGAGACGGGCCTTCATCGCTGAGGACGGTTGGGTACTGATGGGGGCCGACTACTCGCAAGTTGAGCTCCGGGTGATGGCCCACGTGTCGAAGGATCAGGGTCTGCTGGAGGCGTTTGGTCGGGGCGAGGACATCCATGCGACAACCGCGGCGGCCGTCTACGGCGTGCCGCTGGAGGCGGTTTCCTATGAAATGCGGAGTGTGGCGAAGGCTGTCAACTTCGGCCTGATCTATGGCCAGAGCGCGTATGGGCTCGCGCGTCAGCTGGATATGTCCGTGGATGAGGCCCAGGCGTTCATCGACCGGTACTTCGAGCGGTTCCCTGGGGTCCGCGCCTACATGGACGAGATTCAGCGCGATGCCCGGGGCAAGGGCTACGTGGAGACGCTGCTGAATCGCCGACGGTACTTCCCCGAGCTCGCGGTGGGCAGTACCGTGTCCAGGAATCAGTGGCAGTCGGCCGTTCGGATGGCCATCAACACCCCGATCCAAGGCAGCGCTGCGGACATCATCAAACTCGCGATGATCCGTATGCACCGGATGCTGGGCGCGCAAGAGCTGCGTGCTCGTATGCTCTTGCAGGTGCACGATGAGGTGGTGCTCGAGGTGCCCGAGGACGAGATCCAGGCCACCACCGCCGTTGTACGCCAAGCGATGGAGGAAGCGATCGAGCTTGCGGTGCCTCTCAAAGTAGACGTGGAGACCGGGCGCAACTGGCTCGATATGTCCTGAGCCCCACCGCCAACTACCTACCCTCGAGCCAAACCTCCAAGGTACGCCCGATGGCTTCTAGGCTCTCGGCGGAGACCCTGTCCGGTGTGTCCTGAGTGGTGTGCCAGTAGGGATAGTCAAAGTCGATCATATCGACGGCTGGCACGCCTCGTTCCACAAACGGGATGTGATCGTCGAGTATCGCGTACTTGGGCTCGGCGATGATACTGTCGCTGTAACCAAGATCCGCGGCAACGCCCCAGATGGCGTGGCTGAGTTCCGGATCGGAGTTACGCTCGTAGTAGACCTGTAGATCCCGGTCCCCGATCATATCCACGAGGACCATGGCCTCCAGTTCTGGTTCGCCCTGCTGTCCCCAGTGCTCAGCCATATAGGTGGACCCGACGATCCAGTCCCACCCGTTCAGCCGCCCGCTATCTTCAGCGTCGAAGAAGGCGAGGTAGACGTGTCGGCCTGCTCGGTCGACGTCGAGCACACGCGCAAGCTCCAGCAAGACGGCGACGCCGCTGGCACCATCGTTCGCGCCCATCACCGGCACGGATGGATCCTCTTGGTCGGCTGCGGAGCGGGTGTCGTAGTGGGCGCCCACCATCACAGCGGATCCCTCACCCTTTGAGGCGACGATATTGCGGATCGGCGTGTCCATATAGGTGAAGGTCTGCTCCGTGACCTGCCAGTCAAGTGCCTCGAGTCGATCAATCACGAGATCCCCGGCTTGGCGATGCGGTTCGGTGCCTGGAATGCGATACCCCAGCTCACATTGCGCGCTGACCCAGTCATAGGCTCTGCTACCCTCGAAGACCGCCTCCGGGGTCACGCCCTCGGAGACAGCGCAGCCAGCCAGGGGACCTACCGTCCAAAGCAGGATGAGCCATAGGGTCACCACGATCGAGCGGTGTGGACCTTCTGCCCTCGTCAATCGATTCTCGCGGCATTGGGATGTCACGGGGACCCCTCCTCGCTGGTGAAGTCGGCGTGCTGGCAAATGGCGGGAACGCGAAGACCGCTCCGGATCACCCGCAGATAGGCCTTAACCCGGGCGGCGCGCAGGTCGCGACGATGCCCGAGGAGCCACTTGGTGGCCTCCACAGCCGTCTGCCAGGCATACTGAGCCAACAACCACACTCTCAGGAGTTCCGCTACCGCTCCGCCGTGGTATTTCCGGGTGTACCGCACTTTGCTTGATTGGAAATAGATGTGTCGGGCTGGCGCCACCTGGTCGCTGCTCTTGCCGCCGTGGTGCACGACCTTCGCCTCGGGGACGTAGACGATTCGCCAGCCAGCATTGCGGATTCGCCGGCACCAGTCGAGCTCCTCAGAGTACATGAAGAATCCCTCATCGAACGGGCCGACCTGGTCTACAACCTCGCGTCGGACCATCATTGCCGCCCCGGTGACCCAGTCGACCTCTTGGCGCTCGGTCGGCGACCTGTCGAGGCAATAGTATCGGTCTAGACTGCTACGGGGTGCCAGACCCTCCAGCCAGGTGCTCTCCAGGAAGAGCACCATAGGCGTCGGAAAGCGCCGCCGAGAAGATTGATGGCTCCCGTCGGAGTTCAGCAGCTGCGGTCCGACAAGGCCTACATCGGGATGCATCTCCAGATAGTGGATCATCTGGTCCAGCGCCCCGTCCAAGAGCTCTGCATCGGAGTTCAAGAGCAGGATATAGTCACCTTTCGCTGCCGATATCCCCTGGTTGTTGCCGCCGGTGAAGCCAAGGTTCTGTCTGTTGGCGATGAGGCGAACCTGAGGGAAAGATGCCCCTACCATCTCGACCGTCCCGTCGGTGGAAGCATTGTCCACGACGATGACCTCAAGCTTGGACCCGCTGACTGAGAAAGCCAATACCGAATGGAGAGCTGCCTCAAGCAGCGTGCGGACGTTCCAGCTAACGATCACGACGGAGAGCGTAGGAGAGGGCGACATAGGTAGCTAGTATTGCCGGCGCACCGCAAACGACAGCAGCTCATCGAGAGCCTGACGGTAGGCAGAGTCTGGATGGAGGTACAGGAGACGGCGTGCTTCCTCCGCGTGGGACCGCGCTCGCTCCATCGCCCGCTCTGTGGCTCCAGAGGATCCCAGGTCCTCGATCAAACCTTGTAGCGTTTCCTCATCAGCCGTGTGAGTCAAGACCGCCTGCACCCGAGGGTCCTCCGGTCTCTGCCGGTTGTAGAGCAATACGGGGAGCGTGACGAGGCCCTGGCGAAGGTCCGTGCCCACTGGCTTCCCAAGGAGCTGCGCCGTGCCCCTCAGATCGAGAACGTCGTCCGTGATCTGGAAAGCTTCGCCTAGAAGGTGACCGAAGCGTCTTCCGCGCTCGATAGCCTCATCGGAGCATCCGGCCAGGATGGGCCCGGACTCGACACAGAGCGAGAAGAGCGACGCCGTTTTCGCGTAGATACGGCGATAGTAGCCCTCGATCGAGGGAAGATTCCCGTTCTTGCCGAGCATTTGGTCGATTTCACCGACGCAGATGGTCTCGAGTGTCTCAGCGAACCGATGCACGAGAAGTGAGCTATCACTGCGCGCGATCAACTTGGCCGCGAGGGCGAAGACGATGTCGCCGGTGAGGATAGTGGCGGGAGCCGTCCAGTGGGCATTCAGCGTTGCAACGCCCCTTCGCATCGTCGAGCTGTCGATGAAGTCATCGTGGATCAGGGTGGCGGTGTGAAGCATCTCAACGCCTGCGGCTGCCAGGCTCGCTCGCGCCGGATCGGCGCCACAGACCCCGGAAGAGAGCAAGACTAGCGCGGGACGTAGCCGCTTTCCGCCAGCGTTGATGAGTCTTCGCACAGGCTCCCTGAGGGGGCGAGGAATGGCATCAGCGGCGGACATCATCAGCGACTGGACCTCGTCCAACTCACGTTGGATCAGGGCCCGATACTTCAAGCGGTTACCATTCATGCACTGACTTCTCTCCATAGCACAACCGCACGAATTATACCACACGGAAGCGGCTGGACGCGGACTATGGATGATCACAGCCTGAAGAGTCGCACGGCGTTGGCTGTCGTTGCCTGCGCCACCGTGTCGACCTTGATGTCCTTCAGTTCCGCGATTCTTTCGGCGATTAGGGGCACGAAGCCCGGCTCGTTCCGTTTGCCCCGATGTGGGACGGGTGTGAGATAAGGTCCGTCCGTCTCCAACAGGAGCCGGTCGAGCGGCACACGGCGTGCGACCTCGTGGAGCTTGGCGGCATTCCTGTAGGTGACGGGCCCATCCATCCCGATATACATCCCAAGATCCAGCACACTTTGCAATCGATCGGGACCGCCGGCATAGGCGTGTAGGACGCCGCGCGCCTCCGGATCCCGCTCCCGCCACGCCGCGAGCATCGCAAGTACGTCCTGATGTGCATCCCGGTCGTGAACGATAACCGGCAGGCGCAGTTCTGAAGCCAGCGCAAGCTGCCGATCGAAGGCGAGGCGCTGTGTCTCAGGGTCGGCGGAAATCCATCCCCGGTTCTCGACCGTAGGCCAGTAGTAGTCGAGACCGATCTCACCAATAGCCACAACCCTGGGATGGGCGGCGAGCTCGCGGAGCTCGTCCAGCGCATCCGCAGTCAGCGTGTGGGCGTTCGTTGGGTGGATGCCGACTGCCGCGTATACACCACAGGCAGCATCGGCGTAGCTCGTGGCGAGCTGGACGCCCACTCGATTATCGTTGACGTCGGTACCCGGAACAATCGCCTTCAGGACGCCAGACGCCGCCGCTCGTTTGAGCACGCCTTCGAGGTCACCGTCGTAGGCCGCTTCTTGCAGGTGGACGTGGGTGTCGATCAGCATAGGACTCTCCTATCGCGGTTCGGTTGTCCCTTGATTATACACGTCCAAGCCATCTAGTCATCGTGTGGTAGGCTGAGGCGTGTCCTAGACTGGGTCTCGTGGCTAATGGGCTATTCACATGGTGTTTATGTATTTCTAATACTGCTGTGTTATAATCCCCACCAACTCAGAGTAGTTCATAAGTACGGGATCGTGCTTGTGTGTAGTAGGGGGGGTTGGGATCAGATTCGTCCCGATCCTGGCGTCGAGGGTGATCGCTTCGAGGCCACCCAGACCCTTTTCTAGGATGAGATAAGTGTTCAGCCGGGAGCTGGTTAACAGGGGACTTCAGATCTAGTGTCCGCTTGCTTCACAGGGCACTGAAGATGCTTGCTCCCGCCTGCCGATTCCGTCAGGAGGACAGAATGTTGCCTTGGTTTAATATGCAGGATCAGAATATCGAGGAGTTGGTGAGTAGGATCCCTGATGAGGTGCCTATTCTCCCTCTTCGAAACACGGTAGCTTTTCCCTATATTGTGATGCCGCTAGCCGTGGGGATTCCGCGCTCGGTGCAGTTGATCGAGGAGGCGGATAAGGCTAAGCGCATGATCGGGCTCGTCGCAATGACCGACCCCTCGGTCGAGGTACCGGACTCGACCCAGGTGCACCAAGTCGGCACTGCCGCGGTGATTCACCGGATTATGCATTCCGATGACGGTACGTTGACCGTCTTCATTCAGGGTTTGGAGCGATTCCGCGTCGTCGAGTGGACGGCGGAGGAGCCCTACCTGCGGGCTCGGATTGAGGTTACGCCAGATATCGTCGAGGACTCGATCGTCGAGGAGGCGCTGCGGCGCAACCTCTTGGATATCGCGACGCGCCTCGCTGAGATGATTCCTCAGTTCCCAGATGAGGCTGTGCGCTTCATCCAGCAACTAGAGGATGCGCGGCTCCTGGTCTATCTAATCGCTTCCAACATGCGCATCGAGATGGAGCAAGCGCAGGAGCTGTTGGAGCTCGATCAGTTGGCTGAGAAGATGCAGTTCCTAATCCGAGTGCTGACTCAGGAGCTGGAGGTCCGGGAGATCGGACAGCAGATCCAGGAGAAGGCCAAAGAGGAGATCGAGAAGAACCAGCGCGAGTACTACTTGCGACAGCAGATGGACGCGATCCGCAAGGAGCTTGGCGAGGGCGACGATGCCAAGCGCGAGGTCGAGGAGTACCGCGAAAAGATCGAACAGGCTGGGATGAGCGAGGAGGCCGAAGAGGAGGCTCTACGGGAGCTGGCGCGTCTGGAGAAGATGCCGCCACAGGCTGCCGAATACTGGGTCATCAAGACCTACCTGGACTGGTTGACCTCGCTTCCGTGGCAGGTGCAGACTGAGGACAAGCTTGACATCGGTAATGCCCGTGAAGTCTTGGATGAAGATCATTACGACCTTGAGGATGTGAAGGAACGTATCCTGGAGTTCCTCGCTGTGCGGAAGCTCCGCCAAGAGCGAGATCTCGATAAGCAGGTCGAGGCTGATCTTCAGGGACGTAAGGTGGAAGGCATGGGCGCGATCCTGGCGCTGATCGGGCCGCCCGGTGTCGGAAAGACATCGCTGGGGCAGTCCATTGCGCGAGCTTTGGGTCGTGAGTTCACAAGGATGAGCTTGGGCGGTATGCGGGATGAGGCAGAGATCCGCGGTCACCGCCGTACGTACATCGGTGCTATGCCTGGGCGAATCATGCAGGCTGTGAAGCGGGTTGGCGTCAAGAACCCGGTCTTCATGCTAGATGAGGTCGACAAAATCGGCTCGGACTGGCGTGGCGATCCGTCGTCGGCACTGCTTGAGGTGCTGGACCCTCAGCAGAACCACGCGTTCCGCGATCACTATCTGGACGTCGACTTCGATTTGAGCAAGGTGCTCTTCATCTGCACGGCGAACACGACATCGACGATTCCAGCGCCGTTGCTTGACCGGATGGAGGTCATTCAGATCGATGGTTACACGGAGTACGATAAGGTCCATATCGCCCGGGAGTACCTTGTCCCGCGCCAGCTGAAGGTTAATGGCCTGCGTGAAGAGGAGATTTCCTTTACGGATGATGCACTTCGGACGATGATCCGGGACTACACGCGAGAGGCCGGCGTCCGACAGCTGGAGCGCGCCATCGGCAAAGCCTGCCGGAAGGTTGCGACGCTTGTTGCCGAGGGCGTTGAAGAGGAGCAGACGTTCACGATTGACGCTGAGAAGACTCGGGAGTACCTGGGCAAACCGCGTTATCGGTTCGAAGCTGCCCTACGTACGGAGCGCCCAGGTGTGGCGACAGGCTTGGCCTGGACCCCCACCGGAGGAGAGGTGCTCTTCGTCGAGGCTGCGACTATGCCAGGGTCTGACGAGCAGTTTATCTTGACGGGTCAGCTCGGGGACGTGATGCGGGAGTCCGCCCGAATCGCACTGAGCTACGTGCAGTCGCACGCTGAGGAACTGGACATCCCGAAGGAAAAGTGGGGTAAGGTTCACCTCCACGTGCCTGCCGGTGCGGTGCCCAAAGATGGCCCCTCAGCCGGGGTCACGATGGTGACAGCCCTGGTGTCGCTGCTCACAGAACGACCGGTGAGCTCGGAGGTGGGCATGACCGGAGAGATCACGCTTCAGGGACAGTTGCTGCCTATTGGCGGTCTGAAGCTGAAGGTGCTCGCGGCCCACAGGGCCGGCCTGAAGAAGGTGATCGTGCCCAGTCTGAACGAGGTCGACCTGGACGAGATTCCCGATCAGATTCGCGAAGAGATGGAGTTTGTGTTGGTGGATGACATCCAGGAAGTTCTCGCCAGCGCGCTCTCACCCGAATCTCCTGGCGACGTCGAGGAGCCTGTCGACGAGCCGCAAGACGTCGGCGAGCCCGAACCAATGGTCGCCTGAGGTCACGAAATCCGGCGCCACCGTTCTGCCAAGGACGGTGGCGCTTTTCGTTGTATCGGGTATCGTTAAGCTGATGAGCCCGTGAGGCCGGCCGTCGTTGACGGGAATTGCCTACTCATACCATCGACAGGAAAGTGTCCTATGCCCGAACGTATCACATTCTGCGATCCCAACAGCCTCGAGGCAGACTATCTGGCTGCCTTCCTGGCTGAGCGCCGCGTGCCGCAGAATCTCTTTTATCTTCTGAACGGTGCTGATTCGTTCTACAGCTACCGCAACGCCGATCTCGCAGAGATAGCTTGGCAAGATGAGTATCGATTCTTCAAAGAGAAGGGGCTCTGGAGCCGGACCCAGCGCGTAGGTTTCGTCAGCTTGGGCTGTGGGAATGCGGGCCCCGAAAAGATGCTCCTACGACATCTGGCAGCCGACGGCTACGATATCCACTACATCGGGGTCGATTCATCGGAGAAGATGCTGCAGCTGGCGGCGGATAACCTTGGTTCAGAGACGTTTGAGCAGACGTATGTATTGGCAGACATCCTACGACCTGATTTCATCGACAGACTGTGGTGCCTGGCGACGCCGCTAGACGTCCGAATCTATGCGATGATTGGCGGTACGTTTGGCAACTTCGATCAGGTTCAGATCGCCGGCTTTTTGTCGCGTCTCACACGGCCAGGGGATTACGTCTATCTGGACGTGGTGCCCACTTACAACACGGACGAGGCCAATTCGAGGCTCCGCTCCCGGCTGGCTCGTGTACCCGAGACCCTCCGTGGGTTCTTCGATCGACTGCTGGCTGCCCTAGGGCTGTCGCGTGCGGATGGCGAGATGGTGAGCGTGGAGAGCAGGGATGGGGCAGTCAATACGGTTCGTTACACTTACACGTTCCGAGCCCTCAGGCGGATCACCCTCTCCTGTTTGGGTGAGCAACTTGCTTTGGAGCCCGGGGACGAGATTGAGTTGTTGAGCGTGCGTGCCTACGATATTGCCTCCCTTATCTCCTTTCTGGATCTGCACAGTTTCGAGTTCGTGGACACGTACGTTCCCGATGTCGGCGGCCTGGGCCATCTATGGCAGCGGCTGCTCTTCGTGAAGGCGGAGCCGGACTCAAAGCGGGAAGCCTAGAGCTGTACGTCCACGGCTACGACATCAGACAGCCCTCGTCCATCTTCACGCAGATGGCTGTTGACGAGCGCTGCCTCAGTTTGCTCAGGACTCCCAGCGCGACGTTGTGGTGACGTCTGTCTGCTTGGCGATGTTGCTTGTGGGGACTGTAGAAGCTGGTATTCTCCAGTGGCATATATCAATCCAGGAGGCAAAGCGCACATGCAGATAAGAAAGGCGGTCATCACAGCCGCGGGACGGAATCAACGATCCCTCCCACTTCAGACGTTGATCGATCGTGACGGTGCGGAGAAGTCGGTCCTGGGGATCCTCGTCGAGGAGGCGCTCAGTGCAGGTGTGGACGAGGTGGCTATCATCGTGGTGCCGGGCGACGAGGACGCCTATGCAGCTGTTATCGCGGACCACGTCGGACGGGTCCAATTCATCCCTCAGGCGCGTCCGCTAGGTTACGGTCACGCGGTCTACTGCGCTCGCGATTTCGTGGGCAGAGACCCCTTTCTTCACCTCGTTGGGGACCACCTCTACGTCAGTCGCGAGCAGACGTCGTGCGCCCGGCAACTCGTCAGTGTTGCCCAGACCGAGGCTTGTTCGGTCTCTGCCGTACAGGCGACAAGGGAGAGCCTGTTACCCTACTACGGCACCATTGGAGGGCGCCGTGTGCCGGGACGCAAGGACGTGTATGCGATTGAGACCGTCGTGGAGAAACCGACGCCGACGGAAGCTGAGCTCAGCCTCATCGTGCCGGGTCTGCGTGCCGGCCACTATCTGTGCTTCTTCGGAATGCACGTGTTGACCCCGGTCGTGATGGACATCCTGGGCGAGAGGGTGGGGGAGGTCGAGCGAGGAGATCGACAAGGAGGGGTGACCCTCTCTGCCGCGTTGGACGTCCTCGCGGGCCGGGAGAAGTATCTGGCGATCGAGGAGCGGGCTCAGCGCTATGACGTCGGCGTCAAGTACGGGCTGGTGATGGCTCAGCTGGCCCTCGCTCTGAATGGCAACGATCGGGACGAGGTCCTCACCCGCCTGCTTGAGTTGCTCGTTGCCCGGGAGATCGGTCAGGGACGCCGTGTAGCTCAATCCGACGGGGGCTGATGATGTCCTCACGATTGGTCGAGATCATCACGTCAGACGATCCGAACGTTCGGAATCGGTCGCTCGACGAGTTCTGTCGTACAGCCTCACTGCAGACGTTGATGACCGAGTGCGAGGCCCTGGAGCGCTTCCGGCGGTCGAGTGACAACCTTTACGAGCGCGTGCGCGCGCTCTTCTTCCTCTATGCCGTGCATCGTTTCCACCTCCCGCAGAAGCCTGAGATGCGCCGCCGTGGCCTGATCCCCTATCACGGCTACGAGCATCTCCTCCAGCGGCGGTTCGAGGAAGCCATCCGCGCCTTTCTTGATGCACGAGCCGAGGCGGGCCTCAATGAGGGTATCTCCAGTGCGCTTGCCGAGGCCTATCATCGACTGGGCTTCCAGACGCTCGCCGATCAGGTCCGTCGGAGCGTACGATCCGTCCGGGGGAATCAGTGGATGTTCCGGATCGGACATCCGGCAGATCAACCGCTGCGCATGCGGCCCGAGTTGCTGGCGCGGACACCTACTGGCCTGTATCCCGTCCTTCACGAGACGACGCCCGTACGGATGGATCTGAGCCACAGCGGTTGGAGTGACATCTTCTTCCTCGGCATGGACTTTCCAGAGGGGGCACGGGTACTCAATGTGTCCATCGACCTAGCCATCCACGGGCGGGATCCGGAGCCGAGACCCCCGGTCGAGGCTTTCGTTCGTGTCATCGATGCGCCGGTCCTGCGACTGGCTAGCGTGGATTTGGGGACGACGGCCGAGATCCACGATCTTAGGGAGGTCTTCGACTACGCCAGGGACTATCTGGGGCTGCTCAAAGCGGCTGTGATTGCTGCCGGCATCGTGCCCCCTGGTATGGAGGGCTCCGGCGAGCAGCTGGCAGACCTGCTGGCCCGTTTGGTCGGACCGGGCCTTGGCCTCGAGGTGGTCAGCAAGGTGAACGGCATTCCAAAGGGCTCCCGGCTGGCGGTCTCGACAAGCCTCTTGGCGTGCCTCATCGCGGCGTGCATGCGTGCGACAGGGCAGACGAAGTCCGTCACCGGGATGCTCCAGGAGCAGGAGCGGCGGTTGGTTGCTGCACGCGCGATTCTGGGCGAATGGCTTGCTGGGTCGGGAGGGGGCTGGCAGGATTCAGGCGGGGTCTGGCCCGGCATCAAGCTGATCACAGGGGAGCTGGCAGCCCCTGGAGATCCCGAGTATGGCGTGAGCAGGGGGCGGCTGTTGCCGGCTCACGAGATCCTAACCACCGACGAGGTGAGCCTTTCCACCCGGGAGCGGCTCCAGGAAAGCCTGGTTCTCGTGCACGGTGGTATGGCCCAAGACGTAGGTCCCATCCTGGAGATGGTTACCGAGAAGTATCTTCTCCGGTCCGATGCGGAGTGGGTGGGGCGACAGAAGGCGATGACCATCTTCGATGAGGTCGTTGCCTTGCTGCGAGAGGGCGACGTTCAGGGTATCGGGGATGCGACCACACGCAACTTCTTCGGGCCCATAGAGACGATTATACCGTGGGCCAATAACCTCTACACGACTACGCTGGTCGAACGTGCCCGGGAGAGCTTCAGCGAGGACTTCTGGGGATTCTGGATGTTGGGCGGCATGTCGGGCGGAGGCATGGGCTTCATCTTCAATCCCCGCCGGAAGGCTGAGGCGCAGGAGCGGTTGTTAGCCACGATGCTCAGGACCAAGCGGGAGCTCGAGCATGCCCTGCCCTTCGCCATGGATCCCGTGGTCTATGACTTTTCCATCAACCAGCAGGGCACCTACGCCGAGCTTCTGCAGGCTGACCTCACGCAAGCGGCTATCCAAGTTGATGCGCTGGCATTGATGCCGCCGGGATACTACACGCTGGTCATTCCTGAGCTGTTGCGGCGCGGGCGCCACGAGCTATCGTCCCTACGTCGAGCCGAACTCGACGCCTTCGGCGCCGTTTGCCGGCGGGACCCTCAGCTGTCAGGTATGGTACAGGTGCTCTTCGACCAGCTTCTTCCTCGATCTAGGCATGAGGCGTCGGATGGGCAGACCCTTGACGCACTTCTGGATCAACTGGGATTCGATCAGATCCAGCACGAGCAGATTCGGGCTGATCTGCGCAGTGGACGGATCGGGCTGGCTCAGAACCGGCTTCCTGCCAGCACCGAGGTGCGCGATGTGGAGGCTGGTGATGTGGTCGATCTGACCGGCACAGTCTCAGACGAAGGCCCGAAAAGTCTGCGTCGATCCGAATACCGGTATTTGGGCCTCGAGGCCTTGCGGGCGGGTCGGGTCGCTGTTGTGACCCTGGCTGCTGGCGTCGGAAGTCGCTGGACGCATGGCGCGGGTGTTGTGAAGGCGTTGCACCCCTTCTGCAAGCTCGACGGTGTACATCGTTCCTTCGTCGAGGTTCACTTAGCCAAGAGCCGGCGTATCGGACGGTTAGCCGGGTGCCTGTTGCCGCACGTGATCACGACGAGTTACCTGACCCACAGGCCGATCGAGGACTATCTAGAACACAAGGGGCACTACGGCTACGAGGGCCCCTTGATCCTCTCCCTGGGCCGAACGGTGGGGCTGCGCCTGATACCGATGGCTCGCGATCTGCGCTTTGCCTGGGAGGAGATGCCTCAGCAGCTGCTGGACGAGCAAGCCCAGAAGGTTCGGGAGAGCTTACATGCCGCGCTGATCGCCTGGGCGGAGCAGATGGGCGAGGGGAGTGACTACCGCGATAATGTGCCGCTTCAGTGTCTACACCCTGTCGGCCACTGGTACGAGATTCCAAACCTTCTGAAGAACGGTACGTTGGCTCGGATGCTCGAGGACCGACCTCAACTTGAGACACTGATGATGCACAACATCGACACGGTGGGCACGGATGCCTCGCCTCTGATGCTGGGTGCCCACCTCGCATCAGGCGCCGCTATGACGGTGGAGGTCATCACCCGTCGGGTCGAGGATCGGGGTGGGGGGCTTGCGCGGGTGGACGGCGCCCTGCGCCTGATTGAGGGTATGGCTCTGCCCCACGAAGAGGACGAGTTCAGGCTTTCGTACTACAACACGAACACTATGTGGATCGACATCGATCGGACCCTGGAGGTCTTCGAGTTGACCCGTGCTGATCTGCGCGACACTGAGAGGGTCTCGGCGGCTGTCAGAACAGTGGCCGGGAGGATGCCCACCTATGTGACCTTGAAGGATGTGAAGAAACGTTGGGGGCACGGTCAGGAGGATATCTACCCCGTTGCCCAGTTCGAGAAGCTCTGGGGGGATATGACGGCGCTTCCGGAGATGGATTGCCAGTTTGTGGCGGTACCCCGGGTGCGGGGCCAGCAACTTAAAGAGCAGGCACAGCTCGATGGTTGGCTCCGTGACGGGTCTGCCGCCCACGTGGCGTCCCTTTGTGAGTGGCAGTAGGTCGGTCCACGCATAACGTGGCAGGTCACGCGGGACGTAACGGAGCTCTGGCGCAAGCTTGGCAGAGGCTGTGTGCCTAGAAGACCGCTTGAGGGCGTCGCTCTCATTCACTAAGGCCAGAAGAGAGAACGGCAGCGCTCAGAAAAGAGCGCTGCCGCTTTCGTTGACCTACCCGGGCCGTCATCACCTCTTCGATCACAACTCGGGCACCAACCCCCGTTCCAGATAGATCTCGGCTGCCTCTCGGATCAGGGCGCCGGTGAGGGGGGCCGCCAACTCAGATTCCAGCCAGTTCGCTAACCGAAGGAGTTTCTTGTAGGTCGTCCTGCCGGGGCGGAGGGCGTTGTAGATCTCAAGGGCCTGCTCGTTGGAGAGCCTCGTTAGCTCTGCCGCACGGCGTAGGTTCTGTGCGAGTTCAGGATATCCTGCAGCCTGGGCCCTGTCCGCCTGGTGTGCCAAGGTCTCGGCGCTGATGCGGAAGTCTTCCTCCGTCAGTTGTCCCTCCAGCACTGCCGCTAACGTCAACTCATCGAGCGATCGACCACTCTGAGTTCTGATCGTGCGATCGTTATCCACAATCGTCCTCTCCCCTTCTACTACTCGATCCTGTTCTCAATGATCGCGCCGCGGTCGGCCGAGCTGGCTAGCCGCGCGTAGAGCGCAAGGTAGCCTTGCTTGATCTTCGGGGCGGGCCTCTGCCAGCGACTAAGTCGATCGGCGATCTCGGCGTCCGAGACGTGTAGATGCAACTGACGGCTTGGGATGTCGATGGTGATGGTATCGCCGTCCTCCACAATCGCGATCGGACCTCCTTCTGCGGCCTCAGGTGAAACGTGCCCGACGAAGCAGCCGTTGTTAGTACCGGAGAACCGTCCATCGGTCACCACTGCGGTCGTGAGAGCCAGCCCTCGCCCGTAGAGCAGCTTCATAGCCGTGTACATCTCGCGCATACCGGGGCCGCCCTTGGGGCCCTCATAGCGGATCACTACGACCTCACCCGGTCGTACATGGCCCTTCAGAATCGCGGCGTTGGCCTCTTCCTCGGAGTTGAAGCAACGCGCATGACCTGTGAAGCTCTGCATTTCCGGCGCGATCGCTGCCGGTTTCGTGATGCCGGTGTTGGGCGCGAGGTTGCCCTTGAGCACGGCGAGGCCTCCACCGGTGCTCCAGGGGTCTTCGAACGGCCGGATGACCTGGCCCTCTGGGTCCTTGGCGCCTTTGACGTTCTCGCCCATCGTGCGGCCGTTGACCGTCAGCGCATCGGCGTGGATCAGCGGCAGAATCTGTTTCATCACTGCCGGCACGCCGCCAGCGCTGTGAAAGTCCGGTACGTTGGGTGCAGCCGCGGGGAAGATGCGGCCTATATGGGGCGTGTTCTTGCACAACTCCTCAAACCGATCCATAGACAGCTCGCAGCAGGCCTCATAGGCAATCGCTGGGAGGTGTAGCGCGATGTTGGTAGAGCCCCCGATGGCGGTGGCAAGACGGAGTGCGTTCTCCACGCTTTCGCGGGTGATGATCTGGCGAGCCGTGATCCCTTCTTTAACCAGCTCGACGATCTGGCGTCCTGAGGCCTGAGCCGATCGCAAGCGGGCGGCGTGAGTCGCCGGGATGGTGGCGCTGCCGGGCAAGCACATGCCCAGGGCCTCCGCCACCGCACACATGGTGTTGGCTGTGCCGAGGAAGGCGCAAGAGCCACACGTGGGCGTCGCGCAGTCCTCTAGCTCGCGATAGGTCTCCGGGTTGATCTTGCCAGCTTTGAGCATCCCGAGCCCCTCGGTCAGAGAGGTTGTGTCCGCGGCTCGCTCATCGAAGGTGCATCCTCCCTCCATCGGGCCACCGACGACGACGATCGCCGGCACATCGAGCCGCGCAGCAGCCATCAGCATGCCCGGGACAATCTTGTCGCAGGAACAGAGAAGGACGACGGCGTCGAGACGGTGCGCCTGCACCATCATCTCGACATCGTTAGCGATCAAATCTCGACTGGGTAAGATGTAGTGCATGCCATCGTGCCCTTGCGCGATCCCGTCGCAGGGCGCCATCACGCCAAACTCCACAGGGGTCCCTCCGCCTTGGAGAATCCCTTGCTTCACATAGTCAGAAACGAGATCGAGGTTATAGTGGCCCGGCACTACCCGGTTCCAGGAGTTGGCCACGCCGATGAGGGGCCTTGCGAGATCGAAGTCCGAGTAGCCCATAGACTTCCAGAGCGCGCGGTGCATCGACCAGTCCGGTCGCTCGAGGATATCCTTGCTACGCCAGTGCATTTTCCATATCTCCTTTGTGAGTGATCTATCTAGAGGATCTCTAGTTCCGTTGGAGCTCTTGTCTCGTCCACCAGGTCGGTTTCTAAGCGGTGCAACAACGTGGTCTGGACAATCAGGCGCAAGCGCGCCGTGTTGTCGATGCGCACCGGCACCGGGGAGGTGGGAAGGTGTCGTGCGTAGCGGGCGGCGTTGCGCCCGATCTGTCGATAGGCCTCCAAGTCGAGGTTTGGCGACATCGAGAAGAGCTCCAAGTTCTCTAGCGGTGCCAAATCCCGCTGATGGATCACGGTTGTACCCTTCGACTGTATGCCGACCGCCACGCCAGAGCCGCTGAGGCCGGCGCCGCTGTGGCCGATGAAGGCGCAGTCCGACGTGTGACGAACCCTCACGATTCGGGCGTTCAGACCCTCGTCGGCGATGCCCTGCACGACCGCTCGCAGCACGTCGCGGAGCGCCAGCCCATTCAAGGCGCGCTGGATAGCCGTGCCGAAAGCGGGCCCCACCGCCACGACGACCTCCGGTTCGTCGCCCGGCAACGCGTCCCCAATCTCACGAAGCCAGAGCTCTGATGTCTCGGCCTCGAGCCCTCGGAGGAAATCCGTAGGATCCCAAGCCTCTGGCAGCTGCTGCAACATCTCCCACCGCTTCCCTGTGAGGCGGTAGCCCGTGCCGGGACCCTCGTAGTCGTTGGGGTCCGTCAGGGCGCTAAGCACGCGCATCAGCCCGTTCTCGTCCACCTCGAAGATGCCCGAGGTCTGAAGATAGTCGCCGATCGCGCGTTGGCGCTGCATCTCTAGCAGGTTGGCGGCTACGTCGGAGAAGCCGGCCTCCGCGAGGGTGCGGATGACCTCGACGATGGTGATCGGCCCGTCGAGAAGCATCTGTGCGGCTTTGATGTCGGCGATACGATCACGGTCTGGCATGTCCTCGCTGCTGAAGGCGCCGACGGCAGCCTCTACCTCCGCGTCACTGATCTCGGCGAAGTCGAAGGCATCGAAGACGGCTTGTATAGCGCGAGCCCCTCGCTCCCGAACCTGTAGTACGTCCTCTTCCAGGATGGGCTGGATGCCGCCATCGACCCGCATATCGCGCTGGATGACGTACCAATCGTCGAGCTCAGTGGTATCGAAGTTGCCGCCGCCGAACATATTGTCGTAGCGCGGGATCGCGCCATAGCCGGAGGTCACGAAGTCGGTGCCCGGGATGAACTGGAGCATCAACTTGGCGCTCTTCCGCATCTCGGAGTGTGAGGCTAGGGCATCATTTCCTGCTGCTACTTCCAGTCCAAGCATCATTGCTATTAGATTCTCGGCCAAGACAGCGCGCACACCCCCGGGCAGCGACTCGGGCAGCGCGATGCAGCTGATCGAGCCGTTCTGGGTGCCCTGGCTGCCCGCTCCACGTGTGACCAGGAGACAGCGCGCCTCAAGGTAGAGCATCGACTTGCCTTCGGCGTGGCCCATCAGGGCTTCGGAACCTGTTCCGGACGTGAAGCGCGTCTTAACGCCCCGGCTAGCGTAGGCCGCCGCGAGAAAGGCCTTGGACCAGGGCGTGTCGTCGCCGTCAACGAAGGCGCGCTCGGTGCCATAGACGGAGAGGGTCTCGGAGTAGGTCGTTAGTCCACGGAAGCCCAGGCGTAGGTTCGTAGCCTCCTCGACGGAGCATTGCGTGAGTACTCCGCCCTGCCCGATCTGAGAGCCGACCAGGATGGCTAGAGCATTCAACGGTGCGTAGCGGCTCACGCCCACGGTGGTCTCGACCTCGCGAAATCCGCGCAAGGCAGCCTCGGCCGCGTCGGCCGCCAGGAGGGCAGGATGCTCCTTGCGGTTCGTGACGTGAGCCTGGTTGGCTGGCGTTCGCCGTGCCCGCATCTTGGTCAGGCCCATCATCATCTCCAGTACGTTCATCTGGTCGACGATCTCCACGAGCTTGGCTGCCGTGCACCCGCGAGTCAGCGCAAGCACCTCCTTGCGCGTGACGTTGATGTCGACGAGCATGCGGGCGATCTCTTGGGATGGGGTTGCCATAGCTCTCTCAGCAAGCGCGAGGTCAAGCGCGTGATGGACGATGAAGTGGTCCAGCATGTCAAAGTCCGCACGCTCGACGCCGTCCATCTCTATGATAACGCCGTCCTCGATGCACAGGCTTGGCTTGGGATCCGCCGGACTCCCGATCGCGATCAGGCCCGCCTCGGGCCACGGCTCGATGAACGTCTCCCTGTGGATCGGCCGCTCGTGGCGTGCCCGATAACGTTTCGATGTCATAAAAGGCTATCTCCTGCACAGCGTGGGGTCCGCGAGGCGGCGCCTTGCGGACCCCACGACGGTAGGTGTGCTCTCTATCTCAAGATGAAGCTGCCCAGCAGGTGAATGTCTCGGGAGGAGCTCCCCACCATCACGTCAAACTCTCCGGGTTCGGCCACCCAGGCCTTAGCGTAGGGGTCGTAGTAGGAGAGGGCTCGCTCGTCGAGGGTGAAGCTAACTCTTGTGCTCTCGCCGGGATCCAGGCAGATCTTCCTGAAGCCCTTGAGCTCCTTGACCGGGCGAACGAGCGTGGATATCTTGTCAGCAACGTAGAGCTGGATAACCTCTTCCCCTTGTACGTCACCGGTGTTTGTGATCGTCAAGGAGATCTTGACGGGCTCATCCCGCGTTACCTCTTCGGGTACCTCTAGGTCGCTGTACGCGAACGTCGTGTACGACAGTCCAAAGCCGAAGGGGAAGAGCGGCTTGACGCCTTTTTCCTCGTAGTAGCGGTAGCCGACGAAGATCCCCTCTCCGTAGTGCACCTCGCGGGTGCCAGGGTAGTTGATGTAGGTGGGGTTGTCCTCATAACGCTCGGGGAAAGTGACGGGCAGTTTGCCCGAGGGATTGACCGCCCCCGTGAGGATGTTGGCGATCGCCGCACCACCTTCCTGGCCGGGGTAGTAGGCCAAGACGATCGCAGAGACTTCAGCTGCCCAGGGCATCTCCACGGGCGCGCCACAGTTCAGCACCACGACGGTATTGGGGTTGGCGGCAGCAACCTGTCGGATCAACTCATCCTGCCGTCCTGGCAGCCGCATGTGCGGGCGATCGTGCCCCTCGCTCTCGAAGCCTTGGGGCATGCCACCAAACACAATGGCGACGTCAGCGCCCTCTGCTACCGCGACAGCTCGCTCGATGCGGTCGTCGTTCTCCGGCGACGGGTCGTAGGCGGCAAGGACCCGGAGTTCGCGCAATGGTGTGTCACTTGGGTTGACATACTCGATGCGTACCTTGTAGATCGTCCCGGCATCGAGCTCGGCGTGAGCCGTGGAGGTTGTGACCGGATGGTCCGAAGGTGGTGCCAACGGTGTCGACTCAATGAGCATCTCGTCACCCAAGTAGAGCCGACATAGGCCGGAGGTCCGAACCTTGAAGAGATATCGTCCGCTCTCAAGGACCTTGAAGGCGCCAGACCATTTGGCCGAGAAGGCGTCAGCGTCGACCCCTTCGGGCGGGATCAGTCGCCACTCGTTCAGATAGAGATCCAGCCGCTCGGCCGCAGGCTCTCCCTCAAGTGAGGTATTATCGTAATAAGCTCCCCAGAAACCGTTCCGTTCCTGATCAGGGGCGGGCAGATTCGGTTTGAGCGCCGGTAGCTCTGTGAAGTTGTCGCATCCCTGCGTGTAGGTGATCGTGACCTCATCGTCGAAGGCTGCTTGCAGCGCCTCAAGCGGGCTGACGCGATAGGGTGGCTCCAGGTAGGAGCTTCCGCCTCCACCGATCCTAGCCTCCGCCGCATTGGGACCAATGACTGCAACGGTTCGCACATCACGGAGGGGTAGGACGTTGTGCGCGTTTCTGAGGAGCGTAATGGAGCGCTCCGCGAGTTCGCGCGCCAGCTCTTGGTGCCGCGGCGCATTCACGGCTCCCTCAGGCAGCTCCTCGTCGTCCAACCTGCCCGATCTGACCAGCACCTTTAGGATCCTGCGCACGGCGTCGTCGATGACGCCTTCCTCCACCTGCCAGTTCCGAACGGCGGCAGCCAGCAGGTCGCCATAGTAGCGGGCGGGTCCGGGCATCTCGAGATCGAGGCCGCCTGCGACGGACTCGGTGATCGTATGATTTGCGCCCCAGTCGGAGACTACGATACCCTCGAAGCCCCACTCATCGCGAAGGATCTTGTTCAGCAGGTAGTCGTGCTGGCTCGCGTACGTACCGTTGACGCGGTTGTAGGCGCACATCACGGTCCAGGGCTGCGTCTCCTTGACGATCATCTCAAACTGCGCAAGGTAGATCTCGCGAAGCGTCCGCTCATCCACGGCGGAATCACCGCGAAAGCGCTCTGTCTCCTGGTTGTTGCAGGCGTAATGCTTGAGTGATGCGCCGACGCGACGGCTCTGCAGACCCCTGACCCAGGCCACACCGATCCGACCGGCGAGATAGGGATCCTCCGAATAGGCCTCGAAGTTCCTGCCGGCGAGTGGCGTGCGTACGATGTTGACGCATGGCCCGAGCAGGATATCGCAGCCCATGGCTCGGGTCTCCCGGGCCAATGCGACCCCCACACGCTCGATGAGGTCGGGGTCCCAGCTAGCTGCCATAGAGACGCCCGTCGGAAAGGACGTCGCAGGACCGCTGATGCGCTCCGGCCCGGTGCGGTTGGCCCGCACGCCGTGGGGCCCGTCAGTCATCGTCAGTGAAGGGATGCCGAGCCTCTCAATGGGCACGGTTTGCCAGGCGTTGAGGCCTGATAGAAGTGACACCTTCTCGTCCAACGTCATCTCCGCCAGAAGCGTCTCTATGCGGGTCTCGACGTCGGTAGACTCCGTCTGCGCGTTAGGATTCATAACTATCTCCTTGGTTGAGCCTTATTTGCTGTCGCACAGCCCTTGAGCAAACGCGGCTGTGTCTCTGCGGGACGTTGCTGCTAGTATACTGGAATCCTCCCTTTCTCGGAAGCAGTGGGGTCAAGGCGCGGCTTGCAGGACAACGGGTAGGTAGGGCTCTCGTCTCCTGTCGCCGTCGTCATCGGGATTCAGGGGATCCGTCCGGTTGTTCATCTCAACACCATCGGCGACACCGCCGAGGTCGCTGTCCCTGTCGAAAGGATTGGTCGTGTAATAGCCCCCGCGCTCGGCCTGGTCACTCAACCCGTCGCCGTCGGTGTCCCAATTGTGCGGATCGGTACCGGCGCGGTACTCCGCCAGGTTGATGATGCCGTCCGCGTCTGGATCCTGCTGGCTGTCGTTGAGGCGATGGTTCAGTCCGACGACTGCCTCCCAGTTGTCGGGCATACCATCCCCGTCGGTGTCCGCTTCACCGGGCTCTACGGCGATTGAGAGGACTTTGGATAGCACAGGCGCCGAATGCGCGTCGCTCAGCACTGCAGTGGCCCTCACGGTGTACAAGCCCGGCGTGTGCGTCTGAGGGTACCAGCCACCGTAGATGCCGTCATCCGCCTGCCCATCATTGGACAGGCCGTCATCGACCAACGTAAGGGTCGACTGCGTGCCATCGGGGTGGGTCACCCTGACGAAGACACGAGCATCGACAAGAGGCCCGCCCCGAGTCAGGACAGCGCCGAGCAACACTCTGTCCCCTTGCTGGGCCTGGCTGTTCGCCGTTCTTAAGGCCAGCCGCAAGGGTACGTCTCGGTCCGATTCAGGCCTAGAGGTACTTGTCCGCAGGACGCTGTCAGGGGCCACTGCGGTGTTGCCCACTGCTGTCACCGACAAGGTCAGGCTTTGCTGATTGTGTTGTTCAGAGCGAGGCGCATCCCAACGGAGTTCGAGGTGGTAGACGTCGTCCAGGTAGTGGGCAACCATCACGTCGGCCCTCGTGTTGCCGATCTGGACCTCGAATGCGTCGCGAGCTAAGCCATCGATGGGCGTTCCGTCGGAGCGCGTCACTTTCACCCGGACCGTGATTTGCCCTACAGGGTCGAGAAGGGCCGGCGCGTCAGGTGAAGGATCCCGGATCTCAACGGCGGCGGTGAGTGGCGGAAGCCGGAGGAGACCGTGTCCCCAGTGAATGTCAGGCCCCGGCGGGCCGTGATCAGCGGCATAGTCCTGCAGTCGGTCCCTGAGCGCTTGCGCGCTCAGTCGTCTGTTTTCCGGTACGCTCAGTAGCAGCGCGGCTGCGCCGGCCACGTGTGGGGTGGCCGCCGATGTTCCGGAGAAGCCCCTGGGCCCATACTCCGGCCTCGATACAGAGACGTGAGCGTAGCTCACCAGATCGGGCTTGAGCCTGCCATCTGCGGTTGGGCCTCGGGAGCTGGTTGAGAGCAGTTGGTCCGTCGCCACGTTGGCGGCACCGACGGTGACGACGGAAGACGCATCCGCAGGTGGCCCCAAACTCCTTTCTGGCACCTGGTAGTTGGTCAGGGGCAGCGTCCCACCTGTGACCCACAATCTCAACGCGTGAGCCTCTGCGCCAGATGGCTGCCGTTGGATCTGGATGGCGTAGATGCCGCTGGCCTCCGGGGCGACGAGGACCGAGGCGACAGGGAAGCCTGCTGGTTGTTGACGATTGCTGCGTGCAATCTCGGCGCCAGACGCGTCGCGCACGATTAGCTCGTAGCTACTGGTAGCACCGGGGTGCATAGGATCTGGACCCCAATCATCCCAGCTGAGGTGCACTCGGAAGACATCGTTCTCTTCCACGGAGACCTGAATCTCCTCCACCTGCTCGCCCGTCCTCGGTTCGTAGCCAAACTCGTGATAGCTGTCTTTGTCGACGTCGGCGAACGTACCGAGGTAGTGCTGTCGTGCATAGTTTCCGGCACTCATTATGATCAGCATCTCCTCATCGAGGTAGGCTCGGCGGAGAATGTCGTAGATGGGAACGGGAGGATCGCCCAGTAGGCCTTTCCCATCCGAGCGGCCCATGGCCAGAACCGAGACAGATATCGACACGATGCGGACGTCCTCAGCGCGCAGGTAGTCGACCACGGCTGCGAAGCTATGGAGGAAGCTCTGGACCTGGATCAGATAGAGCTGTGCCTCGGGGGCGAGATCGTGGATGATTTCGGCGCACGCGGTGCCGTGGGGGCCGAGCCCAGGGTCGAGGGAGTTCAATGCTTCGCCGTCCGGCGTGAACCGAACCGTGACCGTGTTAAGAGGGAGCTCGCCAGTGACCAAGGCGTCGAAGAGGCCGTCGAACTGCGTGTCGATCACGGCGACCTTGATGCCCTGACCGCGGTGGCCCTGAAGGTGGTACTCGGCGGCCCCGATCTTGTACAGGGCTTCGGTGATGACGGGGGCCGTGTCCTCTGCCGCGGCCGTGGGCGTGGCGGGCGCACGGGTCGGCGTCTCTGTGGGCGAGATGGCCGGCGTGGACCGGGGCGCTCCTCGCTCTCGCTGAAGCCACTGAAGGCCAGACGCGGGACCAGATGGCGCGGCCTCGCGGCGCTGACTAAGAGCCCATACAACCAGCAGCGCCATCGTGAGCAGGAACGCACCGACACGGAAGAGCGTCTTGCGCTTCATAGGTGGTCTAGATTCTACCTGAGTTGGGTGAACGGCAAGCTGACCCCGAGACCTGAGGATTCGCCCATGGGAGAGGGGACAACCAGCGCATTCAGGCTTGACACAAACTGTGGTATAGTGGACCTGGTCACACTCCATCTACATAGTAAAAGGAGCCAAGCTGAATGAGTCCGATCAAAGTCACCGTATGGAATGAATACCGACACGAGAAGAGCGAGGACAGAATCGCGGCAATCTACCCCGACGGGATCCACGGCGCAATCGCAAACCATCTGCGGGGTGAGGGGTTTGAGGCCCGGACCGCCACCCTCGACGAGCCTGAGCACGGCTTGACCGACGAAGTCCTGGCGGATACCGATGTCCTGATCTGGTGGGGGCACATGGCCCATGGGGATGTCAAGGACGAGATCGTCGAGCGTGTGTATCAGCGCGTGCTGGCTGGGATGGGGCTGATTGTACTTCACTCCGGTCACTTCTCCAAGATCTTCAAGAAGCTTATGGGGAGCACCTGCAACCTCAAGTGGCGCGAGATTGGTGAGAAGGAGCGCGTCTACGTGATCGAACCCGGCCACCCGATCGCACAGGGGCTGGGTGAGTCTTTTGTCGTGCCGCATGCCGAGATGTATGGAGAGCGGTTCGATATCCCCGCGCCGGACACCCTGGTCTTTATCAGCTGGTTTGAGGGCGGCGAGGTCTTCCGCAGCGGATGCTGCTATCATCGCGGGGCCGGCAAGGTCTTCTACTTCCGACCGGGCCACGAGTCCTACCCGATCTTCTATCAGCCCGAGGTCCTCAAAGTCCTCTCCAACGCTGTGCAGTGGGCCGCACCTGCCGGTGGTCCCACCGTGACTTTTGGACATCGTCCGGAGCCGGTGGAGTCCGTTGAGCCCTGGGAAGGCTAGCATGAACCAGGAGAGATCAACCAACCGACCGTCGGTGGCACTGCAGCTCTACTCGGTCCGGGAGTCCGCAGCGGCGGACTTCGAGGGAACGGTGAGAAGGGTGGCGGACGTCGGCTATGCTGGCGTCGAACCCGCTGGGTTTCCGGAAACCACGCCGGCAGAGGCAGCCCGGCTGTTTCGCGACCTTGGGCTGGCTGTGCCGAGCGCTCACTTGCCCTTGCCCCTTGGAGATCACAAACAGGAGGTCCTCGAGGCGATGGAAGCCTTGGGGTGCACGAACCTTGTTTCGGGGCAAGGGCCGGACGCCTTTACCTCGCTAGATGCGATAAGGCAGACCTGCGAGCTGTTCAACGAGGCGAACGCTGTCGCTCGAGAGCACGGCCTGACTTTGGGCGTCCATAACCACTGGTGGGAGTATCTCCGCGTCGAAGGGCGCTATCCTTACCGTATGATGGTAGACCTCCTGGACCCTGATATCTTCTTTCAGGTGGATACCTATTGGGTCCAGACCGCGGGCGCCGATGTGACCGAGGTGCTGGGCTTCCTCGGTGAGCGGGCCCCGCTTCTGCACATCAAGGATGGTCCCTGCGATAAGCGGGAGCCGATGACGGCCGTCGGCGATGGCGTTATGGACTTTCCTGCCGTGCTGCAGGCAGCGGGCGATGTTCCCCAATGGCTCATCGTTGAGATTGACAGGGTGGCTGGAGACATGTGGACAGCTGTGGAAAAGAGCTATGCCTACCTGGTAGGCGAGGGTCTTGCCGTCGGCACACGGTGACGCAGCCCCTTCGCTATCTGAATATAAAAGCGTGGACCCACACTTGGGTCCACGCTCTTTCGATGTCACCACGACGGGGCGACTCCCTCGCCGGTCGCGGCGCGAGCTAGTAGGTCACATCCACGTGGCGACGAGTGTCTGCCGATTCGAGGATGGCGGCTGCCACACAGTCGGCTCGATACCCATCCTCGAAGGTGGCACCATAGGGCGCCACGTCCTTGTCGTTCACGATGCAGTCCAAGAAGTGGGTCAACTCGTGGACGAAGGTGTGCTCCCAGCCGATGATATGACCCTGCGGCCACCAGTTGGACCACCAGGGATGGTAAGGCTCGCTCACGAGCACGTTGGTGAAGCCTTGAGTCTCCTTGGGCTCCTGACCGACCCAGTGGACTTCCAGTTCGTTCAGCCTTTCTAGGTTGAACTTGACGGTGCCCTTCTCGCCGTTGATTTCGAGAACCTGGTGATTCTTGCGGCCGGCGGCAAAGCGCGTCGTCTCCAGCGTCCCGATGGCACCGTTCTCGAAGGCCACACTGGCCACAAAAGCATCATCGACGTCGACGGTGCCCATCGTGCCGTCATCTTCTGGGCGTCTCTTGATAAAGGTCCGCGTCATTCCTGCCACGGTCTCGATCTCACCGACAAGGTAGCGCGCCAGATCGATGATGTGGGTCCCCAGATCCCCGAGTGCCCCACTTCCCGCGACGTCTTTCCTCAACCGCCAGATCATGCCCAGGTTGTGGTGAGGCATGACCCACTCCTGAAGATAGAAGGCGCGGAAGTGATAGATACGTCCAAGCTTGCCGCTGTCGATCATCTCCCGGATCAGGCGGATGGCCGGGACGAAACGATAGTTGAATCCCACCATATGCTTGACGCCTGCCTTCTCGACGGCGTCCAGCATAGCCTTTGATTCCTCGGGGGAGCGGCCCAGAGGCTTCTCACAGATGACGTGCTTGCCCGCCTGAGCTGCGGCGATGGAGGGGGTTTTGTGCATATTGTTCGGCGCGCCGTTGTCCAGGACTTGGACCTCGTCGTCCTCGATCATCGCCTCCCAATCCGTGTAGGCCTTGCTGTAGCCGTAGCGTCGCGCTGCCTCCTCGACAGCATCGGGCGTGCGACCGGCGATTGCGACGAGCTCCGGCACGGCCGGAGGCGGGTACATCATATAGGGGATCTTCTTCAGAGCATTGGTGTGCGCCTTGCCCATGAAGGCGTAGCCCATCATCCCGAAGCCGATTTTGGGCGCCTCTCGCTCTGCGCGTGCGCCCGCCATTGTAGTGAAACCACCACCTTCTGCCATAGTTGCCTCCTTTGCTACAGGGTGTTCCTTTCGATGGGCCGGTGAGTCATTGGCTCTTGAACGCCGCGTCAAACGCGACCTGGGAGGGTGGGAAATCGTGGCTGCGGATCATCGCCAGGGCCTCAGGCGCTCCGTAGTCGCGGTCCATGCCGTTGTCCTCCCATTCGATGGAGAGCGGCCCGCTGTATCCGATGCGGTTGAGCGCGCGGATGATCGGATCCCACTTCACATCGCCACGACCCGGCGAGACGAAGTCCCACCCACGGCGAGGATCGCCGAAGTTGAGATGCGATGCCAGGATGCTGTTACGGCCCGTGAGCTGGACGCGGGAGTCCTTGATATGTACGTGGAAGATGCGGTCGGCGAACTCCTCTACGAACGCGACGGGGTCTACGAACTGATGGATGAAGTGGCTGGGATCGAAATTGAACCCGAAGCTCGGATGGTGATCGATCGCGTCGAGAGCTCGCTGAGCGGTGATAATGTCATACGCGATCTCGGTGGGGTGGACTTCTAGCCCGAACTTGACGTCCTGCTCTTTGAAGACCTCCATGATCGGAAGCCAGCGGTCGGCAAACTCCTGGTAACCGGCCTCGATCTGGCCTTCGGTTGGCTCCGGGAAGAAGTAGAGCAGATGCCAGATTGGGCTGCCTGTGAATCCGTTCACCACGTCAACGCCGAAAAGCTTCGCGGCTCTAGCCGTGTTCTTGACCTCCTCGGCCGCCCTCTGCCGGACGCCCTCGGGGTCGCCATCGCCCCAAACCCGCGGAGGCGCAAACCCCTTGTGCCGTTCGTCGATCGGGTCGCACACACATTGTCCGACCAGGTGGGTGCTGATGGCGTGGCACTCGAGGCCGTACTTGTTGAGGATATCCCGGCGGTTCTGGATGTAGCCGTCCTCCTCCAGCGCCTTCTCGACGTCGAAGTGGTCACCCCAACACGCGAGCTCCAGGCCGTCGAAGCCCCACTTACTGACCTTCTCTGCGAGTTCCTCCAGGGATAGATCCGCCCACTGACCGGTGAAGAGTGTGATAGGTCGTGCCATGTCTAGCTCTCCCTTCTCTATAGATGACCAGGTTGGTATCTTGAGTGTAGCGGGAAATTTGCGTTGGTGCAAGCGGGGTGGGGGACCGGATCAGCCGGGCAGCTGATCATCGGCTCTTGGGCCGGCTCGGGACACCTCGGTGCCCGTCCAGCAACACGCGCATTGAGCGAGCGCAGTTCTTGTGTACGGTTGACCTACGCTCGTAAGGGCGATTCGGGTCTTAGGCCGGGTTCAGTGCATGACGCCAGCGCAGGATGTCGCGGACTGTGTCCGGCAGCGGTCGTGTCTGAAAGCCGAGTTCGGCGCGTGCCTTTGCCGAAGTGAAGTGGGCATTCTCCCAGAGGGTCCTCAGCGAGTAGGGCGTGAACTGAGGTGTGAGTTTCGCCCAGCGGTAGATGTGCTGCATGATCTCCGCCACGCCCATCGCGACGCGCCACGGCAGGATGATATGGCGCGATGTCGTGTTCGCGATCTTCTGCACCAGTTCTTTGACCTGTAGAATCGTAGCGTAGGTGCCAGAGAGGATGTAGGAGTGTCCCTGCGTTCCTTGCTCCTGCGCCAGGATCAGGCCGTCCACGAGGTCGCGCACATCGACGAAATCATAGGCCCCGGGTACCAGGAGCTGCAGACGTCTCTTGGCGAATCCCAATATCGTCTTGCCCAGCAGTGAGCCCGCGTGATCCTCCGGGCCGATGATGGCGGTGGGGTGGACGATGACGGCGTCAAGCCCCGTCTGGGCGGCCTGACGGATCACCAGTGTTCCCTCTGCCTTCGTGCGATCGTAGGTTCCGGCAGCATTGTCCAGCGCCAACGGTATGGACTCATCCACAGTCACGCCCTCAGGCATCCGCTGGAAAGCGTGGATCGAGCTGACGTGGACGAGCCGCCGAACGCCCGTTTCCATCGCTGCCTCCGCCACGTTGCGGACGCCTTCGACATTCACGCGCCACATAAGATCCTCTGCCCCAGGCATGATCGAGATGATGCCCGCCAGATGGTAGACAATCTCTACCCCGCGCATAGCATCTCGAAGCGATTCGGGATCCAGGACGTTCCCTTCCACCCTCTCGATGTTCACGCACTCGATGGACCGACACGGGTCGTTGGGCAGTACCAGCGCGCGCACCTCTTCTCCCCTAGACACAAGCGTCTTGACCAGCACATTGCCGACGTGACCTGTCGCACCTGTCACCAGAATCATGGCTCACTCCTTATACCGTTCAGCAGGACTTGGATCGATCTCTCGGCGACCTCAGCCCAATCCGACGTTTCCGCGGCGAGCAGACCTTGGAAGAAGAGCCCGCTGGCGACTGACAGCAGGGCCTGGGCTCCCGCAACGGGGTCGATTGGGCGGAGGCTGCCCTCCTCGATGCCATCTTGAATGAGTTCGACAAAAAATTGCTGATAATGGCGGTAAGGGGTTAGGATGACCTGACGAACGGTTTCATCACGCGTTGCCTGCGTCCAGAACTCCAACAACAGGCCGAGGCGGTGACTTTGGGATTCCAGTATGTCTTGGAACTGGCGCGACATCGCCAGGAGTTGCTCCGGCACTGTGCCCTGTCCGGACCGAAGGGCGATCAACGATTGGTCTAGATCCTCCAGCCAGCTCTCCGCGAGGGCAAGAAAGACGGCTTGCTTACTCTCGAAGTGATAATAGAAGGCCCCCTTGCTCACATCGGCAAGCTCACAGATCTCGGCGACGCCGGTGGCGTCGTAGCCCTGCTCAGCAAAGCGCTGTGCAGCCACGTCGAGGATACTTCTGCGGGTCTGCGTGCGACGGTGTTTGTTTTTCAGGGTGCCCTCTCTTGGCTAAACCGACCGGTCGGTATATCTCATGATACGCGTTTTCTGTGACGAGTCAAGGGCCGGTGATTGGCTGGTCCGGATACCTCGGGATGGATAGTCTGGCTAAGG
>JBNGDL010000013.1:78242-84984 GCA_049975205.1 Anaerolineae bacterium | reverse complement strand
CATTTGGTAGAACCATACTACCCTTTGGTAACATTTTACGTGAAAGAATGCGAGACCTTGTCAAACTTGTCATTCTAGGTATAATGACGCTGAATTGGGAGCGAGAGGAGAGAATCGCTGACAGGTCTCGCTTCTGGTGATCACGCCACCCTAGCTCAATCGGCAGAGCAGACGCTTCGTAAGCGCCAGGTTTTGGGTTCAATTCCCAAGGGTGGCTCTCATATTTCTGCAGCATCCGTCGGTGGTGTGCGAGTCCCAAGGGGTTGTTTGCGAGATGTGGGCACACTACGCTCCGGCTCCAAAGACAGTTCGATGACTCAAGCGTTTGACCTAAGCCCCGAGCTCAACGGGGCTTCTTTTTTGACATAGGGGTTCGTGCTAACGATGCAGGTCAGACAGGCGATCGACAGGGTGTGGAAAGCGCTGGCCCAACGGAGTGCAACGCTCTTGGCGCTGGCGCTTCTGGTCTTGATCCTAGGGATAACCCTAGCCCTGCCTCAAATTCCCGTTCCCGCCTCTGAGACCACGTCCTTCAACCGCTGGCTGGCAGAGGTGCGTCCTCGCCTAGGGGATCAGACGCGACTCGTCGCATCGCTTGGACTCCTGACGATCCGCACGTCTTTGATCATGCGACTGGCTCTGGGCTACCTCGGCCTGCTGGTCGCAGTGAACGCGGACAGTCTCCGCGAGAAATGGGACAAACGTCCGTGGACACTGCCGCATCAGATTGCCCACGCGTTGCTCTGCGTCGGGGCGCTTCTGATCATCGGTGGATGGGCCACTCAGATGCTCTGGGGATGGCGTGAACCAGACGTCATCACCTGGCCAGGCGAGGAGATCGTCGTCGCGCAGCGAGATCTAAGTTTGGATCAACCTCCGGGCCCCCTGGGCTTCTGGCAAGAACGCTACGGGCTCTACATCATACCCCGAGGGCAGCGTACCGGTCTGGAGATTCGCGCCAGCGACGAGGACACCACCCTGCTCCTGCTTCCCTCGGTGAACGAGCAACCTCAAGAGACGCTCCGATTGGCACTCACTACTCAAGAGCCCGAGGCCTTTTTCGCCATTCAGGAGGCCGAACTCATCTTTAGGCTCAATCAGATCGAAGACATCATCCAGGTGCAGGCCTACCGGAGCGCGAGCGGTGAACTGCTTGCCGAGGCTCAACTCGACAATGAAGAGGTACAAAGGGTGTTGACCATTCACGATGTCGAGGTGACGATCACCCAGACACTTCTCCCGCGTTACGAAGTGGTCTATAATCCCGGCGCCTTCTTCGAGGGACTGGGGATGATGGCCTTCGCTGCAGGAGCCTTCGCTCGCTTCGGAGCCGACCCGTCTGAGGACGAGGATGAGTCCGCACCCGATGCGGGGCCTGAGAAAGAGTAGGGTGACCTATGCATTCCGTGATCATCGGCGTAGCTGGTGGAACCGGATCCGGCAAGACCACGGTGGCCAACCGGATCCTTGACCGCGTCGGCGAGGAGCACATCGCGTACATTCCTCACGACGCTTACTACAGGGACCTCGGTCATCTTCCGAAAGAGGTCCGGGCCAGGTTCAACTTCGATCATCCCGATTCGCTCGAGACCTCACTGCTCGTCGAGCACCTGAAGCAGCTCAAGCAGGGACAGCCGGTCGAGGTGCCCATCTATGATTTCACAACCCATTCCCGGACGAACCAGACCCGGCATGTCATTCCGGCGCCGATCATCCTCGTCGAGGGGATTCTCATCTTCGTCGAGCCAGAGCTCCGAGACCAACTGGATGTCAAGCTCTTCGTTGACACCGACGCCGACCTACGGTTCATCCGCAGGCTGCGGCGGGACATCCATGAACGTGGGCGCACCATGGAGTCGGTGGTCCAACAATACCTCAAGACCGTCCGCCCCATGCATCTGGAGTTCGTCGAGCCCAGCAAACGTTACGCCGACGTCATCATCCCCGAGGGTGGGTTCAACGAAGTTGCAATTGAGATGGTCGCAGCTAGAATCCGGGGATTGTTGGAGGAAGAGGCATAGACATGAAGGCAGAGCAGATGACCACAAGCGTCATCATCCCCACCTACAACGAGAAAGAGAATCTAGAGCCCTTGGTCGAGCAGCTCTTAGCGCAGCCCCTTGATCTGGAGGTGGTTGTCGTTGACGACAACTCGCCCGACGGCACCGGTGAGATCGCAGACCGGCTGGCAGTAGACCACCCGGGCAGAGTCCAGGTCGTCCACCGCGCCGGCAAGCTGGGACTCGGCACGGCCTACATCGCGGGGTTCCGAAAGGCGCTGGAAGATGGTGCGGACCTTATCGTGACGATGGATGCGGATTTCTCCCACCCGCCCGAGAAGGTCCCCGAGCTGGCAGCCAAGGCGGGCCAGGGCTATGACCTTGTGATCGGCAGCCGGTACGTGCCGGGAGGGCAGGCTGTCGAGTGCACCCTGCCCCGTAAGATGCTCAGCTGGGGGGCCAACACTTTTGCGCGCACCCTGCTGGGTCTGAAAGCGCACGACACCACGGCTGGCTTCCGTTGCTATCGTCGCGCTGTGCTTGGGTCTATCGCGCTCGATCAGATCTTCTCCGACGGCTACTCGTTCCTCATCGAGATGCTCTACAAGGTTCAGCGTCAGGGATGGCGCGTGGGCGAGGTGCCCATCGTCTTCCACAACCGCCAGCAAGGCGTCTCCAAGATCTCAAGAAACGAGGTCTATAAGGCTCTCTACACCGTCGTACGCCTCTTTGGGGATCGTCTCCTTCCTCGAAGGGCCTAGGAATCTCCTGACTTATGGGAGATGAGAGGGTCGTAGAGACCACGTGCAGCCTCTGCGGCGCGAACCGCGCCGTGGAGATTATTCCCTCGACCCTATCCCAGACCAAAGACGAGGACTGGTCGGCCTATGCATGCACGAGCGGCGGCTATGGGCGCCATGGCCCCATCGTCCGGTGCACGAATTGCGGCCTTGTCTACGCGGACCCCCGCCCGCATAACGATGAGGTTATCGAGATCTACAGCGCTGTGAAAGATCCGCTCTACGTCGCGGAACGGGCGGGCCGCATCCTCACCTTCGAGCACCACCTCAAGCCGATGGAGCAGTTCACCGGGCCGGCGCAGGGACGCCGTCTGCTCGACGTAGGCGCCTACACCGGCATCTTTGTGGAGATCGCTGCGAAACATGGCTGGGACGCCTGGGGCGTGGAGCCCAGCGCCTGGGCCGTGGAGGAAGGTCGGCAGCAGGGCCTGCAGATGTTGCTCGGCACGTTGGAGGATGTCGACATACCCGCGAACAGCTACAGCGTCGTGACCATGTGGGACGTGATCGAGCATGTAGCCGAGCCTCTTGAGACACTCCAGGCGGCTTGGCGGGTCCTTGAGCCTGATGGCTATTTGGTCGTTCACACGATGGATCTCGACAGTGCTCTCGCCCGTCTGATGGGCCGCCGCTGGCCCTGGTTCATGGAGATGCACCTCACCTACTTCACCCGCACAACCCTGCGAAAAATGCTGGACAAAGCGGGCTTCTCGGTCTCGTGGATGGGGGCCCAAGGTCGCTATCTCCAGGCCGGGTATCTGGCAAACCGGGTCACAGCCCTCTTTCCCCTCCTTGGTCGACCCCTCGAATGGTTCGTTGCTAAGACAGGACTTGCCAAGCTGCCCCTGCGCATCAACCTCGGTGACCTCTTCACCACCTACGCGCGCAAGCCCAGCAGCTGAGATCCAACGCACTCCCAACGCTCCAAACGCACTCCAGAACGAGCCCCAACTCACTCCGCCCCCTCGGAAGTCCCTTTCTGGGTACGATGTAGTTATACACAACAGCCGGGTCGGCCCGCGCTGCCATGGACTTACCTGGCAACCACGATGAGGGGAGGGAGAATGGACAAGGTCATCGTTCGGCAAAATAGAGACTTTCAGTTCTCAATGGAGGCGAGGGCGGGGGACGAAGAGGAGTTGCACCACGTCACCCACATCCACGAATTGACCCCCTACACCATGATGCTGGCAAGTCTAGGGCTATGCACGGGTGTCGTGATCCACACTTACGCCCATCACCACAATGTGGATGTCGAAGTAGCGGAAATCACGCTGACTTACCACCGCAAGGAAAAGGAAGGCCCTGGCGCTGCCTACGAAGAGTGGATTGTGGAGACGCTGCACCTAGAAGGGGATCTCTCCGAGAGCCAACGAGAGAGGCTGACCCACGTTGGGCACCAATGTTCCATCCGCAGAATGCTCGAATCAGGCATCGAGGTCAAATCGAGAACCGCCTAAGGCTGAGACCACATGAAGGGACGAGCTTACCTACCGATCTCTCAACCACGAAAAACACGAAAGGAGCGCGATCAATGAATCGCTTAGCCGACAAAGTCGCAATTGTCACGGGGGGTGGCCTCGGTATTGGCAGGGCCATCGCTAAGATTTTTGCCGCTGAGGGCGCGACCGTGCTTGTCAGTGACATAGACCAGGATGCCGGAACCCAGACAGCCAATGAGATCATCGGGGCGGGAGGGGCAGCGTCTTTCTTCCACGGCGACGTCAGCCAGCGCGTCGATATGGAGGAGATGGCTCGCTACGCTATCGAGAGCTTTGGGCAGATCGACATTCTCGTCGCCAATGCCGGCATCTTCCCTGAGACGCCGCTGGACGAGATGGAGGAAGCGGACTGGGATCGGGTGCTCGACATCAACCTGAAGGGCGTCTTCCTTACCGTCAAGGCCTGCCTGCCTTTCCTTAAGGAGCGCCCCGCCGGTCGCATTCTCATCACCTCGTCGATCACGGGGAACCGAACTGGCATCTCTGGGCTGACCCACTACGCGGCATCCAAAGCCGGCATCAACGGCTTCATTCGCACCGCTGCCATGGAGTTGGCCAAGCATACCATCACCGTGAACGGTGTAGAACCGGGCAACGTGCTCACCGAGGGCATGGAGTCCCAACTTGGCGCGGACTACATCGCCGCGCAGGAAGAAGCCATACCTCTGGGTCGTATGGCCGATCCCGAAGATATCGCCTATGCGATGCTCTTCCTTGCAACCGATGAAGCCAGCTACATCACAGGCCAGACCATTATCGTAGATGGGGGACAGACACTGCCGGAATCCAAGTTCGCATTGTAGCACTTGGTTTGGGAACAAAGCGCAACGCATGGAGCAAGTCGCAAAGGCGGTGTTGGATACGGACCCCAAAGAGACCAGCTTTTGCCCTCGGTATCGGCGGCACTAGCTGGGGGGGCTGGGCCACGCTTGCCACGTTTCTTGTGCCATAGAGAGAGGCTGCTAGAATAGCGACGGCCCCGACGGGGGCTGTTCTTGGGGTGCAGGGCACAGATCGGGCCAAGGGTTCTAAGCCCCTGACGCTGGCGCAATGTAGGCCTTGATCCTGGGCACCGCGCTCATCTTCTCATAAAAGAAGTTGTTCACGATGTTGATGACCTCGGCGCGGGCGGCCTCAGACTCTGCCGTGAGCCCCTCCTCGGCCTCCTGCAACGTGAGGCTGGTACGCAACCTCAGCAAACGCCGCACGATTTCGGTCTCTTGCTCCCCTTCCAACGCCTTAATGACGTCGAGAATCAGGGCATCCGTATGAGCCAAAATCTGCTTCGGCGAGATGCTGGATCCGGGCTTCATCGCATCATCGATCGTGCGGATGAGGCTATGGATTTGGTAGAGTAAGGTCGCCGGCTCATCAAAGAGCTCCCGAAGGAACGCCGCCTCCTCGTAGGCGCCCGAGAGGCGGAAGATGTTATAGAGACGCTTGGCAGCTTTCCCATAGTTGACGGGGTCCTTGGTAACATACTTTTTGACCTCATTTTCCAACTGCCCTACGTACTCGCTCAGCGCATCGGGCGAGACATGCTTAACCAGCTTCGAGAAAAGGGGCACCGACTCCGCCTCCAAGTAGACCTCCTGGAAGTAGGGATCGAGGTACCCGTCCAGCGGCGTGATCGCCCCATCGGGCGCTTCCCAGGTCACATCTAGCATGTTGCTGGCATTCGCCAGCGTGCCCTCTTCCGGATCCGCGACGACCCAGTCCAGCTTGCACCACCCCGGGTCTAAGGCTGCCTCACTCCAGGTGATGACGACGGGATGACCATCGGCGTCCTCACCCCGGATCTCTCCCGCCTCGACGTCCGATGCAGACCAGGAGATCGGTGTGCCGGCCTTGTGATGATATCCATCGCGCACGACATCGTAGGGATACGATCCCAGCTTCACCTCGATGAGTTGGTAGGTCGGGCCCCGCATCGTGCCCAAGGCCTTCTCGCGCATCAAATCGCCGAGAATCCGGCACGCCTCCTCCCGTGTCTCAGCGATGATGTTGACACGCTCGAAGTAATCCGCGTCACCCGGGTAGGTCTGGATCTTGGACTGCGCCGCCGATCCCGACAACGACAACGCTGTCTCAACCACGCCCGGCTGATCCTCGAACTCGACCAGCTCGCCAATAGCTCGAAAACGCGCCAGTCGCTCGGGGCTGAAGTCCAAGAGCGTGACCCAGTGCCCAAAGACACCGGTCTCCTCGTCGACCGAGACCTCCGTGGAAGACTTCATCGACGCGATAGCGGTCAGCCACTGTAGGGCCTCCCCCTCGTCCATCTCCACCCCCAGCCGCTGTGCAGACTCGATAATGCGGGCTAAGCTCTCTCTGCGATCCTGCTTCTCTTCCATTGCTCCCCCTAGATAAGAATTGAACCCGACGCCCGTAGGAATCGGGCCTGAGACCACGTGCTCGATCGTGCATTCACTGTCGTTCC
>JBNGDL010000013.1:77050-78142 GCA_049975205.1 Anaerolineae bacterium | reverse complement strand
CCCCCCTCCAACTCCCCCCAGGAAAGCACCGGGGGGAGAGCTCCGCATTCCCGTTAGTCCGCTCCCTAGCTCCCCTGCACCTCCGCGCCTCCGCTCACCGTTCCGGCCGGTCTCCGACCGAGGCGGGCTCAGTCGGCTCCAATCCGTGTCTTCGTCGGGCCTCCTCCAGGATACAAGCAAAGACCTCGGCCTGGTCCCTGGCGTCCTGCAGCGCGTGGTGGCTCAGCTTCCGCCCGTCGAGATAGCGGGCCGACAGTGCGCGCATCGAAGTCTGAGCCCAGCGAACGCCAGTTAAGCCCATGTAAAAAGCCTTGATATCCAGGGCACTGTGTCCGAAGGGGTTCCGCCCAAGATAGCGGTGGAAGTAATCGTTGACGAACATCCAGTCAAACGGGGCATTGAGCGCGACGAAGACCGGACGATGTGTCTCTGGCACGGAGGCCTGCAACCATCTCTCGAAGGCTATCATTGCCCTCGCTGGCGGTTGCCCAGAGTCGGCCAACTCCTCCATCGAGAGATCCGTGATAGCCAGAGCGCCGGGGATCGCTCGTCCCGTCACCGGTTGCAGCTCTACATAGAAGCCCGTCTCAAGATCCTCCACAAGGCACGCCCCGATCGAGAGAAGGTCGAAGTCGCTCGGGTTTGGGCCGGACGTCTCGACGTCAACAGATACATAGGCCTCATGCTGGATACCCGGATGGGCGACGTGGCCCATGTTATCCTCCTGACAGGTAAGAAAGTGTGCCCAATGTGCAGGCCATTATACTCGGAGCAGACGGTGGATCAATCCTGAGGGAGGACCTCCCAGGAGACGTCGAAACTGCCCCCGGTCGCCGTTCCCGCGACAAGGACCGTGTAACGCCCACTCTGTTCTGCTACCAGAGCGACGGAGCCTGAGTCGCTCTCCGAGAAGCCGCGCTCCCAGAGCGTATCTCCGTTGGACGCCAGCACAGCAATCTCCAAGGCGCCCTTCTCCACCGTCACATCAAAGGAAAGATCCAACGTCTCACCTTCGTCCAGCCGTACGCGGTTACGCTCTGTGCCGGTGAAGGTCTCGTACCGGTACCGAATGTAGTCGGAGCCCTCAGAACC
>JBNGDL010000013.1:10728-76950 GCA_049975205.1 Anaerolineae bacterium | reverse complement strand
CGAAGCGGCGGAAGAGGCGGGACCTTGCCCCTCGGACCCGCCCATCGAAGGCCCCCCCACACACACTGAGAGCGGGGAAGGTATCGGGACTCGGTATGGCCTTCGCACGATACAAGAACGGCCAAAGCTACGTTGCGGTCGTCGTCGATCTAACGGTGCTGCTCAACCGGCCCGGCGCACCTCATCTGGGCGTAGGAGAGGGCATCCATGGACCTGTCCCGGCCGCGATCGCCAACGCCATCTTCGACGCTGTCGGCGTGCGACTGCAACAGATTCCGTTCACGCCGGACCTCGTCCGGGCGGCGTTAAGGGCTACGTGAAGCTACAACGGAGCGTTGGGATAGTTGATGCCGTTAGGAGACGAGGTGCTCCCGCCATGCCAGGCTCACGGCCTCCGTCCGGCTGTCAACCCCCAGCTTTGAGAGGATGCCGCTCACGTGGAACTTGACCGTGGCGACGCTGATCACCAACCGTTCGGCAATCTCGGCATTCGAAAGCCCCTCAGCCATCAGATCCAGAACCTCGGCCTCCCGCTCTGTGAGATCGTAGTGCGGTTGGTCTGCCCGCTCGCGCGTGGCCTGGATCAGGATCTCGGTAGCCTCCGGCGCCAGAGTCGACCGACCATGATGGGCCGCCCGAATAGCGGCAGCTAGATCATCCGCCTCTACGTTCTTTAGCAGGTAGCCGATGGCGCCCGCCTGCAGCGCCCTCTCGACCAAATCCTCCTCCTGAAAGCTGGTCAGCGCAATGACCTGGACAGCGGGCAACCGACTGCGAATCATCCGAGTAGCCTCAGCCCCATCGATCCCGGGTAAGACCATATCCATCAAAACCACATCCGGTTCGATCTCGGCACACAGCCTTATCGCCTCCTCCGCGGAAGCCGCTTCGCCCACCAGTTCAAGGTCGTCAAAACCCCGTAGGAAGAACTTCAATCCCCTACGCAGCATGGCATGGTCATCAACAATGAGAACGCGAATCGGACCTGTTCCAGCCACTAGATCCTCCTATCTCGGCACATCTTCAAGGACCACGGTCGACCAAGCGTCACGGCTGCCTCCCTTCCCAGACGAGGGTCACGTCCGTCCCCTTATGAACTCGACTCTCAACGCTCAGACGCGCCCCAATGGCTTCGGCCCGCTCGCGCATAATGCCCAACCCAAGATGGGCTGGGGGTATCCGATCTACCTCAAAGCCCTTGCCGTCGTCGCTAACACACAACACCAGCTGACCCTGCCAACCGTCTCCCCGCTGACCGGATAACGGAGGGGCCACCTGCAAACTGACTGTCAGACGCTTGGCTCCTGCATGCTTGACGGCGTTGTTGAGCGCCTCTTGAGCGACACGATAGAACGTGACCTGAACATCCGGCGGCAAAGCCGGGCTGGGCGCAATCTCCGTCACAACAGGCAACTGAGCCCTACTGGTAACCGCCTTGGACAGCTGTAGGAGCAGGTCATCCAACTTCGCTTCCAGCAAAGCAGAGGGACGGAGCTCGACGAGCAGGGTCCGCATCTCGGCTAGCGCGCCACGCGTAAGATCGCGAAGCTCTTCGAGACCCTGCTTCGCCTCCCCTGGATCCCGGTCCCATACGCGTGACAAGGTCTCAGCCACCAGGCTGGCTGAGAAAAGCGCTTGGGTCACTGAGTCGTGCAGATCGCGAGCCAGACGATGTCGTTCCGCGGTTGTGGCCGCCTCCTGGATCTGCTCTCTCAATCTCGCATTCTCCACGGCGAGGGCGACCTGATCACTGAAGACAGCAGCCAGCTCGATCTCTTGAGCGTCGAACGAACGCGGGTGCCGGTGATAGAGCAGAATCCCGCCATAGACCTCATCCTGTACGACAACGGGCGTGGCGAGCACGGCCCTGAACGGATATGCGTCACATTCATCCACCGCGCCAGACGCCTCCCCCACCGGCGCCTCCGCGGGCTGGTCCATGGTCAGATCCGACACCACCGCTGGTTCGCGGCGCGCCACCGCCTCCAACAGCACCTCGCCACCCGGAGGGGAATCGCTGCCGCGGTAAAGATAGTGCGACAGACAGCGAGTTGCCTCGACGACGAGAGCATTCTGCTCTCTATCAAGCCGGCAGATAGCCACCCCCTCGGTCTCGAGCAACTGACTGGCCTGCTCCGCGATCGCATCCAGGATTCGCTCCAGAGGTTGATTGGAGTTGAGAGCAGCCAGCACATCGGTGAGGCTCTCAGCGATCTGGCGGCGCCTCTCCGCCTCCTGACGTCGTTGCTGCTCCTCAAGCCGGGCGACTTCGGCGGCATCTTTGGCTACACGCAGCGCTGTCTCCATCTGCTTGCGCTCGGTGATGTCGAGGCAATACTCGATCACCGCGGTCACCTCACCTCTATCGTCCAAGAGAGGATACCCGTGCACCTCCACGTTCCTCAAGGAGCCGTCATCTTCCCTGTGAACATGCTCGGCAGTGACAGATTCCTTGGTTCTTCGGATCTCCTCGAGCGGGCAGGCATAGCCAGCCTCTGAGCAAGGGACACTCAGACCGTGAAAAAGCTGATAACACGTTGCCCCGTCTGGCAAGTCACCGGCATAGGCAGCGCTGTTCGCCATCTGGATGGTGTGATCGGCGACATTCACCACATATAAGGGGTGCGTCACAGATTCCAAGATCGAGCTCAGGAACTCGTTCTGCTGCCGAATCTGCTCCTGCGCGCGTTTCCGGTCGGTGATATCTAGCCCATAGACATTCACGTAACCATGCTCGACCACCGGCGCGAAGGCCAGAACAAGAGCACGATCCCCCACCGCCACTTCAACGTCTTGACGTGATCCGGTGCGCAGAGCTTCAGAGGCGGACGCCTGGCAGTGGTCAGGCAGCGGATAGCCTACTCGACACCCCCAGTGATCCAACAAGGATGAGCTCGCTCGGTTGGCATAGAGGAGGATACCACTCTCTGAGACTCGCAAAACGGGGTTCGGGTTCTCACTGGGGAACCTAGCTAGCCTCTCAATCTCCTGCTCCCCTTGCCGACGCTCCGTGATATCAATGCCGGTACCAACCACGTAGGCGACCTCGCCTTCAGCATCATGAAGGGAGGTGTTCGACCAGGCAATCAGGCGGCGGTCGCCCGCCTTGGTCACCCAACGATTCTCGTGTTCCTGGGGAAACTCGCCACTTAGAAGTCGCTCGAAGACAGCTTTAACCGCTGGCACCTCTTCGGGTAGCAGAAACAGATCCCATACACGTCTACCGACCACCTCTTCCACCGAATAGTCGGTGATGCGCTCGCACGCTCGGTTAAAGAGAATGATACGTCCCTGCCTGTCGAGTACGACGACCATCGCCCCCACGGTATTGAGGAGAGCCGAGACTAGATGGCGGTCTTCCACAGGTCTGCGTTCGATCGCGTCCACCGGCGCTTCAAACACAGACCCTATGAGGCGGTCTCCAGAGACGCTGTGATCCTCTAGACGCGTCGCTTGTTTGTCTTGAACGTCTCTCTCCGATTCCGCTTTCGCGTGCGTCACTTACTCGTCCTCCTCCACCAGTTTTCCCTGCGAGGGCTTCAGTGCCAAGAGAGTTTGCGGATGGTCCAGGATCCCTTCGTCAGATTAGCTCGCTTGTGGCTCCAACTTCCGGGGTGCACCCATATCCTAATGCCTTCCAAGCAGCTTAGCAAGTATCCGCCCCCAGTCTGATGTCGATCACCTAAGGTGCTCCCTGCGGCAGGATGGCTAACGCTTGGCCTGTCTGCCCTTCAAGTCTATCAGGGCTTTGGCGTGTCTGCTGATGACCTAGGTTGGGAACACGATTGATTTTGGTTTGCTGACGCTTGGAGTTGACGGGGGACCTTCTTGCCGCTGCGTCCGGGCCTATCCTTTCGTCTAGGGGCTAACTAGACCTGCGATCTATCCCTTTGCCCGTTGTGCTCAAGGCGTCGCTGTCTTACTCTAAGACCGTGTGAAAGAAGGGTTGTGGGAGGCGGGACAGCGTGAGGGTGCCGCTCCTCGACCGGCGCTAGGCTATGGCATGTCGAAAGGAAACGCCGAATGCGTGTGTTGTTGGCCGATGGCCATCCGAAGGTACGACACGCTCTGCGAATGTTCCTCGCCGAGGAGCCCGAACTGAGCATCGTCGGTGAGGTCTCAGGAGCCAACACCCTGTTGTCCGAAGCGTTGGCGCTCAAGCCGGACTTGATATTACTCGAATGGGAGTTGAGGGGCTGGCCGGCAGGCAAACTGCTGTCCGCGCTGCGTGCGCTGGAGCTGCCAGCTCGAATCATTGTTCTGAGCTGGCGGCCTGAGACTGAGGAGGCTGCCTTGGCCGCCGGCGCCGATGGCTTTCTCTCCAAAGCCGAGGGGCCAGAGCAACTGCTGGCCGAACTACGTCGGCTGACACACATCAAGATCGCTCAAGGTCCACAACCCTGACAAGGATCCTGGGGTTTCCTGGGAGGTGAAAATGCGAAACCTACCTTCGAGACTCACCCATCTAATGATCGAGAAAAACTATTAGGAGGTCAAGATGACACGTAAGAGATCTATCCTATCGCTTGCCTTTCGTCTGGCGCTGCTGCTGATGGTCGTCCTTCCGGCCATTGGGGCCAACGTGCCGAATGCCGAGGCCCAAGCGACCAACACGCTGAGCCTGAGCGTGGTCAGTGCCCGCGACGAACCGGACCATCCCGGCGGCGCGGTGCTCAAGGGTGACCCCGTGAACGAGTACAAGTACCTTATCAACGTCGACAACACGGGCAACCCCACCCAACCCTACGAGGCCGGGTGTTCGCCCTACCTGGAAGATGGCGTAACCAGGGATCCGAACTACCCCGATAGCTGCGACTGGCCCTCAATTCGGGAGGTCCCAGGCGCGGCGCCGATCTACGCCCAGGGCGATCAAGATGACTTCAACGGGGTGCTGGGCACCGGCATCGATCTGCCGCCGGGCAAGTACCTCATCTCCGTGTTGGCAGAGGACTACAAGATGGGCGGCGCCCACTTCAGCGTCCCGCTCGAGGGACCGGTAACGGTCGAGCTACAGCCCCATCCGCTGCCCGGCGCCACGATGCGGATCAAAGTCTTCGAAGACATCTCGCCGGTCAATGGCCAATATGACGCCCCGGCTGAGGGTGGCCTGGACGGTTTCATGGCGATTGTCAAGGATCCCGCGGGGGACATCACCACGGACGTCTTCGGGAATCCGCTCTGCACCGAATACGACGCCAACGGAGATCCCATCCCTGGGACGGGAACCACCGACTGCCTCTACAGCGACGCAAACGGTGACATCGTCATCCCCAACCTGGGCCCCAACCGCTATGACGTCGAAGTGGCCCCGCCGGCCGGCGAAGGCTGGCTCCACACCACGACGTTGGAGGGCTCGTGGAGCTTCGATACTTGGCTAGCTGAGGGCGGCACCGGCCTGGATAACGAGTTCGTCGTCGGCGCCGAACCTTTCCCGTGGACCTGGTTCGGCTTCACCAAGCCGATGAACACCCTGGCGGGCGGCACCGGAGGCGTCTCCGGCACCATCGCAGCAGCTTCAGTCTATCTACCCCAGCAGAACGCCCTACCCTACCAGGGCGGCACCTGGGGTGGCCTAAATGGTGCCAAGGTCACCGGGCCCATTGAGGACGCCTGGGTGGCCCTCTCCGACTTGCAGGCTGGCGACACAGCCGTATATGTCGGCCCGGCCAATCCTGATGGCACCTTCTACATTCCGGGCGTGCCCGACGGCAACTACCTCTTCACCTGGTGGGACGAGAAACTGCACTATATCCTCGACTGGACCCAAATCACCGTCTCCGATGGCCAAGTCTACGACATGGGCACCCAGATGCTCACCGGCTGGTTCACACAGGTCGAAGGCTACGTCTTCAACGACCTGAACAAGAACGGAAAGAAGGACGCAGGTGAGCCCGGCCTGGCGAACTACCCAATCGTCCTGCGAGATCGAGACAACAGCGAGATCGACCGCATGACGGTGGCCGCCACGACCGACCCGACCGGATACTACGTCTTTGAGAGAGCCTACCCTATGGGCTCGTGGATGGTCCTCGAGGCCTACAACGACCGCTACTACACCACCGGCATCACCTACCAGGTCGACAATCAACCTGAGCCGACCACGGTGTTGGGCGATGGGGTGGACGTTGGATTCCTGCCCATCCTAGGCCAACCCGGTCGCCTTGACTGGGGCGTTCACGCCTACGAGGCCGGTACCAACGGCGGTATCGTGGGCTCCGTCTTCTACGACGTCACCCGCAACGAGTATGATCCGCGCTATCAGGCCGTTGAGCCCTGGTCACCCGGCATCCCTGGCCTGACGATGAACCTCTACGCCACCGTGCCCTGTGGGACCAATGCCGGTGCGGAATGTGACCCTACGGGCCAGTTCGAGATCGAGGCGGATGGCGCCCTGAAGAAGGGTTTCCTGCTCAACCAGACCGAGACCGAGATCTGGGAGCAGCCCAAGAACTGTACCGCGCGGGATGCCAACGGCAATCCCCTGACCTTTGGTCCTGACGGAGTTCAGGAAGTCCTGCCACCATATGGTCCCGATGCAGACAATCTCGATGGTTACCGCTGTTTGGAGGGCCCCGTCATGGGCACGCAGTTCCAGTCTGGCTTTGCCACCCTGGACGGAAACTGGGGCTTCACTGAGATCGTGACCGATCCGGTCACCGGTGCCCCTCTGGCATCGCCGGTAGACATCCCGGCGGGCGACTACCTCGTCGAGGTGGTCATCCCTGAGGATGCCCTGGGGCGGCCCATGTACCAGGTAGTGCGCGAGGAGGACGTCAACGTCTTCGGTGGCGATCAGTACGAGCCTGCGGTGCCACCGTCGGCTTGCGCCGGTTCGCTTCACACGGTGGACGTCGCGGGCGTCGGCGTCGATGGCCCGAACGCTGTCGAGAACCCCAGCTTCGCGGCTGAGGGCGGCAGCCCCTTTGAGGGTATGGAGAAGCCGCTCTGCGATACCAAGCTCGTCACCTTGAACAACGGCAAGTCAATTGCGCCTGCCTTCACCCTCTTCACCGAGGTCCCAATCCCCGGAAAGTGGAAGGGATACATTATCTCCGACCTGACGCTGTCCACCGACAAGCGCAGTCTCTACTTCGGGGAGAAGGCCGGCCTACCCGATGCCGCCATTGGCATCTATGACTTCAACAATCGGTTGGTTACCACGGTGACCTCCGACTTCAACGGTACGTTCGAGGTGCTTTTGCCCTCAACGCACACAGTCAACTGCCCCTCTCCTTCAGGCGTCTGCGCCAGCATGTACTATATGCTGGGCAACGACCCCGGGCAGCCTGGACAGCTCAACCCGAACTACAACCCACAATACCGCACGATCGGGGCCACGTTTGAGATCTGGTCTGGCCTCATGGTGCCTTCTGACTTAGCGCCCACGCGGATGGTTCCGGGGGTGCTGAACCCCTCGACGACGCAACAGGCGCCACCGGATTGCAGCGTCGATCCGACCAAACCACAGCTGTTCGCCGTCTCTCAACCGTACCTCGAACTGAGGGGCAACAGCAGCGGGATCTTCACGATCCAGGGCCTCGGCTTCGGTGAGGTACAAGGCCAGGTCACGCTTGGAGATCTCCCGCTGACGATTCTGAACTGGACCGATCAACAGATCGACGTGGAGGTGCCTGCAGGGACCGCGGCGGGTCGTTATCAACTCGCTATCACGAATGCAGCTGGTGCGAGCACGGTCAACGGTCTGACCTTCCACATCATCGGACAGGGCTACAACCCACTCGTCGTCGAGGTCGGCCCCGGTCGGGATTATCCTACGATCCAGGCCGGTGTGGACAGGGCGTCCCGAGGTAACAGTAATCGCGAGGCGCTCGTGGTGGTCTACCCCGACACACCCGCTCAGTGGAACCCCCTGGGCGTCTACTATGAGAACGTGGTGATGTACGAGCCGGTTATGCTCCAAGGTGTTGGGCCGGGCGGCGTCTACACGGACACCAACGAAGCTGTCCTCGGCTCCATCATCGACGGGCGCGGCGTGGCAGGCGATACCGATTACGCTGAAGCGTGGCGCACCCTCGTGGCAAGCCTGAACTGGGACGGCAACCAGGCCATCTATGAGGGCCCCGTGGTCTACATCCTGGCCGAAGATGGCGACTTCAGCACCAGCCGCCCCTCCGGCATCGACGGCTTCACGATCCAGGGTGGCGATCAACAGGGCTTCCCTAACAACCTAACCGTCGATCCGGCCCTGAAAGAGGCCCAAGCTGTGCAGGGCGGCGGCATCTTCGCCAACGGTTACGCGCGCTATCTGCAGATCACGAACAACATCCTGCAAAGCAACGGCGGTGCCTATGCAGGCGCGATTCGCCTGGGCACGCCGCACCTACCGGGCGCGCTCAACGACAACCAGAACGACTTCGTACGCATCGCGCACAACCGTATCCTGGCGAACGCCGGCACGAACTTGGCGGGTGCCATCGGTCTGTTCTCTGGGTCCGAGGGATACGAGATTGCCTACAACGACATCTGCGGCAACTTCTCGGCCGAGTACGGTGGGGGCATCAGCCACTACGGACTCAGCCCCAATGGCGCGATCCATCACAATCGGATTACCTTCAACCGCGCCTACGACGAGGGCGGCGGCCTCATGATCGCCGGCGAACTGCCGGCCGATCCGGCCACCCTCTCGCCTGGTGCAGGCCCCGTGGACGTCTACGCCAACCTGATCCAGGCCAATCTGGGCAATGACGATGGTGGCGGCCTGCGCTTCCTGATGGCCGGGGACTTCCCCTACAACGTCTACAACAACATCATCATCAACAACATCTCGACTCACGAGGGAGGCGGCGTGTCGCTCAACGACGCACCAGATGTTCGCTTCTACAACAACACCGTGATGAAGAACGTTACGACGGCCACAGCCGTGACCAGCAACGGGCAACCCGCTCCGGCCGGCCTGTCCAGCTCGCGCAACAGCGCGCTTCTGCAGGCCACCCTGCCGGTGGGATCGCCCATCTTCAGTTCCCCTCTGCTGTTCAACAACATCTTCTGGGACAACAGGGCCGGCACGTGGACCGGCGGCGGCATCGCCGGCATCGGCCAGCCCGGGGACCTGACGCCCATCTACCACTGGGACCTAGGCGTGGCTGATGGCACGGGTTTGCTGGCACCGACCAACTCGCTACTTCAGGTCGCCACGGGCACCATTCTCGACACCTCTAACATCGTGGGCAGCGATCCGATAGTCCTCGAGGAGTTCGACGTCAGCGTGCAGGCAATGCCCTGGCGCGGCAACCCCAACTTCGTCGATGCCCTGATCGTCGCAGTGGAGACCCGAGTGGATCGGCTGGGTGACTTCCATCTACAGACTGGCTCACCCGCGATTGACCTCGGCGCGATGGCGAAGGACGGTATCAGCGCCCCCGCGGACGACATCGACGGCGATCTCCGTCCGCAGGGAAATCTCTACGACGCGGGCGCCGACGAAGTAGTGGTAGCGCCCTAGACTATCGACACGATGGGTTGGGGATCGGTCCGATGGCCGATCCCCAACCCCGAGATTAGCTAAGGAGAAATACCAATGACTGAACAACTATCTAGCCGTAGACTCAACAGACGGAGCTTTCTCAAGCTCGTCGGCGGTGGCCTAGTCGCTGCAGCAGGAACCCGGCTGCTGCCCAGCTCTCTAGGGCGAAATGTGCTGAAGCCGATCGAGGTCGTGGAGGCGGCGAACGGCGACCCGGATATGTACCTGGCGGGTACGGATGCGTGGATCTCGCTGCCGTCATCGCCGGCTATCTCGCCATACCATCCGGACAACCTAGCGCCCGCTCCTTTCACGACCTATATGTTCGGATTCCGCAACGTGACCGGGATGAATCAGAAGCGTAAGGAAGCCCAGAAGGGCAAGGCGACGCATCCGTCCCCTTTGTTCTGGATCGATCAATATGACGAGGTCGGGAATCCCAACGAATTCAGGCTGACGATCACCAATCTTGGCCTGACCATGCGCCCGGACCTGATCGACGAGCACACAGTCCACTTCCACGGCCTGCGGAACGTCATCCCCTTCTTCGACGGCGAGCCTAACACGTCCTTGGCAGTACCCATTGCGGGCGAGTTCACCTACGCCTATCGGGTCCGCGAACCGGGCACCTATATGTACCACTGCCACGTGGAAGACGTCGAGCACGTGCATCTCGGTATGACAGGCCTGGTGTTCGTGCGACCGATGCAGAACGGCGACACGACATTCTATCCCAGCGGCAAATACGCCTATAACGATGGCGATGGTTCAACGGGGTACGATCGCGAATTCGCCATGCTGCTCACCGAGATCTGGGCCGAGGCCCACTGGGCCTTCTCTCACGTGCAGCTGCCCAACTGGGATGAATATCGAGCCGACTTCCACCTGCTCAACGGTCGGGTCTACCCGGACACCATCGCGCCTAATGGCTCGATCGATTTCCGGAACCCCGAGTATGAGAACAGCACCGGGGATCTGATTCCAACACCCGGTTACGAGCATCTCAAGTACCAGCCCCTCTCCTCGCTGGTGCAAGCTAACGAGGGGGAGCGGGTGCTACTCCGCTTCTCGAACCTAGGATTCAGCAAGCAGAACATGACCCTGAGTGGCATCAGAATGCGGGTTGTCGGCAAGGATGCCACGCTACTGCGTGGAAGGGACGACACCGATCTCACCTACGAGACAAACAGCATCTTCATCGGGGTCGGCGAGAGCTATGACGCCATCTTTGAGGCGCCCCCCTACCATGGCCCCGGGCCGTACGACACCTACCTGCTCTACAACCGCAACTACCGCCACATCAACAACCGGGATCCCTCCGGCTTCGGAGGACCTATGACAGAGGTGCGGGTGTATCCGAGCAACACGTTGGGCCCGCAAGCGCTGCCCAACACTTAGGCTGGACCCACACGTAACAAAAAGGAGTCAGAAAATGCATACACAACTACTCAAGCAGATACGGTGGAGACCGGCACTCGCGGTGATCTTGCTGCTCGTCTTTGTCGCTCCGGCGATAAACGTCCAGCTCGCAGCCGCACAGGCAGGCCCCACCGGGGGCATTGTCTGTACCACGAGCCCGGACGCCACCTTCACCCTGACCACGAAGACGGGCTATATCGGAACCCCCGACGACAACGTGGTCTACATGTGGGGCTACTCGGAAAGCGACGAGCCCTTCCAGCACCCAAGCCCGGTGTTGTGCGTCACTGAGGGGGACACAGTGACCATCATCCTGCAGAATACGCTGCCAGAGGACGTCTCGATTATGTTCCCCGGGCAGGAGAACGTGTTGGCGGATGGTGCACCGGCGCAACCTCAGTTTGACGCCGTCACGGGCGAGCTCACTTCACTCACAAACGTGGCGCCTGCCAACGGCGGCAGCGTGACGTACAGCTTCACGGCCACCAGCCCAGGCACCTTCGTCTATCAGAGCGGCACAAACCCCGCCAAGCAGGTCCGTATGGGGTTGTTCGGCGTACTCATCGTGCGCCCGAGCCTTGGACCAAACTACGTCAACAACCGTCCGGACAGCGAGTTCAACCCCGACACGGAGTTCCTGGTGTTGCTGTCGGAGATCGACCCCTACCTGAACCAAGCGGTTGAGCGCCAGATGCTCTACGGTGAGGAGTTTACCTTCGATATGGCCAACTACCATCCCCGCTACTGGCTGATCAACGGCCGCGGTTTTCCCGACAGCTTCGCGCCTAACTACGCCTCTTGGCTGCCGTCTCAGCCATACGGTGCGCTGGCGCGTGTCGAACCTTTCCAGGACGACCCTGGCCTGCCCAACTACAACCCTGACTGGTCGCTGGGGCGATACGTCAGCGTCGGCACCGTAGACCTCCCAATGCACCCGCACAGCAAGAGCGCGCTGATTACCAGCCGCGACGGGCGCACGCTGGAAGGGCCTGCCGGAGAGGATCTCGCCTACGAGAATTTCTCTGTGCCTATGGGCCCGGGCCAGACATGGGACGGCCTCTTCAGGTGGTCCGACTCAGAGGGATACGATCCTGAGACCAACCCGGTCACGGTGGACATCCCCAGCCCGGTGGACGTGGGCTTCGGCCCGCTCTACAGCGGCAGCCCCTACCTGGGCGAGCAGGGCGTCTTCCCGGTCGACTTCACCACGCTTAACGAATGCGGAGAGTACTACGTCATCTCGCACATCCATGCGTTACACAAGATCACGTCCTGGGGCGCACCCATGACGGGTCCCATCACCTTCCTGCGGATCGACCCGCCCGGTGGGTGCCCGTAGGTGGCCATCTGTGGACACGATACGAATCTAGGAGTTAGCTATGAACACCAAATTGCGACGAATCGCTAGCATCAGCGTCCCAATCCTGCTGGTCGTGGCGCTCGCAGTTGTCAGCCTGAGTCAGGTGTTTCTGACCCTGGCTGCACCACCCGAGGCGCCCGCCAGCGCAGTCCGAGCGGCCACCCTACCCGATAGTACCTGCACCTATGATGGAGGTACCAACACCCGCACCTGCGAGGTCTGGGCAACCACCGGTTCGCTCAACTTGCCAGACGGGGCCACGGTGACGATCTGGGGTTACGCAAGTACAGTTGGCGGGGCCCCCTCGCTTCCCGGACCGGCCCTGATCGCCCACCAGGGCGAGACCGTCCAAGTGGTTCTGCACAACGACCTTGCGGACAACACCGCGCTGGTCTTCCCAGGTCAGGCGATGATGCCGGACTTGACAGGCGTGGCTCCCGGCGGCACCAAGACCTACAGCTTCACCGCCAGCAACCCCGGCACTTACCTCTATGAGGCCGGCTTGCTACCCAACGCTCAGCATCAGGTGGCGATGGGCCTCTTCGGCGCTCTGGTCGTGCGGCCCGCGGCCGCCATCAACCAGGCGTACACCGACGCGGCCACCACCTTCGTCGATGAGGAGTTGTTGGTACTCAGCGAGATCGATCCTGCGCTGAACAACAGCGCGGATCCTGCCGCCTTCGACATGCGGGATTACGCACCGAAGTACTTCCTGATCAACGGGAAGGCCTATCCGCAGACGGATGAGATCCTCAGCATGGCCGGCAACACGATTTTGCTGCGCATCGTCAACGCCGGGATCGTGCAACACTCGCTAGGCGTGCTCGGGATGCATCAGAAGGTAATAGCGGTGGACGGGAGCCCGCTCTCCTACCCGTATGAGGTAGCATCCGCCACGGTCGGATCGGGCCAGACGAGTGATCGCTTGGTCACGGTGCCCGCAGAAGCAGGCACGGTCGGCGACACCCGCTACGCCCTCTATGACACCAGTATGCTGCTGCACAACAATGGAGCGGCAGGCTTTGGCGGGATGCTGACCTTCATCACCGTCACGGATGGCGTCCCAACGGATGACATCGCCGGGCCGACGACCAGCGCGATGGCGCTGGCGCCCAACCCCGCAGACGGCTCGGTAGACGTGAGCCTAAGCGCGACGGTAAGCGATGCCGCCACTGGAGGCGCCAACATCCAAGCCGCTGAGTACTTCACCAACACAGCGGGCGTTCCTGGGACGGGCATACAGTTGGTTGCCGCCGATGGCGCCTTCGATTCACCAACGGAGGATGTGAGCGTAGCCATCTCCACAGCCTCGTTGGCCAACTGGCCGTCTGGCGATCACACCATCTACGTGCACGGGCAAGACGCCCTGGGCAACTGGGGCGCGTTCAACTTCAGCGTGCTCCATCTCGACAAGCTGGGGCCCGCGACCAGCGATGTCTCCCTTGCACCCAACCCAAGCGACGGTAGCGCGGAGGTGCTGATCACCGCTACCGGCGATGACTCGGCTACCGGCAACAGCGACATCGCCGCCGCCGAATACTTCATCGATGCCACCGGGATCAATGGCGACGGCCTACCGTTGACCACCAACGTCACAGCACCGATCGCGGGACTCGAGGGCAGCATCGACGCGGCAACGATGGGCACACTCTCAGAAGGAGAACACACCGTCTACGTCCACAGCATGGATGCCTTTGGATGGTGGGGGGATTACGTCACGACCACGTTGGTCGTGGATGTGACAGGGCCGACGGCAAGCGACGTCACGGCGACCCCCAACCCCAACAACGGCGCCCTTCCCTACAACCCAACTCGGTACGCCGTGAGAGTGGATGCCACCCTCAGCGATACAGCCTCCACGCTCTCACGAGTCGAGGGCTTCATCGATACCGTCGGCACGGATGGCACCGGCTTCCCACTGACACCAGGTGATGGATTGTTCGACGAGCTGCTGGAAGCGGCGTATGCCTACATCCCGCTCTCGACCATCAACCAACTTGCGGAAGGTACGCATCAGATCTGGGTCCACGGTCAGGACGCCTCGGGCAACTGGGGCACAGCCACAGCCACGGACCTGGTGATCGACAAAACCTCACCGACGGTCAGTAACGTCGTTGCTGACCCCAACCCGACGGATGGCGCGAGCACCGTAGCGCTGACGGCGAACGCCACCGACGCCGACGCGATCATCGTCAAGGCGGAGTGGTATGCAGGCGTTGATCCCGGCATGAGCAATGGCATCCCGATGGCTGCCACGGATGGCGCCTTCGATAGCATGACGGAGGGCCTGACAGCGTCGATCGACATGAGCGGATTCAGCGCCGGCGATCATACGCTCTATGTGCGGGCGCAGGACGCCGCGGGGAACTGGAGCGCTGCGCAAAGCGTCGTGCTCGCCGTGGTGCCTCCTGACGACATCTTCGCCGATAGCTTCGCGTCCGGCGACCTCACGACCTGGAACGGCGGTGCAGTAGGTCCTGTGAGCGCGGCTGCCACAGCAGCAATCGATGGCGATGGATTTGGGATGGAAGCGGTCATGGCCGGCATCACGCCGGGCTACGTCACGGACCTCACGCCCGCTCAAGAGCCGAGCTACCACGCCCGTTTCTACTTCAACGCCAACAGCGCCCTGACCGGCCAGAATCAAGCATACACGATCTTCGCCGGCGTGGACGCGGTGAACACCACGATCTTCCGGGTGCAGTACCGGCGTCAGAACCAGGCCGGCGGCACCTACCAGATACGTGCCTCAGCACTGTCAGGTGGTGCGTTCACCAACACCGCCTGGTATACCATCGATCCCACCACGCCACACTGGATCGAGATCGACTGGGCCTCGGGGGCAAACGCATCCTTCAGCCTCTACATCGACAGTGGCACGTCGGTGGAGACGCTGACAGGGCTGGACACCAGCGCCTACCTGTTGGAAGCGGTCCATCTAGGACCCTCCGACGGCCTGACCAGCAATGCATCGGGCACGCTGTACTTCGATGCCTTTGTGTCGAGACGGCAGACAGTCATCGGCCCGTGAACCGGGGCCATCTCACTGGGACCGGAGGCGTGGGTGCTTCAATCGCCTGCGCCTCCAGTCCCAAGTCAGCAGAGCGTGTACGGCAGGGGGCCACACGACACGTGATGGCCTCTCGCCGTGCGGGAGGTAACTTGATATGAGTGAACAGATCACTAGCTATGAACCTATGCCAGCATCGACTCACCGGCGCGTCAGACCGGTGCTGCTTATCGTCCTCGTGGTGCTCGCCACCGTAGGATTCCTTGGTTACAGCGTGTGGAAGGCCACGCCGGCTGAGGGGACGCTCGGAGGGACGCAGTTTGTGTCCGCGGCACAACTGGAGGCGCGCCACGGGCTAGGCGTGCGATTGATCGGGGTGACCGCCGGAGGCGGCATGATCGATGTCCGTCTGAAGATCCACAACGTGGAGAAGGCCCGCAGGTTCCTGGAGGATCCGAACAACATGCCAAGGCTGATCGCCGCAGAGAGCGGCGAGGCCTTACCTAGAGCCGAGGGCTTGGCCGATGGCATCCGATGGGAAGAAGGCGGGATTTTATTCATCTTTTTCGCCAATAACGGAGGCCTTATCCAACCCGGCACCCCTGTGATCGTAGAGTTCGGCGACGTGCGGCTTGAGCCAATCGTCGCGCAGTGAGCAAAGGAGAGACTCTATGCGGACGATAGCTGCCCGAATCCCGTTGGTTCTCTTGGTGTTGTCATTTGTCTTGACCGCCGGCCCTGTCGGGGCCCAACTGTCTGCCTTGGATTTCGAGCCGACATCTCAATATGGGCAGGCGGGAGATGACAAGATCGCCCCCTCGGTGCATGCCGCGATGGCCTCGCTGCAAGAGGGGGAGATGACAACCGTCATCGTCACCCTTGTCGACCAGGCAGATCTGAGCGAGATACCGGGCGCAAGTCGAGCCGCCCGTCAGGAGGGCGTGATTCGCGCTCTGCAAGCCAAGGCGGAGGCGTCTCAGCGCCAGATCAGAGCCCTATTGGCGGCCCGGCAGGCCAAAGGCAAGGTCAGCCACGTCGCTTCCTTCTGGGCCTTCAATGGCCTCGCGGTGACGGCGACACGAGATGTGATTCAGGAATTGGCCGCGCGAGCCGACGTGGCAAAGATCACACCGGACGCCATCGAAATCACGACCACGCAGACAGCCGGACTTCCGGAACCAAACCTATCCGTCGTCGGCGCACCCGAATTGTGGGATTTGGGCATCTCGGGTCAGGGAGCGGTGGTCGCCAACATGGATAGCGGCGTAGACGTCAGCCACCCAGACCTGAGCAGTCGCTGGCGAGGCGGGGCAAACAGCTGGTTCGACCCATACGGCGAGCATCCCGATACACCCGTAGATCTAAGCGGTCACGGTACGTGGACCATGGGTGTGATGGTCGGCGGCAATGAAGGCGGGACAGCCGTCGGCGTCGCACCTGGCGCAGAATGGATTGCCGTCAAGATCTTTGACGATCAAGGTGGAGCGACGGCCACAGCCATCCATCAGGGATTCCAGTGGCTGCTGGATCCCGACGGCGATCCCTCCACACCGGATGCCCCTCACACGGTCAACAACTCCTGGACCATGGCGTCACCCGGTTGTGATCTCGAGTTCGAGTTGGATCTTCAGTCTTTGCGCGCTGCCGGCATCTTGCCGGTCTTCGCCGCAGGCAACGGCGGACCCGACCCGCAGACGAGCTTCAGCCCGGCGAACAATCCATCCGCCTTCGCGGTGGGGGCCACAGATAACAGTGACCAGGTCTACGTGGTCAGCAGCCGCGGCCCCTCAGGATGCGGGGAAATGGAGATGATTTTCCCCGAGCTGGTGGCGCCTGGGGTGAGCATCCATACGACAGATCTGTACGGATCCTACACCGATGCTACGGGCACCTCTCTCGCAGCACCGCACGTCGCAGGCGGGCTGGCTCTTCTTCTGTCCGCGTTCCCGGCGTCATCGATCGCTGAACAGGAAGCCGCACTCCTCAACAGCGCCGTCGATCTGGGACCTGTCGGACCGGATAACGATTTCGGGTACGGTCGGCTCGACCTCTGGGCCGCGTACGAATGGCTTCTGAACGCACCGACGCCAGACCCAACGGTCAACCTGGCGCTGAACAGCGCCGTCACGGCCTCCTCTTTCGAGGACGGCGACCACAGCGGGGAGATGGCGGTAGATGGAGATCCCGTCACCTACTGGATGACAGAGAAGGCGGTGGGGAGGAACAAGCTACCCTCGGAGTGGATCACAGTTGACCTCGGGGCCAGCGTGCCCGTCGGCAGGGTTGTGCTGACGTGGGGCGACTACTACGCCACCAGCTATGCGATCGCCGTCTCACCGGACGGGGCCGCGTGGACACCTGTCTTCAGCACGACCGCCGGGGATGGTGGCGTGGACTCCGCCAGCTTCGGGCCATACTCAGCGCGCTACGTGAGGCTGGAATCCACAGCCTGGAGCCACGACGGCTGGCGCAATTGGTTGAGCGAGTTCGAGGTCTACAGCGGTGGCGGTGACCCCACGCCGACACCGAGCCCGACCCCAACGCCAACACCGAGTCCCACGCCCACGCCGACCCCAACACCCAGCCCTACGCCGACGCCTGACCCAGGGGTTACGATGCACATCGGCGATCTGGATGGATCGTCGAGCGCCAACCGCAGTCGCTGGGAGGCCGTCGTTGTCGTGATGGTCCTCGATGCCAACGGCAACCCCGTGCCTGACGCCACGGTCGACGGCGTTTGGAGCGACGGGGTCTCCGGCACGGTCTCGTGCGCGACTGACGCAACCGGCGCGTGCAGTCTCAGCAACCAGGACATCAAGAAAAACGTCAGCCTTGTGATCTTTACGGTCGAGGCGATCTCCCACATCGAGATGACGTATGATTCATCAGCCAACACCGACCCCGACGGGGACAGTGACGGCACCCAAATAACCCTACCGCAGCCCTAAGCTCTCAAGCAAGCAGGCTGCTACCCTCAGCTTGGGCAGAAACCCCTCACGGCCGAGGGCACCTGAGAAGGTCTTGGTGCCCTCGGCTCCCCCGATACCGGAGGTCCCGGCCCTCGGCCCTCGCCGCTTTTGCACGCACCAAGAAACGGGCATATACTATGTGAATCTGCGGAGGGCCAGGCACCGATAACGCTGCCCCGACCGTGGATGGAAAACAGTGCCTCTGTCTAGCATAGCAGTTCACACTCAATCAGGGGGGATTAGATCATGAGAAGCAAGTGGAATTTGGTGACGATCTTGGTGCTGTTGGCAACACTCGTGGGCGGGGCTGTCGGCCCCGTCATGGCAGCCGACCCGACGGCGGCGCCGTACATCATCGTGTTCAAGGACACGACGAGCCCGGTGGCTGAGGCGCACGGTCTGGCACGCGCTTACGGCTTGCAGCCGGGCTTCATCTATCAGCACGCGCTCAAGGGTATGTCCGCGGTTGTGCCCGCGGGGCGACTGGCGGCCCTGCAGCGTGATCCACGCGTAGCCTACGTCGTGGAGGATATGGAGCGCTCGATCAGCGCCCAGACGGTGCCCACGGGCATCAGCCGCATCTTCGCGGACACCAACGGCGGCATTGATATCGACGGGAGTGACGACTATCGCGTCGACGTGGACGTCGCCGTCATCGACACGGGCATCGATCTCGACCATCCCGACCTCAACGTCGTCAGCAGCACGACCTGTTTGATCAGCAGCGGGACCGGTGCGCCGTGGAACCGCACATACAGCTGTGGTGCCGGCGGGGACGACGATCATTATCACGGCACGCACGTGGCCGGCACGATCGCCGCGCTGGACAACGACTTTGGCGTCGTCGGAGTCGCCCCCGGCGCTCGTCTGTGGGCCGTGAAGGTCTGCGATGCCTCGGGCAGCTGCCCCAGCTCCGCGATCGTCGCCGGGATTGACCACGTCACCGCCAATGCGAGCAGCATTGAAGTCGCGAATATGAGCCTGGGCGGCGAGGGCTTCAGCCAGGCCGAGTACGACGCCATCCAGGGCGCGGTCGCCGCGGGCGTGGCCTTTGCGGTCGCCGCGGGCAACGAGGACGACGACGCCAACAACTACAGCCCCGGTGGGTTCGACAACGTGTTGTCCGTGAGCGCGCTGGCCGACTTCGACGGTGAGCCAGGTGGCCTCGGCAGCCCGACCTGTTTCACAGATCAGGACGACACGCTGGCTTACTTCAGCAACTGGGGCAGTGCAGTCGATATCGCTGCGCCCGGCGCGTGCATCCTGTCCACCTTCCCGCTGGAGGAGGGCGAGTATGGCACCATCAGCGGCACGTCGATGGCCAGCCCCCACGCGGCGGGAGCCCTGGCGCTGCTAGCGAGCGCGAGCAACCCAGGGAACGCCACGGATGTCATCAATCTGTACAATCAGGTCAAGAACGCCGGGAACTACGACTGGACGGACGACTCGGGCGACGGCATCCAGGAGCCCTTGCTGGATGTGAGCACCTTCAACCCCGTTCTAGTCGAGGCAGGCGGGGGCGGCGAGACCAACCAGCCGCCAACCGCTGACTTCACGTACACTACATCCGACCTCACGGTCGATTTCACCGATGCAAGCACGGACTCGGATGGCAGCATCGCCTCCTGGAGCTGGGCCTTTGGAGACGGGGCGACCTCGACGGCCCAGAATCCGTCGCACACCTACGCCGCAGACGGTACGTACACTGTGAGCTTGACCGTTACCGACGATGACGGCGCGACCGGTAACATAAGCAAGCAAGTAACGGTCAGCAGCGGCGGAGGCACGGGTGATACGATCACGGTGGCGTCCCTCGCGGACATCAGCACCACGATCAACAAGAACTTCTGGAGGGCGACGGTCATCGCGACGATCGATCCCGCTCTGTCGGGTGCAGTGGTGAGTGGCTCTTGGGATGATGGCAGTGCGGCAACCTGCACAACTGACACATCAGGCAAGTGCGCGGTCACAACCAACGTCAGGACTGGTACGACCGCTTCGATCACCTTTACGGTGAACGACGTGGTCCTGGCGGGCTATGAATACGTCCCAAGCGTGACCAAAATCACAGTGACCGCGCCTTAGCACGACGCAGTAGTGTGTATGCCCCCGGCCTACACCCGCCTGTAGGCTGTCATCGTGAGCGGGTTAAGTAGGTACCTCGGGAGCGAAGGGAAGTTAGCGAAGGATCTTGTGGTTCGAAAGCGTCAGCCGACGCCAGCAACCACAAGATCCTTCCTCTTCTCAGCAACACCGTTCGCGTGCGCCGATCTGGCTAGCCCTCAGGTCACAGAGACTGCGCCTACACGTGATTGCGCAGCATCAGCTCCTTCGGATAGGGGTTCAGGTAGGTCTGGATGTGGACCCAATCGGGCACGTTGTGGCGCGCCAGGTGGTGCTTCAATAGCGTGACCGGCACGACGAGGGGCACGAGGCCCTCGCGGTAGTCCTCGAAGAGGCTGAGGAGCTCCTGCTTATCCTCGGACAAGAGATCATCCTTCAAGTAGCCCATTAGGTGCTGGAGCACGTTGACGTGGCGACCGCGCGTGGCGAGCACGTTCATCCCCGTCATATAGCCCGCGTAGTAGCGGTCGACCAACTCATCCCACGGCAGCGTCCCCGCCTTGGCAACCAGGCGCCCGAGCTCCTGATAGTGAGCGGGGCTGTGCGCCATCAGGGCCAGCTTCACCGAGGAGTGGAACCGCACCAACCCACCCGGCGTGGGATCCTCGTCCAGCAGGCAGAGCCACCGCGCGTGGGCGAAGAGGCGCTCGATGAAGTTCTCGCGCAGGGGCAGGTCGTGAAGGCGTCCCTCCTCCTCCACCGGGAGATAGGGAAACCGCTTCATAAAGGCCCCGGCGAACACCCCGCTGCCCGACGCGCTGGGCACGCCGTTCTTGTCGTAGACCTTGACGCGCCAGGCACCGGAGGAGGGGCTACCCTTCTTGAAGATGAAGCCGTTCAGATCGAGGGTCGCGAGCTCCGGCAGCTTTTGCTCGATCCAGGTCTGCATCAGCTCCGTCTGGTCCCGCCCCGACTTGGGCATGATCAGTCGGGGGTTCTCCGGATCGCCGACCAAGCGCATGCTCTCCCGCGGGATCGGCAGCCCGCACTCCACCTCGGGACAGACGGGTACCCACTCGTCGACGTAGGCGCCCAGCACGTCCGTCACGTAGCGGTCGTGCTTGTGCCCGCCGTCGTAGCGAACGCGCTCACCAAGCAGACAGGTGCTGACGCCCAGCCGGATGGTCGGCGAGGCCTTGCACAGATCGGTCTTCTCGGTCATCTAGCCCTCCCGCGCCCTCAAAGCGCCTCGATTTCGCCTTCCTGCCGCTTGAGCCACTTCTCAATATTCACCAGCCCATCGCGGGTCTCGTCCCAATGCGCCTGCTGCGAGTGGATGAAGCGCGTGTAGGGCGAGATCGCCGCCTCGATCTCGCGGACCCCCCGCTCCACCTCGGTTTCGAACTGGGAGGTCAGCGTCGGCATCAGCGTCTGGCGGACCTCCTCGATCTTCTCTCGCAGCTCGTTCTTGAACCGCCGGCGGCGGCTGGGGATCACGAGGAAACCCAGGACCGCCATCGTGCTGGCGGCGAGGATGCCGGTCACGTCCAGGACGGTCGTCGACGCGAGGATGGTGATCAGGGTGCCGAGGCCGACGGCTCCGACCTCCACCAGCGCCGTGCTCGCGACCGCCCACTGCAGCGACTGCGCGATGCGTTGGGCCTCCGCCCGCCGGTCATAGGTCTGCAAGGCCTGCTGGGCCGCCATACCGACGCTCTCGATGACGCGCCGGCGATCCGCGTCAAAAGCCGTCGGGATATCGCCCAGGACGCGGTCGGCGTGGGCCTGCTTCCGCTGCCGGACGCTCTCCATCACCATCTGCCATAGACCCTGGTTCCGCTCGACGAGCCACGCCGTGATCTCCTCGACGCGGGACTCAATGGCCTCCGGGGCATCGGCGATGGCCTGCTCCCGGAACTGCATCTCGAGCTTGCTGCGGTCGAGCAGGTCGAAGAAGTGCGCCAACCGCATCGTCTCGTCGAAGAACGCGATACCCCGGTTCTCGAAGGCCTGGAGCTCCCGGTCGACGTCAGAGAGCCGCAGCCGGAACTCCCGGGCCATCTCCGCCCGATAGGTCGCCAGCTGCTGCTTGACGTTGTCAATCACGGCGAAATCATCCCGCAGCAGGCCCAGCCGGTCTTCGATCACCTGAAGGTACTTCCCCGTCAGATGTAGGCCGACCCGCACCGGATTCAGCAACTTGAGACGGACCCGCTCTCGCTCGTCCAGACGATCGACGATGTAGGACTCCAGCTCCTCGATACGGCTCTCCGAGAGCAACGCCTCCGCGCCGGTCTGCTTGGCCTTCAGCGCCAAACGGGCCGACACGGGCAGCACCTCGGGCGTGAAGCCGAGCAGCTGCTGAGCACTCTCCCTGATAAACCGCTCAATGGCGGCAAGGTCCTCCGGCTCCTGAAGGATATCGATCTTGTTGAGCACGACCACGACCTTCTTGCCCCACTCGCGGATCAGGGCGAGAAAGGCTCGCTCGCTCTCAGTAAAGGGGCGGTCGACCGAAGTGACGAAGAGCACCAGGTCCGAGCGGGGCAGGAACTCGCGCGTCATCGCCTCGTGCTCGCGGTAGATGGCGTTCGTCCCGGGCGTGTCGACGATGGTGATCTCCTCCAGCAGAGACGCCGGCACGGAGATGACGTCGACATCGGCCTCCACCGCCACGTGCGCGCTCTCCTTGCCGTGCTTCAGGAGGTGGATGCGCGTCGTCGTGGGGGTGACGCCGGTCTCCAGGAGCGGCTCGCCGAAGAGGGCGTTGATCAGCGCGCTCTTGCCGGAGTTGAACTCTCCCACAACGACGAGCAGGAAGAGCTCGTCCAGCTGCTGCACCGACCGCTCCAGCGCGGCGCGATCCTCATCCGTCGCCGGGAACTGCGCCATCGCCACCTGGAGGCGCGTGAGCCAATAGCGCTCGATCCCTAAGATGGCTTCCTCGGTCTCGTCCAAGATTTTGGTTTTTATCATAGCTTCACCCCACGATTCAGTATGGTTGCATCCGATGAAAAGGCAAGATGCGAAACCCTTCGGGCTCGAGCACCGCCGATTGAAGAGACCGCAAGCTCGATCACCCGTGATTGACATTAGGACGGTTTCTAGATAGGATAGCTCCAACGGATCTGATCATCGAGGCGCCAAACGCCATCCCACCCCTTCTTTCCAAAAGGATCAGGGTTCATATCCGGCAGGGCGGGTGGTCCAACTCCAGTTTCCGCACACGTCACACCTCAACCAGGAAAGAGGACAGAGATGCACGAGGATGGCAGCCATATCGATGAACGGAGCAGGGCCCGGTTGGCAGGCATGCCAAGGGCGCGTGGTCGGTGGCGGGTCGTAGGGGCGGTGGTACTCGCCCTCACGATCCTGCTGCTATCGCCTTCTATCGTCAACGCGCTGATGGGTGGCGATGGGCTTATGTGGACCGTGTGGCAATCGGCCCCGGTGAAGCTGGTGGTCTGCTGGGAGAACCCTGATGATGCCAACCCGCTGCCGGGCGAAGTCGATCAGACGTCCGGTGCGCTGCGACGCGAATGGGCGCGCCTGGCCCTAAAGAACAGCTGGGAGCGAGAGGCGCGGGTCCTATTTACCGGTTGGCAGGAGTGTCAAGACGAGGCCAACGCCGAGCCCCCTCCCTACACGCTGGGGCCCAGACGGCCCGGCACTGCGGACGAGAACATCAAGATCTACATCACGGCTGACAGTGGTGGCCAGAATCCGGGCCACGGGTCGTGGGGCGACTATATGCAATCGGGCGTCCGCCTCAACCTGCACTGCGGCAGCCGGGAATGCATCGAGTTTCTGACCATCCACGAGTTCGGGCACGTGCTGGGCCTCTATCACGGCGAGGAGCGCAGCGACTGGCCTACTGATATCCCCGGCTGCCTGCCCCAGACCCACGAAGAGAGCTGGCCATGGTGGCCCGTCCCGGGCGAAAGGCTCTGGGGCGCCCCCGACCGCTATTCGATCATGGCCTACTGTTCCAACAGACCCACGGAGCTCAGTTCTCGCGACGTCGCGGGAATCCAACGCGCGTACGAACGGCACCTGCCCGGCACCCTGCTCTCGCTGCCCGGGTCGCTCTGTCTGAGCGCTCACGCCGATGCCGCCAATGGCGCCAGGGCCTTCGGCTGGGAATGCGATGAAGCGCTGGATGATCAGGAGTGGCATTACAACATCGCCACTCAGGCGCTCTACATCCAATCGCCCACGGATCCGAGCGAAACCCCCCGCTGCCTTGACGTGGACACGGTCAGCGGGAGCATTGTGCAAACGTGGGATTGCCTTCAAGGGTCAAACCAGCAGTGGCGTTTCGAAGATGTGGTGGTGCGTGGCTTCGGAGGCCTGTGCCTCACACGTTCGGGGATGGGGACGAGTGCGCTGACGATGCAGCCCTGCTCCACCACCTATACCGTCTTCCTTCCGCTGGTGTTGAGGGCGTCCGGTGGCGGCGCAGCCTCCACTGCCCCAGCGAGCGCCGCATCGACCTCCGCCGCCACGGGGTTCGTCACGCAGAGGTGGCGGATCGAGCCAAGTGAGATTCCGGGAGCCGTACGTGTGCGGACTCTGACCGGTGACCTCTGTCTGACGCAGAGCGGCGGCTCGGGCAGCGACGCCTTGGCTGCACCGTGTACCGCCGGCACCACGAGCGATATCCAGGACTTCTTGCTCGGGACGGGCGGGCAGATCGGCTTGATCAGCTTCACGCACGGCGCGCTATGCCTGGATGTGGAGGACGTGCTGGATCGCGCCTACACGTTGGGCGACGGTGGTCCTGTTGCCGGACAGAGGGTGCGCTTTATCGAATGCAGCACCGACACGCAGCTGACTCAGAACTGGAGTTTCAGCGGGCATGTCGTCTCCGGCGGCAAGTGCCTAGCCCTGGGCGGAATCAGCACCCAGAACGGCGCAGGGGCACTTGTGATGCCCTGTACCACGGCAGCGGGGCAGAAGTGGGACTATCAGTGGTAGAGGGCTGAGAAGCGCGGGGAGGCCGCATTGCACCCGCCCCGGTCGGGCGTATAGTCTGGACAGATAGGCCAGGAAAGGAGGCCCTATGGCAACACCGAGGGTAATGCGACCGTCTTTCCCCGAAGGCTACGTCAGCAATCCAAAGGCTTTGCTGTCCTGGGACCAGGTGGTGTCGCGCCTGATCGACGCTGGTAACTACTGGCTCTGCACGGTCCGGCCCGACGGGCGACCACACGCCGTCCCTGTCTGGGGCGTCTGGGTGAATGACCGGCTCTACTACGACGGGAGCTCCGAGACCCGCCACGCCAGAAACCTTGCACAGAACTCTCACATCGTTGTGCATCTGGAGAGCGGGGATCAGGTGGTGATCGTCGAGGGAATCTGCGCGCCGGCCGGAAAGCCCTCAGCCGAGCTAGGAACGCACCTGGCCCGCGAGTACGCGCGGAAGTACGAGGGCTACGCGCCGGAGCCCGCCTCGTGGGATGAGGGCGGGTTATATGAGGTAACACCGCGCTCCGCCATCGCCTGGACCAGCTTCATCGATGACCCCACGAAGTTCGTGTTCGAGGCGTAGGCTCCGGAAGGGCCCAGGAGGTGGCAGCTCACCGACGACGGTGAGCTGCTGCTCTCAGCTTGCGTAGGTGTCGAAGTAGCCTTGCACGACCACAATCGGGGTGCCCTTGTCCCCGCTGCCGGAGACGAGGTCGGCTAACGACCCAATCAGGTCGCTCAGGTGGCGGGGCGTCGTGCCCTCCGCCACCATCTTCCCGACCAGGTCCTTCTCCTTATCGCGGATGTAGTCCCTGATGGCCTCTCTCAAGGCCTCCCCGCTTAGGTGGGCGAACTCGGTGTCGGCTAAGTACTTCAGCTTCACCTCATTGGGGCGGCCCTGTAGGCCATCCGTATAGCCGGGCGAGACCACGGGGTCAGCCAGCTCCCAGATCTTGGCGACGGGGTCCTTGTAGGCCCCATCCCCGTAAATCATCACCTCGACATGCTTACCGGTGCGCTCGAGGATGCGACGCTGGATCTCGTCGACCACCGCGTCGCAATTCCGAGGGAAGAGCTTCACCGTGTCCTCGGTGGCCTTATTGCTCCCCAGCAGACCGTAAGCCTCATTGTAGCCACTGCCATCGACGGGCGCGTCGAGGATCTCATGGAGGGTAAGGACCTTCTCCGCGCCGGCAGCCTCGAGCAGGCGCTTGGTGCGAGCGCGGGTATGGATGTCGCAGCAGAGCACGCGCTGGGCGTAGTCGAGAATCGCGCGAGGGTCGTTGGCGAAGAGGATCTCGGCCTCACTTCCGGCCTCGGTGATCAGCTCTTTGTAATATGCGACGTAGTCGACGCCGGTATAGGGGTGCAGGTAGACGCCGAAGCGCTCGCGGTACTCCGCCTCGGTCAGGACGTCGGTCCACGGATTCACGCCGCTCTCATCGAGCGCGTCGAGGTCCATCAAGCTGTTGCCGACCTCGTCGGACGGGTAGCTGAGCATCAGCACGATCTTATCGACGCCAGCCGCGATCCCCTTCAGGCAGATGGCGAAACGGTTGCGGCTGAGGATCGGGAAGACCACGCCAAGGGGGCCACCGTCGCCAAACTTGGCCTGGATATCGGACGCAATCTGGTTGATGGTGACATAGTTGCCCTGCGCGCGGGCGACCACGGCCTCGGTGACCGCGATCACGTCGCGGTCGCGCAACTCGAAGGGCGCTTGCCCCGCGGCGTCTATGACGCTATCGACGACGATGTCCACGATGTCATCGCCCTCACGGATGATGGGGGCGCGGATGCCTCTTGCGGTGGTGCCGATCAGTCTTTCCATGATGTCGTCTCCTCCCATGCGGATTCTACCATCCGGTTGGGGGAGAGCAACAGAGAGGCGCCAGCGACCACCAGACCCTGAACCGCGTGACCTTCCGGATAGTCGGTGCCATCAGGGCATCCATGCTGGCTTCTCCGGCAGTGGCAGCGCAAACCGCTTCTGGAGCCAAGCTTCCACCAGCTCCACCCATTTGGAGACATCCGCATCCACCTGCATCCGGGAACTCGCCGTCGATTGGTCGGCAAGGCTCAGACCATGCTCGCCTTCTTCGAAGATGTGCACTTCAAAGGGCACCCTGGCGCGCGCCAGTGCGTCCGCCATCCGAATGGTGTTTTCTACGGGGACCAACGCATCTGTTGCTGTCGCCCAAAGAAAGGTGGGCGGCATCTCCTGCGTTACGTGCAGGGCCGGGCTCACGGCATCAAGCTGCTCCTCCGTTGGGGATTTGGTCCCCAGGAGGGCAACGGTGGCGGCCTCCGAGACCTGTTGGGCCCAAGGCTCATCCATCTCCTCGACCATCAGGTGATAGTCGCCGAGCCCATAGGCCAGGATTGCAGCCGCGGGCTTAAAGGCTGCCGGCGCTTCGCCGAAGAACTCGCCGATGACGGGATCCCGCCAGTTCACAGCGTACATCGCGCAGTTGTGCGCGCCTGCGGAGAAGCCACAGAGAGCGATCTTGTCCATATCCACGAGCCATTCATCGGCACGTCCACGAATCGTGAGAAACGCCTTGCCGATGTCCCGCATGGGCGCAGGATAGACACTCTTTGGATTGGCAGCCATATCGGAATTGAGATAGTCCAAGCCCGGCTGCCCTTCGCTGTAGGTCGAATAGCGCAGCACGAAGGCATGGTAGCCCATCGCGGCGAAGCGCAGGGCGACAGGCTCGGCCTCACGGTCAGAGCAGGAGAGATAGGCGCCGCCGGGGCAGATCAGAACAGCCGGACGTTTCTTTCCGTTCAGGAGCTCAGGGGAATCGGACAGGACATAGATGGTCAGTGTCACATACTTGCGGTCATCGTAGAGCTGGATCGTCTGGGTCAACATCGAGTTCCTCCTAGGGCGTATGGGTGAAGTGGCCCCATTCTACCCGAACGTCTCGGACGGTGAAAGGCAGGGGGCGACCCCGCGTCCAGCCTTCACCGCACCCGCGCCACAAACCCCCGCACCGCGTCGAGCCACGGGCCCGGGCACTCCTCCTGCGGAACGTGACCGCACGCCTCGAGCACAACGAGTTCGGCATTGGGCAGCTCCCCCGCCAGGCGCACGCTCTGCTCCGTCGGAACGATGCGGTCGTCGTCGCCGGTGATCACGAGCGTAGGCAGGGTCAGCTCGTTGAGGCGCGACGGTAGGTCGGGGCGCTCCGCGCTCGCGGTGAGCTCCCACAAGGCGCGGTCCCAGTTATCGGTTTGGAGCGGGCGCGTGTAGCCCTCCCAGAACTCCGGCGGGATCCGATCCGGATCGTGCCAGGCTGAGCGCCCAAAGTCCACGCCCCAATCGCGGATGCGCCGGGCGATCAGGGGGCCGAGGTGGCGGAGCTGCGGCGTGTTAAAGAGCGGTTGGAGGAAGGCCGGCGAGCCGCCACCCACGTAGACCGCCGCGTCCACCAGAATGAGGGCCTCGACGCGATCGGGATGGGCCAGCGTCGTGAGCATCGCGACGGTGCCGCCTGCCGAGTTCCCCACAAGGATGGCGGTCTCCACACCGATCGCGTCCATCAGCCCCACGGTCAGGCGGGGCTGCGACGCGTAGCTGTAGGGATTGTAGCCGGGCCAATCGTCGGTGTTGCGCATCGGACGCTCGGTCAGGCCGAAGGCGGGACGGTCGAAGGCAATCACCGTGCCAAGCTCCGCCAGGGGCGCCATCACCTCGCGCCAGGAGAAGGTGCTCGCGCCAAAGCCGTGCAGCAGGAGGAAGACCGGATCGCCGGTACCCGTCTGCTTGTAGTGGATCTCGACCCCCTCCACCTCGACGAAGCGGCTGTCGGGGTCGGCGAGTTGCTCCAGCGGGACCGTGTCCTCCAGCGGGGGCACGGGGATCAGGAAGGGCCCGACCAAGAGAGCGACGAGGAGCAGGGCCAGCGCAGCCAGGACGGCTTTGAGCCAAGGTTTCATTCCGCACCTCCAATTCCGGCACAGTCGGTGGCCTCATCACCGCTCGTGGCGAGACTCGCCAGGAAGGACGCCGTCGCGTCCACGACCGCGGCGTGCTGTGCAGCCTGAGGGATCGTGGCGGGGTTGTCGCCGCGCTGCGGGCCGTAGCTGCCGAACTGGGCGTGGTTACCGCCCTCGATCGTGACCCAGCAGGTGCTCTCGGGCAGAAGCTCCCGCGAGTTGGATAGCTCCTCGTCTGTCATCAAGCCATCTCGCGTCGCGGTGACAGACAGTACGGCAAGGTCCCGTCGCTCCGAGAGGTCATCCGTCGAGGCGGGATAGGCCGCCCATAGCACGAGGCCGTCGACAGCCTGCTCGTTCTGGTAAACATAGCGCGCCGCCATCGCCCCGCCCAGCGAGTGTCCCCCCAACGCCCAGAGGCCCACGGAGGGATAGGCGGCGATGACACTGTCGGCCCGATCGGGCGCGAGGACCGCCAGGTTCAGCGGCATCGGGACGATGACCACCAGGTGTCCGCGAGCCGCGATCTCCCAAGCGAGGGGCGCGTAGGACCTGGGGTCGACGCGACCGCCAGGGTAGAAGACCAGGCCTGTGGTAGGGTCCTGACCCGCAGGCTGAAACGCGAGCCAGCGGTCTTGCACGACCGTCACCGGACCCTCCGAGGTCAGCGCCGCTAAGGCCGCGTCCGTAGGGCCGAGCGGCGTGCTCCCCCAGACGACGAAGGCGCCGCTGGCGAGCACCAGCGTGAGCAGCAGCCCGCCCAAGAGCCATCGCAGCAGACGTTTGTGAATCTTCATCGCAACCTCCGCACCCTTGCCTGCCTAGCGGACCGCCGCCGGTGCCTGGCGGCAGCTGACCATATCAGACTCCGAGATACGCACCATCCGACGGCGCGCCACGGACAGGGTCCAGACCATGATGAGGCCGGCCACAAGCCCCACGGACCAGGTCCCCAGCAGATCCAGCAAAAGCCCGCCGAGGCCTGGCGCCACAATCTGCGCCAACGTCTGCAGGGAGGCCGAGAGGCCCAGCGTGCCCCCGACCTCGTCGCGATAGACGGCTTTCGTCAACGGACTCGTTTGTAAGCCGCCAGCGTACGCTCGCGCGCCTCGCCGTGGTCGACGATGGGTTGGGGATAGTCGTCTCCGATCCGGCATTCACTCGCCTTCTGCGCGTCCTCCGGCATCGTCCACGGCTCGTGGATGTATTCGTCGCTCACCTTTTCCAGCTCAGGCACCCACCGTCGGATGTAATCCCCGTGGGGATCGTGCTTTTCGCTCTGGAGCGCCGGGTTGAAGATGCGGAAATAAGGCGCGGCGTCCGTTCCGGTGCCCGCGGACCACTGCCAGCCGCCGTTGTTGGCAGCGGGGTCGCCATCGATGAGGTGCTGCATAAAGTGTCGCTCGCCCCAGCGCCAGTCGATGAGCAGGTCCTTCGTCAGGAAGGAGGCGACGATCATGCGCGCGCGGTTGTGCATCCAGCCGGTGGCCTGAAGCTGGCGCATCGCAGCGTCGACGGCTGGGTAGCCGGTGCGGCCCTCTCGCCACGCGCCGAAGGCATCGGGATCGTTGTCCCACCGGAGATCGCGGTACTCCTCGCGGAAACTGTGCTGTCGTACCTCTGGGAAGTGGAAAAGAATGGAGATATAGAACTCACGCCAGATGAGCTCGTCGAGCCACGTCTGAGCGCCCTCACGACCGCCCTCCGATCCAGCAACCTCTTTAGCCTCCAGTGCCGCCACGGCTGCCCGCCGCGCCGAGACCATGCCGAACCTCAGATAGGGGGAGAGGCCCGAGGTGCCGTCGAGGTCCATGCGGTCACGTTGGGCATCGTAGCTATAGATGAGGTCATCGGCGAACGCCCGCAGGCGACGCCGGGCCTCCGCCTCGCCGGCGACGAAGGGCACCGACGAGGGCAGGGCCGGGGATTCAGGAATCGCAATGCTCTCCAATCCCTCAGGCGTGTCGATGGACGCCGGGGCCTCGGTGAGCTCGCCGGCCTGAGGAAGCGGCAGTTCCTTCCATGTCCGGCTGTAATAGGTGTAGACGATATAGGGATCGCCATCGTCCTTGTGCACGGCCTCCGGAGGATGAATCGTCAATCCGTCCGTAAGGTGCAGGGGAAGCTCCTCGCCCAACTGCGCATCGCGCTGCCGCGCATAGGGGGAGAAATCGGCCTCGGCGTATATGGCCTCGGCCTTGGTCTCCTGAACCAGCGTGGCTAAGACCTCAGCCGGAGTGCCGCGGCGGACGACGAGATGGCTCCCGCGCTCGCGAAGGCCTGCATCGAGCGCGCGCAGGCCGTCGAAGAGAAACGCCGTTCGTTTGCCACCCACGTACGGTGACTCGAGGAGCGCCGGATCGAGGACAAAGACCGGGACAACGTGTGCGTCGGACGCCCGCGCGCGCTCAAGCGCGCGGTTATCCGCTAACCTCAGGTCCCTGCGTATCCACCAGATGGTCGTGCCCATAAGTCTGCTCCTTTCGCGAGATCCGCTCCCGACAGCCATCTTACCCAACTATGATAGCGCTTTTCTCTCATCATGCCTTCCGTGCCGAGGAGGTGGGCTCTGGCCCACCTCCTCCTGCAACGCTGCCCCCGCGGGACGGCGATGCCCTGCTGCGCTCGCGCTTGTTTCTCGGAGACCTATAGCTTAACCAGATGGGTGACAACTCGGCGAACCCTGCCAGCAGATCAAGACTTGCTGGCGCCAACACCATCGCGAGCGCGGCTCCGAACCCTCCTGCAGCCACTGTAGTATAGCCGATTGTAGATATTTTGTCAAGTATATGAATAGTTTAAGTCTACAACCTAACAGGGACCCTTCGATGGATATCGTTGACAGCGCCTATGACCCCGGTAGAATGACGGTATGCGATATGTCTACTGGATCATCGATCGTCTTCTGGCCGGGCGTCCCGGCCCTAGCCGGCATCCATGGGATCCCGCCGAGCTCTACGCAGGCGGGATACGGACCATCGTCTCCTTAGCTGCCGAGGAGGCTATCGACGACCTGGTCGACTACGGCTTCACTCACTACCAGGCCGAGTTCCCGCCGGTCAGGCTCTTTTCGAAAGGGATGCGCAAGGCCTTTATCCACCAGGCGCTGCCGGTTTGGCGTTTCATCCACGCGCAGCTGGAGGCAGGGATGCCGACGCTAGTGCATTGCTACGAGGGAAAAGACCGCACGGGGGTGATCCTAGCCGGGTACCTAATCATCTATCGAGAGGTAGCGCCCGCTCAGGCCGTGGCACGGGTCAGGGCCGCGAACCCCGCCGCGATGACGGCAGAAGGGTACGAGGAGGTTGTGGAGCTACTGGAGCCTGGCGTGATGCCAGATGCGGGGCGCCTCCTGTAGCCCTCCAGGACGTCCTGGGTCCAGACGTAGCCGCGACAGAACCTCTGGGTTCGGTTCAGTGCCTCTCTAGTCCAGCGGAGGGCTCAATCGGCGCAGGGTCCGCTCTAGGGTCTCGACGCCCTCTGTGAGCGTCGCGCCCAGGAAGAGACCCGGAACACGCGCTCGCCACTCTGGGTTCTGATTGAAGATACGACCGCCATAGGCAAAGACTGGGCGCCCCTGCTCTGAGGCCTCGGGTAGGTGCTTGGGCCACGTGGTCAGGGCCGCGGCGGGCTCTTCAGTCATAGCTACCGTCACAATCGCCACCGGCTGCGTCTCTTTCACGAAGCTCGCGAGGTCGGGCAGTGGAATGGACTGGCCTAGGTAGTCGACGGGCCATCGACGGCGGCGAAGCAGGGCGCCGAAGATCATCAGGCCCCCCTCGTGATATTCCCCAGGGGCGCAGGCCAGCACCGTGGACGGCACTGAGAAGGCCGGTGGCCCCGTCCGGAGCCACACGAGCAGGCGCTGCCGCAGATAGCTGGTTGCTAGATGCTCGGTCCCGATGCTGACGTCGCCTTCCTCCCAGCCCTCGCCGATCTCGGTCAGCGTCGGGCGGACGAGGTGCAACATCACGTCCTCAGGGGAGTAGAGGGCTAGCGCCTCGCTGAAGATCTCGTCGGCGTCAGAGGTCTGGTGCTCCACTAACGAATCAAAGAGGCGATCCTGAAGCAGCTCGATATAGGAATCGACACCGCGATCTCGCACGGTCTCCCCCTGGAGACTGGGAAACGGCGCGCCGACGCTGGGCAAGGTGGGTTCGGGAAAGGCCCCCTCCTCCTCCAGGGTCCGCAAGGCCCGAACCGCCTGTCGCGTCTGCATCCCCTCGTCGATCTTCGACTTGACCCAGCGGAGGCGGCGGATATCGTTCTCACTATAGAGGCGGTGCCCCCCCTCGGTGCGTGCCGTGTCGGGGAATCCGTAACGTCGCTCCCAGACCCGCAACGTCGCCGCCGGAATGTCCGTCATTCTGGAGACTACGCCGATATTGTAGATAGGTTCATCCTGAGCCATCTTGTCCTCACTTTGACGCGCTCTCGTTCTCTCATTTGATCTTGAGTCATCGTACAAGCCTGGTGAACGATAGACACAAGCTAATATATGATAGCACATCCCCGAGCCAATGTCAACCAAAGATAGTCAAAAAGTCTTCAAGATATTGACAGTATAGTCATTACGTGCTATACTCCCTGCGCTTGAGGTCGGTGTCAGCGAAGATGTCGGTCAACAATAGAGGAGATATCACGCGATGCGGGTACTTATCACAGGAGGCAGCGGCTTGATCGGTCGTGCCCTCATTCCCGAACTCAGGGCGCACGATCACGAGGTCCTTGTGCTGAGCCGCCACCCTCAGAAGGCGGGAGCACGCCCTGAAGAAGTGTCGGTGATCCAGTGGGACGCACACACGCCCACAGGTTGGGCTCATGTCCTTGAGTCGGCGGACGCTGTGATCAATCTGGCGGGGGAGAATATCGGCTCTGGGCTTTGGACTGAGGCCAAGAAAGTACGGATCGTCGAAAGCCGAGAAAACGCAGGGCACGCAGTGACCGAGGCCATCGCTATGGCGAAGCGAAAACCCGGCGTTTTGCTCCAAGCCTCGGGCACAGGCTACTACGGCACAGATCGGACCGAATCGCTGGACGAGACTGCCCCGGCGGGGAAGGATTGGCTGGCCGGCGTGGGAGTCCGCTGGGAGTCCTCGACCGAGCCGGTCGAGCGCTATGGCGTGCGACGCGTCCTTCTTCGCTCCGGCCCGGTTCTGAGCCGACGCGGCGGCGTTCTCCCCAGGATGATGCTGCCCTTCAAGGTGTTCGTCGGCGGCAGAATCGGCAGCGGTAACCAGGTGATCTCCTGGATCCACATTCAGGACGAGGCGCGGGCGATCCGCTTTCTGCTGGAGACCCCGGAAGCTCAGGGGCCCTTCAACCTGAGCGCCCCCAATCCCGTGACGAACGCCGAATTCGGCCGAACGCTCGCCTCTGTGATGCGGCGTCCCTTCTGGTTCCCCGTTCCGGGCTTCGCGCTGCGGCTTGCACTCGGGGAGATGGCGACGCTGATCCTAGATGGCCAGCGTGCGGTACCCCGCGGACTTAGCAACCTCGGCTTCGAGTTTCGTTATCCTCGCCTACGGCAGGCCCTCGAGGACTTGCTGACGACGCCTGCAACCGTCGGCGGCGAGCGATGAGAGGGCTCGGGTTGAGGCAGCGCCCAGGCGGATCAGCCACGAGTCTTGCGTAGCGGGTTCCCGTTGGCACAACGATGACAAGCACTCTACAATAAACGTGACGTGGGGTTGTAACGTAGCGACGATGAAACGGCGTATGTGCTTAGAGAGTTCGAGAACGACAGAGGAGGGTGACAATGGAATGGATCAGAGTTTTGGATGAGAGCGAGTTGGGGCCCGATGAACGGCGGGTCGTCGAGGTGCAGGAGCACAAGATCCTGCTGTTACGTCACGAGAACAACGTCTACGCGGTGCTCAATGCCTGCCCTCATATGGGGGCGCCGATGAAGCGCGGCAAGATCACGGAGGACGATGAAATCGTCTGCCCCCTGCATCACAGTCGCTTTAGCCTGGAGACAGGTGAGGTGAAGGCGTGGAGTCCGTGGCCGCCCGTGGTCGGTAAGGTGCTGGGCGCGGTCAAGGAGGAGCGCCCCCTGCCCACCTACGCGACCAAGGTCGAGGATGGCAGTATTTGGATCCAGATCGGCGGGGAAGGTCAATGAGCGTGGGTCGGCTAGCTCCGGTTTTCCTCATCGAAGGCGCGATAGGCTGGAGCCAACGCGTATGACGTCTCAGACGAAGCCTGAGCGGGTGCAGCTCGGCGCAACCGACATCAGCGTCCCGCCCATGGGCGTGGGCACCTGGGCCTGGGGCGACCGCTGGATCTGGGGATATGGCGGCGGCGACTATACCGATCGGGATCTGCGCGAGGCCTTCGACGCCTCGATCGGGGCCGGCCTGACCTTCTTCGACACGGCAGAGATGTATGGATTGGGGCGGTCCGAGAAGTTGCTAGGCCGGTTCATCGCCCAAGACAATGCACGCCCGGTCGTGGCGACGAAGTTCGTCCCCTTCCCCTGGCGCTTGACCAAGGGAGCACTGCTGAGGGCCCTGCGAGCGAGCCTCGACCGTCTGGGGCTCGACCGCGTCGACCTCTATCAGATCCACGTACCGCTCCATCTCCGGTCGATCGAGACTTGGATGGATGCTATGGCTGACGCCGTAGAAGCCGGCCTCACCCGAGCGGTGGGCGTTTCCAACTACACGATGGCGCAGATGGGACGCGCTCACAACGCGCTCAACAAGCGGGATATCGTCCTAGCGTCAAATCAGGTGCACTATAGCCTGCTGCACAGAGAGCCTGAGACTGACGGCGTTTTGCAGCTATGCCGCGACCTCGGGGTGACCCTGATCGCGTACAGCCCCCTTGAGATGGGGGTCCTGACGGGGAAGTATACACCGGAGAACCCACCACCTCGTACGCGCCGGCTGCGGTATCCTCCGACCTATCTAGAGAGTGTGCAGCCGTTGCTCAGCAGAATGCGCGAGATTGGCGAGAACCACGGGGGCCGGACCCCGGCGCAGGTGGCGCTGAACTGGACCATCTGCAAAGGCGCGGTCCCCATCCCGGGCGCGAAGACGCCAGCCCACGTGACGTCGAATGCCAAGGCCCTGGGGTGGCGGCTGACGCCCGATGAGGTGGCGGAGCTAGACGAGCTTAGCCGGATCTAAACACAGAACGGGGTACGGCGAGCGGTCGCTCGCCGTACCCCGGCAGGGTGCTGTCCCTACAGCAGCTCAAGGAGCATTCTGACGATTGCCGCGGCCTGCCCACATCGGACGACCTGAGGCATCTCTCAAGACAATGGTCTCACCGGTCGTTAGGTTCTCGACGGTACCTGCTTTGAACTCACCGTCCTCAAGGTAGCCCTCCACCGACACCTGATCGCCAACGCTCACCACGAAGCCCATCTCCTCGCGGTAGAAGGCCTGCCCTAGTCCAACCATGACGGTCTCGCCATTGGCGGTGGCAACGAAAATCTCGTTGCCGCTCTCCACCACCTCTCCGGTGAGAGTTTCCCAGTCGGGCGACTCGGCCAGAGGCACCGAACCGTAGCCGCCACGGGGTGCGACGTCGGAATCGGCAAGACGTCCCCCTCCCTGATAGCCAGATCCACGGGCGGCTAGCGCAGCCTCCGGCCAACGGGCCGCACCATCAAAGCCTGTGCCTCGCGACACGCTCTGCCCGCCGACTCGCCCGCGGGCCAGCTCAGCAGCGACCATCTCACAGTCACCGGTGCCATCGCACGCGTCAGTCAGGTCGCCGTAGCGCCCCGCCCCTCGTAGGCCACCCTGACCATAGGCGAATCCGTCGTCAGACGTCGCGGAGGCAATCGCGCCGCCGCGCTCGCCCAGACCTGCCTGTGCCTCTGACGGGCTCGCTAGGATATAGACGACGCCCCCTATCAGGGCAACCAGCAACCCTATCACCACACCGAACTTCAATATCTTGACCATCACAAACTCCTTAACAATAATCGACTAAGTCCTGGATTGTTGTGCGACAACATAGGTCAGGCCATGACCTCGCAAGGCTCTTCCCGCTTACCGATGACCGGCAGCTTCGGCAGCATGCGCTTGGTCACGCAGACGATCCAGTTAAAATGAAACACCAGGTGAGTCCCCACCCCGGCCGTCATCACGAGGCTGGTCAGAGTGTGCAGGTCCTTCCAGGTCTCACGACTGAGGCTAAGGAAGGCAGCAGCATAGGCGGCATTCCGGCCACCCTGATAACCGCCAGAGCCCATAAAGAGAAAGGCAATACCCGTGACAGCAGCGCCGATGAAGGCCAATCCAATCACAACGTCGAGCCAGTAGTTGAGCAGAGTTTTATTCATTTCCTACCTCCAAGATACCCATTAAGCATGATCTACAACTACCCTATAGCCTATCAGCACACTGTGAAGATATGATGAAGAAAGGATGTGGGTCGCGTAAAGCCGGTGCCAGACAACGAAAAGCCCAATCGCGCGGTCAAGCAACCGCGGATCGGGCTTGCGGACAAGCAAATTGAGCTGGCTACAAAGATGTGAATCCGGCTAGGCGCTGGGCAGCCAGAAGCAGATGGTCAGGCCTCCACCGGGGGTGGGCTCCGCCCAGATGCGCCCGCTATGCGCCTTGATGATCTGATGGGCGATGGCCAGCCCCAGACCGGATCCCCCTGTAGCACGGCTGCGCGACGGATCGCCACGCCAGAACCGCTCAAAGAGCCTTGGCAACAGCTCCTCCGAAATCCCCGGACCATTGTCTGCCACACACAAGGTCCCGCCGCGGTTCTCAGAGGCTACCTTTATCCGCACTGTAGAGCCAGCCGGCACATACCGCGCGACATTGCCTAGAATGTTATTGAGCACCTGTGTCACTCGCGCGTAGTCGGCCAAGACGAGCGCCACCTCACGCTCCTCCAACGCCGTCTCCAGGAGGAGCGTGACGCCCTGCTCGCGCAACGAATCCCGGTAAGCTTCCGTCACGTGCTCTGCCAAGTGACCGAGGTCGAGGGGTTGAAGGTCGAGCTGAAGCTGCCCCGCGTCGGCCAGCGCCAACGTGCGAAGGTCCTCCACCAACCGATTCAGCGTCTGAACCTGGTCGAGGGCCGGCTCGATGTTCTCCTCCGTAGGCGGATAGACGCCATCGGCGAGGGCCTCAAGGGTGCTCTGTAAGACGGCCAAGGGGTTGCGCAGTTCGTGGGCGATGTCCGCCGTCTGTGCCCGGCGTGCGCGCTCAGCACGCTCCAAATAAGCAGCCATCTCATTGAAGGTCGTCGCCAAACGCCCGATCTCGTCCTCTCCCTTCACCTCAACGCGGACGTCAAACTTGCCCTGGGCGACGGTCTCCGCGGTCTGTGTCAGCTCCCGAACGGGCCTTACGATGCTGCGCGTGAGCAGTCCCGCCATCAACAGCGCAACGAGGAACGCCGTACCACCGCCCAGCGCCAGCGCCCAGCGCAACCGGGTCAAGAAGGCTGCGGCGGGCTCGTCCAAGGCCATGTGGGCACCGCCCTCCTGGGTCGGCAAGAGGTAGCCGACGGTCTCGCCATCGACAACCAGCGGTAAGGCGGCCTGCACCTCAGCCGTGGAAAGGTGACCCTCCGGCGCGCCCTCGGTGCTAGCCACGAGGTTGCGCTGAGCGTTGGCCACAAGATAGGTGGTCTCCCCCTCTGGCTGAGCGAGGGAGCCGTTTCCTCTACCTGCGCGACCCCGCCCCGGAAGCGTCAACTGGGGCAGCGCCTCCTGAAGCCCCGCCCAGGTTCCCTGCTCAACATAATAAACTTCCAAAGCCTCAGCCACCATCTGGATCCGTCCGCTGTACAGCACGGCATATCGCCGAAAGGCTGTCTCCGTGCGATAGCCGGCGAAGATCGCGACCACGACGATGGCAACGAGAATCACAATAGCGAAGGCCAGCAGGCCCTTCTGGTAAAGGTTCATGGCTTCAATCGTTGAACCGATACCCTACACCGCGGACCGTGCCGATATACTGCGGATCCGAGGGGTCATCCTCAAGCTTCTGGCGCAAATTCTTGATGTGGACGTCCACCGTGCGCTCGTAGGCCTCGAACGCCACCCCCTGGACCGCCTCCAGCAGCTCCGCTCGGGAGAAGGCCCGACCCGGGGCGCCCATCAGCTCTGCGAGAAGCTCGAATTCCGTGGGGGTCAGGTCGACCACCTTCCCATCCTTCCAGACCTCCCGACGCCCCGGGTCGAGCACGACACCCTTCTCCTCCAGCACCTTCGGCGCTTGAGGCTCGGCCTGCGTGCGCCGCAGCACGGCACGCACGCGCGCCACCAACTCCCGGGGGCTAAAGGGCTTCGTCACGTAGTCGTCGGCCCCCAGCTCCAACCCGAGAACGCGGTCCATCTCCTCAACGCGAGCCGTCAGCATAATGATGGCTACATCGGGCTGCTCGGCCCGAATCCGACGGGTGAACTCGAGCCCGTCCATCTGCGGCATCTGCAGATCGAGAACGACGAGGTCTGGGTGCTCGTCCCTGGCGACAAACAGGGCATCCCGCCCATTGCTAGCCGTCAAGACCCGATAGCCGGCCTTCTCCAGGTAGCCCCGAACGACTCGCACGATCTGGACCTCATCATCCACAACCAGTATCTTCTGCGCCATAGCGCCTCCATCCTAAGCTCGCGCTCCGTCTTCCACGTTGGAGCCGATAAGTTCCCGCGGCACGCTGCGGCTTATCCTATCTACTAGCCCAGCGCGACGTCCAGGATCATCATGACTACGAAGCCAAACATCACACCCAGGGTGGCGAGGTCCACGTTGCCCTCAGCATGGGCTTCGGGGATAAGGTCCTCCACGACCACGAAAATCATCGCGCCCGCGGCGAACGCCATCGCATACGGCAGGATCGGGCGAAATATCAGCACGGCAGCTGCCCCCAGAACACCCGCGATAGGCTCTACGATCGCCGAAAGCTGCCCAAACATAAAAGACTTCGCCGGAGATACGTCTGTAGTGCGGAGCGGCATAGCAACAGCGACCCCTTCCGGGAAGTTCTGAATACCGATTCCCAATGCCAGGGCGATCGCGCCGGCCACCGAGGCGCCGGGGATGCCCGCACCGGAGGCCCCAAAAGCGACCCCGACCGCCAACCCTTCCGGTAGATTGTGCAGCGTGATGGCGAGAATGAGAAGAGTGATCCGTTGCCAGGTCACCTTCAGCCCCTCGGGTTGATCCTCGCCGACGTGAAGATGGGGCAACAGACGATCCAGGAGCCGGAGAAAAGCGCCCCCGAGCAGGAATCCAATCGCGGGGGGAAACCACTCCGGCACGCCCATGCCCGCCGACATTTCAAGGGCTGGGGCCAGAAGCGACCAATAGCTCGCGGCAACCATGACACCACCGGCGAAACCCAGCATCACGTCGAGGACCCGTCGGTCCACCTCCTTGGTCATGAAGACCGAGGCAGCGCCCAGCGCCGTCACAAACCATGTGAACATCGTGGCGATGAGCGCTTGCACCACCGGCGAGAACATCCGAAAGAACGCAACCATAGCTCCTCCTTTCCGTCGATCTATTGTAGCGCCAATCAACCTCAGCGACAAAGCTAGATTCGCCCCGAGTTCACTTCCTTCTTAGGGCGAGCTGAGCATGCGGCAGAACGTGCTTGACCGTCATTCCGATCACCGCCCTCGCACGTAAGTATGTGCATAGCTTCTCTTGCGCCGGTGGCGCATTGGCAGTATAGTCAAGCGCAAGATCACGACGACGAATGGAGGATACCATGCGCTTCCGACGGTCCGGAGGAATTCTGCTACATCCAACCTCACTGCCGGGCGGGTTCGGCATTGGCGAAGTCGGCGATAGCGCCTTCAAGTTCGCCGAGCAGCTCAAGGAGAGCGGACAGACCCTCTGGCAAATCCTGCCGCTGGGGCCAACGGGTTATGGGGACTCCCCTTACGCATGTTTCTCCGCGCTGGCTGGGAATCCCATGCTCATCGATCTCACGCAGTTGAGGGAGGAAGGTGACGTCGCTCAAGGGGATCTGGAGGAAGCGCCTGATTTCCCGGAGGATAAGGTTGACTTCGGGCCTGTCATCTCCTTCAAGACAGCGATCCTGCAGCGAGCAGCCAGGACGTTTCGCGAGCGCGAGCATGGTGACCGCCGGGCAGCCTTCGACCACTTCTGTGACGAGAACGCGGATTGGCTGGAGGACTTCGCCCTGTTCATGGCCCTGAAGGACGCGCACGGCGGATCCGTCTGGAACACGTGGGAAAGGGGGTTGGTCAAACGCGACCCCGAGGTGCTCCAAGAATGGCGCGAGCGACTGGACGAAACCGTCTTCGCCCATCGCTACTTCCAGTTCCAGTTTTTCCGCCAGTGGGAAGCCCTGAAGCAGACCGTAAACGACTATGGCATCCAGATTGTGGGCGATATCCCCATCTTCGTGGCCTATGACAGCGTCGACGTCTGGGCGCATCCCGACCTCTTCTACCTCGACGAGGACCTGCTCCCCACCAAGGTCGCGGGCGTCCCGCCGGACTACTTCAGCCCTACCGGGCAGCTCTGGGGCAATCCCATCTACGATTGGGACGCCGTCGCAGAAAATGACTACCAGTGGTGGGTCCGCCGCTTCGAGCAGATCCTAACGACCGTTGACATCGTGCGTCTCGACCATTTCAGAGGATTCGCCGCCTACTGGGCCATTCCCGCCGGGGAACCTACCGCTATCAATGGTCACTGGGAGGAGGGCCCAGGCGTCGCCTTCTTCCACGCGGTCAGGGACGCTCTGGGCGAGCTCCCGATTATCGCAGAGGACCTGGGTCACATCACCGAGGACGTCACCGAGCTGCGGAACGAGTTCGCCTTCCCCGGGATGAATGTGCTGCATTTTGCCTTCACAATGGACGCCAGCAATCCGTACCTTCCCCACAATCTGGAGCGCAACGCCGTAATCTACACGGGGACCCACGACAATGACACAACCGTCGGGTGGTACGAGAGCCGGGACGAGGAGGAGCTCGAAGCATGCCACCGCTACCTCGGCCCGATCGACGAACCCATCAACTGGGCCCTGATCAGGATGGCCTGTCGCTCCGTGGCCGACCTTGCGATCGTGCCGCTTCAGGACGTCCTGGGACTTGGGAGTGAGGCGCGGATGAACACCCCCGGAAAGTTCGGGCACAACTGGACCTGGCGCTTCGAGCGGGGGGCTTTCACGACAGAGCTGCAGGAGAAGCTCAAGGAGTTCGCCCTCACGTACGGACGTATCGAGCCCGAGGAGAAGCAGGAGCGCCCCAAGTGGATGTAGCTACGAGCGACCGAGGCGCTTGCCCTGAGTCGCCCTAGAGACAATGCCGGTACGACAGACGGAGGCGAGGAATCTTCCTCGCCTCCGTCTTTTCATTCAAACTTCCTGTTCAAGCAGAGTCGAAGCTCACGGCCCGGTCGTCGACCCCTACTCTGACGCGGGCGTCGGTGTGGCGGGCACGGTGAGGAAGTCCTCACGACTGTTCTCAACCATGGCCTTGACGTTGAACTCCTGCACGCGCACGTAGTACGGCGACTCAGAGTACTTGGCCACATAGCTATTGTCAGCTGGATCGATTGCTCCGATCATGAGCACATACGTCCCGCCGTCCTCGGCCTCGAGCGTGACCACGGCATTCGGCGACGCCATCCCATAGGCCTCTTCTTCCGTCTTGCCCAAGGGGCGCATCATCGAAAGCCCCGTCGCATTCCGCACGATGGCGTTGGTCTTGGTGGTCGCGATGGTCTCGTCCTCGGCGAGGTCGGCAAGTGTCCAGTTCTCTCCGTCCTTCACCAACGTGACGACACCCTGGCCGTTTTCAAGGACCACGCTCGTGAGCGTCTCTGCGTCGACATCGGTGTAAGCGGTGTCGATCCATCCTGAGGCCGCCGGGTTCAACTCCCAGGTGGAAAGCCCACTCGTCAGATACGTCTCCGGCTGCCCAGCAACTCGGAAGTGCGTTGCGGTGTAGCGCGGAGCCGAGCCAACGAAAATCGTGTGCCTCTCTCCCTCGGCCGTCTCGATGTCGAGTCGCCGTTGGAAGGTGTCGTCAGACACCTGCAGCGCCTTATGGCTGGACTCGGTGCGAGCCACGAGTGTCGCGGTGTCCAAAGCCACGATCTTCTCCAGGACCGGGGTAATGGTGCTTTCCTTGACCGGGTAGTTGCCGCCGTCAGGCAAGACCCAGGTCCCATCTACCTTCCGCAGCGTTATCTCTTCCCCTGCATTGTCGATCACCGTCAGGGCCACGATATCGTCGGTCGTCAGCTCGGGAAAGAGCAGCTCTCCCGAGCTTACCGCTGCCTCTCGCGGCCAGAAAACCACGGCGGTCAGGATCACCTGAACGACCAGCACACCTAACAGGATCTGCTGATGTCGTTTCATCTCACAACCTCCTCCGAAGCCCCTTCAGGGGCCTCACCGCGAACTCCTCCAGAGGCCTTTGCCTCTTGCATGCCGTCAGCGCTCCAACGACGCGATGATTCGTAGCCTACCTCCTCACGAGGAAGCAACGCCATCGGCGCCTCACTACGACGGCGCACTGCGGAGGCGCCGCCAATGACCACAAGGGCCGCCAGCGCCAGCGCATAGTTCAGGATCTCCCAGAACGATTGCTCATTCTCCTCCATCGGGATCAGCACCCGCGCAGAGGTGCCGCGCGATCGAATGTTCAACAGATCTAGATCCTCGACACTCCACGCCACCGCATTCTGCACGAACTTCAGATTGTTCAGGTAGCGGTCGCCGCCCAGCGTCTGAGAAAGCTCCAACACGATGTCATCGACGAACTCCAGACTCCCGATCACCACGAGACGAGCCGTATCGGGCGACACCTCGATGGTGCCGACCGTCGTCGGCGTCTCCGGGGTTGGGGTGCCCTCCCCTGCAACCTCAGCCTCGCTTTGGGCAGCTTCCTCCAAAGGTGAGGCCCTGTCTGCGAAGTAGGACTCAAAGACACCGCGGGCCGAGACGGCCAACGTGTAAGACTGCGTAGTACCCAAGCTCGGGAAGCCTGTCTCAGGATAGAGCTCGAAGTCCGGCTGAATGTCGTAGCCTTCCTGCAGCCAGGACTGGGGTGACGACTTCAAGAGCGCCGTCACCTCACGCTCGGCGTTCTTCGTTGCATCTACCGTGATCGGCGAAGCCCAGTTGAGCGTCACCGCGGGCAACCCACTGACGATGGGGCTGTCCTTGGCCATGCCGTCCGAGCGGATATCCACGAACATCGGATAGTCCAACGCCTGGATCTCCTGCACCTGATATCCCCCGACCTGTCGAGTCACGGGGATCGGGAAGGGCTCATTCTGAGTGTCCAGCACCAGAGACGCCTCGACCGTGAACCCATAGTGCGCGAGCATCTCCTTGAGGCTTCCCTCAAGAGGGCGTGCGGCAATACTGCCGGTCATCTGGTCGGGCATAATCGTCATGTTACCCGCGGCGACCACCACAGAGCCTCCCCGCATCAGGTGTTGGTCGATGGCATAACGGGCCTTATCGTCCAGACCCTGAGGGCCAATGAGGACAAGCACATCGACATCAGCCGGCACGTTGCCGGTGCTAAGGTCGATCGTGCGAACCTCATACTCCTGCGCAAGGGTCTCGCGAATCTGCTGCCACGAGGAGATTGGTTGTTGCGTCTGCCCGAACATATCCTGGGTAGGCGTTGAGGGTGGCACCCACAGACCAACGACCTGCAGGAACCCTGACGCAGTGCGCTTCAGGGCCGACTCAACCGCCGACCGGACATCGGCCTCGCTCACGTCCCCCTGCGGGTAGACAACCTGCATGTTGTCTCCCGACTCCATCACCATGTAAAGATAGTAGCTCTGATCAGAGAAGAGCGAGACCGCAAGCGGACGAAGTCCGTAGAGATCGTAGAGCTCCTGCCGACCGACATCGCTATCTGGATCATCAGGATCCACAAACTCATAGGTGAACTGCCCGCCGGAGCGCTCAGCCAGATCCTGCAAGACCGTGTCGATCGTGTTCGGGACCTCGGAGAGCCACTCGGGAAGCGTGTCAGGCGTGATATAGACCGTCATCTGGACGGGTTCTGTGAGCGAAGCCAAGATAGCGTCCGCGCTCTGGAACCCATAGACGACCTTCTTGATGCTGCTGGTGAGATCATACTCCAGGTTGCGCAGCCGGACGTCAATACCTCCGTCGCGCAAGGGCTCCACCTCGATCAGATCGTTGAAGCCGAGCACTGCGCTCTGATCCCCATACTGAATGAGGATATTGAAGTAGGAGTTAATCACCGATGCCTCATAGCGCCCGGAGACCTGGAAAGGCGTGGGCTGGATGCCGTAGACCTGATTGGCCTCAGCCTCTTTCTCTGGCTCCTCGGCGGGATCTATGATCTCCAACGTAACGGTGCCGCCGGACGCCACCTGGTATTCTCGAAGCATATCCCTCACCCGCGGGACCAGCGGCGCCAACAGAGGATGCGTCTTCTCGCTAAAGTACCCCCGAATCAGCAACGGCTCCTGCAAGGCGCTCAGCAGCTCCTTCGTCGTGTCCGACAGCGTGTACTCGTTGTACTCCGTGAGGTCGAGCCGCAGACCACGCAGGGGGAACATCCAGACGTTAGCAAAAAGCAAGTTCACCGCAAGCAACGCCGACGTAATCGCGACGCCCCGTCGCTTCGGCAGCGTCTGCTCTCCCTCGCTCCATCCTTTGGCTTTGAGCGAGATAACATTGAGGGTAAGGAAGAGCCCGGCAAGCGATACATAGTAGACAAGGTCTCTCAGATCGATGATACCGCGCTGAATAGACTCAAAGCGGCTGCCCGCACCGATCGCTCTCAGGACCTCACCCACCTCATTTCCAAAGAAGTCCGTCACACCGGCGGAGCCTACTAGATAGAGTAGGCCGCACAGAAGGACGGTTGAGATCAAGGCAACAATCTGGTTATCCGTCCGGGACGAGATAAAGAGCCCGATTGCTGCATAAGCGCCTGCGAGCAAGGTCGCGGCGACATACCCGCCAACCACAGGACCCCAGTCCAAATTCCCCAGCAAGGAGACCGTAATGGGGAGGAAGATCGTCAGAGAGAGCGCGACGACCACCAAACTCACCACAGCCAGGAACTTCCCGATCACCAACTGCGTCGTCGAGACGGGGAGGGTCAGCAGAATCTCGAGGGTTCCCGAGCGCTGCTCCTCGCTCCACTGCCGCATCGTCAGCGCGGCGACCAGGAAAATCATCAAAATGGGCATCCAACGGAACAAGGGACGCACGTCCGCGATACCCCGAGCAAAAAACGTGTCAACCCAGAAGAACGAGAAGAGTACAGCAGCGAGGAAGCTGCCTACAAAGATCAGCGCCATAGGCGAGCTGAAGTAACCGCGTAGCTCTTTCCGGGTGACGGTCAGCGTCTGTTGAATCCAATCCCTCATGCTGCCACCTCCGCAACCGCCGTACGATCCTGGGCCGTCGGCTCCGACGCCGTGGCCAACTCGTTGAAAACGGTCTCCAGAGTTCGCACATCTCGTCGCAACTCTCGGACGGGCCATGCGTGCTCTCGCGCCATAGCGTAGATCGCCGGGGTCAGTCCCTCCCCTGCCTCCGGGGAGCCAAAGATCTGGAAGGCGGGATAGCCATCGAAATTCTCAAAGGGCCTCACGTCCCGAGCTTGCTCCAGACGCTTCAGACTGGTCTCCACGCCAGAGACTAGGCGATCCAACACCAACACGGCATCCGACGTCGCTGCCAGCTCTGAAAGCCTGGCGTCGGCCTTCACCTGACCATTGATCAGGATAATGGCGCGATCGCAGAGTGCTTCCACCTCAGAGAGAATATGGGTCGAAAAGAGCACCGTGCTGTGACGTGCCAGACGTCGAATCAGATGCCGGATCTCAACGATCTGCGTCGGGTCCAATCCGACGGTGGGCTCGTCAAGGATCAACAGCTTGGGGCGATGGAGAATGGCCTGAGCCAGACCCACACGCTGCCGGAACCCCTTACTGAGCTCGCCGATTGGGCGGGCCAGATGGTCCTCGAGGCCGGTGGCATAGACCGCCTCAGAGATCCGTCGCACCTGTTCCTCTTCAGGGACTCTCCGCAAGTCGGCCATCATCTGCAGATAGGCCTGTACCGACAGCTCGGGATAGAGAGGAGCTGTCTCGGGTAGATAGCCAATGCGGGCCTGGATCTCGCGGGTGTGGTCCTGGACATCCAGACCGTCGACAGTCACTTCGCCCGCATCGGGCTGGAGATAACCTGTGAGGATTTTGATGAAGGTCGTCTTGCCGGCCCCGTTGGGACCCAGGAGACCGACAATCTCACCACTATCAATGGTGAAAGAGACCCCTTCTAAGGCGCGGATAGGACCATAATACTTGGTTAAGTCACGTACGTCGATCATAGATCCATCCTCCCTCAAGATAAAGTAGTACCCACGTGAAAAGAGCAAAGCTGAGTGCCGGGGGCTCGCCCACGACTGAGCTTCGCTCTCTAGGGTGACGGCCTGCAACGTCAAGCCATGGTTATATTAGCGCGAGGAGCCAAACTGTCAAGGAAAGAGCGCATCGAGCGATGCCAGGGCCTTGCGGACCGCGTCCTGGTTCGCCTCCGCATAGGCCGGGTTGAGCCGACCGGCGGAGGTGATAAGTGACTCAGGGGAGAGAAAACCTTGGTGGACAGCCGCAGCTGCAACCAGGGCCAACGTGATGCTGGATCGCGCCACGCCCCGCAGCCGGTCGGCGGCGAGAACACGCACCTCACTCTTCTTCATAACGTCGTCTGGCAGAAGCGGCACCAAGTCCTGCATCACGAAGAGCGTCTGTCCCCGACCCGACCCACCAAGTCGGGCCGTCGTCTTCGCAACCGCCTCCTCAGAGAACAGGAAGATCACGTCCGCCTCGGTGATCCCTGTGTACTGGATCGGCTCCGGTGAGAGGATGACCTCGCTGATACTGTGCCCAGAGCGCACGGTCACGCCGTACTCATCGCGTTGGGTCGTCCAAAGTCCCGACATCGTAGCCGCCGTCGTCAACAGGTGCCCGGCCGTCCGCACGTGTGCTCCGGCAGCTCCGCCGATGACCACCGAGAACGCGCGATCCAACTCAGAGCTGTACTGCACCTCCAACGCATTGCTTAGCGCGGCTGGTGCATCTCGAAGCGAGGCCCAGCCCTCCTGCAGCGCCTGCGTGCCCTCGACGCGGTCCGATCTGCATATCACGCCCTCTTGAAGATCCAACTCGGACATGGTCGCCTTGAGCTGCTTCGGGTTCACTCTGTTGACAGAGGCATAGTAGGCGACGCAGAGTTCCCAGATGTCGAGCAGCGCAAAGCCATTATGCGTGAGTGCCGTCTCGATCTGCTCGTCGAGATCTGGCTCGAAGGCAGTGCCGCGCCACACGTAGCTCGCACCGTTAACTGCGACCGTCTGGGCGATATCCAGAGGGCGCTCCGTATTACCCCAAGGGGTGGTCGCCGTCCGCTTCCCGATCGGGGTTGTGACACTGTGCTCCCCGCCGGTCATCCCGAAGTTGAGGTTGTTGAAGACCAGAGTCGTGACGCCGATGTTGCGCCGCGCCGCGTTCACGAGATGCGTGAACCCGATGCCACAGCCACCGTCACCGATCAACGCGATAACGTGAAGATCAGGGCGCGCCAGCTTGATCCCCGTCGCGTAGGTCAGGCTGCGTCCGTGAAGACCGTGAAAGCCACTGGTCCGGAAGTACTGATCAGAGAGCCCCACACAGCCGATATCGGTGACCAGCACCACATCCGTCAAAGGCCACTGCAGGCGGACGAGGGCCCGGTCCAGCGCATCCAGCACCAAGCGGTGGCTGCATCCGGGGCAGAAACCATAGGGGCGCTCGTTGCGATAGGTAGTCATCATAGCGTAAGCACGCCGCCTATTGGGATATGACTCGGGCTGGCTTCGCCGCCGCGCGTCGCGCATCGCGCTGCTGGCGGCGGATCAGGAGTCTCTGAAGTCGCTCGTAGCGCCGACGATTGAGCGGATAGTACCAGGTCACGACCATCAGCGCAATCAGCAGAACCGACGAGACGGGGCCGATTAGGATCCGGATGCCTTGGACGACGCTGGCAGGCTGCATAAAGAACGTCGCGCCATCCGGGGGCTTCTGGTACCCCAACCACCCGAGAACCTGGAGGACCACAAAGATAGCAAATGCTGTCGTCAGCTTTCGGATGAAGTTCTTGGCCCCGTAGTAAACACCCTCGTGACGCTCGCCGGTGCGCAGTTCGTCCCAGTCGATAACGTCAGGAAAGATGGCGTCTGGCAGCATATGGGCGGCGGAGTAGCTGAAGCCCATCAAGACCGACATCCCCATCGCGATACCGATCGCCATCGGAGGTAGGAAGATCAGCGCCATCAGAATCACCGTCCAGAGGGCAAGCGCGATCAAGTAGGCAATGCGTTTCCCGAGTCTCTGTGCCAACCACGACCACATCGGGAGCACGGGCACAGCTACGACCGCCATCACGCCCAATACAGCCGACTCAATCGGCAACCCAATCCCAGGTACAGTCAAGAGCAAGTCGCCCTGTGCCACCCAGTAGACGACGAAAAACGGCAGGACGGCGGCGACGAGATCGAACGTCACCCAGTTCAGCATATAAAGCGCGGTCGCGTACCGGAAGGGCACATTCTCCCAGGCCCTTCTGAGCGTCTTCCGGAGGGAGACCAATTCCGGTTGGTCCACGGGTTTCGCTTTCTCGCGCACGAAGAAGAAAATCAGCAGGTAAGGCAGGATCGACGAGGCGCCAAAGATGGTGGCTGCCAACAAGTACCCTTGCTGCTGTGTGCCGCCCCTCGCCAGGGTAGCATCCACGATCATCGGGGCCACCACGCCGCCCGCCAGCGAGGCGAGGAAGTTAAAGAACATCCGATAGCTTGCTAGGGAGGTCCGCTCGTCGTAGTCCGAGGTCAACTCTGGCGTCATGGCATGGAAAGGCACAACCACCAGCGTTTGGAAGGTGTCACTCAAGGCATAGGCGATGGTCACATGGATCATTAGGAGCAGCTGGCTTTCCCACGGGGGAGCCCACCACAGCATCATAAACGCTAAGCCATAAGGAATGGCGAAGAGCAGGAGAAACGGGCGCCGGCGCCCCCAACGTGTCCGCAGCTTGTCGCTTAGGACGCCGACTAAGGGATCATTGATGGCGTCCCAGATCACGCCGACAGAGGCGGCAAAGGAGGCCAGTCGTGGATCTAGGCCGACGACGTCGGTCAAGAAGATTGCGTAGAAGATCTGCCGGAGCGTGTTAAAGGCCGCGACGCCCCAGTCACCGCTGCCATAGATGATCTTTGTCAGAACAGGAACGCGCTCAGTTCTCTCCATGACTCACTCTTTCCGTCCACCGCTATCGCGCCTACACCGCAGGGCTCAGCCTACGCAGCGACCGCAGGGTCTAGAACTCAAGCCGATAGACGCGATGTCGCTTATGCCATTTCGCCCCGAGCCTATTCATGTCGCCCAGGCTCTTGATATTGGACTCCATGACCTGAATGAGCTCCATGTGCTCCGCCCCGCGGCTGCGCAACGTGTCGTGGATCTCGGCATAGAGCATAGCGCTGGCGCCCAAACCTTGGTACTGCGGCAGCAGACCGACCCCGTTGCCGAGCAGGCGTTTGGTGCGCTTCATCGCGATCAAGAGCCGAAGCCAGCCAAAGGGCCACAGCCGCCCACCGACGGCTTTGAGCGCCTCGGCCACATCCGGGAAGACAAAGGCGAATCCCGCAATCTCCTCCCCGCTCATGACCACTTTCATCAATTGCGGATCAGCGATCATCAGCAACTGATCACCGATCATCCTAACCTCGGCCTCATCGATGGGATAATAGCCCCACACCTCTGTGAAGGCCTTGTTATTCACCCGCTGAATCTCCGGGATCCAGCTTCGCATCTCCCGCTTGGTCGAGAAGGACTTGACCCAGAAATCACAGCGCTTCTTGATCCGCTCGACGATTCGGAAGAAGCGCTCAGAAAGTTGATCCTCCGCTGTCACATATCCCGTGAGGTAGTCCACTTCCTTCTGGAGCCCAACCTCTTCAAGGCGCTGAGCGTAGTAGGGATAGTTGTACGGGAGAACCATGCCTGCTGAATACTCAAAACCCTCGATCAATACCCCGTAGGGATCGGAACGTAGCATTCCCTTTGGGCCTAACAACGTGGTCAAGCCTCGATTGTGCGCCCACTCCGCAGCCGCTGAGATGAGTCTCTCGACCGCATCGGCGTCGTCGACAAAGTCGGGGTAGTAGAAAAACGCGACCTTCTCGTTGGTGTAGTCATTGTAGCGCCGATGATCCAACACAGCGATGCGACCCAGCAGGCGGTCCCCCTCCTCAGCCAGGAAGAAGGCAGCCTCAGAATGATTATAGAAAGGGTGCCGTCGCCGATCCATCGCCTGCTTGAGCGTGGTGATCAGCGGCGGAACCCATTGCGGGCACTGTTGGTAGAGATCAAAGGATACTTGGATGAACTTCGCTACGTCACGTCGGTCATCCGTATTGAGTTGGCGGACTTTCATAAGCTACTCCGTGAAGAATCCCACGCCCAGGACACCCGGTCCGCCATGGGTGACAACAGCAGGTGGCACGGTCAGGACAGGAATGTGCGAGAGGCCCAACTCTCGCGAGAAGAACGTCACAAGCTCATCGGCCTCCTCCTCAGCAGCGGCGTGCATGATACTCAGGTATCCCTCATCCCCGGGTGGGATCTGCTCGAGTACCAGCTGCTTTAGCCGATCCTTGGCCCGCTTATGCGTGCGGACCTTCTCGAGCGTATCGACCTGCCCTTCATTAAGGGTGAGCACCGGCTTGACCTGGAGCACGCTCCCCAGCAGTGCCGCCGCGCCCCCGATCCGACCGCCCATAGCTAGGTATTTAAGTGTATCGACCATGAAGTAGACCTTGCATCGGCGGCTCATCTCGACCACGCGAGCCTCGATCGTGTCCGCGCTTTCGCCCTCCTCGGCCCAACGGCTCGCCAGACGCAAGAGGGTCGCCACCGGGCTGGCGACTAGCTGCGTGTCAATGATGCGCACGTCAAGATCACCGACCCCCTCCTCCTGCGCCATCTGGAGCCCAACAACCGCAGAGCGAACCGTGCCACTCAGGTGTGCTGAAGGCAGAATACAGACAATGGCCTCACCACCAGGGGCAAACTCCTCGAAGACTTCGGCAAACAGCTCTGGAGGTGGCGCAGCCGTCTTGGGAAGCTCAGTCGCCGACCTGAGCTTCTCCATAAACGTATCGTACGTGATCTCGACATTCTCGAGGTATGATTCCTCACCAAAGATGATGACTTGAGGGACAATAGGGATACCGTGCTCTTCCGCAAAGGATTCCGACAGGCCCGACGTGGTATCACCAACGACCTTAACCATAATGCCTTACTCCTTCCAGCTGCGAGTTCTGATGGACAGTCCTCCACAGCCCTCTACATAATGCCGCCTGACACCTACCGCGTGTAAGTTGTGCTGGGCACATCCCGTTTGACAGCAGAAAGCCCGCCCTGCGGCAGCTCCTAGCGACAAGGTAAGCGTCCAGCGATAAATGAAAGATAAGGGCACCAGGAAGCAGGCACGCGGGTGGGTCACTACGAACCAGCGTGAGAAAACGACATCGTGCGACGGAACGCCGTCAGAGGTCAGAATATCGTTGTTAAGGTCCTTCAGGTTAGGTTGGGGCTCCTCGCTGAGGAGCCCCAACCCCGGGCTTGCGTCAAGATGACTTGGTAGGTAGGTACTTGGCCAATTTCCCCGCCAGATTCGACAGCGGGAGGCTTTGCAGCCAGACCCTTCCCGGGCCGGTGAGTGTGGCCAGGAAGAGGCCCTCGCCGCCGAAGAGCACGTTGGTCAGCCCCTTAACCATCGTGATGTCGTAGTTGACCGAGGGTTCAAAGAGCGCGATGTGCCCTGGGTCGACGCGCATCGTCTCCCCGGCTGCTAGGGAGTACTCGCGAACCTCTCCTGGGATCTCAAGGAACGCATAGCCCGGCCCCGTGATCTTCTGGAGGATGAATCCCTCACCACCGAAGAAGCCGGTGCCGAGTCGCTTCCTGAAGTGCATGCTCAATTCCACGGAACTTTCAGCACACATAAAAGCGTCCCGCTGGCAAATCATGCTCTGGTTCGGGCCCAGCTTGACGGGGACAACCTTGCCAGGAGCCTCCGGAGCGAAGACGACCAACGCCTCAGCGGGGCCGTTGTTGACGTAGGTGGTCATGAACAGAGACTCTCCCGCAAGCTTGCGTCCCAACCCTGCCATCAGGCCGCCCTTGGTATCGGTCTTCATCTCCACATTGCCCTTCATCCACGCCATGCCCCCGGACTCAGTGTACATCGTCTCACCTTGGGCCAGGTAGACGTCCAGGGTCTGCATCACCGTGCCATGAATCTCGTATCGCATCTCAGTTCTCCTGTTCCATGTCTAGAAAGGATAATAACTGCCGCACAATCGTCGTGAAAGATCTAGCGCATGCCTCGGGGGTCTGTGCATCCATTGAGCAGGCCGATTATAGCACCGCCTCTGGACCCAGCAAAAGCACGCAAGGTCCCGCGCCCTCCCTGATCCCGAAGCTCACGCCGCCTTCTTTCTCGCACGACGGTACCCAGGCCACGTCAGGGCTACGAGCAATACAGGTTCTAAATCAGGCGGACTTCAGGACCTCGGCAATCGCCTGAATGTGCGCCGGGGTACTGCCGCAGCATCCGCCAAAGATCTTGACACCGGCCTCCTCAACGAACCGAAGGGCGTACTCAGCCATCACCGCCGGCGTGACATCATAGACGAGCTCACCGCCCTCAGCGTGCGGAAGCCCGGCATTGGGCTTGGCCATCAACGTCGCATCAGGAGCGACCTGGCGCATCTTCAGGACAGCCTCGAGGGTCTCGGTCAGCGTGCGTCCGCAGTTGGCGCCCATAACATCGACACCGAGTGCCTGCAGCGTCTCGGCTGCGCGCTCGGGTTTCACCCCCATCATCGTCCGTCCCTTTGTATCGAAGCTCATGGTCACCAGCAGGGGCAGGTTGCAGGCCTGCCGTACCGCCTCGACGGCAGCCTGCACCTCCGTCAGATCGCTCATCGTCTCGATCAGGATCGCCTGTGCGCCACCTTCCGCCAACGCACCGGCCTGCACGGCAAAGGCAGAGACCGCATCGTCATAGGTCAGGGTGCCCAAGGGTGCTAACATCTCGCCTGTTGGCCCGATGTCACCCACGACCAGGGCAATGTCGCCTGCTACCTCACGGGCTAGTTGCGCCGCCGCGCGGTTGATCTCCGCCGCCTGATCGGCCAGACCTTCTCGCTTGAGTCGAATCGGGGTGCCGCCGAAGGTGTTGGTGAGGATCAGGTCAGCGCCGGCACTGATATAGCTTTGGTGCAGGCGGCGGATGGCCTCCGGATTCTCGAGGCTCCAGCGCTCCGGCGCTGCCCCGGCTGGCAGACCCGCCTGTTGAAGCATGGTCCCCGTGGCTCCGTCTGCAACGAGGACTTCTTTGGTAGCCAGATAGGCTCCGAATTTCGACATCTCTGCTCACTCCTCTCCAAGTGTCAAAGCTCAGGATCGCCGCGTCCGAGGATAGGGAAGCGTCTCTCTCAACTGGTGCCGCCAAGGTACATATCTAGCTGTGTTGGGCGACTCACACCTATGATACCACAGAAGCTAGATCGCTGAAGGCTCCGCGAAGGTGATGATTGATCAATCCGCTGCCCCTTCTATACTAAGGAAGTACGTTATAGCAGAGTCCGCGCCTAAGCTTGTACGTGATGGTTATGCCGCAACGGACCGTACCTATGTTTACAAGGAGGAACCGATGGACGAACTGACATCAAGCACCGTCTATTTCGCAGCGCCTGGCCCGGACAATACCGACCGCGCCTTGGCCCTGGTCGCTAAGCGCGCTCAAGCGCTCGATATTCAGACTGTGTTGGTCGCCACAACCAGCGGTGCCACCGGCCTGCGGGCCGCAAGATCGCTGAGCTCCCTGAATATAGTCGCCGTGACCCACTCTGCAGGGTTCCGGGAGCCCTATGCCGTCGAGCACGATCCGGAGATTGTCGGCCAGATCGAGGCGCTGGGGGCCAAGGTGCTCACGACCACGCATGCTTTCGGCGGCGTGGGGCGTGCCGTCCGCAAGAAGCTCGGCACTTACGAGACAGAGGAAATTATCGCCTATACCCTCCGTCGCTTTGGCGAGGGCATGAAGGTCGCTGCCGAGATCACGCTGATGGCCTCCGACGCAGGGCTCGTGCCCGAAGGAGATCCCATCATCGCCGTGGCCGGGACGGGGAGGGGGAGCGACACGGCCGTCATTCTACAGCCCACCCACGCCCAGACCTTCTTCGACCTTTGCTTCCTTGAGATCATCTGCATGCCGGCGCCGGGGCACCCAGGATTCGGTGTCGGCTAACGCACCAGAGGTGCTCGCCCGTCTTCTCGGCCTTCCTCTGGAACATTCAACCCCTTTTCGACGTCTAGGGAATAGAGAGTTGATCAAAACTCCAAGGGAGGGTTTTTGTGAAGATGAAACACTTACTCAAGCGCTCGCTGCTGTTGGTAGCGCTGTTGGGAATCGTGGGGTGTACGATGAGTCCACCGGTGAATGACGGTCAAGCACAAAGCGGTCAGATTGTTCTGGCCGCATCCGATGAGTCTCGCGTAACCAATCCCGAGGTTCCATCTGAGGATCTGGCTGCTCTGATCGAGGGGAACCAGGCTTTCGCACTCGATCTCTACCACTACCTTGCCCAGATATCCGACGGCGATCTCTTCCTATCGCCACACAGTATCACCGCGGCGCTTGCGATGACCTACGCCGGGGCCCGGGGGGAGACAGAAGCGGAGATGGCTGAAACCCTCCACTTCAACTTACCCCAGGATCGTCTGCACCCAGCCTTCAACGCTCTCGACCAGGCCCTGAGCCAACGCGGCGAAGGCGCCGAAGGGAAGGACGGCGAGGGATTCCGGCTCCACATCGTGAACGCCCTTTGGGGGCAGAAGGACTATGAGTTCCAGCAGGCCTTCCTAGATGTCCTTGCCCGGAACTATGGTGCGGGGCTCAGGCTTGTAAACTTCATCGAGGACGCAGAGGCGGCTCGACAGACCATCAACGAGTGGGTCAGCGACCAGACCGAGGGACGGATCGAGGATTTGATTCCGCAGGGTGCGTTGGATGCACTCACCCGTCTGGTACTGACCAACGCGATCTACTTCAACGCCGCGTGGGCCGAGCCCTTCGAGGAAAGGCAGACCGAGCAGGCGCCCTTCTATCTCCTGGATGGAACCACGGTCGAGGTGCCCATGATGCACCAGACCACGCCCTTCGATTACGCAGCAGGCGAAGGGTATCAGGCTGTGGCATTGCCCTACGATGGCCACGAGCTGTCGATGGTGATCCTGCTTCCTGACACCGGTGAGTTCACCGAGTTCGAGCAAAGCCTGGATTCTGAGACGCTCACCGCCATTCTCGAGGATTTTGAACGCCAGCGCCTGATCCTGTCGATGCCGAGATTCGAGATGCGATCCAAATTCAGTCTGACCGATGCCCTGACGGCACTAGGCATGCCCACGGCGTTTACTGAGGAAGCCGATTTCTCTGGCATGACCGGCAATCGGGAGCTGATGATCACCGATGTCTTCCATCAGGCTTTCGTCTCCGTCGACGAGGAGGGAACCGAGGCAGCAGCGGCAACCGCCGTCGTCGTGGGACTCACCTCGGCGATGCCCGGGGAGCCCGTTGAGATGACCATCGATCGTCCCTTCATCTTCCTGATTCGGGACAACCAAACGGGGGCGGTCCTCTTCGTCGGACGCATCTTCAACCCGGCTGCCGAATAGGGCTATCCTCTTCCGTCGGTCTTCGGAAATCCGGGGGCGCGAGCGCGGCAACATTAATCGCGCTCCGCCCCTGGTCGTCATCAACGACTCTCACATTGACCTCGTGGCTGGATGAACTATACTATCGCCTGCAACCCTGACAGCATTGCAAGGAGAACGCAATGGAGATCGTGACCTACCTGATTGCAGCCGTCCTGGCATTCTTCGGCTTCATGTTTGTCGTTGGGAGCCAGGGCCAGTTCATCCGTATCGCGGTCGGCCTTATCCTCTTTGTCGCAGCGGGTGTGCTTATCTACCTCACCCGCGTGCGCCCCAAGAAAGAGGAGATTACCCACATCCAGCAGATTGATCTATCGGGCGACGTTCAGCTGGAGCAGCTCAAGTGCCGCTCCTGTGGCGGCGCGCTGAGCAAGGAGAACCTGGAGGTCAAGGCGGGCGCCATCTTTGTCGAGTGTCCTTACTGTGGCGCTTCTTATCAGATAGAGGAAGCTCCGAAATGGTAGGAGGCTGGCTTCGACGACAGCCACAGCGATCGCTCTGACCGTCTGAGTCGCGTCGCGCGCAGGCCGTCGTCCTCTAGTCGTCAGATTCCGACCCATACCGCCATCGGGCGATCGTCACATCTGGCTCCATCCACGCGCCTCCAAGGCCTATGCGACTTTGGAGGCGCTCACACGTAGAGTATAGATAGCTATGAGTTTGCGCACCCAATGGAATCAGCTACTTGACACCGTCCGGGAAGCTCTGCAGCCTGGGCTCAGTTCCCCTGCGCCAGGACTCTACACCTATCCACTCCGCCTCAATGGCGGGCAACGACGAATCCATCTGCGGATACAAGAGGACGGCAGTGGCGTGCTCTTCATCGACGTCACCGACGTCATCCACCTGAACGAGACTGCTGCACAAATGATCAAGCTGGCGCTGGATGGCATTCCCCAGTCTGAGGCCGAGACACAGATGGCACGACATTATCGCGGCGTGAGCAAGTCCGAGTTGTCTCAGGCTGTTTCATCGATGTACGAGATGACCCAGCAGCTGCGCGAGCCTGGAGACGGCTGCCCCACGTGTCAGATTGCGCCCATGTTGGAGTTTCAGCCCGTCTTTAGCAGGCGGGCTAAAGCCCCTTACAAGGCTGACGTGGCTTTAACTTACGCGTGCAACAACGCCTGCCCGCACTGCTATAACGAGCCCGACAGGTTCGCCATGAAATCCTTGTCGCGAGCAGATTGGTTTCGCGTGCTGGACAAGCTGGTGGAGATCGGCGTGCCCCACATCATCCTGACCGGCGGAGAGCCGACGCTTCATTCGGCACTCCCAGAGCTCATCCGTTACGCCGACAACTTGGGCCAGATCGTTGGTATGAACACGAATGGACGGCGCCTTTCAGACCGCACCCTTGTGGAGACGCTCTCCAGCGCTGGCCTCAATCACGTGCAGATTACCTTGGAATCCTGTTATCCAGGGATTCACGACGAGATGGTCGGGTCGCCTGGCGCTTTTGAAGAAACCATAGCAGGCATCAAGAACGCCCTAGAGTCCGGAATCCACACGATCACTAACACGACGTTGACGCGACAGAACCAGGACCATGCCCTGAATATCGTCCGCTACCTCCACGATTTGGGCCTGAGGACCTTCGCGATGAACGGCATCATCTACGCCGGGGGGGGAGCGACAACCCCAGACGCCATCCCTGTTGAGGAGATGGCAGGACTGCTTGTGGCAGTCCGCGATGAGGCTGAGGCGCTGGATATGCGCTTCTTATGGTATACCGTGACGGACTATTGTCGTCTCTCGCCGGTGGCCCTCGGTCTTGCACCGAAGCGCTGTAATGCGGCGGAGTACTCAATCTGTATCGAACCGAACGGCGATGTCCTGCCCTGCCAGTCCTATTACGGCGCGGGAGGCAACATCCTGGCTGATCCCTGGGAAGCCATCTGGGAGAGCGATCTCTTCCGAAGCTTCCGCAATCGCGAGGAAGCGCCCGAGGCCGCAGGCCTCCCGCCTGCCTGTTGGGACTGTCCCGACCTAGAGATGTGCGGCGGCGGATGCCGGTTGGAGCGAGAGACACGGGCCGGTCTGAGGCCTGCAGAGCACGGGTGCGCCCGCGCTCGCCTGCGGGCCTCAGGCCAGGGTGTCTCAAAGCCGAACCCGGTGGCTGCAGCAGACTACGTAAGGATCTCAGAAGAATGACGGCGGAGGATCGGCGTTGCGTAGGCCAGCCGACTCGCCGCCGTATGGACAGCGTTCCTGAGCGTCACGTAGTACAAGGGGGCAACCTATGACACAGAACGTCGCGAAATTCGTCCGCGCGGTCGGTATCACGCTGATCGTGCTCGGCATCCTGGCCCTCGCGGGGCAATTTCTTCCCATTAGCATCGGCAGAGTCATCTGGCCGCTCCTGATCGTCTTTCCGGGTGTGCTCCTCTTCGTCTTTGCCACCAGCGTTGAAGGTGCCCTAGGAGAGCCGCTGGCGATGGTGGCCGGCATGATCACCATGGTTGGCATCCTGCTCCTGTATCAGAGCCTCACAGAGCACTGGGCAAGTTGGGCCTACGCGTGGACACTGATCGCGCCGACCGGCGTGGGATTGGCTGAGATGCTCTACGGTTGGATCTCGAATCGGGACAGCGCAGTCAGGACAGGTGCGACGCTGGTCAACATCGGCGTCATCATGTTTCTGGTCGGTCTCTTCTTCTTTGAGCTGATTCTGAACATCAGCGGCTTGGGCCTTGGCTTTATCGGCTGGCCCATTTTGTTTATCGGCCTTGGCGTAATCGTTCTGCTGCGTGGACTCCTTCGAAAGCAGCAGTGACCGTTGTCTAGACCGGGAGTTGACACCTTTATGGACACTGCATCATCCGAACAGGCTTTTGTGCTCGATGACATCGCCTTCCAGCCTCAGATCAGCGTTCTTGCGAAGCGACTGAGGCTGAAGCCTGACAGCGGGCAGATCTCCGAACTGAAGCCGTTACTCAACGAAGCGACCAGCCTTGCCAGGCCAAAGGCGATGTACCGACTCGCCTTTATTGATGAGAAGCGTGCGGATTCGGTCCTCATCGATGGGGTTGAGCTAAGGAGCCGGGTTCTCCGGGTCAACCTAGAGATCGCCCACCGAGTCTTTGCCTACATCGCCACCTGCGGCACCGAGCTGCAGGCGTGGGGAGAGGGCTTGGACGATATGGTGCACCAATACTGGGCGGACGCCATCAAGGAGTTAGCGCTGGGGGCCGCGATCCGGGCCCTAGACGAGCACCTACATGCCTGTTATGAGCTGGGCAAGACCGCCACAATGGCCCCTGGCTCGCTGGCAGATTGGCCGATTCGGGAGCAGCGTCCCCTGTTTCGAGTCCTAGGTGATCCTAAGGCCGCGATCGGGGTCGAGTTGACAGACAGCTTCCTGATGATTCCTAACAAGACGGTCTCAGGCATCCGGTTCCCCACCGAAGAGCGTTTTGAGAGTTGTCAGCTATGTCCGCGGGACATCTGTCCCGGAAGACGAGCAGCGTATGAACCCGACCTGTTCGAGAGAAAGTATAACAAAGCCCAAGCCGACTAAACCCTCAGGAGGGTACCGATGGTGAAAGAATGGCTCAGACGCTTGCTGACCTTTGAGCGGGTCGATGCTACGCCCCCCGTAGAGCCCGGTCTCTACCACATGATGCAGGAGACGGAGAGCGGTTTTGCGCGATTCCACCTGCGGGTAGAAAACGATGGCAGTGGCATACTGATCGCCAACGCTATGGCGGCTGCACGCTTGACGGCGTCAGGCGTGGTGATTGCGAAAGGCCTCTTGAGAGGCCAAACGGAAGCGGAGATCATCGCGGCGCTCAAACAGCACTTCTCGGGAACCGACACAGACAGGCTGCGCACGGACATCGCCAAGGTCAGGGGCCTGATCGAGCAGATCAAGGCACCGGGGGACACCTACCCTGTCTTCAACCTCGAAGACGCCGCCGTCTCACCCTACAGCGCTGAGTTGATCGCGCCTTTGCAGGCATCGCTGTCGCTTGCCGAACCTACGGTGATCTCACCGCTTCTGGATCGGCTTTGGGAGGTGGGGATACCTCACGTCACCTTCCTCGCTCCGTCCCGGTTTGACCCCAAGCACTTGATCCAGGCCGTGGAGCGCGCCGAGGACCTAGGGATGATTGCCGGGGTCCGCGCCCGAGCCAGTGATATCCAGGACGAAGGGTTCCTTGCCGACCTCAGGCAGGCCGGCGTGGACCACGTGACCTTCCTCTTTGCGGCGAATGACCCCGAGATTCACGACGCACTCTGTGGGGAGGGCGACCTGGCGGCGGCGTGCAGTGTGTTGGATTGGCTAGAAAGGTATCAGATCAGCGCCGTTGCGGAAGTACCTCTCACTCAGACAACCCTGGACCAACTAGGGGAGACCGTCGAAACCCTGATCGCAAAGGGCGCGGACAATCTCTCCTTTGTTGCCTATGCCACCATCGATCCTGACGTCGCGACCGCAGATGGGATCTTTACCAGCGATGGGATGGCTCAAGTTGCCACAACCGTCGAGGAGACTGCCAATATGGCCCAGGCCCGCTTTATCTGGGATCCCCCCGTCCAGCGTGATCCAACACGTCCCCTCAGGGAACAGGTGCTGGATGGGCCGCGTTGCTCCGGCGACGTAGCGGTACGCGTGGAACCGACGGGTGAGGTCATCCCGCCGCGCGGGCCCTATCACAGCGCCGGGAACCTCCTTCATGAGTCTTGGGATGCCATCTGGAATGCCCCGGTGTTTCGACGCTACCGGGAGCGTGTAGAGGCTCCCACACGATGCGAGGTGTGCCCTGGGCTCGCCATCTGTGCGGCGGACTGCCCACGCGATCCCCACGGTTGGGCACAGAGTACCTAGGGACGACGTGCGACGCCGTCTTGCACATTCAGAAATTCTGAGACCTGGAGAGCTGTTGAAGTCTATGAATAGGATGGGCGCTATGTATAGAGGAAAGAAGATCGGCTTTGCACTGCTTCTGGCTTCTCTTTTGGTGGTGGCAGGCGTGTTGCCAACGTCACTCTCAGCACATCCGGCGGCTGCGGATGCCGTCCCTCGTCCATCTCTGCAGACCTATAGCTTCGCCGTGCCCGAGATAGTGATGGATGCGACCATTCGACCCGATGGCTCCGCGGAGATTGTCTACGATATCACGTTTGAGAACTACGGAAGTCCTATCGATATTGTGGATGTTGGTACGCCCAACTCGGACTACGACACATCGCAGATGTCAGCCACCCTCGACGGCGCCCCAGTGCGTGATATCCGACCCTCCACCTACATCGACGTCGGCGTGGAGATCCACTTGGATGGCCAGGCGATTCAGACGGGCGAGTCGGGCACGCTACACCTCGAATTCGTCTCTCCGGACATGGTCTATGCTGACACGACGGACGAGGAGCTGGCCTCGATGCAGATCACGCCCACCTGGTTCGAAAGCGAATCGGTGCGCGGTACCGGGGACATCGAGATTCGTGTCAGGACGCTACCCAACCTAGACCCGGAGACGGTCATCTACCAGGACGAGCCTTTCACCGACAAGTTCGTCGACGATCAGGGGCGCGTCGTGGCTGTCTGGCGCTACGAAGATGTCGCACCAACCCAGGTCTATCGCGTCGGCGTCTCCTTTCCCCGCGAGGGTATGACCAACGTCATCAACGTCACCTTCTGGGACTTGGTAGGACGTTGGCTGGGAAGAGTCCTACCCGGTGTGGGAGCCGTAGTACTGGGATGCCTGCCGGTGGTCATCCCGCTCTTCATCCTTTTCTCGATTGTGCGTGCCGTCGTGCGGGGCATCAAGCCCAACTACCTGCCACCCATCGCTCAGGTTGAGGGGGGTGGGATCAAGCGGGGGCTTACCGCCCCTGAGTCGGCCGTCTTGTTGGAGCTACCGCTGACCAAGATTCTGGGCCTTGTCATCTTTGGTATGCTGGAGAAGGGCCTCATTCGTCAGACCGATCCCGACCCGCTCACCGTCGAGGTGGTTGAGGCTTTTCGCGTGCTCGACAAACCCGGTCTCGACGATAAGGAGAGCCGTCGGCAGGCCCGGCGGCGTGCGGCGCAGGAAGCTGGAACCGTCATCCACGAGTATGAGCAATCCTTCCTCGATCTCATCGAAGCGCATCCTGACACACCCGTCAGCAAGCTCGCGGTCGTGAAGCCTATGCAGGAGCTCGTGGACGGTGTCGCCGCGAAGATGAAGGGGTTTGACCTCTCAGACACGCAAGACTATTATCGGCGCGTCATCGACCGCGCCGTGGAGCAGGCCTCCTCAATCGGGGACATCGAACAGCGGGAGGCCTACCTCGACAGGTACCTGCCGTGGGTGATGATGCGTCGGGACTACCGTCCTGTCCTGACGGTTGGCGGCTATCACTACTGGCCCTCCTGGGCGCGAACATCGGGCCCAACCGCCGCCGGAGCGGGAGGCAGCAGGCCTTCCGGCGGCAAATCCGGTGGCGGCACGACGACCTTTGGCGATGTGTCCGCCTCCTTTGCCGGGTGGGCGGAGAACACGATGGGCGGTATGGCAGCCGCCATCTTGCCCACCACCCTATCGAAACCCAGCGTGTCCAGCGGGTCCTCTGGCAGCAGGTCCGGCGGTGGCAGTAGTTGTGCGTGCGCCTGCGCAGGCTGCGCGTGTGCGTGTGCATGTGCCGGTGGGGGAAGGTAGTCGTCTGACATTATTCCTGGGGCGGTTTGGCTCCGCCGACTGCCCTCGTGGAGGAACCTATCGATATGCCTAAGCGTTGGTCGTCACTCTTGCTGGCGGGACTCTTGGTTCTGATCCTGGGCTTGGGCACGGCGCCTGCCCAGGCGCAGTCCTACTCGTTCGCCGTCCCGGATCTCAAGATGCAGGTCTTCATCCAGCCCGACGCCGCGGCCCGGCTCGTCTACGACATCACCTTTGAGAACTATGGATCTCCGATTGACATTGTCGACATTGGCCTCCCACATCGGAACTACAACATCGGCAACATGATGGCCTCCATCGATGGTGTCCGTCTCACAGACATCCGGACCTCCGAGTTCATCGACATCGGCGTTGAGATCCATTTCCACGAGCATGCAATCCCTTCAGGGGAGCGTGGCACGCTTCATTTCGAGGCTACGATGCCCGAGATGGTCTATCAGGACACGACCGACCGGGAGTACGCCTCGTTGCGCATCACGCCTACTTGGTTCGATGCTGCATCGGTCCGAGGCCAGAGTTATATCGCCGTTGCCATCCACATTCCAGAAGGGATCGAGCCAGACGAAGTTCTCTATCAGCAGGAGCCCTTTACCTCCAAGTACCTCTACCAGGACCACGCCGTCGCGCTATGGGAGTGGCCCGAGGCGAGTGCGACCGAGCCGCACATGGTCGGGGTCTCGTTTCCGAAGCGCGTGATGTCCAGGGTTGTGAGCATGAGCCTTATCGAGCTTGCTAACCGCTGGCTCCTCAACAACCCCAACACACGATTCATCTTGGGCGCCGTCGCCGTAGGGCTGCTGGCTTGGCTCTTCTTCCGTTTTTCGGGCGGGACCGGCTGCACCGTCTTTGTCTTCCTCGCTGGTGGACTTATCCTGATGCTGGTCGTGATTCCGCTTTCGGTTCTGCCCGCTATCCCAATCTTGATCGCCTTAGTCATCTACAATGAAGTCCGCCTCAAGAAGAAAACCAAGACATACCTTCCGCCGATCGCACAGGTAGAGGGGGGCGGGATCAAACGGGGGCTCACAGCTCCAGAGGCCGCGGTGTTACTGGAGTTGCCTCTGCACAAGATCTTGACCTTGATCGTATTCGGCTTATTGGAGAAAGGGGTTGTTGAGCTTGTCAAGCAGGATCCTCTAACCGTCAAGGTCAGCGAGCCCTTCCAGACCTGGGACGAACCGGAAAATCGTCGCTCACTCAAGAAGCGCAAACTCGAACGCCGTAGAATCGCGCGCGAACGGGGTACGGTGGTCCACGACTATGAGGACTACTTCCTGGATGAGCTAGAGCGACATCCCAATAAGTCTGTTGAGCGCATCGATTTCACGGAAGCGATGGAACAACTGATCAAAGCCACGGCTGCCAAGATGAAGGGGTTCGATCTCTCCGACACCAAAGAGTACTACGAGCGCGTCATCGCGAAGGCGATGGAGCAGGCGAGGACGATAGGCGAGATCAAGCAGCGCCAGGAGTACCTGGACAAGTACTTGCCATGGGTGATGATGGGCGACGACTACCCGACTGTCTTGACCCATGGAGGCTTCCACTACTGGCCTATGTGGGCCAGGCCCACGGCAACGGCACGCCCGGTTAGCAGTGGTCAAGGACGTCCCTCCGCAGGATCTTCTTCCCGACCCAGCGGAGGCGGGGGGCAGACCTCGTTTGGCGATGTCGCAGCCTCCTTCGCCGGTTGGGCAGAGAACACGATGGGAGGACTGGCTGCGGCGGTCCTGCCTGGCTCGATGAAACTACCTGCCGCGAAGGGTGGCTTCGTCGACCTCAGTGGGGTCGATCGGGTCACGGGCGATGTTTTCCAAGCTATCGCAAAGAGCTCCAGCAGCGGTGGTAGCGGCGGGCGCAGTGGCGGGAGCAGTTGCGCATGCGCGTGCGCGGGCTGCGCCTGCGCCTGTGCCTGTGCGGGTGGTGGGCGATAGCGCCTCACACCTCTCCCGCTCTGCCCGACGCCCCCTTGCTCGAGCAACAGACCGACTGGCTGGCGCCTGCGCGGTCCCAGCTTCTGAGGCGGGCCCACATTGCCCGGCGCACCGCCGTCCTGGACCTTGGAACGGGTCACGGTGCCGTCGTGCCCGAGTTGGTCCGCCGCAGCAGGGGACTCGTGATCGCCCTGGATCGCGATCTCGCTGGACTGAGGGAAGAGGCGGCGTTCGCCGGCGCATGTCGGCTCGGGGCAGACGCCCGACACGTGCCCATCGTCGATGGCGCCCTCGATCTGATCCTATCTCAACTGACCCTGCTCTGGGTCTCTCCCCTCGAGTTGGCCATTGCCGAGATCTGGCGGACGCTTGGACCTGAGGGCGCGCTCCTAGCCCTAGAACCCGATTATGGGGGCATGATCGAGCACCCTCCAGAGATCCGCAGTCGCGAGCTATGGCTGAGGGGGCTGGCGCGCGCGGGCGCGGACCCTTACGTGGGACGCAAACTGCCGGGGCTTCTAGCTGACCAGGGCTTCGAGGTCCACGTCTCCCTTTTTGATTCCCTGGTAGAGCCCAAGCTCGAGCGCTTCGATTTCCTTGA
>JBNGDL010000013.1:0-10628 GCA_049975205.1 Anaerolineae bacterium | reverse complement strand
ACGGCTGAGCTTCAGCTGCCTCGCGTTCCCCGCTCAATACGCTCTTCAGCGCCGTGATGGCAACCTCAATCATGCTGTCATCCGGCTCTCGCGTCGTGAGCTTCTGCAGCGCCAGATTCGGCGCGATCAACGATCGGATGATGGGGGCGTCCTGGTGGCGAGCCGTAAAGCGCAGGAGCTCGTAGGAGATGCCCGCAACCACGGGGAGCAGGGCAAGCCGCGATGCAATTCGCACGATGAGAGAGGGCCTCCCCAACGGTGCCATGATCAACACCGAGATCAGCACCACGATGAGCAAGAAAGCCGTACCACACCTGGTATGTTGGCGCGAGTAGGGACGAACGCCGTCAACGGTCAGCGGCGCACCTGCTTCATAGGCATTGATCGTCTTGTGCTCGGCGCCATGGTAGGCGAAGACGCGACGAATCTCCTCCGTCTGGGCGATCGCCACGATGTAGCCGATCAAGAGCAGCAGCCGGATCGCGCCCTCCACCAGGTTGAAGAGCAGGGCTCGCTCCGGGACCAGTAACCCGGCGATGAAGGAAGGCAACACCATGAAGAGTCCCACGCCGAGAAGTAGAGAGACCGCTCCAGTTGCTAGGCCGACGCCACCCGACATCGAGAAGTCAGGCGACTCCTCCTGCCCGACCACCTCGGCCGAGAAGAACAGTGCCCTCATCCCTAAGCCAAGGGAATCCCAAAGTAGCGGAATGCCTCTAAGAAAGGGAATCTTGCTGAAGGCGCCCCGGTAGAGTCCGCTCAAGGCCTCATCCTTGACCACGATCTCGCCATCGGGACGCCGGACCGCTACCGCGGCATGGTACTTACCGCGCATCAAGACGCCCTCAATTACAGCCTGTCCGCCGTAGGTCTCGCCTAACGGCCTACGCTCACCCGCATTTCCGTTCTCTGACACAAGACCTCCCACACTATTCTCTATTCCCGCAAACCTTTAGGCCCGACGCGCCTGCTCCCAGGCGTTGACGAGTGCTCGGCGTGCCAAGACCTCCGCCATAGCCAGGCGGTATTCAGCGCTCCCGCGGAAGTCGCCCACCGGCTCCAACTCCGCAAGCGATGGTGCCAGCGCATCCGTCACCCGCTCTGGACCCATGAGTTGCCCCCGCAGGATGTGCTCCGTCTTGTGCAGCCGAATGGGACGCGGATGTGCCCCACCGACAGCCACGCGCACCGCGTCCGGAAGCCCCTCGCTCACCGTGACATAGGCAGCAGCGCAGACAATGGGCTTATCCTTCGGCGAGCGCCCGACGACTTCAAGCGCGGTCGCGCTTCGGGTCGGCGGTCGCTTGATCCGCAGCTCGGTGAGAAGAACTCGCGTCTTGATCAATCGCTCTCGGTAAGCGACAAAACTCATGAACGGGGCTTTGTGCATGACCGGATCAGCATAAAACGTGTCAACATCCAGCACCAGGAGCGCCGTCGTTAAAGGGTCTGCCGGGCCGGCCGTCATCAATGTCCCACCCACGGTTCCCTGTTCTCGAAGGTTACGCGACTGGACATATCCTGCCGACCGTGCAAGCAGGCCATTCGCCACGCCCGCCGTATCTGGGTGGTCGATGATAGCCTGCAAGGACGCCATCGCACCGATACGGACCTCCTCCAGCGTCGCATCGACGAAGTCGATGCCGAGGTCCTGCAGGTCGACGACGGTTTCCAACCCCGGATCGCCTTGCGCGACGATCCAAGCCCCGCCGCCCAGATAAACGGCATTAGGGTTCGTCTGTACCAGCATCACCGCGTCCTCAACCTTGTTGGGACGATGATAGTGCTTTACGTTTCGCAGCATCCCTTCCTCCTCCATCGTGACAGGAACGGCAAGTCCCGGGGCGGCTCGCAAGAGCGCGCTGTCCTAAACCTCATCGTTGCGCACCCTCGATGCGCCAGAACTGCTGCTCCTGTTCCCAATCTCGCAATGTCTCCGGAGGTGGGCAGACGACCACCGCCGAGGCCTCCACAGTAACCGTGCCATCCTCGAGTCGAATCTCGCCTGCAACCTCAGCCGTGCGGCGTCGACGACGAACGACCCATCCTATAGCCTCCAGCGGCGTCTCCGTCGGGGTCGGCTTGCGATAGCGCAGCTCCAGCTTGGCGGTGACCCAAAAGGGATTGTCCGCCGAGGCCATCATCAATGCCCGGCCTGACACCTCGTCGAGAACCGTCGCCAGGATGCCACCGTGAGCGATTCCAGGGTAGCCCTGATATCGATCCGGAATCACGAGGGGCACGACGACGCGTTCGTGCTCGTGGTCCTCGTAGAACTGCAGGTGAAGCCCCACCGGGTTCTCACGTCCGCAGACAAAACACATCCGCGACGTTGCCTGTGGCTTCCAGCTTTCCGGAACCTGGTGGCTCATACTTGGGACGCTCTGATCCGAGTTCCCCCTGTTTTCGCTAGATTCCGCCTGATCCGGCACCTTTGCTTCAGTAAATGGCATAGCTGGACGTCCCTCTCTACTACTTCTCTTCCCGCATGTAGGGTAATCCCAACGCGGCAGGGGCACCAATGCGATGGCTCAGCGCCTCCCACCACGTCATCGCGACCAAGACCAAGATGGTGGCGAGGTAGGGCAGCATGTTGAGATAGGCCGAGGGAATCGTCGTGCCGCCGGCCTGCAACCGGAACTGCACTGCGTTGATGCCCCCGAAGAGCACGGCACCCAACACGGCACGTGCTGGATTCCACATTCCAAAAATCACCAACGCGATCACGATCCAGCCCCGTCCGCCGGTGATGTTTTCTGCCCAGCCCGGCGCATAGGCGAGCGACAGGTGCGCGCCCCCAAAGCCCACCAACATCCCGCCCAAAATCGTGTAGAGATAGCGCGTTTGGATCACATTGATGCCCATAGCGTCAGCAGTCTGAGGGCTCTCGCCCACCGCGCGCAGGTTGAGTCCGGGCCGAGTCTTGTAGAGGAAGTACCAGGACAGGGGCACGAGCAAGAATAGTCCATAGCTGAGCAAATCCTGCTTGAAGAACGCGCCCAGCACCGGTATCTGGCTCAATCCCGGAATCTCGATCGGCGAAAAGCGAGGGCCGACGAGACCGACGAGGTTCATGTTGTTAGAGGGAGGCCCCAGGCGCTCCCCGAGGAAGCTCGCCAGACCCGTGCCAAAGAGGGTGATGCTGAGACCGCTCACCACCTGATTCGCACGCATCGTCACCGTGAGAAAGGCATGGATCACAGCCATAAGGGCTCCGGCCCCCATTGCCACGACAAGGCCGAGCCAAACGCTGCCGCTGTAATAGGCCGTGGCGAAGGCACTGACCGCACTCAAGAGCATCATGCCCTCCACACCGAGGTTCAGGATGCCGGAGCGCTCCGTGTAGGTCTCACCGATCGTGCCATAGATCAGCGAGGTGCCCGCCCGCAGCGTGATGGTCAGAATCGAGGTTAGTAGCGCCAAGAGGCCGGTCATGTCGCCGCCTCCTCCTCGGTCGCCACGATGGATTCAGGGGCCTGCCGCTCCAGCCTGTATTCCTTGAACAGCCCGCCTGCCAACATCGGGAGCAAGATCATCCCTTGTAGCACCACGCCAACCGAGGCCGGCAAGCGCATCCGCATCTGGATTTGATCGCCGCCCACCAGCAGGGCCGCCATGAGAAAGGCGACCAGGACCACGCCCAGGGGGTTAAGTTGAGCCATCCACGCAATGATGATCGCCGTGTAACCGTAACCAACGGAGATGCCCTGCTGCAGGCGTCGCGCTAAACCCAACACCTCAATGGCGCCAGCCAATCCGCTAATCGCGCCGGAGATCAGAAGCGTTATGACAATGTTGCGCGCGATGTTGATTCCAAGGTATCGCGCTGCCGTGGGATTGGAGCCAATAATCTTCAGCTCGAAGCCCCACTTCGTGAAACGGAAGACAAGGAAGAGAATCACAGCCAACGCCAGCCCAAAGAAAATCCCCGCATGCGCTCGTCCCGCGATCCGTGGCAGCCAAGCGAACTCCGGAATGCGCTCCGTGCCCGAGTTGTAGCCGGGTGCACGCCATGCTATATAGTAGAGATGCTCTGAATAGAGCACGGCGACATAGTTGAGCATCAACGTGGTCAGTGTCTCATCAACGTTCAGCATAGCCTTGAGCACAGCCGGAACCCCGGCCCAAAGGGCACCTGCCACACACCCCGCCAGAATCGATAGGGGCAGGATCGTCCACGCAGGCAACCGCTGAGACCAGAAAAGGGCCACGCCGGCAGCCGCTACTGCTCCCAACGTCAGCTGGCCCTCCGCGCCGATGTTCCAGAAGCGCATCCGGAACGCCAGCGCGACCCCTAGACCGGTGAGCATCAGCGGGATGCTCTTGACAAGCACCTCGCTCAAGCCGTAGCCCGAGCCAAAGGCGCCACCGAGCATCGCAATATAGGTCGTCAAAGGATTGGCCCCGGATATCGCTAGAAGGATCGCCCCGAACAACAACGAGACCGCGAACGAGATCAACGGCACCAAGATGGCCGCCCGGCGGGATATGGATTCGCGTTTCCTCAGGACGAGCTTCATCAATCAAGAGCCCCTTCAGGCACAGCATCCGCACCTGCCATCAACAGCCCCAGACGCTCTGTATCAGCGTTTTCGGCGTCGAGAACGCCCATAATCCGTCCCTCGTAGAGCACGGCTATACGGTCAGCTACTGACAATAGCTCATCCAGATCCTCCGAGATCAACAACACGGCCCGGCCTTCATCCCTCTGTTCGAGAAGGCGCCGCCGCACGGCTTCTGTCGCACCGACGTCCAACCCCCGTGAGGGGTAGACCGCCACCAACAACCCGACGCACGCGTCAATCTCCCGAGCCAGAATCGTCTTCTGGATGTTGCCGCCGGAGAGGAATTTCACGTAGGTCTGGGGAGTCGGCGTTGAGATCTGAAAGATCTCGATCATCGTCCGAGCGAAATCCAGAATTCGCTCGCGGTTGAGGAGCCCTCCCTTCGCCAGCGGGGGAGATCGGTACCCCTTCATCGCGATATTGTCGGAGACCGCCATCCCCCCAACCGTGCCCATACCCATCCGATCAGCAGGGATATGGCTGACACCCGATCGGATGACCTCCAGAGGCGTGCAGTTGGTGAGATCCTGGCTATTAATCAGCATCTCGCCCCTTGTGATGGGGCGCAGACCGGTCACGACCTCAGCGAGTTCCTGCTGGCCATTGCCAGCCACACCTGCAATTCCCAGGATCTCGCCTTGACGGATCGTGAGGGAGATGCCGCGGAGCGCTGGCAAGCCTCTATCATTGTCCGCACAGACATCCCGCAGGACCAGAACCTTATCGCCCGGATCAGCCGGCTGTTTGTCGATACGGAAGAGGACCTCGCGTCCCACCATCAAGCGCGCCAGCTCCCGAGGGTTGGTCTCCGTCGTGGGCTTGACTGCGACCACCCGGCCCTGTCGCAGCACACAGACGCGATCAGAAAACGCGATGACCTCACCCATCTTGTGGGTGATGAAGATAATTGACTTGCCCTCAGCTTGCATGACCTCGAGGACCCGGCCCAGATCCTCTGTCTCTTGAGGGGTCAACACCGCCGTCGGCTCATCGAGAATGAGGATCTCTGCGCCTCGATAGATCAGTTTCAGGATCTCGACACGCTGTTGCTCGCCAACGCTTAGCTGCCAAATGTATGCTTTGGGGTCCACCTTCAGATTGTAGCGCTCCGATAACTCGCGGATACGCCGCGCCACTTCATTCATATTGGGGACAAAGGCAAGATCCCGCATGCCAAGGACGATGTTCTGCGCGACGGTCATCGTTGGCACCAGCATGAAGTTCTGATGGACCATGCCAATCCCCAACTCCGCCGCATCTCGAGGAGAATGGATCTCGACAGGTCTATCTCGCACCACGATCTCGCCAGCGTCGGGGCGGTAAAGGCCCACGAGGACGTTCATCAAGGTGCTCTTACCAGCACCGTTCTCTCCAAGAAGCGCCAGCATCTCACCGCGATAGAGGTCAAGGTCGATGTGATCATTGGCCAGCACACCAGGAAACTGCTTCGTGATGTCCCGCATCCGAAGCACAGGCTGCTGTAAATCAGAGCGCCTTTCGCGGTTCATTTTAGAGTCGTGATCCTATATCTCAGACCCAGAACACGGAGGGCCCGTGTCCTGGGTCGCTTGTAATCCCGTCCGACTCGCTCCGGTCTGCGAGACGGGGTTGAATGAAGGGAAAGAGCGGACCCCGCTTGTCGGAGTCGAAACCGGCCGCAAGCAAGGAGCCGCTCCTTCGCTGTTGCCGACTATTCCTCGGGAATCGTCCCGACCACGCCCTCGACGAAGACGTTCAGGTTCAGCATGTCCCCATCGCTCATGCAGTCACCGTCGGCGACGAGGATGCTGCCATCCTGAGCGTTGATCGGGCCGCAGAAGACGTCGTCGCCACCGATGATGTCCTCACGAGCCGAATCGATGAGATCACGGACGTCTTGGGGAACCTTCGGGCTGAGCTCACCCAGCATGACGACGTTGTCCTCGAGCCCGCCCCAGTACTCATGCGTCTCCCAGTCACCGTCCATCGCTTTGCCGATCGTGTCAATGTAGTAAGTGCTCCAGTTCCACATCGGGCTAGTCAGCACCGTGTCGCCGACGAAGGCACGCATGTCTGAGTCGTAGCCGATGCTCAGCGCACCACGCTCCTGGGCAGCCTTCTGGGGCTCTGTGGTGTCCTGGTGCTGCGCGATAATGTCGACGCCGGCGTCGAGCAAGGCGATAGCAGCCTCACGCTCCTTGACGGGATCATACCACGTGTTGGTCCAGACCACCCGAACCTCGGCATCGGGGTTGGCATCTTGCACACCCAGCGTGAAGGCGTTGATACCGCGAATCACCTCGGGGATGGGGAAAGCGGCCACGTAGCCAATGCTGTTGGCCTCGGTCATGCTCCCGGCAACCAGGCCCGAGAGATAACGTGGCTGGTAGATGCGACCGAAGTAAGTCGCCATATTGTCCCGCGTCTTGAACCCCGAGCAGTGCTCGAAGATCACATCGGGGAACTCTTCGGCGACCTCGTACATCGGGTCCATGTACCCAAACGAGGTGGCGAAGATCATGTCGTAGCCTTCTTGAGCGTACTGTCGAATGACACGAGCAGCATCCGGCCCCTCTTCGACGTTCTCGATATAGGCCGTCTCAATGTCGTCGCCAAACTCCTCTTCGACCTGCAACCGACCACGGTCATGCTCATAGGTCCAACCCAGGTCCCCTGGCGGGCCAATGTAGACATAGGCCACCTTGAAAGGGCCTTCGGACTGCGCGCCACCACCATCACAGGCAGACAGGGCCATTACGGCAACAAGCATCACAGCAACCACCATCAGCACTCGACGTCTCATAGCAACTCCTCCTTAGACTAGAATGATCTCCAGGCTTCCTTACTTCTCGTAAGGAATGTTAGGGGTCGCGAGCTATTGTATCAGACGCTATCTGGATGTCCAGACATCAATCTGGGTGTCCAGATATTTCTTGAGTCTCCACCCTCTACAGATCATGACCGGAGGTCTCTTCGCCTACGATGAGCTCCTCATCTCTTTCAAGTTGCTGGTTCGTCAGGACGATCTTCTCCCGAGTCACCGCAAAGCGATCGAAGTCGCGAGCGACGACGACGGGCTCAAAGCGCTTCTCAACCTCGTCGACGATGTCCCGAATCCTGTAACGCTGAGATAGGTGGTTGAGCACCAGCATCCGTGCGCCTGCTTCGTGAGCCAGCCAGGCGGCTTCGCCCGCTGTGATGTGACCAAACCGTCGCGCCATCTCGCGGTCCCTGGCGAGATAAGTGGCCTCGGTCACCAACAGATCCACACCGTGTACGGCTTCCACGAGATTCTCAACATGCCCGATGTCGCCGGTCAAAGCAATGGAGACCCCAGGTCGTTCTGGACCCAGCACGTCGTCGGGATGGACCACGCGTCCGTCCTCCAACGTGATACTGTGCCCCGCGACCAGGTCCCGACGGACGGGCCCGGCTGGGACGCCCAGGGCCTCAGCTTTCTTGGGAAGGAAAGGGCGTCGTGGCTTCTCAGAGAACCGGTAGCCGAAACAGCCGGGCCCGCGGTGTCGCACGGGAAAGGCGCGGACCTCAAAGTCGTCGCTCTCCAACAAGATTCCTGGCTTGATATCAACCAAGTCAATCTTCACAGGCGGACGGGCTCCCCGCAAGACGACACCAAAGATCAGATCCTGGACGCGATCCAACGCGCGGCGGCCCCCATAGATCTCCAGCGCATCCACAGCCTCCCAACGCGCAAAGGTCGAGACCAGCCCGCCAATCCCCAGGATGTGGTCTAGATGTCCGTGGGTGAGCAACACCCGATCAAGCCGCCGGAAGCCGATGCCGCTTCGCAAAATCTGTCGTTGGGTTCCCTCCCCACAATCAACCAGGAAACGCTCATCGCGATAGAGCAGTACTTGAGCCGGCAGCCCTCGCTGTATCGACGGTGCGGAGGCTGCGGTCCCGAGAAAGACGAGTTCAAGCATAGGGACGCTCCAGACCACGCCTAACTGAAGGTTGTTGGCGACGCTGCGCTTCCGGCACAGCTATGCCGCGCCGATTGCGCTCGAAAGCCAGACCGCAAAGGCCATCAGGTAGAGAGAAGGCCCGGATCACCAATCTCTCCTTCTATGCGCACGTTCTCGAAGCCGAATTGATGCGCCACCCAGATGCTCGTCAGCAGGTGCCGCGTGACGCGCGAGACCGTGGCCCTGCAGCTCCCTTGGGCAAGCGCAAACGGGAGCACCAGCTGATCTCCAAGATGTGGGTCAGCAGCTGCGCCAGTTTGATGGTGCTCAAAGAGGGCACGGCATGCGATCTCAGCGACCTCCTCCGACGGCAGCCCCCGACGTCCCAAGGAGAGAAAACCAGCTTGTGCTCGCTCATACCGTGCGGTGAGGAACAGACCCGTCCCCACCCCCGGCGACGGCACGTGCTGGGGCGCTATGACCGCGTCCATCCCCGCATCCCTCAACAGCGAACGCGCCCGATTGGTCATTCGCTGTGGGATGTGAGAAGGCAGTTTGGAGGCAAAAGCCAGACCTTCTACCCTGATCAGCTCCCCGCGATCGACCAGGTCCAGCCCTCGCAGATCGGTCCCGCCGCGGATCTCTGCCGCCAGCTCGCCGCCCCCCTCGGGAAAGAACCCCCAAAGGCGATGGTCGAGCTTCGCGCGCACACCCATCTCGAACAACGTAGGTAGATAGACCTTTTCGATATAGAGAGCGGGCGGGCTCATCGGCACTGCCGTTCCGCCGGTCAGGATCACCTCAGACGTACCGGAAGCTAGCGCCAAGGGCAGCATAACAGCCTGCAGGACGAGCACTACAGACCCTGCAGAGCCTCCAACGGCCGCATCAGTGACATCGAAGATGTACGCCCCGGCCCTTACCTCGCCCTGAGGCTCGAAGGTCAGCGACGAGCTCCCTAGCTCGTCCCCCTCTATTCGAGCCGCGCAGATCTCAGCCGAAGCCCGCACGGCTGTCAGATGCTGCGGGCGCAGGCCTGGCTTTGAGCGATTAGCCCGGATGTTTGTCAAACGCACAGGGGTCTTGGTGACAGCCGCCAAACTCAGCGCTGTCCGGAGAATCTGCCCGCCACCCTCTCCATAAGACCCGTCAATCGTCAACATTAGTCCCCACCCCTGCGCGCGGCAGCGCCAGCAGCGCTCACCCAAAACAACAAGATTCCCCTCCCAGCAATGGAGGGGATCTCGCTCTTTGCCTGACCAAGCGAACCCTATACCTATTATAGGTATCCTGAATGGTTGACAACCTCAAGGAGACCTCGAGCAGTCTCGAGGCTCTCTCGAGCTGAGGTTAGGGAAGATGAACCCAGACGCAAACCACCGCCAATACGCGGTGCGTACTGGCGGTGGTCAATGGATCAGCAGAGGTGGTCCGCAGACCCACAGGCACTTTCTCTGACGGTACTCGAAGTTAGTCCTCCGGCAGCACGTTGTCCGTAGCCAATTCAAAAGACGCCACGGCCCCTGGCACATCGACCGTGTAGTGTCCAGCGGAAAGACCACGAACCTCAAGGTCGACGGTCTTCTCGAAGGGAACCAGGGCCTGCGTGCACATCAGCTCCGGATCCCGATACGTCTCGAACTCCACGAAAAAGGTCTTCGAGGCCTCCTCGTAGGTCACGTCGGTTGACGTGATCTCCGTGCATCCATCGGGCAGATGGCCCGTAATCCGAGCTCTCACCTGTACAGGAAAGGACTCCAGTATCATCACGTCGACGCTGTCAACATAAACCGATTCGCTCTTCGCATCGCCCGCTGGTTTCTCCGGCGGCAACGGTGCACCAACAGCCTTTTGGGTCGGGCTGCAGGCGTTCAGAATCACAACCGTCAACAGCCCAACTGCCAGTAACAAACTATAAGTTATCTTATACTTTGACATACCATCCTCCTAGTTAACGACTAGGTTTTCTTCACTCACCTACTCCTATGACGTCGTAGAGGATGGAAATGTTCCAGACGAGCCCCTTCAGTGCACATGGTCGGCGCTCAGTAATGGCTCACCACCTTCGTCCCAACGGGTGCCCAATTGTAGAACCATTCCGCATCGGGCAGCGAGAGGTTCACGCAGCCATGGCTCATGGGCGTGCCGAAGTTGTTGT
>JBNGDL010000012.1:62640-86649 GCA_049975205.1 Anaerolineae bacterium | reverse complement strand
TGCGCGGACACGAAGCGAGTCCTGAATGTCACCAACACACTTTAGAACCGAGTCATCTTCCTTTTATTTCGGATTGGTGTAGAATAAGGGATAGCCGTGGCATCAGGTGAAGGCTAAGCCTAGCCCGATGGCAGCCATCGCTGTAGGGATGTGTGGACCTGGATCGCTATAGTCCAGAATCGCGATGGGTTAACTTGGGATGCGTTGCTGATCGGCGAGACCTTCTACCGGGCGCCTGTTAGGCCCTAGCGGGAAGGTCGCACCGCTCAAGTGTACACGGCGTCTGCTTGGCACATGACTTAGCTGTTGCGAATACCGCAGTCTGTGGGAGGACCCACAGTTGTGTCTTTCGAAAGCAAAATGGCTCTGACGTGACATCGCGGCGGGTGCTGACGATGCCTGTCAGCACCTATACAAGCCGAGAACGCTCAAGGTAATGGTGATAATTGAGCAGCTTGGGCACGTCTTAGCCTGACTTGCTCGTTGTGATCAACGGCTATGGTAATGCTGCCATAGCCGTTTTTGCGTTTTGACTGACTTTGATTCTAGAGGATTGGGATGGCAGGTACGATTACGGCCCTGGAGCCTCAAAAACGTTCCAGGGATCGGGTAAATGTATACCTGGATGGCGATTTCGCCTTCGGCTTGGCCGACTTTGTGGCGACAAACCTCAAAGTTGGCATGCGGTTGTCTGACGAAGAGATCGCCGAACTCAAGGCAGCGGATGGGTTAGAGCACGCGCATAGCAGGGCGTTGGACTATCTCTCCTACCGGCCCCGCAGTGAAGCTGAGCTACGTGATTATCTGACTGATAAGGGGTTTGCGGAGGATGTGGTGGAAGAGGTGCTGGCGCGCCTGAAGCGGGTTGATCTGGTAGATGACGCGTCATTCGCCCGCTACTGGTGTGACAATCGGGCTCGGACTCGGCCCAGGGGCAAACGAATGCTGGCATACGAATTACGTCAGAAGGGGATTTCGTCGGACATTATCGAGCAGGCGCTCGATGACTACGACGAGAAGCGTGCAGTGCAGCGCGTTGCGCGTGAGCAGGCTCGCAGGTTGATGCATCTTTCCCCTGACGAATTCCAGCGTCGCCTCTACGGTCGCCTGGCCCGTCGTGGATTCCCCTACGACCTTATCCGTGAGACCCTCGCTGCCGACGACTTTCCTCAACCGGACGCTGAACAAAGCGAGGAGGACTGAATGGAGTGGCTAATTGGTGTCATTGCGCTGATTATCGGATTGGCAGCAGGTGGGGTGGTGGGTTATCTCTACCGCCAGCAACGTTTCCAGGAGGAGCTAGGAAATCTGGAAGCGATGCGCACCCGCTTGTTGGAGGAAGCGGAGAAGCAGGCTCGCGATGTGGTGCTCAATGCCAAGGACGAGGCCCTCAAGATCCGCAAGGGAGTCGAAAGTGAGCTAGATGCTCGGAATCAGCAACTTCGACGCGAAGAAGATCGACTGCAGAAGCGGCGTGAGCAGCTCGATACTCGCCAGGAGCGCATCGATGCGCGAGAACAGCAGCTGAGCAAGCGCCAGAGCACGCTGGATAAGAGATGGAATCAGCTCCAGACGATGGAGGAGCAGCGCGTAGAAGAGTTGCAGCGCATTGCCGATCTCACGGTGGAAGAGGCTCGTGAGATCTTGTTAGAGCAGGTGGCCGAGGACACCCGCCAAGACATGGCGCGCGTGATCCGTGAGGAGGAGTTGCGAGCTCGGGAAGAAAGCGATGCCCGAGCACGGGAGATCATCACGACTTCGATCCAGCGATTGGCTTCTGAACAGGTGGCGGAGTTGACTACCAAGACCCTTGAGATCCCCAACGACGAGTTGAAGGGACGCATCATCGGGCGAGGTGGGCGCAACATCCGCGTCTTTGAGCAGAAGGCTGGTGTGGACGTAATCGTTGACGATACACCTGAGTTGATCACGATCTCATCCTTTGATCCTGTGCGGCGAGAGGTCGCGGCCCGGGCCATGCACTACCTGGTTCAGGACGGACGCATCCATCCGGCGCGTATCGAGAAGGTGCTGGATAAGGCTCAGAAAGAAGTCGATCAGATCATGCGGGAGCAGGCCGAGCACGCGGTCTACGAGGCCGAGGTGCCCAACCTCCATCCGGAATTGATGAAGCTCCTGGGTAGGCTCTACTTCAGGACCAGCTACGGTCAGAACCAGCTTGGGCACGCCATCGAGGTGGCGAAGCTCTCCAGTCTGCTGGCTGCTGAGGTGGGTGGGAACCCGGAGATTGCACGCATGGGTGGGCTGCTTCACGATATCGGCAAGGCAGTGGACTTCGAGGTCGAGGGGACGCACGCCACAATCGGGGCCGAGCTAGCGCGCCGGTATGGGGTTCCCAAAGCCGTGATCAACTGCATCGAGTCTCATCACCACGAGATTGAGCAGCAACAGCTTGAAGCCGTCTTGGTCGAGGCTGCCGATGCCATCTCGGGTGCTCGCCCTGGGGCCCGCCGCGAAAGCTTGGAGCACTACATCAAGCGCATCCGCGGTCTGGAAGAGATCGCGCGCTCCTTCGACGGGGTCGAGGAGTCCTACGCGATCCAGGCGGGGCGTGAGATTCGCATCATCGTTCGTCCGGGGGATGTCGATGACCTGGAGAGCCTCCGGCTATCTCGGGAGGTTGCCCGCAAAATCGAGGAGACGATGGAGTATCCAGGTCAGATCAAGGTTACCGTGATTCGGGAGACACGCGCGGTCGAGTACGCCAAGTAACCTGATTGACCACGGCGGACTCTGACCATCACTCAGATCCAGGAGGCGGCTTCGTCGGAAGCCGCCTCTTTTCGTAGATCAGAAATGGAGGGCTCGCCATAGCAATTCTTCGCTGGCACCTGCAGGGGCCTCCCCCCAACCCTAAGGGCGTTGTCGCCCTGTTGATTTCGATCCTCAAGGCTTACACGCGCAGAGCCTCAACTGAGGCAGCGATCCCTTGTCCGCCCGGCGAATCTGAGGTAGCATAAGATTGCCGGAAGGGAGATTTGACATGAAACGCGGTCTCTTGTTGATGGCCATCGCAGGATGCTTGCTGCTCAGTTTCCCCATTCCCATCCAGGCTGCCACCGGGCCGGTTCTCCTTCTTGAGATTCGCGGTGTCATCAATCCTCTCACAACTCGCTACTTGGAGCGTGGATTTCAGACCGCGCGACAACAGGATGCCGAGTTGGTCGTCATCGCGCTTGACACCCCCGGCGGGCTGGAGACGGCGATGCGAGAGATGGTTCAGATGCTGCTCCAGGCCTCCGTCCCCACCGCTGTCTACGTGACGCCGGGGGGGGCTCGGGCTACTTCCGCCGGCTTGTTCATCCTCTTGGCTGCCGATGTCGCGGCGATGGCTCCCGCAACCCACGTTGGCGCCGCCCATCCCGTCCCTTTGGGCGAGGAGATCAGCGACGTGATGGACGCAAAGGTGACCAGTGACGCGGCGGCCTTGGTTCGCAGCATCGCGACGACGCGAGGCCGCAACGCTGAGTGGGCAGAGCAGGCCGTGCGGGAAAACCTGTCGGTCACCGCGGAGGAAGCCGAGGCCATCAACGTCATCGACCTTGTGGCTGCGGATTTGAACGATCTCCTCTTGCAGCTCGACGGTCGCGAGGTCGCTGGCACCACGCTACAAACGGCTGGTAAGCTGCTTCAGGAAGAGCCGATGAACCTGGCTGAGCGCTTCTTCCACGTCATCACGGAGCCCAACATTGCTTACCTACTGCTCTCCTTGGGGACCCTTTTTCTCCTGGCCGAGATAGCTGACCCCGGTCTCAGCGTGGCGGGCATAGGCGCTGCGGTTTCGTTTACCATTGCTTTCCTGGGGCTCGGTAACCTACCCGTGAACTGGGCCGGCATCGTGCTGCTCGGGATCTCCGTCATTCTCTTTGTGATCGCGCTGTTAACAGATACGGAGGCCATCGTCTCCGTGGCAGCGCTCGTTCCCTTCGTGCTGGGCTCGTTGCTGCTTTTCGTGCCCTTCAGACCCATCTCACCAGCCCTGCCCGCGGTGCGGGTTAGCCCTTGGTTGATAGGCCTCATAGCAGTTGGGATGATCAGTTTCAGCCTCATCGTGCTTCGTGCGATTCTCGTTGCCAGCAGGCGTCCACCACAATCGGGAGCACAACGGCTCGTCGGATTCGAGGGCATCGCGCTTACCGATCTGGTCCCCGCCGGTCAGGTGCGGGTGGACAGACAGCAATGGAGCGCCATAACGAAGGGAGAGGAGATCCCTGCTGGGAGTACCGTGCGGGTGACCGGGATTACCGGCGTACGGCTTGAGGTTGAGCGTGCCGACGAGGGCGGCGACGGCGATGGTGATATCGAGCATTGAGGTGATTGCGTAGGACACCGAAAGGGGGAAGATATGGAGTGGCTCTTCGTTGGCATTGCGGTGCTGGCGGTGGCAGTTGTGTTGGCCATGGCGGTACGGATCATACCGGAGTACCGACGCCTGGTTGTCTTTCGCTTGGGCCGCTCGATGGGTGCGAAGGGGCCGGGCATTGTCTTCTTGATCCCCTTTGTGGATCGGGGGGTGCCGGTGGACCTGAGGGAGGTGTTCTTCGATGTGCCACCCCAGACCTGTATCACCGCCGACAACGCCTCGGTCAGCATCGACTTCTTGGTCTACGACAAGGTGATCGACCCTGAGCGCAGCGTGCTGGAGGTGGAGGATTTCACCGGGGCGGCGCGCGGCTTAGCGATCACCACGCTGCGAGCGGTGGTGGGGGCGATGGATCTCGATGATGTGCTTTCTAAGCGCGACGAGATCAACCGCATTTTGCACGAGAAGCTAGATGATGTCACCGATCGCTGGGGTATCCGGGTCATGGCTGTTGAGATCCGTGAGGTCGTGCCGCCCGCCGACATTGCCCAGGCGATGACCCGCCAGATGGCTGCCGAGCGAAACCGTCGGGCGACGGTGACCGAGGCAAATGGGGAGCGGGAGGCGGCGGTTGCGCGGGCCGAGGGCGAGAAGCAGGCTGCCATTCTAAGGGCAGAGGGTGAGCGCCAAGCCACTATCTTGTCTGCAGAGGGCGAACGCCAGGGCTCTATCCTGCGAGCTGAGGGTTCCGCACGCGCCCTGAATGAGATTTACCAGGTGGCCCAGGGGGTCGACAGCAAGACCTTGACGCTTCAGTACCTAGAGGCGCTCAAAGCCTTGGGAGAGGGGGCTTCGACCAAATTCGTGATTCCCACCGAGTTTGTCAACCTGGCGCAGCCGTTGGTGGAAAGCGCGGTCAAGTCACACGAGGGATAAGGGCTGGCCTATCATCAACCCGGCAAGCTCAAGCCCCGGGCCTTTTGTAGCGCAACAGATGTCCAGAGGGGCTCTCTATAGGTTTGACGAGGGTGAATCCCGCGCGCACGTAGAGCGCCATCGGTCCAGAGGGCCAGTGAATGTGCTCCTCCCAGCTCTCGCCTCGCTCGGAGACATAGACGAGGATCCCCTCGAAGCGTCGGGCGACCTCGCTGTCGAGCAGGTGACGTAGGAGCGCCGTGCCGATCCCGTGCCCCTGATGATCTGGAAGGACCCAGAGGCACGTGATGAAGAGGTGGCCTGGATAGGCGGCTGCCAAGTTCTTGGCCTTCGAGACTGAGGGATAGGTCTCGGGTCCGCCCCGGCAGGGGCAGAGGCCGCTCTCGGGGAGAAGCGACAGCGGCAAAAACTCGATCATCCCGGCAGGCGTCTCACCGCGGCTTGCTACGAACGTAGTGGGCGAGAAGCGGGCATTGGCTTGCTTGAGCCACCGCCGGCTGCGGTCCACGATGGGCAGCTCCGCCCATCCCGTTAGGTGCCCCCAACACAGACCAAGCCTTGCGTCGAGGCCGACGGCGTCCAGGGGCTCGATCCTAATGTCCTCCTCTGTCATTGTTTACTCCGTGCGAGACGCTCTCTGTATCCCCTTGCCGGCGTCCACCAGTGCCTTCACGTTCTCCAGCGGCGCCTCATAGGGCACGTCGCAACCGGTGCTCAGTACGAAATTGGGCACCTCCCTCATCTCGTCCAAAAGCGTGGTGGTCGCTGCGCGAACCGTCTCGGGTGTGCCGTGGGCCACGACGTGGACGGGGTGGAGATTGCCCACCAAGAGGACGTCCTCCGGCACCTCTTGCGCGATCGACGGCAGATCAACGTCGGCATCGAGGCTGAGGCCGCGGACCCCGGTCTCACACATACCCCGGATCAAGTGGGTGCTGTCACCGCAGACGTGGAGCAGCCAGTCAGTCTCTAGGCTCGCCACCAGTCTGCGGACATAGGCGCCGGAAAAGGTAGCGAAGGCCTTGGGGGAGAGGAAGACGGCAGAGGGCTCGAGGATGACAATCATGTCGGCACCCGCCGCGTGCAGCATCTGCGCGTAGCTTGCGACCACGCTGGTGGCAAAGGCCACGGCCTCGTGGACCAGGTCGGGATCGGTGAGGGTCGCCATCGCAATCTCCGTCGCGCCCATCATCAGCCCTGCGAGGCTGAAGGGGCCGGCCACATAGGCCCCTTTTGGCACGGGGATGTCCGCGTCAGCGGCAAGACGGTGCATGGTCTGGACGTAGGTGTGCACCCGCCCGTCGAACCGGACATCAACGACGTGCAGGCGCTCGATGTCCTCGCGGCGCTTCACGAGTACGGCCTCGACCGTGGGCGGCTCGTTGAGCGGGAAACGAAGGGGCAGCCCCAAGGCCCCGGCCTCGACGGCGAGATCCATCATGGTGAAGACGCTGTCGGGCTGACTGTACTCGTAGAGGGCCTTGATCGTGCGGTACTGGAGCTCGGCGTTGCTTTCGTTCTGCCATAGGCTGCTGCCCGTAAGCTTGACGGCAGGCTGCCCCACCAACGGCATCACGAGGGGGCTTGGACTAGTCCGTACCTTTGTCAACAAGCGCATGGTCTATCCTCCTGGTTCGCGGTGAGGATAAGGCGTGACGGGGCCGATGTCAAGGCTGGGCAGCCTGGCGTACCCATAGCATCTGGCCCAGCCTTGTGGCTGCTACGTTGACGAACTTCGGCCTCACCTGGCTCATCCTTCATTGACGGCTCGGACGCGGTCATCCTGAGCGGGTCTTGCAGACCGACACTGGACAAACCACGACCGCGAAGGATCTCTGCCCGCAGCTGGAGCCGCTGTCGCACGCAGAGATTTCTCACGCCCGTGACGTTCACGGGTTCGTTCGAAATGACAGGATGGCAGCTCCGGTTCCGGCTAGAGGGCGAAGTGCCTCCCCCTTACATGAACGCCCGACTTGCAGTAGAATGAGCGTAGCGTGATGTGTGCACAAGGGAGGCCACCATGGAGACCAAGGAAACGGGGTCGGTATCGTCTTCCGATGGCGTTCCCGGCGTCGAGGATCAGACGGGCGCACTTGTTCGCGTCTACGTGATCGTTGGCTGGGCGGCCCTCGTGCTGCTCGCCGTCGTCCTGGGCCTCGTCTATCGTAGGGTGGCGAGAGGCCGTCTTGTCTACGAGACCGAGGGGCGGGCTGTGACCATGGCGCAGCAGTTCACCGCCACGTCCTGGCCCCAGGTCCGGGCCTTCACCCGTCGGGCTCCCGATCTTGACCCGGACGCGCTATCGGAGCACCCGGAGACAGAAGCACTCCATCGTGATCTCCTGGCGCTGCGCGAGCGCTTCTCGGTCTCCAAGCTTCGCCTCTATGGTGCCTCCGGCCTGATCGTGGGCTCCACGGATCCCGATGAGGTCGGCCGGTACACGGACGATGCCACGGTGGTGGAGATGGCGGCCGGCCGGTGGTACGGGAACGGCCGGCCGAATGCGCATTCGGAGTTGATCGCCGCCGACGTGCTCGTGACCCCGGAGACGACGCTGCGCGATGTCGATCTCGTTGTCACCCACGTAGTCATTCGAGACACGAGCCCGAGCAACCTGGAGCGGGATGTCGGCGTGTTGGGGATCTACCAGGACGTGACCCCGGCTGCGCGCCGTATCGCGCGGACGCAGGCTCTGGCGACCGGGATCGTCGTAGCCGTCGCGATGGTGGCGCTGGTGGTCGTCTGGCCCCGCCCGCCGTCGCTCGAGGCGAGCGGCAGCCAGAGTGCCTGAGGTCCGTCTCGTTTGAGGCAAGGTGCGGCCCTTTCTTGCGTAGTGAGTGCATAAGGAGCGAGGACCATGTTGCACGAAATCCACGATCATATCAACCAAGAGATCCGGATCAACACCCGCACCGACACCATCTTCGTGGTGACCGCCATCATCTTCAACTTCGTCCTGTTGGGCGTGAGCTCGGCGCTGGCGGCTGCGGCGGCTGACCAGCTCGGCGAGGCGGGCGCAGGAACGACCAGTGCCATCGTGTTGGCGATCAACTTCACGATCTCCGTCCTCGTGAACGGGATTGCCATCACCGGACTGCTCACGGGAAGGGCGACGCGCAAGATGCTGTCTCAAGGTCTCATCAGGATCTATGAAGACGAAGAGGTCAGCCGCTACTATCACCCCGCCCTGCTGACGAATTACATGCGACGCTACACGATGTTCGTCGCGATCATCGGCATCCTCGGAACTGCGTCCATCCTCATCCCGCTGGTCGTCCTGCTGACTGCCTAGGCGCCCAAGGAGAGCCGATGCCCTTCGCCAAGAAGTTTCGCGCCATGATGGATTTCCCCCTCGCCGGGGAGACGATCGGTGACTTCACCGTCGAGCGCATCGAGGTTGACGACGTAGCAGGCGACTTCGGTCAACACGGGTATGCGGTCCGGATGATCCTCAGCGGACCTGGGGGCAAGCAGGGCGTGCGGCGGGCCTTGGCTGAGCTGCTCTCCGCCCGGCCCGTGACCTTCTCGTCCTATGGCAACCCCTACCAGCTTTGGTGCGGAAGGCCCGAGGTCGAGAGCCTTGGGGACAAGCGCTATGCGGTGACGGCGCGGGGCGCCGGCGTGCCTATCGCGCTCGACGACATCTTGGCCCGCTTCCTGGGTTACCTCGAGGAGCAGGGGTTGCTGGCCGGGCAACCGGACGAGGCTGATCTGGAGGAGCTGCTGACGACCTACCTCAATGAGTACCGGGGCGAGATCCGGCGCAACGTGGGACGGTATCGGGGGCAGGTGCGGCGGCGTGAGGATTGAGGGGTCGTGCCGGCGCGAACTGTGCGTCGGCGCGTGATGGCGATGATGGAATGACGACTACAGAAGGGGAACGCATGAAGACAATGACGGATGTGCAGAGGGAATTGCCCGTTGTTGCGGAGGCGGATGTGGTGGTCGCGGGGGCCGGGCCGGGGGGCTTGCCCGCGGCAGTCTCCGCAGCCCGCAATGGTGCGAAGGTCGTGCTGATCGAGCGCTATGGCTTTATGGGCGGTTTGGCGACCGCCGGCTTGGTCGCGCCGATCCTGGGCCACACGGCGTCGGAAAGCCATCGACCCATCGTCGAGGGGCTGCTGAAGGAGATGACCGAGCGGATGCACGCGTTGGGCGGCGCGCCGACTTGGGAGGCGGCGTGCCAGGAGTGGGGCATTCGCTTCAACGCCGAGGCCCTCAAGGTCGTGGCCGACCGGATGGTCAAGGAGGCCGGGGTCGAGCTGCTTTTGCACACCTTGGTCACCGACACGATCGTGGAGGAGGGCGAGATCGAGGCACTGATCATCGAGTCCAAGTCGGGCCGGCAGGCGGTGGCGGGCAAGGTCTTCATCGACGCCACCGGCGATGCCGACGTGGCCTTTCGCGCCGGCGCCCCCACGACCCAGGGCCGGGCCTTCGATGGTCGCGGCGAGTCGATGGGCTCCTTCATGCACATCGGCGGCATCGAGGACGTGACCGACGGCCAGGTTGCGGCGGCGAAGGAGATGGTGCTCGAGCAGATGGCTCAAGGCAGGTTCCGCTTCTACAGCAATGGCTTCAACGGGATCAACACGATGCACCAGGACCACTTCTCACCCAACATAACCCGCTGGCCCGGGGATCCCACGAATGTCCGGATTCTGACCGAGGCCGAGCTTGGGGTCCGCGAGCAGGTCTGGCGGCTCATCACCTTCCTGCGGGACCATGCCCCGGGCTTTGAGAACGTCTACCTTCGCGCGACCTCGCCCCAGGTCGGGCCCCGCGAGAGCCGGCAGATCGTCGGGGACTACGCGCTCACCGGGGACGATGTTGTGGAGGGACGGAAGTTCGAGGACGCCATCGCCCGAGGCTCCTGGTACATCGACATCCATTGCCCGCTTGGCGAGACCTATCCTGTCCACATGTGCATTAAGGAATGCCCGCGCCAGGCCGACTGTCCGTTCTGGGCCGCCGAGCACGATACGTCCATGCGCTCCGAGACCGGGCTCTATCCGCCTGACGATGACTGGTACGAGATCCCCTACCGCTCGCTGACGTCAAAGGGGATCGATAACCTGCTGGCGTCGGGTCGCTGCATCTCCGCTACGCACCAGGGCATGGCCGGCGCACGGGTGATGGGGACCTGCGTCGCGATCGGGGAGGCGGCGGGCCTGGCGGCAGCGTGGGCCGTCCGGGATGGGGTCGCGCCGCGCGAGGTCGATGCCGCCGCGCTCAAGCGCGCGCTTCTGGGCTAGCGCGAGGGCTCGGACAACGTGGGTCAAATCATCGAGCTTGCGGGGCACCTGACCCCGTGGGACAAGCGGGTGTCGGGCTATAAGCTCCTTGCCTTCGACGTGCCTGAGGGGATCGCGCGGCTGGACGTCGACTACAGCTTCTCCGAGGAGGGAACCGGTCATCTCGGAGGGGCGCCCAGGAATATCCTGGACATCGGCATCTTCGATCCGCGCGGCAGCGAGTTCCTGCAGGCTCAGGGCTTCCGAGGGTGGAGTGGCTCAGCCCGGCGGACGTTCTCTCTCAGCCGCGACGAGGCGACGCCCGGCTACCTGCCCGGTCCGATCCTGCCGGGCTGTTGGGAGATCATCCTGGGCCTCTACCGCATCCTGCCCGAGGGGTGTGACTACCGTGTCTCTATCCGGCTTTTCGAGGGGCCCTCACCCTCAAAGGAGTTCGTCCCGCCGCCGCCAGGACCCGTCCTGAACCGCCGGTCGGGCTGGTTCCGGGGCGATCTCCATTGCCACACGCACCATTCGGATGGCACGGGGTCGCTCGCCGACCTCGTCACCGCAGCGCACGCCCAGCGCCTCGACTTCGTGGCGGTCACCGACCACAATACCGTGAGTCACCTGGCCCATCTGCCGGCATACTCGGGGGCCGGCTTGTTGCTCGTTCCCGGCGTCGAGCTCACCACCGAGTATGGCCACGCCAACGCCTGGGGCATCGAGCGCTGGCACGACTTCCGCTGTGAGTCGCCAGCGCAGATGGCGGCGGTCGTGGCTGACGTCAAGTCGACGGGAGCCCTCATCTCGATCAACCATCCCAAGGACGGCGGGCCGCCGTGGACCTACGGGGGCGAGGACGCCTACGATTGTGTGGAGGTCTGGCAGGCGCCCTGGGGGCCGCTCAACTACCAATCGCTGGGACTGTGGGACCGGCTGCTGAGGGCCGGGCATCGCATCACCGCCGTGGGCGGCAGTGACGTCCACCAGGCTCCTCTGGACGGCGACCGGGGCAGCGCCGCGGTGGGCCTGCCCTGCACCTGGGTCTACGCCAGAGAGCTCTCGACCGCCGGGCTCCTTGCCGGCATCAAGGCCGGACACGTCTTCATCAGCGAGCTCCCCTCGGGTCCCAGGATATCGCTGTGGGCGACCACGCTTGACGGGCCGCGGAAGGCCGCGCTAATGGGTGACGAGCTGCGTGTGTCGCCGGGGACGCGCGTCCGTCTCTGCTGCGTGGTGGAGGACGCGGAAGGCTGCGTACTGCGGCTCCGCTCGAGCGAGTCAGAGGAGGTGACGTCCATCACCACAAACCCCTTCCGCCACGAGTGCGAGACGCGGGTCGATCAGGACACGTTCATGCGCGTCGAAGTGATATCACCGACGTCGCAAGCCCCGCCCGTGCGGGCCCTGAGCAATCCCGTCTACCTCCGCCTCGATTGATTTTCCCCCGAAGGTGCGGCGCACGCGCCGTTTGCGTGCGCTGCACCTGACTCACTTTGACGACAACAGCGCCATCCGGCGCCGCACAGGACCTCTAGCCTATGGCGGTCAGGGGCTCTCCCAGGTATAATCAGAGGGAGGGATACGCGTTCCCCGTACGCCGTCTGGATCTTCGCACAGAACCGGGTGACAGACGTTGCATGTCCAAGGAGTTGAGCCATGCGCGAAACCATCTACTACAGCCGTGATGGTGTGGTGGTCACGAGCGCCCGCTTCGTGGCCAACGGTCGGACTTATCCCCTCAGCGAGCTGGCCTCGGTGACGTCAGGGCGCAAGCCTGTCGGGTTCATTCCCTGGTTCCTCAGCCTCCTCGGGGCCGTGATCATCCTGGGCGGCCTGATCGTGGCGGGCCTCTACATCTTCATCGCCACAGAGCTTGGGCCAGCCGGCTTAGGGCTGGCGCTGGTGTTCGGCGGCCTCGGCCTGCTTGGTGCCATCGCGGGGGCGGGGTTCCTCGCCGCGGGGGTCAAGCGCGCGAGGAGGCGCCGCCGCACCTACGTGGTGCAGGTGACCACGGCCGCGGGGGGAACGGTGAAGGTCGAGTATGGGAGGGAGGAGGACGCGAGGGAGGCAGAGCGGGCGGTGAGGCGGGCGATGGGGGAGATGGGGGCGGCGACAGCGTAGGAGGTCATCCATGCTTGGACTTGGCGTTGAGAGCCTCTGGAATGTGATGCAGCTGGCTGCTCTTGCTTATACTGCCACCATATACTCCCCGAAAACCAGATCCTTCAGTACATCGTCGTCTTGCCTCCGCTTGTGCCGCTGTTTGTGTTGAACGATATTGTCTTTATCTCCAACCTGTTTGGACGTGTGACGACCGCGCTGATTGTGACAGAGCTGACGGTCTTTGGGATACTTGCGGAGGGTAGTCAGGGTCGGGAGAACCCCCGATGAAGATCCGGGCTCCTTTCTTGCCCTGAACTTTGCGCTCTTCTTTTCACCCATGAAGAGGCTAGTTACTCGACTTCCACCTTGAAGTCAAGAACAATTCTAGATGTCCGAAGTGCACTTGCCGGCTTAGATAAAGTGCATTATACTAGTTCTTGCTTCTGCCCAATCAAGGACGTATCGCCAAGTCCTTGCTCGGACGGAAACAGCTGAAGCGCTTCTTGTTAACCACCTATGTCGATGCCGTAATGGATGAGCACTTGCTCTGATATTAGCCTAGCAACGAGTCTCGAAAGTTCATGATGAAAATCCATGTCGAGGTGTACCTCGCCGCCCAAGCTCTGGCTGATCGTCAGGGCACCTTCACCCCCAAGGAACTCCGCCAGGAGATCGCGCGGCGGTTTGGGGATACACGGTCGGGCGTACAGACGCACATTTCTGCCCATTGCGTAGCGAATGCACCTAAGAACATCGGCACGCCTTCCAACTACCTCTGGCGGCTACCGGATGGCCGGCTGCGGCCCTTTGACCCCACGCGCGATACGCCGCATCCTAGCCGACGGAATGCCAGGCACAGGCCTGTCGGTGAGGATCTCCCATCTCATCCTTGACTTCATAGCGCTTCCATCATTGCTGCGCGTCGATCTAACTGGTATGCTGTTATGCGTTTCCACCCTCGGAAAAACGCAATGGTAGAAATCCGGACTCCAGTATGCACGAGATCGTGTTTCTGCTGATCGGGAAGGAGATATGCTCAAATGAACGTAGCGCTCTTAATTGATCGGGTTCGGCAGATGTACGGCAAGGTAGATTTCTCTGAGAACTCGAAGATCGAGAAGCAGGAGACTGAGTACAAGCGTGAGCGAGGCCGGCAGATGCGTGAATGGCTCGCTAGGGATGTCCTTGCGAATCTGATCCAAGAGGGCAACTACGTCGAAGTCTGTCAGCGTGTGCCGCAGTCCTTCACAATGGATGGACCGTTGGCACGCTGGGATGAGTATCAGTGGGTGCGCAACCTTGAGGGTAACGAGCAAGCCGACTTCGCGAAGGCCCTCTACGAGTACCTGTATGGCTCAGAACCGTTCTTGGACAGGCTGGAGGCCTTCGTCCGTGACGCAACGTCTGCTTACCGGCGCCTTGTGAATCGCGATCCTGACGCGAAAGATCGTTACCGGCGACGCACCTTGACTTGGCCCTTCGTATCGTATTTCCACTTCATGCTATGGTCCGAGGAGCGTCAATATCCGTTCCTTAAGCCGATGCCGCTCACTAACGCAGCCAAGGCCGCAGGCTTCGACCTACAGTATCGGTCAGCGCCCAACGCTGAGACCTATGCACGGACTCAGGAGTTCTACGCTGCAATCTGGCCCGAGGTCGAGGCGCATGGTGGGCAGGACTGGATCGATGTTCAAACCGTTATCCACGTTGCAGGGGGCGGCTTCGGTGTGCCGAATGGCGGGTGGGTTGACCAGACAGGAGTCAGCGTTCCGGAGGAAGAATGGCGTAGGAAACTCAGAGATTGGCTGAAGGAGAACCCGCGAACGGCACCTGAGCCCCTCGTCCAGCTTCGCAAAGCATTCCAGGAACGATTTCCCAAGGGAGATCTCGCAGAGATGACTCTGGAGGAATATGCGCTTGGTCATGAGGACTCCAAAGACAGCTTCTGCTACTGGCTTGAGTGGGAGACCGACGAGCTGGGAAGCATACGTGGCGGCAGCTCGGCCAAGTTTGGCGTCTGGTGGTCCAAGGCACAGCGACAATGGCGCTGGAACAAAGGGCTGGAGGCCGAGACCGCTGAGGAAGCGTGGCACAAGATTCGAGACGGTCTCGTCAAAATGGTTCAGACTGTTGAAGCTGGGGACTTCGGAAAGTTGGACGAGGTTGGGGCAAGAGCATTGGGGCCGAATCGCTATTCCTTGCGCTCCAAGCCCCTTTGTCTCTACTGCCCAAATGACTTCCTGCCTATCTCGAATCCAGATCATCTTGCGTATTTCCTGGAATGCTTCGGTCAGGAACCAGAGGGAGATCTCCATGCTCTGAATCTTCAACTTCTCGCCACTTTGCGAGATCAGGACGAATTCGAGGGCTTTGATACGCTGCAGATGATGAGATTCCTCTATGAGGCCTTCGATCCAGGAGCGACAGGTCCAGAACCCGACGATGATGGCGATGGGGTCGTCGAACGGACCCCGCCATCACTTGAGGCAATCCAAAGATACATCAGCGGATCGGATCTGGTGTTTCAGCCGGAGATCGTCGCCAACTACCATCTGTCGATCTTGACCAAGCCTTTTGTCATCCTCACGGGGCTGTCCGGGACAGGCAAGACACGGCTGACGCGCCTGTATGCGGACGCTGTGTATGACGTCGCACCAGGGGAGCACAATCCCTACTATCAACTGGTGGCAGTTCGCCCTGATTGGAACGATCATCGTGGCCTTCTAGGCTACTACAATCCGTTGACAGAGACGTATGACGCGACACCCTTCCTCAGATTTCTCCTAAAGGCTGCCTGCCACCCAGAGCACTGGTACTACGTCTGTCTGGACGAGATGAACCTTGCACGCGTGGAGTACTACTTCTCAGACTTTCTCAGTGTCCTTGAGGCCGAGGAGGAGCTCCAGCTGCATCCATTCACGGGGTCGTGCGTGGCCACCCAAAACGGCGACGAGATCGCGCAACGGATCTCAGAGGCAAGGGCGAGCGCAGCTAACTACGACGTGAACGGTGTCCTGTACGTGCCAGCTCGAATGCCGATCCCGCCAAACCTGGTCGTGACGGGTACTGTCAATGTCGATGAGACGACGCACAACTTCAGCGATAAGGTGCTTGATCGCGCCAACTCCATCGAGTTCAATCAGGCGGATGTGGAGGCGTATACTGCGCAGTATCTGGAGAGATACCCGGATCGGGCTGAGCTCGTCAGCGCAGTGAAACCGATCTTGTCTAGGATCTATGATATGCTCGAGCCCCATTATCTGCATTTCGGATATCGTATTCTTGCGGAGATTCTCGGTTACCTTTGGCAGAACGAGATGCTGTCCGCCGAAGCCCGGTTACCACGTCACATCGCCCTGGACAACCAGATTATGCAGAAGATCCTGCCTAAGCTCCGTGGCGACGAGCGCATTCAGGACGCGCTTGAGAGCCTGCAAGGCTATCTTGCTCAGGAGCTAGGAGAGACGAGCAACTCAGTACGCAAGCTAGGCTGGATGCTTGAGGAGCTCAAGACTTACGGTTCGACGCACTTCTGGCGGTAGACGATGCAGCTACTGATCTCAAGTGGTGACACGAGATGCTTTTCCCTGTGGCCTGACCCCGATGTTCCCCCAGGCTTCATCTCGGAGGAGCAGACCTATACGCTGCAGCTGGTCGCGGACTCTGACGGCGATGATCTCGCGGGTTACCATCTCGTGCTAGGAGGCGTGGATCAGGGCGCGGGGCGCTACGAGCGCGCTGGGTCCTTGAGCTGGGAGTGGTATGCAAGTGAGTATGTGGGCAGAGTACGTGTCGGGCTGATGCAGGGCAACGTTGAGCGTGTCGTCACTGGAGAGATCTCGGTGGACCCTAGCCTGCAGAAGCTGACGCAGTCGCAGTTCTCTGAGATGGTGGAGGATATTGCAGAGCAAGCGCTGATTGCCTACAGCCTATCGCCTGCCACGCAGGGGATTGCTCTACAACAACAGTGGCAACAGCTGGGCCTCTCCCAGCTGGAGTATCTCAGACAACAACTCTCAGACCTGCAGCGTGCGGTGGAAGCTATCGCTGAGCGACCTCTTCGATGTCTGGTACGAGAGCGGGTGAAGGTTCCCTTTACATCCGCACCAAGCGCCGATGCCGGAACGCTCTCAGAGTTACTGAGGGACCTGGAGAAAGCCTCTCAAGCGCCGACAACACGGCTGCCGAAGACGACCTCCAGGCTTCGGGATCGTCTCCGAGGTACGCTCCCTGTCGACCTCACGATCGACCGCAAGAAGACGAGCTTCGATGTCTACGAGAATCGACTGCTTAAGTATTTCCTGGGTAGGCTTTGTCGCGTGCTCCGACGCACCAGCCAAAGGCTGTTTGGGGCCGCAAAGAATCCTACCCTTGATCCAGAGATCAGGGAGCTGGCAGCACGACGCGCCGGTGAGCTGCGTCAGAGACAGCGGGTCTTATACGATCTACGAGACCTGGATTTCCTTCAGGACGTCGCGCCGCTTCGATCCTTCAAGCCGGTTACCCCGGCGCTCCGGAAGGATCCGCTATACGCTCGCTTCTACACGCTATATCGCCGATTTGACCGCGCCATCAGCCCGTTCAGTGAAGGTCCCTTCCAGTTGAGCCTGGAGAAGACGTGGCAACTCTATGAGTACTGGTGCTTTCTTGAGGTAGTTGCCGTTTTGCGTGAGCTCTGCCAAGGATCACTAGCTTTCGATGCTCGCGGGATGCTCCAGCCCCATAAGGATGGTGTGAGTCTCTCGATGCCAAACGCACAAATCAAGATCAACGATTGCATATGGGTCTACTTTCAGAAGACATACTCATACTACGGTTGGTCAAACGTCGTACGCTCCACAAAAATCGGTACCTATTCCCATGAGATGCGTCCTGACATCAGTATCGAGGTTCGAGATGACAAGGGCGAAATGGAGAGGATCATCCTCCTGGACCCGAAGTATCGCGCCAGCTATAGCAGCATCAACCAAGCGCTCGACGACCTGCATCGGTACAAGGATGCTATCCTGGCCCCTGATCGCACCAGATTGGTGCATACTGCTTTAGTGCTGTGTCCGACTGACGCTGAGGCTAAGTCACTCTACTTCGACCCCACGTATATCCGGACGCATGGTCTTGGTGCGATCGTGCTCACGCCTGGAATGGCAGTCGGGCATTCTGTACTCAAGGATACGCTGTGTCACTTGCTTGGCGAACATATACTCACAGCCGTGAAACCAGTACATCGTGAGACGTGAACTTGCCTCCAAGAACATGCGATGTATGCCGGGATGTATCTTACTGCATGCTGCATTCGATAGGCGATGTCCTTTTTCGTAAGCGCGAGCCCCACGATGTGGGGACCAGTGCCGTTGTATGCATTGTCTAGACCGCATCACGGCGCTGAAGGCGCCTACTACCAACGGTGTCGCCTGGCGGGAGGACCCCGTTCGCGGTAGGCGATCCGAAAGCGGAGGGGGCGCGGTAGGCCAAGTGCAACGCACTCAAACGGCGAGTGCGTCGCACTTTGGGTGGTTCGACCGCCGCGAGCTTCGTCCCTAATGAGGAGTGCGGCCCGTCGGCGGGCACGCCTTGCGCTTGAGGTGAAAGGGCCTACGCTAAGCCGGGTGGCGTTGTGCGAGGGCCGTCGGGGGGAGCAGGTGCTCCTGGCGGCCGGCGCCCAAGGGACAGGCGCGACGAGAGGTTGGCCGATGTCGGTTGAGTGACGTCAGGGATCGGTCCTCTGCGTCCGGGCGCGATCACGAGAAAGCGGACGAGGAGATGAGCATGAAGATCGTCGTGTTGGGGGCGGGGATGGTGGGGAGCGCGATTGTGCGGGATCTGGCGCAAGAGGCGCAGGTCACGGCTATTGACGTGGATCAAGCGGCTCTGGACCGGTTGGCGGAACGCGCGCCCTGCAGGGGCATCCGGGCGGATCTGCGCGAGGTCGGCGATCTCGCGCCGTACGTCTCCGACTGCGATCTGGTCATCTGTGCGGTTCCCGGGTTCATGGGCTTCGAGACCTTGGAGAAGGTCATCCGCGCGGGCAAGGACGTCGTCGACATTTCGTTTTTCCCGGAGGACTCCTTCCTGCTCGACGATCTGGCGCGCGAGAGGGACGTCACGGCGGTGGTGGACTGCGGGGTGGCGCCCGGCCTGTGCAATATCATCGCCGGCTACGTCGACGCACGGCTGGACGAGACCGAGCGCTATGTCTGCTATGTGGGCGGTCTCCCGGTGGTGCGGCAGTGGCCCTTCGAGTACAAGGCCGTCTTCTCGCCCGCCGACGTGCTGGAGGAGTACACGCGCCCCGCCCGCTACGTGTCGCACGGAGAGGTCGTCGTGCGACCGGCGCTCTCTGAGGTTGAGTTGATCGATGTCCCGGGCGTGGGGACGCTGGAGGCCTTCAACACCGACGGCCTGCGCACGCTAGCGCAGACGCTCGATGCGCCCTTTATGAAGGAGAAGACCCTGCGCTACCCCGGTCACGCCGAATTGATGCGCGTCTTTCGCGAGAGCGGCTTCTTCGACACAGAGCCGCTGGAGGTGGGGGGCCAGTGGGTTCGCCCCGTCGATCTCACGTCGAAGCTGCTGTTCGAGGCGTGGACAATGGCGCCTGGGGAGAGGGACCTGACGGTCTTTCAGGTGATCGTAGAGGGACTCAAGGGTGGCCACACCTACCGCTACACCTACGACCTCCTGGATGGGTACGACCCTGCGACGGACACGTCGTCGATGGCCCGCACCACGGGGTACACCTGCACGATCGTGGCGCGTCAGCTCCTCGGCGGTCTCTTCACGCGGAAGGGCATCTGTCCGCCGGAGTATGTGGGCCGGACGCCGGGGTGCTTCGAGGACTTGAGGGCGGGCTACGAGCGGCACAACATCCAGCTCAAGGAGCAGGTGACCGAACTGGAGGCGTAGCCGGTCGATCTTCACTCTCCCAGATGCTATCGTACCGGCCCCGTCACGGGGGTGGTGAGGGGCTTACCAGTTCCGCGCCACGATCCGGTCGCTACAGCGAGCGACGCACCTAGTGTGGGTTGCTTCTCACCGGCGCGCCGGCTAGGGTGACCACCGCCATAGTCTCAGGTCGCTGGCACCTTCAAGGGCGATCCTGCCGTCCGCCGGATTGTCCATGGTGTAGCACTGGATCAGGATGTCCTCGAGGTAGAACTCGATCATCGTGTGGCGGAGCAGCAGGCGGAACCTTGAGCGGAGACCGAAGGCCAGTGCTCTATCCACGCGCTCGTCGCACTTGAACGACGCACCCTCCCGGCTTCCCGGCCCCATCTCCGTCACGCCCTCGGGACTGACCCGGATTCGCACGCCTGCGTCCTCTCCGGTCCCAATGAAGAGGCTGCCGGGGAGCGCCATCGCGCCCTCCAGCACGATGCCCGTGTCCATGGTGACCTCAAGATCTTCCTCGCTGCCCTGGGACACCGGGACCTCGATGGCCTTAAGCGCGTCATTGCCAGGCCACCATGCGAGGTAGAGGCCGCCCTCGATGATCCTGGCCTGCTTGAGCGGCGCGAAGTAGACGACGAAATCGTCATCGGAGAACTGCCCCTCCGCCAGCGTGTGATGGTTGACCAGGACGCCGTCAGGGGTATCGAGGAAGCGCGTGAAGTAGGTGTGCATCTTGCTCTGGTTGGGCAGCAGGCTGAAGTTCCTCGCCGCCGGACGGAAGGGGCCTGCCGGGCTGTCGGCGACGAGGGTGAACATCCCGCAGTTGATGTCTGCATAGTCGCCGACCATGCAATAGATCCGACCCTCGAAGGCGTGCACGCCTCCGACCTCGATGAAGTACATCTCGGGCGGATCGCCCCACGCGACGCGCGGCGGCGCGAGGGCGCGCCAGTGCAAGCCGTCGTCGCTCTCCCCGAAGCCGAATCCCAGCGTGTCCTTTGGCGTGGCCGTCCAGTAGCCGTAGTACCCGCCCTCGGGCCGCGGCATGACGCAGATTCCGTCCCAACGGGGCCACTCCCAGGGTCCGTGCGCGTCCGGCTTGATCTTCTGGTAGAATCGCTCGTCAATCGTGAAGGCGTGGCGGTCACCGAGCTTGTGCCACGTGACCAAGTCGTCGGACGTCGCAAAGAGGACGCGCTGGACCGCGTGATCGCCCTCCTTGCGCCACTCGGAGTAGTTGCAGAGGAAGCGCTCCGTCTCCGCGGCGTCAGCCGCTCTCCAGACGGAGCCGGTGCCAAGGTACCTGATCATCTTGTCGGAAGGGCCGAGGACCCGTCCGTAGTCATGCCACCGGATGCCGTCTACCGAGGTGGCGACCCCAAAGCCGTCACCAGGGGCGGTCCCGCTGGTGAGGTAGTAGAGGTAGTAGGTGCCCCGATGGTAGTACATCCAGGTGTCCCACGTCTTGACGATAAGCTCCGATCTGAAAAGCATGTTAGCGCTCCTCAAACAGAACAGATCAAACTGTGCAATGCTCATCCCTTCAAGGGACCGACCCCTTTCTGAGGGGTTCAGCAAGCCCAGTTTGATCTGCGATTCAACGAGATTACGATGCTTCTACGAAATCATGGCGCTATTGCGACGGGCCACGATCAGCCCGCGGCACGGTGCTGGCCCCCACACGGTGGGGATGCCGCTACTGCCAACGCAAAAACCAATGTTAGGGATCTTAGTCCTAATCCGCGCCTTGAGCAAGCCGTGGTCGGAACTTGTAGCCGTACACGATCGTGCCCTCTTCCCCGTGGGTCCGCAGGCGGCGGGTGACCATCTCCACGGGCATGCCGACCGTGACCTCGTCGGGCGGCACGTCGGTCAGTTGCGCGGTGACGACGGGGCCTTCCTCCAGTTTGACCAGCGCCACGGTGTAGGGCGCGTACTCTTCGAAGCCCTCGGGGGCGTAGTAGACGGTGCTGAACGTGGTGACCTCGCCCTTGCCGCTCATGGTATGAGGCGTCTTGGCAGGTTGGCGGCACTCCGGGCAGATGTCTCGGGGCGGGAAGATGGCCGCGCCACAGTGTTCACAGACCTCCCCTTGCAAGCGATACCGCTGTCCGCGCAGCCGCCAGTCGTTGACAACTCTAGGATCCATTGTTGCTCTCCTTTTCCTTATATCCAGTACGGGCTGATGCGCACTTCACGCTCAGCTCATCGTCTCCAATATGTGCGTGATAATCGTGGCGCCGCTGCCCCCGATGTTCTGGACCATGCCCAGACGGGCATCGGGGATCTGGTTGGCGCCGGCCAAGCCCCGCAGCTGCAGGACTGACTCCACGATCTGGTAAATCCCGGTCGCGCCGACGGGATGACCGCGGGCCTTGAGCCCACCCATGGTCGCCATCGGGACCCGACCATCGAGCGTGATCTCGCCGTCGAGGGCGAGCTGGACGCCCTTGCCCCGCTCGGCAAAGCCGGCGGCCTCCAAGCTCAGCGCCGCCATGATGGTGAAGGCGTCGTGGAGCTCGAAGAAGTCCAGATCCTCCGGCTTGATGCCGGCCTGGTCGTAGGCCTTGTGAGACGAGCTCACGGCGGCCTCCAAGGCCAGCGGGTCCTTGCGGTCGTGAACGGCCAAGGGCGCCATGCCCACGGCCGAGGCTCGGATCTTCACCGGCGCCGGGCTGAGCGTGCGCGCGTACTCGGCCGGCGCGAGGATCACGGCGGCGGAGCCGTCGCAGACCGGCGAGGCGTCCAAGAGCCCTACGGGTGTCGCGATCATGGGCGCTCGGGCGTAAGCCTCCGCCGTGATCGCGCGCTGGAACATCGCGTAGCGGTTGTTGACGCCGTTGGCGTGGGCGGTGACGGCGAAGTTGGCGAAGTCCTCGCGCTTCCAACCATACTCGTGCATGTAGCGCTGCATCAAGAGCGCGTTGAGTGCCACAAACGAGATGCCTTGGCTGACCTCATACTCCGCATCGGCAGCGCCGGCCAGCGCCGCCGTCGTCTCGCGCCCCGAGGTGTCGGTCATCTTCTCGACGCCCAGGGCCATGACCAGATCCATCAGGCCGCTGGCCACGGCCATATAGGCGACCCTCAGCGCGGCGGCACCCGACGCGCAGGCTGCCTCTACTTTGAAGGACTCCGTGTCGTGCAGTCCCATGAAATCCACGGCCAGCGCCCCGAGGTGGGACTGCCCGGCGATCTCCCCGGACAACATGTTGCCCACATAGACGGCGTCGACGGCCTCAAGGTTCGCGTCGCGCATCGCGGCCAGCCCCGCCTCCAGCATCAGGTGGCGAATGCCCGTCGTCCAGTGCTCGTCGACCGGGGTCTGTCCGATGCCAATAATGGCCACATCCCGCATAAAGTCGTCTCCTACCTGTTCTTTCGTCGTTGAGTTCGTATCCGTGTGCGCGCCTAGGACGTCCGGAGCTTGCCGCGGTACCGGACGTACAGGGCATAGTCGATCTCGCTGCGCCGGGCGATGTAATCCGAGACCTTGGGAGCCTTGTCCTGCTTTGCGACAATGCGGTCGGTGACTTCCCAGGCGAAGGCGTCCGAGCCGGCGCCGGAGCCGAAGCTCACCAACAGGATCCGGTCGCCGGGCTTGGCGACGTCCAGCACCGCCGAAAGACCCGTCATCGAGGCTCCGGCGTAGGTGTTGCCGATGACGTTGCTCAGGAGCCCGGTCTCGATCTGCTCCGAGGTGAAGCCGAGGCGCTTGGCTGCGCGGCTCGGGAACTTCACGTTGGGTTGGTGGAAGACGGCGTAGTTGAAGTCGCCGGCTTTCATGTCCAGCGCCTCCATCAGTGCCGCGGCGGCGGACTGCGTGTGATGAAAATAGGCGGGCTCTCCGGTGAACCGTCCCCCGTGACTGGGGTAGTGCCGGTAGGCACGACGCCAAAAGTCCGGGGTGTCCGTAATGTAGGAGAGGGAGCCTATGCAGGTGGCGAGTGCTTGCTCAGCCGGGCCGACAACGAACGCGCTGCCGCCGCTGCTGGCGGTGTACTCCAGCTCGTCGCCAGGACGGCCCTGGGCCGTGTCGGCACCAACGGCGAGGGCGTAGTCGCCCATCCTGGATCCCACCAGGCCCATCGCGGCCTGGAGCGCCTCCGACCCTGCTTTGCACGCGAACTCGAAATCTGCGGACAGCAGATACGGGCCCGCGCCCAGCGCCTCTGCCACGAGGGTGGAGGAGGGCTTCACCGCGTAAGGATGCGACTCACTCCCGATCCAGATAGCGCGCAGGCGCTCAGGCGGGATCTCCGCGCGGGCCATGGCGTTCCGTGCGGCCTCGATGGCAATGGTCACGGTATCCTCATCCAAGCCGGCGACAGCCTTCTCCTGCACCGGGCCACGCCCCCCGCCGGACCAGACACGGGCGATCTCCTTGCTGGGCAGGCGGTAGATCGGGATATACGACCCGTATCCCACGATGCCCACAGCTCGCTCTGGTCTCATCAGACGGTCATCACTCACACACGCCTCCTTATCCATCCCGTTTGTAGTAGTCGTTCGTAGTAG
>JBNGDL010000012.1:23647-62540 GCA_049975205.1 Anaerolineae bacterium | reverse complement strand
CATCACTCACACACGCCTCCTTATCCATCCCGTTTGTAGTAGTCGTTCGTAGTAGCCGTTCGTAGTAGCCGTTCGTAGTAGGCGCCTTCAGCGCCGTGAGCACCGTTTCAGCTGACGGCACGGCGCTGAAGCGCCTACTACAAACAACTACAAACAACTACAAACAACTACAAACAACTACAAACAACCACGAACGACTACGAACGGGTAGTCTCCTGAGCCCCTGACGCTCGCAGGGGCAAGATGGTTATGATACCGCATTTTGTCAGCTTGTGGTCTTCTTTTCCAGAAGCGCCTTCGCGCGATCGATCCGGACCTCACCGGAGGCGACCATCGCCTCGGCAATGCGGTCGATCTCCTGGCCCTCGGCGCCTGCCGCAATCGCGACCTGTCGGGCGTGCAGGCTCATGTGGCCTCGCTGGATGCCCTCGGTCGCCAGTGCCCGAAGTGCTGCCAAGTTCTGGGCCAGCCCGACGCTGGCGACGATCTCGGCTAGCTCGGCGGCGCTCTGGACGCTCAGGATCTTCAGTGCCAGTTGGGCCGTCGGATGGACGCGCGTCGCGCCCCCGATGGTGCCGAGCGCCAGGGGCAATGTCAAGGTGCCGATCAGGTTGCCGGCCCCGTCCCGCCGCCAGGTGCTCAGGCTGGCATAGTGCCCCTCCCGAGCGGCGTAGGCGTGGGCGCCGGCCTCGACGGCCCGCCAATCGTTGCCCGTGGCTACGACCACGGCGTCGACGCCGTTCATAATGCCCTTGTTATGGGTAGCGGCGCGATAGGGATCGACCGCAGCAAATGCCCAGGCCAGCTCGATGCCTTCCGCGACTGCCGCGCCGTCGAAGCCGTCGAAAGCCAGCGCCGTCTCCGGAATCGTCACCCGGGCGTTCGCCAGACGCTGGTCGGCCAGGTTGGAGAGGATGCGCAGGTGCGCCCGACCCCCGGTGATGGCCTCCAGTTCCGGGGCCAGCCGCTCGCAGGCCGTGTTCACGGCGTTCGCGCCCATTGCGTCACGGACGTCGAGGAGCAGATGGACGATGAGCATGCGGCCCTTCGGGGTCTCCAGGATCCGAGCTTGGATGTCGGCAGCGCCGCCACCCAGCTCGGTTAGCACCGGGTCGACCTCGTCGGCGATCGCCATCAGGCGATCGCGCTGCCCCAGCACCTCCTCCCGAGCTCGCTCGGGATTCTCGACATCGAGCAACTGGACCTGACCGATCATCGTGGGGGTGCCGGCCCGCGCCTCAAACCCTCCGCCACTCCGGGCAAGCTTCGCTGCCAGGGAGGCGCCCGCCACCACAGACGGTTCCTCGATCACCATCGGGACCAGCACGTCGGCGCCATTGACGATGAAGTTGGTGGCGATGCCCAGCGGCAGCGCGTGGACGCCGACAACGTTCTCGATCATATGGTTGGCGCGCTCTAGGCTCAGGCTGCTGCCGAGGATTCGGCTCTCCTCCTCGGTAAGCGGGATCTGCTCCCGGATCAGCGCGACGCGCGCCTCGATGGGGAGGGTGTAGAATCCGCTCAGGCGTGAGTTGATCGATGTCATGGTTGGGCTTTTCTCCAAAGTGCCCGCCCATCATAACACAAGGGGCCTCTCAAAAGCTATCAGATTCCGATTTTCTTACCTTTTTCCTACACAAACCCCGGTTTTGAACTAGGATTCGTGCCGTTTGTCTTGATTTCTCGGGGGTTTGGGTTATTCTCGAACCGGCTCGAGACGAATCAGAGCCATCCATCTATCCTATCAGGGGGTGCACGTCCACCGTGTTGCGAGAACTGCACATCGAAGATTTCGCGATTATCGACGAGCTCCATCTGACGCTGGAGCCTGGCTTCAACACGCTCACCGGAGAGACGGGCGCCGGCAAGTCCATCCTCATCGATGCTGTTGCCCTGATCCTCGGCGAGCGCGCCGACACGAGCGTGATTCGGCAGGGCGCCGAGTCGGGCCTTGTCGAGGGCATGTTCCTGCTCTCCCCGTCGATGCAAGCATCGCTTGCCCCGATACTGGAGCGTGAGGGACTGGAGGGCGAGAGCCCCGACGTGCTCTGGCTCTCCCGAGAGCTGCGCAGCACGGGCCGCACCATCGCCCGCGTCAATGGTCGGGCTGTGTCGGTCTCGTTGCTTCACGAGATCGGCGAGGGGCTGGTGGATGTCCACGGCCAGAGCGAGCACCTGAGCCTTCTCCGCATCCGAGAGCACCTCGCCCTGCTAGATCGTTTTGCCGGCCTCGAGGCCGAGCAAGCCGGGATAGCGGCCGCGGTCAACCAGATTCGCAGGGTTCGCCGCGAGCTCAAGGGGTTGATCAGCAATGAGCGCGAGCGCATGCAGCGGATCGATCTTCTGCGGTTTCAGGTGGATGAAATCGAGAAGGCTAGCCTGAAGCCCGGCGAGAAGGAGGAGCTCGAGGCCGAGCTCGTGCGTCTGAGCAATGCCGAACAGCTGGTCACGCTGGCGTCGGACATCGTCGCCCGCCTGGAGGAGGGCCGGGAGCGATCTCCCGCCGTTTTGGACCTCTTGGGACGGAGCCAGAAGGATATGGGCACCCTGGCCCGCGTCGATGAGACATTGGAGCCGCAGCTGCGGGCCCTCGATGACGTCGTCTACCAGGTCGAGGACCTTGCCAGGCTGCTGCGAGATTACGCCGCCGAGATTGAGTTCAACCCCAAACGTCAGGCCTGGGTGGAGGAGCGCCTCATCCTGCTCCGGCACCTAGAGCGCAAGTATGGTGGCGACATCGAGGATGTCGTGGACTATGCCAGCCGTGCTGCGGCGGAGCTCGAGACGCTGGGTCACAGTGACGAGCGGATCGCCGAGCTGCAGGAGGAAGAGGCGGAGCTACTCGCGACCTGTGCGGAGCTCTCCTATGCGCTTTCCCGCCGCCGGCAGGAGGCCGCTGCTGGGCTGGCAGCCGCCGTCGAGGCCGAGTTGGAGGATCTGAGGATGTCGGGCGCACGTTTCGGCGTCTCCTTCGAGTTCGCCGCGTCGGACAGGGGCGTCCCGCTTCCCGAGCCGTTGCCCCACGCGGTGACGGTGACGAGCAAGGGGGCCGAGATCGTGGACGAGGCGCCGGTCCGCACCGTCGACTTCGACACGACGGGCATCGACCAGGTCGAGTTCCTCGTGGCTCCCAATGTCGGGGAGGGACTGAAGTCGCTGGCGCGCACCGCCTCTGGGGGTGAGACCTCGCGGCTCATGTTGGCACTCAAGACGGTTCTCTCGCGGGCGGATCAGACGCCGACGTTGATCTTCGACGAGATCGACCAAGGGATCGGGGGGCGTATCGGCGCCATCGTCGGCACGAAGTTGTGGCGGCTGACCGTGGCGGGCGGCAATGGCGGCGTCCAGCACCAGGTCCTGTGCATCACCCACCTGCCGCAGCTCGCGGCCTTTGGCGATGCGCACTTCCGTGTCGAAAAGGCCGTTGTTGAGGGTCGGACGGTGACCCATGTCGAACCACTCGTGGAGCAGGAGCGCGTCGTCGAGCTGGGGCAGATGTTGGGGACTCAGGGTGCCGCAGCGGAGCGTGGCGCGCGTGAGATCCTGCAGCGGGCCGAGGAGCTAAAGGCGGTGGCTAACCCTGCTGCGGTTTGAGAGGTCAGACACTGGACGCTGTATCGCCCGCTGGGGGTTTGCTGAATGTTAGAATACCATTATAATGGAAATTGCACTGCCCTTGCGGTTCTGTCGGGAGTGGTCGTCGAACCGTCGCGGAGGCGAAGCTTGCCCAGGGATGAGCCCTTTTCTCTCTTGTAAGGTCAGATTAAGGACGGTCGCACATGGCGCTAAAAGGTAAGCTTGAGGATTTTGGGATTACCCAACTGCTCAATCTCATCAACTTGGCTCGTAAGACGGGTACACTCTATCTCGAGGGCCCAGAAGACAAGGCTTATCTATGCTTTCGTGAAGGAAAGCTGATCTACGCCGCGATGAAGGGTGTGGACAATTACCTCCCGTCTATTCTACAGCACGCCGGCATCTTCACCTCCGATCACGTGCGCATGATCAAGGAGAACATGCCCGGGAAGTCCGATCAGGATATCGCCAGAGTCCTCATCACCAGTGGTCGCCTGAAGCAGCAGGTCGTCCTGCGCCATCTCCGCGAGCACATCCTGGGCATCGTTTATGAGGTCTTTTCCTGGAATCGCGGGGCCTTCAGGTTTGAGGCTGCGGAGCTCCCGGTACAAGGCCGTATCACCACCTCGATCGCGCTCGAGAACGTGATCATGGAGGGGAACCGCCGGCTCAAGGAGTGGGAGCTGCTGCGGGATGAGCTGCCGGATCTCGACATTGCCCTCAAGTTTGCCGAGCGGCCCTCGACGCCGCTGCGCGATATCAACCTGAGCGTGGAGGAGTGGCGCGTCATCTCGTTCATCAACCCCCGCAACACCATTGGGCAGATTGCGAAGTATAACAACATGGACGAGTTGCAGATCCGCAAGATCGTCTACGGTCTGCTCCAGGCGGGGTTGGTGGAGATGATCCGACCGCCCCGGCCCGCGATCACGAGCCAAACACCGCCGAGGTCCGGCGAGAAACAGCCGAGCAAGCAGGAAGTCGCGCCCCAGATGCGTCGACCAGCCGTCAAACGAGGCATTATCCAGAGGTTGATCCGGCGTATCCGGGAGCTGTAACGGATGCAGACTGTCAAAATCGTCGTCACCGGCCCCTTTTCCTCGGGAAAGACCGAGTTCATCCAGTCTATCAGCGAGATCGATGTAGTCTCGACGGAGCGCAAGATCTCGCGTGCGGCAGAGCGAATCAAGGATCAGACCACTGTGGCGATGGACTTCGGTCGCATCACCGTGGATGAGGAGTTGATCCTCTATCTCTTCGGAACCCCCGGACAGAAGCGCTTCGACTTCATGTGGGAGATTCTCTCAGAGGGCATGCTGGGCTTCGTGGTGATGGTGGACAGCACCCGCCCCGAGACCTTTCGGGAGGCGCGGGGGATTCTGGACACCTTCCATAGCTATTCCCCGGTGCCCTATATCGTGGCTGCGAATAAGCAGGATATGGAGGATGCCTGGTCTGCGGAGGACTTGCGCATCGTATTGCGGGTCGATTCGGGGATCAAGGTCGTGCCGTGCGTGGCTCGCGAGAAGGAAGCTGTCAAGCAAGTCCTGCTGGAGCTGCTCTATTCTATTCTGGAGTTGATGGACGAAGACGCGTAATGTAGGAAAGATTGGAGGGACGCGCCGTCCTTAGCGCGTCGCACATCATAGACTATGAGCTCCATCGTCACCGACCGAGGCATCGTCCACTACGAAACCTTTGGCCGCGGCACGCCAGTGGTGTTGTTGCACTGCTGGCTGGGCTCGTGGAACTACTGGTTCTCGACTATGGAGTTCCTTGCCGGGCACGAGTACAAGACGTACGCTCTCGACTTCTGGGGGTTCGGTGAGTCCGCCAAGCAGGGCGCCTTTTCGGTCGAGGAATACGTGGAGATGGTGGAGCAGTTTATGGAGCGGATGGGACTGCAATCGGCGCGCGTGATGGGCCACTCGATGGGCGGCACGGTTTCACTGGCCCTGACGCTCACGCGCCCGGAGCGGGTATCGAAGGTGGCTGTCGTGGGGTCGCCGATCGTCGGATCAGGCCTCAGCCTGCTGCTGAAGCTGGCAGGCTATCGCCAGATCGCCCAGTTGCTCTACGGTATCCCAGGCCTTCTGCCGGGGATGATCAAGTTGCTCTCCACGACCTACGCGCAGGATTGGCGGACCCTGTGGGAGATGTTGCGGAAGGACCTCTCCCGCACGACGGTGGACTCTTTCTCCCGCAGCATTGATGACCTTCGCCACACGGATCTACGCCCCCGCCTTCCCGAGTGCGCGGTCCCGGCTATGGGGATCTACGGTCGCAAGGACAACATTGTGAGCCCTAAGCAGGGAGAGGTACTCCGCCAGGGGGTCCGCGAGCCCACCATTCACTATTTCGAGGCGTCGGGTCATTTCCCGATGCTGGACGAGACCGATCGTTTTCATCAAGCTATTCTAGGATTTCTGACAGATACGTGAGCGAGGATGTTGGCCATCGCGAGGCGTGTTTCCCGAACAGGATATCGCGGATACTCTTGCTGGCGATCGCAGACGTCTTAGGCGAGAACGGCAGCAGCGCGGTCCTGACGACGGCGCGACTCTCTCATTATATCGACTACTGCCCGCCGCCGGATTTCGAACGGGGCATGACGTTCAAGGAGATAGGGCGGCTCTTCGAGGCGATCGAGAGCATCTACGGCGTCCGGGGTGGGCGCCAAATGGCGCGAGAGGCAGGAAGGGAGAGCTTTAGGTACTGGATTGAGGGATTCGGGGGAGTCATTGGGTTTGCGGATGTCGCTCTCCGGATCTTGCCGCTGAGCATGCGTGCGCGCATTGGGATTGAGGTCTTGGCGGAGATTTTCAACCGCTACTCAGATCAGCGTGTGACCCTGGGCGAAGGCAGCGATAGCTATTTCTTTGTCCTTGAGTCCCCGGGATTTTGTACCGGGCGGCACACTGAGGATCCGGCTTGTTACTTCCCGATCGGCGTCCTTGAGGAGTCGCTGTTTTGGGTTAGCCGGGGGCGACGTTTCACGGTCGAGGAGACCACGTGTATGGCGTGTGGGGATCCCGTCTGCACGTTTTACATCGGTAAGGTTCCGTCCGGTTAGGTCCGAAGTTGTTGAATGCCAGTCTAGTTTGGGTATAGGGGTTGGAGACGTGCGTAAGTTCATCCTACGAGATTACCGCAAGATACCGCCGTTCAACGAGCCGGCGCGCGATCTCAGCGTCTTGACCAAGCCCCTGTGGCTGCACCAGCGTGACGTGCTGGCCCGCTATACGACGGAAGAATGGGAGGTCAACGACCTGGCGGAGGTTGACCGGAAGCGCGAGGAGACCCTGGTCTACCGCGACAACCTCTACTTCGACGAGATCTTCCTCGACGAGTTTGTTCGGCGCGCGCGGGCCTCAGGTAAGGCCTGTCGGGTCGCCTTTGCGCCCGACGACCCCGCGATCGCGGGTCAGGCGATCTACCTTCAGCGGGGTATCCGCCAGCAGAGCGACTCCTACGTTGCCGATCTCTGGTACTATCCTAAGGGCATCGAGCCTGACGTGGAGCCCTTGGTGATGCACACGGAGCCCCGCGAGGTCGGCTTCTACCACGTGCCGATGCACATGTCTAATCAGTATGGCGATCTGGTCTACGATCTTCCGACCAAGCCTTTCCTCTCGATCGAGCACTGGCTTCACGTTCTTCACGCCAATATCGACTTCGGCATCTTTGCCATCGGCGCTCGCTTCGAGCAGCAGGCCGAGCGAGATGTCGGGCTGAACTTGCGGTTGCTCTGGCGGGGGATGCTAGAGCGGAAACAGGTTTTGACCTCTTCTGAACTCGTCAAGGTTGGCAAGAACTGCGTTATCGATCCGACCGCAACGATCCAAGGCCCTACTTTCATCGGGAACAACGTCTCCATCGGGCCAGGGACGGTGATCGGCAACTGTTACATCGGGGATAACGTCACCATCGACCAAGGATGCCAACTGATGCTCAGCGTCATCGGTGACCGCTCGTTTCTTCCCTTCCGGGCATCGCTCTATCGCAGCGTTTTGATGGAGGACTGCATTGTCGCGCAGAACTCTTGCCTGCAGATGTGCGTGGTCGGACGGGGATCTTTCATCGGTGCGGGGAACACCTTCACCGACTTCAACCTGGTCGATCGTCCCATCCGCTCGCATTTCGGGGACAAGCTCGAGGAGACAGGGATGACGGCACTTGGCGGGGCTGTCGGGCACAATGTCCGTATTGGATCGGGTATGATCATCTTCCCAGCACGGATGATCGACTCAGACGTGGTCCTCCTGGCATCCGCGGAGCGCCGGGTGATCCGGAAGAACGTGTTTTGGGAGGACAGTGACCATCTCAAGATGGATGGAGGCGATAGGTTGCACCCGAGGCTCTACCCTCGGGATTGACGTGGGTTTCTCTAGAGTACTGAGTTAGCTTCGAGTTAGCCGCTTCACGGGTCTGCCGCACTGATTCTGTCCGTGGGGTCCAGAATGTTAAGGCGAGAGCCTATGCAGGAGGTATAGGATGAGCGAGGGTCGCATCCTGGTCGTAGAAGATGATGCAGATATTGGCAACATGCTGCAGCTCTATTTCACGTCGGAGGGATATGAGGTGCACCTGGCACCACGTGGCAGCGTGGCGCTAGACCTGGCAAGGCAGCAGATGCCCAACGTGATCGTCCTGGACATCATGTTGCCCGACATTGATGGGTATGAGGTCTGCCGCCAGCTCCGTACCAACTTGCGGACCAGCCATATCCCGATCATCTTCCTGACGCAGAAAGATGAACGGAATGACAAGATCCATGGACTGGAGCTGGGGGCAGATGATTACATCACGAAGCCTTTTGACGTGGAGGAGCTGCGCCTGCGGATTCGGAACACGATCAAGAGCGCTGAGGTCGCCAGTCTCACCAGTCCGAGCACGGGCTTGCCGAGCGGGCGGCTCATTGAGGAGCAGCTGCGCGAGCTGTTGCGGAACGAGGGCTGGGGACTGCTCTACATCGGCATTGATGGCCTGGAGCCCTTCAGCGAGGTCTATGGCTTCGTTGCCGGTGAGGAGGTGCTCCGGTTCACGGGCATGCTTCTCAATGAAGCTGTCGATGAGCATGGCACGCCCGACGATTTCGTTGGTCATATCGGGGGCGATGACTTCATCGTCTTGACTCAGGCATCGAAGGTGGGCGACATCCGCCAGGCGGTTATCGAACGCTTCAATGCTGATGTAGGGACGCACTACGACTTTATGACTCGGCGGCAGGGATACCTGGTCGCCAAGGACGAAGAGGGTAACGAGGTGCAGAGCCCTCTCATGCGCCTTGCCGTTGGGACGCTCACGGCTCAGGATGGTCCGTTCACCGACATCCGGGAGATCACGGAGGCCGCGGCTGAGGCACGACGTCGAGGTGGTGTCTAGGGCGGTTTACAGCCAGCATGACCGATACTTCGGAGGGTTTTGAGACGTTGGACCTAGAACGGACCACCTCGATGGGCGAAACGGGCCTTGCGGTTGCCGAGCCGGAGGGACAGGACGTGTCCCCAGCCGAGGTCGAACGACGGTTCCGTGCCCAGGCCATGGCCGCCCTGCGGCGGGTCATGCAAGAGATTGCCTCGACCCTCGATCTGGATCACATTCTGACCATCGTGCTCAATGAGGCCATCCGATGCACGGAGGCAGACGCCGGGGTGGTTGCGATCTTCGGAGAGTCTGGACCAGAGGTGCGGGCGTCGAGGGGCTACGGGGACGATGACAGGGACGCAATTGATTGGCTCGTTCAGGACCCTGATTTCGAGCTGGCTCGTCGGCTGGAGGCCGGGGAGATGGTCCACGTCACCGGTAGCCCGGGAGAAGAGGGAGATGTGCCTGGCTGGCTCGAAGCCGAGGCGGTGGTGATTGCTCCGGTCTTCTACGAGCAGCGGCTTGCCGCGGCCTTGCTGTTGCAGTCAGCGAAGCCGGAGGCATTCACGCCTCCAGCTCGGGACTTCATCGCGGGTTTGGCGGGGCAGACGGCCATCGCGCTTGGCAATGCCCAGCGCTATCAGGACCAACTTCAGCGCGGTGAGCTGATGCGGCAGCGTGCCGAACAGATGTCGCTCCTCCTGGAGATCAGCCGCACGACGCGCTCCGACCGTCCCCTGGAGAACATCCTACTGGACGTGGCCTACGCGGTCCAGGAGGGGACGGGCTTCGACCTGGTGCTGATCAGTGTGTTGGAAGGCACTACCCTACGGCGCGTTGCCGGGGCGGGCATCCCGCTCACGGAGCTCGAGAAGCGTAAGGGTATCCGGTTGCCCTGGGATCGCGTCCGCCGTCTTTGTCAGGAGCGGTTCCGTCTGGGTCAGTGCTACTATATCCCCGAGCAGCATCGTGGGCTGACGGAGGGGTTGGACGTCTTCGTGCCGGAGCCAGATCTGGCCCCGGCCGGTTCTGGTCGCTGGCATAATGAGGATATCTTCTTCGTACCCCTCCGCGATATCGCCGGTGACATCATTGGGATCATGTCGGTGGACCGCCCAAGAAACGGGTTGGCGCCCACGCCGATCACCGCCGAGGTCGTGGAGGTCTTTGCAGCGCAGGTCGCCCAGACCATTGAGAACCACCGCCTGGTGGAAAACTTGCGCCGACAGATCACGACTCTACAGCTCTTCAATGAGCTGAACCGGTCGATCACGACGAAGCTGGACCTCCCCCTCGTGCTGAACACGGTCGTGCAATCGGTGACCAATTTGCTAGGCTATGACTTCTCGACGATCTTCCTCCGGGATCGTCAGAAACAGCACTTCGTGCCTTTGGCATCCTCGGGCTACACGCTGGATTTTCTGGAGGATGCGCCGATGACCGCGGATGTAGGCTTCATCCGGGACGTGGTTCGGACGGCTATGCCGTTGGTCGTGGAGGATGTGCCCAACGACCCTCGATACGGTATGTTGCGGATACCTGTCGGCTCGTCTATCGCGGTACCGCTGGGTGCCGATGGGGAGATGGTGGGCATCCTCACTGCGGATCGCAAAGAGCCCGGTGACTTCACGCCTGTCGAGGTGGCCACCCTGACGGCACTGGCGGAGCAGGTGTCGGTGGCTGTGGAGAATGCCCGGCTCTTTGAGGAGGTCAAACGCCTCAATGAGGAGTTGGAGGCCCGGGTCGCGGAGCGCACCCAGGAGCTTGCCGAAGCTCTCGAACGGCTGCGCCTCCAGAGGGATCGTTCGGAGGTACTCTACCATATAGCGTCGGAATTGGTGGCAAGCCTGGATATGGATCGGGTTCTGAGCCAGGCCCTGATGCTCCTTCAGCGAGCCGTGCATGCCTCTCGCAGCTCGGTTGTTTTACTGGATCACAGTACCGGTCAGCTTGTCTACAGGGCCGCAATCGGTCACACGCAACCGATTCCGCCGGGCGGGAAGCCGGCCCCCTTTGGTCGCGAGGAGGGGCTTGTGGGATGGGCACTCTCCAAGCGCGAGGCCCTGATCATCCCGGACACCAGCAAGGAGACACGTTTTTCCTTCGAAGGGCTGGAGCCTGCCCATTCGGCGATGGCGGTGCCCATCCTTGGCGGAGCGGGTGAGGCCCTTGGCGTCATCCTGCTCCAGTCCAACGTCATCGACGCCTTCGATGAGACACAGTTGCGGTTGGTGGAAGCTGCTGCGGTGCAGCTTGGGAACGCGTTGAATAACGCCGAGCTCTACAGGCTCATCCGCGAACAGGCGGAACGGCTGGGCGCTATGCTCCGCGCCCAACAGATTGATGCGGCGAAGAATCAAGCGATCCTTGAAGACATCGCCGATGGCGTTATGGTAGCGGACGCCTCAGGGCGCGTCATCCTCTTCAACGCCGCTGCCGAGCGCATTATGTCGATCTCGCGGGATCAGGTGCTAGGCCAGTTTCAAGACGAGATCCTCGGACTCTACGGCAGTGAGACGCAGGAGTGGGTCTCACAGATCGCGGCGTGGCGCGAGGCGCCGCGCGAGCACGGACCTGGAGCCTATCTGGCCCGTCGCTTGGAGGTCGGGCGCCACTTCGTAAGCATCCATCTCGCGCCGGTCATTTCGGAATCCGATGAGTTCCTCGGTGTCGTTTCGGTCTTCAGGGATGTTACAGCAGAGATAGAGGCAGATCGGGCGAAGAGCGACTTCGTCTCGACGGTATCGCACGAGCTCCGCACGCCGATGACGTCCATTGTCGGATACGTTGACCTGATGCTGAATGGGATGGTGGGCGAGCTCTCGCAGATGCAGTTGGAGTTTCTTCGCAAGGTCAAGGCCAGCGCCGACCGGCTTACGAATCTGGTCGACGACCTGCTCGATATTTCTCGCATAGAACAGGGCCGGATCGAGCTGATGCGCCGTCCGCTGGCGATAGAGGAGCTGATTGCGCAGGTGGTGGATCTCGTCGCTCCCAAGACTGAGGAGAAAGGCCAGGATCTCACCATCGTTTTGCCTGAGAAGCTACCAAAGGTATATGGGGACTCCGACAGATTGGCCCAGATTCTCACGAACCTCGTGAGCAATGCCTACAAGTACACTCAGGTGGGCGGGAAGATCGCGATCCACGCCTACGTTCGTGAAGCTATGATGCACGTAGCGGTGGCGGACACCGGGATTGGGATCGCGCCGGAGAACCAGAAGAAGATTTTCGAGCGCTTCTACCGCGTTGAAGATGACCCGGCTGTCTACGAGGTTTCGGGTACGGGTCTGGGCCTGGCGATCACTCTTTCCCTGATCCAGATGCATGGGGGCAGCATCTGGCTTGAGAGTGAACTGGGCAAGGGCAGCATCTTCACTTTCTCCGTGCCGCTCGCCAAGGGCGAGTCGACCGAGGATGTCGGGGAGCTTCCATTATCGCTGCTCACGTCCCCGACGCCATCCGTGCTGGTGGTGGAGGACGACACAGATGTCGCCAGGCTACTGCGGGTGACTCTGGAGGCGGAGGAGATGAAGGTCTTCACGGCGACCTCCGGTGAGGAGGCCCTGCGGATGGCTAGGCAAAAGCTGCCAGATTTTATCTCACTGGATATCCGCCTGCCGGATCTGGACGGCTGGGAGGTGCTGCAACTCCTCAAACGCGAAACCGAGACGGCGGATATCCCGGTGGTCATCGTCTCGGTGGTCGCGGACCGGGAGCGCGGTTTGGCTCTGGGCGCCTTGGAATTTCTCAGTAAGCCCATCGACGCACAGAGGTTTGTGGACATTGTGAAGCGGACACTGCAGCGGCAACACGTTGTTGTGGTGGCGAACTCGAATCGAGAGCTGCTGAACCGACTGCGTACCGCGCTTCAGATCGAGGGCGTCGCGGTGCGCACGACGATGCGTGGGGAGCGGGCGCTTCGGTTGGCACAGGAGCTGGAGCCGGTGCTCGTGGTTCTGGATCCCGATATTCAGGACCTGGACGCCTACCAGTTTGTCGACCGACTGCGCCGGGACCCGCGTACGGCTGAGGTCCCGGTCATCGTTGCGGGCGGCGCCGGACGACGGCGGGTGAGCACTATTCGACTTTCTGAGAAACTCCAAAGCTTTGCTGGGGTCACGTGTGTCTCGGGCACATCCTCCCCGGAGCAGTTGACGGTCGAGGCGTTGACTGGCCTCATTTTTGACGCACTAGCCGGGAATGGCCCCGAGAAGGAGTGTGAGTATGGCCAAGATTCTGATTGCTGAAGACGAGCGCGATATCCGCGAGCTGATCGCCTTTACCCTCCAGTTCTCGGGGTTTGAGGTGACCACGGTGAGTAATGGTGCAGAGGCCGTCGAGATGGCCCCTAGGCTGAAGCCGGACCTGATCCTGATGGACGTTCGCATGCCCAGGATGACGGGTTATCAAGCCTGCGAGGCGCTGAAGCAGCTTCCTGAGACCCAGGACACGCCGATTGTCTTCCTTTCGGCCAAAGGTCAGGAGAGCGAGATTCAGGAGGGGCTCGACGCTGGAGCGGTTGATTACATTCTGAAGCCTTTTGCGCCGGACGATTTGGTGGATCAGGTTCGCAGAGTTCTACAAGAGCAGGGGAAAGCGTGAGTCTTCTGCGGGGGACACTGTCGCAATGAGTGCGATTATCCTTGAAAGCAGCCTTGTGCATTACGAGGCCCTGGGCCGCGGGCGCCCGCTGCTGTTTCTCCATGACTGGTTGGGGTCGTGGCGCTATTGGGTGCCCACGATGATTGATATGTCTGCGTCGAATCGGACCTACGCTCTTGATTTCTGGGGCTTTGGCGACTCCGACAAGGTATCGGCTCGCTATTCGGTGCCGAGCTATGTGCAGCAGGTCGAGCTGTTCATGGACCAGATGGGAATTGGCAGGCTACCCATCATTGGTCACGGCCTTGGAGCCGTCGTCGCTGTTCATTTCGCCCTAGCTCAGCCCGATCGGGTGGAGCAGATCATGGCGATCAGCATGCCCCTCTATCCCGAGCAGATTGGTCGGCCCCTCAGTGGCTTTGCAGGGGGCGAGAACCCCGCCAAGACGATCCTCGGTCGCCGGCTGAGAGACTATGAAGAGGTCGATATCGAGGCTGCGAAAAGTGACGGCGAGGCCGTCGTGCGTAGCGTCCGTTCTGTCATGAGCCAAGATCTGCTGGGGGTGCTCTTCGACGTGGAGCTTCCCGTGCTGCTCGTCAGTGGTCAAGATGATCCTCTCATCCAGGTGCCTGACGAAGAGGTGCTCTCGGCTTTGAGTTCCAACATTCACGCGCTTGTTTTTGCGGGCTCTCAGCATTATCCTATGCTAGACGAAGCGAGTAAGTTCAACCGGGTGCTCCGCGATTTCCTGGCGCACAAGGACGATTGGGACAAGATCAGACCAAAGGACGAGTGGAAGCGTCGCATGCGCTAGACTCGGATTATGTTGTTTGAGAAGTGAGGCGTCATGAAACGGAAGGCAGAGCCAGACCCCTGGGCGGTGGGTTGGACGATCCGAGCCCTCGTGTTGATCGCATTCGTCGCAGCGTTTACCGTGCCCACGGGCCTGGTTCCCATCGTTGCCGTCGCCACGAGCGCCAGCGGTGAGTTGACCGAGGTCGAAGGACCCATCGTCATTCCCCTTGGTACGCGAGCTCCTACGCCAACCCCCACGCCGGAGTTTACGCCAACGCCCCAGATTCCCCTTATCGGCGTCATCGCCGGGCACACAGGGAGCGACAGCGGCGCCATCTGCGATGATGGGCTGAGGGAGGTAGACATCAACCTTGGCATCGCGCGTGAGGTGGTCAACTTGCTCCGGGCCTACGGATGGCGCGTTGAGCTCATGGAGGAGTTCGACGCACGGCTGAACGGCTATGAAGCCGATGCCCTGATCTCCATTCATGCGGACTCCTGCAATGTGCCCGGCAAGTCGGGCTTCAAAGTGGCCCGCGCCGAGTCGAGCTATATCCCTGTGCCTGAAGATAGGCTGGTGGACTGCATCAGCCGGCACTATGCTGAGGCGACAGGGCTTCCCTTTGATCCTTTCACGATCACCTACGACATGCGTCGCTACCACGCCTACTACGAAATCAACCCCAATACACCGGCGGCGATTATTGAGACTGGCTTTATGTTGGACGATCGTGCTTTGCTGACGGAGCGACCCGAGGTGGTGGCGCAAGGTATCGTTCAGGGCTTGATCTGCTTTGTCGAAGGCGAGGGGCCGTGAGAGGTCCTCACGCGCACGCCGGTGTGCTTGCGGCGGTGGGCCCGGCGCGACAGAGGGACCTGACCGCGTTTTCTACGTCTGGGCTGAGCTTGATTCGCCTGCGTGCCCAGGTCAATCCAGTGGACGACTTGGTGAAATGGCGTGATGCCGGCGCTACGGCTTTTATCCTTCAGTTGCTCAGCCCGCTACCGGCTCAGCGTTTTGTCTCCCCACAATCCTTCATCGACCAGTTCTCCAGCGAGCTCGAAGCTTTTCTCTCTGCGGGCGGTCGCTATATTGAGATTCAAGACGAACCTAACCGTGCGGATCGCGGAGCCGGGGTTACGTGGCAGGACGGGGCAGGCTTCGGCGTCTGGTTCACCGAGGTGGCGCGATGTCTCCATCAGCGGTTTGGCGATGGCGTCAGGATTGGATTCCCCGCCCTTGCGCCCTCTGAGATGCCACGACCCGAACCCGCGGCCCCGGTTGACGAGGCGACCTTTCTAGCCCAGTGTCAACGGGCTTTGGCTCATGCCGACTGGGCTGCGCTTCATGTCTACTGGCGTACCCTTGAGGAGATGCGGGCCTTTGATGGTGCGATGCGGTTCTTGCGCGTCTATCTGGAGGCTTTTCCCGATCAGGAGTTTGTCATCACGGAGTTCGCTAACGTCAGTCCCGGGCTGGCGGATTCTGCGCGAGGTCGCCAGTACGCCGAGTTCTTCACGCTGATGGCGCAGTACGATCGCATTCTCGGCGCTTCTGCCTTCCTGCTCCGCTCGGGCGATCCTCACTTCGCGCCCCTGGGTTTGTTGGCACCGGATGGCGCGCCGCGCGCAACGATCGAAGAGCTTGCTCGCCGCCCGCGTGTACCCGATCCCCGTCAACTCTGGTTTGTTTGGCCAACCGACGTGCGACACTATACGCAGGTCTTCGGCGAGGACCAGCGGGGCTACTATGACTGCTGCCGGATGTCCGGCGGGCACAACGGGGTGGATCTGGGTGTCGACCCTGAGTCGCCCGAGACATCGCCTGTGTATGCAGCCCTGCCGGGTACCGTGGTGCAAGTGGCCTACGATGAGGGTGGATACGGTCATCACGTGCGCGTGCGGAGTTACGGGCCTGCTGGGGAGGAGATCACTTTGCTCTACGCGCACCTTTCGATCATCGAGGTGACGATCGGGACCTTGGTCTCTCGCGGGGATCCCTTGGGCCGGGCCGGCGTCGCCGCCTCGACAGGCACGCCTCATCTTCATCTTGGGATGCGGGTGGGGGGAGTGCGACTACCGCCGGTCAATGACGCGCTCAACCCTCGCCCCTATCTTGAGACGAGGCCCCGAGGATTACCACGCGAACCCTATGCCCGCACGTATGTGCTCCTGCCGCCAGAGGCGGACAGCCGTTGGGCTGCTGCCGTTGTGGCGGGAGGGTGGGAAGGGCAGCGGCTGACCTTTGGTGGCAGTGCCGATGATGCCGGTATGGGTGCACTGGAGCTGCGGCGGGTCGTGGCGGTCAATCCCTCGAGCTGGGACGGTGATTTGGCTGCCTTCTTTGAGGCCCACTATCCCGGCGTGCTCTACGTGCCGATTGAGGTCGAGACCCCTGACGCGCTTCGGGATTGGCTGCGGTCGCTGCCGGCCTTACCCGACACCCTGCCGGTCTCCCTTCTTCCCTGGCCCTTTGGGCTGCCTCGGACGTCATACGCCCGAACCTATGTCCTACTTCCCCCTTCGGTCGGCTCTCAGTGGGCGCTAGCGGTCGTCGCCGCGACGTGGGAGCAGCATCGATTTACCATCGGGCGCAACCCTGACGACGCCGCGATCGGGGATTTGGATGTCCGGCGGGTCATCGCGATCAATCCTCAGGCTTGGTCTGGGGATCTGGAGGCCTTCTATGAAGCTCACTATCCCGGCGTTGAGCTTGTTATTGTGGAGGCCCAGACCCCCGATGAACTGAGGGAAGCGTTAGTGCGGGAGACTCAAACCTGACCTGCCATTCAGTTTGATTTTCGGTGTCGCTTGGGGTAAAATACGTGTAATCTCTCATCTCTCCAACCATCGCTAGCAAGGGCTTGAAAGGAGTCCGATCTATGTCCTACCAGAAAGTCATCATTGTCGGGAACCTGGGGCGCGACCCCGAAATGCGATATACGCCCGACGGCACTCCGGTGACGTCATTCAGCGTGGCGACGAATCGGCGTTGGACGAACCAAGATGGCTCGCAGGGTGAGGAGACCTGTTGGTTCCGCGTCTCGGCTTGGCGTCGTCAGGCCGAGGTGGCTGCCCAATACCTGAGCAAGGGACGGCAGGTGATGGTCGAAGGTCGCATGGCACCGGATCGAGCCACCGGCGGGCCCCGCGTGTGGACGGGTCGAGACGGCACACCGGGGGCCAGCTATGAAATAACAGCTGATCGCATCATCTTCCTGGGTGGACGTGGCGATACGACCGCTGGCCCTGACGAAGGAGAAGGGCCTGACTACGTTGCCGAGGACGAGATTCCATTCTAGAGATAGCTGTCACACAGGGATACAAACAACAGAGGGGAGCCATCCCCTCTGTTCTTTTCTGAGGAGGAGGACCTATGGCTCAGCAAAAATCTAGATCATTTAATATTGAGCTGCCCGCCAATCTCGAGCCCACCTACGCGAACTTCGCCCTGATCTCCCACACGCCCTCTGAAGTCATCATCGACCTGGCACAGATGTTGCCCAACCAACCCAAGGTGCGCGTGCGGTCCCGTGTCGTGATGACGCCGCTGAACGCCAAGCTGACCTTGCGTGCCCTACAGGAGAATCTGGCGAAATACGAGGCGGCGTTCGGCGAAATCGTCATTCCGGGCGAGCCCGACGATCTTGTGCGTTCCTTCTTCGGCGGCAAGATACCGCCAGAAACGGAGTGAGGTCCTATGAACGAAGCTCTACAAACTTGGCTCGATGAGCTGGCCTCTCTAGCCGAGGCCGATATGGCGGCCCAGAATGAGATTCGGGACGAGGCCTTGCGCCAGAGTCGGGACCTGATTCGCCTCTGCTCTAATGCAATCCGAGCTGGACATCGAGAGGCTTGGGCTGAGGCGGAGACGCTGCTTGCGCAGGCCGATGAGGTGGGGCGCCAGCTGCAGACGTTGCTGGAGCCATATCCCGAATTGCTCTATGCCGGCTACACCCAGGACGCTCTGAAGGAGCTTGTGGAGGCACGCGTGACCTTAGCGCTGATCGGAGACCGCCCGCTGCCCCCTCCGGAAACCATAACGATTCCCCTAAACACGTATCTCAATGGTGTTTGTGAGGCTGCCAGCGAGTTACGTCGGCGTTGTCTCGATCTATTGCGCCAGGAGATGTTTGAGGATGCGGAGCGGTTACTGGACGCGATGGATACGGTCTACGAGGTCTTGATGTCCTTCAGCTATCCTGACGCGATAACGCGGGGGCTGCGACGCAGGGTGGACCAACTCCGGGGCGTGCTGGAGCGCACACGGGGCGACCTGACGAGTAACGTGCAGATGGTGCGTTTGCGCAAGGCCCTGAAGGCGTGCGAAGATACGCTCTGAATGGGACCTGCCCGGAAGGCGCGTCGCGAGGTGTCGATGGTGTCTCCGTGCCTGAATAGCGAAGAGAGCGGACCCCTGACGCCTGATGGTGCGTTAGTCACAAGTGATAGGTTTTTTGCAGGTTGCTGGTATATCGCATAGCTTGACAACCTGATCGGTTCGGGTAGGATGCAGGTGGGAAGGGGCAAAAGCTTGTACCCGGAGGACAAGCGGGTATGGGCTTTTTTCATGTACCGTCTGCCTAAGGAGGCGCTGTGCCGATCAAGTTTGGAACGGATGGTTGGCGGGCCGTCATCAGTGACACATTTACCTTTGAGAACTTGCGCATTGTAGCCCAGGCTGTCGCTGACTACGTCCAGGAGCAGAACGGTGGAGCGCCCTCGCCAGAAGGCGGGACTTCCCCGCTTGTGAGCGGGGCGTCGCCCCAGGTCGTCGTAGGGTTTGACACGCGGTTCCTCTCAGATCGGTACGCCCGCGAAGTGGCGCGGGTGATGGCAGGCAACGGAATCGTGGCCTACCTTACACGAGCCGATGCACCGACGCCTGCGGTCTCCTATGCCGTCGTTGAGAAAAAGGCGACGGCTGGGGTGATGATCACGGCAAGCCACAATCCCCCGCGCTACAACGGCCTCAAGTTGAAGGCGCCCTTTGGTGGGTCAGCGTTGCCGGAGCAGGCACGCCATGTGGAGGCACTGCTCGAGAGAAACCAGCTTGGGGGGCGTGGCCCAAACCTGATGGAATACGAGCAGGCCTTGAAGCTGGATCTGATCCGTCGTTTCGATCCTGCTTGGGCCTATTATCAGCACATGTCGTCGCTGATCGATCTGGACCGCATTTCCAACGGAGAGTTGCGCGTGATCGCGGATCCGATGTACGGCTCTGGACGGGGGGCTTTTCGCGATCTATTGAGCCGCACGCGTTGCAAGCTCTTTGAGATCCGGGGCGAGATGAACCCCGGATTTGGAGGTATCCATCCCGAGCCGATGGCGCACTATTTGCAGGCCTTGGTCGCGGCCATTCAGGCGCATCACGCGGACGTTGGCTTGGCAACGGACGGCGACGCCGATCGAATTGGCGCCATGGACGCGTTAGGGAATTTTGTGGATCCCCATCACGTCTTTGCCTTGGTGCTCCGGTATCTTGTTGAGGTGCGGGGCTGGACCGGGACGGTCGTCCGCTCTATCTCAACCACGCGGATGGTTGATCGGCTGGCAAAGCGCTATGGACTGCCCGTTGTGGAGACCCCGGTGGGCTTCAACTATATTGCAGACCATATGATAAACGGAGACGTCCTGATCGGTGGTGAGGAGTCCGGGGGGTTGAGCATCAAGGGCCATATCCCAGAAGGAGATGGCATCCTCATGGGCATGCTCTTACTGGAGGTAATGGCCCACGCGCGGGTGCCACTTTGTGAGTTGGTCGAGGATGTGCAATGTCAGGTAGGGCCGACGTGTTATGCGCGTCGGGACATTCCCCTGAAGCGACCTGTGGCAAAACTCGAGATGGTCCAGCGCCTTCAGGATCAGGTGCCGTCCGAGCTCGCCGGACAGTCCCTGGTTGATGTGAGCACCTTGGATGGAGTCAGATACTTACTCGCAGATGATGCCTGGTTGCTGATTCGTCCTTCGGGGACAGAGGCTGTGCTTCGTGTTTATGCGGAGGGCCGGTCTCCTGAGGAGGTGAAGGCTCTCTTGGTATATGGTGAGAAGCTGGCCGGCTGAACGTTCTGTGCGCAAGCGATAGGTTATTGACTCGTTTGCTCAGATTGTGAATGATGTTGATAAGTGGTTGATAGATAGGAGTAGAGACGTTTATATGAGCAATCAGAAAGAGAGCGCCACTTTGATCGCCCCATATGGGGGCAAGCTGATCAATCTTGTGGCGGCCGAAGAGGAGCGTGAGGGACTGATGGCGGAGGCCAATCAACATCCCACGTTCCAGATCTCCGACCGCAACCTCTGCGATCTGGAGCTTCTGGCGACCGGGGGGTTTTCCCCCTTGGATCGGTTCATGGGGCAGGTAGACTACCAGCGCGTCTTGACGGAGATGCGGCTTGATGATGGCACACTCTTTCCCATTCCGGTCACGTTGACGATCACCAAAGAGGACCTACCCACGCGCGGGGAGTGGATCACGCTCTGCGATTCGCGAAACTATATCATTGCGATGATGCGGCTGGAGGAAGTCTTCCGCTGGGATCCCGTGCGGGAGGCCCGTCTTGTGCTCGGGACGACCGATCACCGCCATCCCTTGGTCTCTGAGATGGAGCGATGGGGCGATTTTTGCATTTCGGGTGAGCTGAAGATCATCAATCTGCCAAAGTACTACGACTTCGTGGACCTGCGCCGAACCCCGGCCCAGACGCGGGAGCTCTTGAGTCAGTTAGGCCATGAGAAGGTTGTGGCATTCCAGACACGTAACCCTATGCACCGGGTTCATGAGGCGCTCACGAAGCGCGCAGCCGAACGCGTGGGGGGAAGTTTGCTGATTCATCCCGTGGTGGGTCTTACCAAACCCGGGGACGTCGATCACTTCACCCGCGTCCGGGTCTACAAAGCCCTGGTCGAGCGGTACTATGAGGGCTACAGCGTTGTCCTGAGCCTCTTGCCGTTGGCGATGCGGATGGCCGGACCGCGAGAAGCGCTCTGGCACGCCTTAATCCGGCGAAACTACGGTGCGACGCACTTTGTCGTGGGCCGCGACCACGCCGGTCCTGGTGAGGATAGCTCGGGCAAGCCCTTCTATGGACCCTATGAGGCACACCAGATGATGGAGCAGTATCGTGAGGAGCTAGGCGTCGAGGCCGTGGCCTTCAATGAGCTTGTCTATCTTGAGGATGAGGACGACTACGTGGCCCGGGAAGAGGCACCCGAGGATGCGGAGGCTCTCTACCTATCAGGCACCCAGGTGCGCGAGGAGTACCTCGCCAACGGCAGGTCGTTGCCCAGTTGGTTCACGCGTCCAGAGACGGCGGAGATTCTGTCCGAAGCGCACCCCCCCAGGAACAAGCAGGGCCTGTGCATCTGGTTCACCGGGCTGAGCGGCGCGGGCAAGTCAACGATCGCCAACGCTTTGGTGCCGATGTTGCTCGAGCGAGGTCGTCAGGCGACGGTTCTGGACGGGGATGTCGTCCGCACACACTTGTCGAAGGGGCTGGGTTTCAGCAAGGAGGACCGCGACATCAACATCCTGCGCATCGGCTTTGTAGCGGGTGAAATCGCGCGGCACAACGGCACGGTGATCTGTGCGGCGATTAGCCCCTATCGCAGCGCTCGTAACGAGGCCCGAAAGATGGTTGGTGCGGACCGGTTCATTGAGGTCTTCGTCGATACACCTCTCGAGGTGTGTGAACAACGCGATGTCAAGGGACTCTACGCCCGGGCGCGGCGTGGTGAGATCAAGGGATTCACGGGTATCGATGATCCCTATGAGGAGCCCCTCAGCCCCGAGATCGCGCTGAAGACCGTGGATCGCACGCCAGAGCAGAACGCGCGTGCGATTATCGACTATCTGGAGGAGCGCGGTTACCTGAACCACGTGTAGGCTGGTTCTACTGCGCGGGAGGCGTGACATTGGGTTTCATTAAGAAGCTGTTCGGTGGTGCATCGCCGCACCCGATCATTATTGTCTCTGGCCTGCCCCGCTCCGGTACATCCATGATGATGCGGATGTTGGAGCAGGGCGGCCTGCCGGTTCTGACCGATGGGATACGGGAGGCCAATGAGGACAACCCTAGGGGATACTACGAGTTCGAAAGGGTGAAGAAGCTCCCTGAGGGCGACGCTGCCTGGCTTCCAGAGGCTCAGGGTAAAGTCGTGAAGATCATTGCTGCGCTTCTGATGCACTTGCCCGAAACGCATATGTACAAGGTGCTCTTCATGCGTCGCAATATGGACGAGATCCTAGCGTCGCAGAAGCGCATGTTGGTACGCCGCGGCGAGGATGCCGAATCGGTGAGCGATGATGAGATGGCCCAGCTTTTTGAGAAGCATCTTGCTCAGATCCACGCGTGGATGGACCGACAATCGAATCTGGCCTACCTCGATGTCGACTACAACGCTATGCTTGCCAACCCGACTCCTATCGTCGCGGAGATTCAGGATTTCCTCAAGCGCGATCTCGATTTCGAAGCAATGGTGGCTGTCGTAGATCCCGATCTCTATCGTCAACGGGCAGTCTAGGTAAGCCATTTCAAGATTGATCAGGAGGTAGTTATCGTATGAAGAGGGCTTTGGTTTGTGGCGCGGGTGGCTTCATCGGTGGGCACTTGGTATCAAAGCTAAAGCGAAATGGATACTGGGTGCGTGGTGTGGACATCAAGGAGCACGAGTTCCGTACGTTAGAGGCGGATGAATTTCGGCTCTTGGACCTGCGTCGCCCCGAGGATTGCTGGGAGGCCTTGGCTGTCAACGGTGGGACCTTTGATGAGGTCTACCAGCTGGCGGCAGATATGGGCGGCATGGGCTTTATCCACACCGCCGAGTGCGATATCATGCATAACAGTGCTTTGATCAATGTCCATATGATCGACACCGCAGCGAAGCTCGGCGTGCCTCGATACTTCTTTTCCTCTTCCGCCTGCGTCTACCCTGATATGAAGCCCGGTGATCCCGAGATGACGGAGGATCAGGTGATCCCAGCAAACCCCGATAACGAGTATGGCTGGGAGAAGCTGTATGCTGAGCGTATGGCTCACGCCTACGCTCGCCACTATCCGATCGAGGTGCGTGTTGCGCGTTTCCAGAACTGCTACGGGCCCTATGGCACGTGGCGTGGCGGGCGTGAGAAGGCACCGGCTGCAATCAGCCGCAAGGTCGCGATGGCTGAGGAGGGAGGCACCATTGACGTGTGGGGCGACGGCACGGCCGTACGTGGTTTCACCTACGTTGATGATCTCGTCGATGGGATTTATCTCCTGATGCAGTCGGACCTGAGGGAGTCTGCTAATATTGGCACGGACGAGTATGTGACGGTCAACGAGCTCGTCCAGACTGTGATCGATGTATCAGGTAAGGATGTGTCGATCCGGCACGTCGAAGGACCGGTCGGCGTCCAAGCGCGCAACTTCAGCAAGGCGCGGATGAAGGCCCTGGGCTGGGAGGCGAAGGTCACCCTCCGAGAGGGCATCGAGCAGACCTACCCCTGGGTTGCCGAACAGGTCAGAGCTGTATTTGGGGCGTGAGGGGCGAGCCCGGCACACTCGTCGGGTTCTCTGGCCGCCTCTAGCTCTAAGGGGGACTTAAGAGCGTGACCTTAGATCAACAACTGACCTTACTCAAGGATCGACTCAGCCGGCGAACGGGCGGTAGCAAGGGTGATATCCAGATCGTTCGTTCCCCCTTGCGCATCTCTCCCTTGGGCGCGCACGTGGATCACCAGGATGGTCTGGTGACGGGCATGGCACTGGATCAGGCGGTCTACCTGGCTTTCGTGCCCCGGGAGGATCGGCAGATCCGGCTTGAGAGTATGAACTTCCCGGGCAGCGTCGTCTTCGATCTTGACAACATACCGCCGCGGGTGCCGGGAGATTGGGGGAATTATGCGCGGGGCGCGGCGCTCGCTCTCCAGCAGCGACATCACGTTCGGGTCGGGTTGGATGCCGTCATCTTGGGCACAATGCCCATTGGGGGGCTGAGTTCCTCTGCCGCTGTCGGTATCGCCTATCTTCTGGCGCTGGAGCTGGTCAATGACTTACAGCTCAGCCCCGCCGAGAATATCGAACTCGACCGCTACATTGAAAACGTCTATCAGGGATTGAAGAACGGCGTCCTCGACCAGTCCGTGATCTTGCTCAGCGAGCGAAATTGTCTGACCTACCTCGACTGCCACTCTATGGGCGTTGAGAAGATTCCCACAGCCGCCAGGCCGGAGGACTATGAGGTATTGGTCGTCTACTCTGGCATTCGGAAATCCCTAGTCGGCACCGACTACAATAACCGTGTGACCGAGTGCCAAACTGCTGCCCGGCTTCTCCTGGAGTGGGCGGGAGAAACCTCCGTCAACGGTTCGTCGCGCTTGCGATTTGTTCCACCTGAGGTCTACCGGACTTTCGGCGACCGATTGCCGGCGCCCTTGGATCGCCGCGCTCGACACTTCTTCACTGAGGTGCAGCGGGTACGAGAAGGCGTCGAGGCTTGGCGCCAGGGCGATCTAGCGTGGATGGGACAACTGATGAAGGAGTCCGGCGCCAGCTCGGTCCATAACTACGAATCCGGTAGCCCGCATCTTACGAGCCTTTACGAGCTTCTGTGTGAGTGTCCTGGCGTCTACGGTGCGCGCTTCAGTGGCGGCGGCTTTCGAGGTTCGTGTATTGCGCTGAGTGATCCCACCTTCCGCGACGAGATCACGTCTTTCATTTCAACGCGCTATCCCGCTGCTCACCCGGACATCGCTGATTGCTACAGCATCCACTTCTGCCATACTGGTGAAGCGGCTCACGTGATAGCGTAGGCCTTAGCGAGAAGGTTCGGCCCCGCCAGGGGCCCTGAGCAAACGGGAGGTGATTGGGTGACCGGCAGGCCTCTGCGTCGTCTGTTGGGCCGCGTGAGGGCAGGATGGGTGGTCTCCTCCATTCTCCTGGGCGTGGGCATCGTGCTACTGTTTGTGCAGGTTTCCCCCGTCGCCCTGACGTGGGAGACAGCTAGCGAGGTGGGGACGGCCGGCTTCAACGTCTATCGTGCGCCTGCCTCAGATGCTGCTTCCGACCACGCGTGGACCAAGGTGAACGATACCTTGATCCCAGCTCAAGGGGATGAGGTGGTGGGCGCACGCTATCGCTACGAGGATCAAGGGCTTCAACCAGGCCGCCTCTACCGCTACCAGATCGAGGAAGTTGAGTGGGATGGCAGCGTGACGCGCTTTCCTGAAGTCGTGGAGGTGCGGGCGGGGCTCCCAACCCTCTGGGTCAGGGTGGAGGGCGTGGTTTTTCTCCTGATCGCGTTTCTGGTCTTCCGGCGGACCTTGCGTGGTGAGGGACCATCGGAGACAGCCGTAGATGTCCAAGATGCCTAGCCCCGTGGATGTGTTGGTGTGCCGCCTATGACTCGGGTGTTGCGCGTAGATCCTCAGGATCCGGACCCGGATGTGGTTGCGCAAGCCGCCGCGGTCATCAGAGAGGGCGGGTTGGTGGCGTTCCCTACAGAGACGGTCTACGGCCTAGGCGCCAACGCGCTGGATGTCATTGCAGTCTCCGGGATCTTTCGTGCGAAGGCGCGCCCGGCCTTCGATCCCTTGATCGTTCACCTCGTGGATGCCGCTCAGTTGGACCTAGTCGTGGCTGAGACACCGGACGTGACCTGGGAGCTGGCAAGGGAATTCTGGCCTGGTCCTTTGACGCTCGTCCTGCCTCGGGGAGAGCGGATCCCACAGGCAGTCACAGCCGGGGGCGATACAGTCGCCGTCCGTGTCCCCTCGCATCCTGTTGCACACGCGCTGATCGCGGCCGCCGGCGTGCCCATTGCGGCTCCGAGTGCCAATCGCTTCGGGCACGTCAGCCCCACCAGTGCCGAGCACGTGCTGGCGGACCTCGGCGGACGCATTGACGTGTTGCTGGATGGCGGCAGCACACCCGTGGGGGTCGAGTCCACCGTCCTGTCGCTGATCGATGATCCGCCTCGGATCCTCCGCCCCGGTGGCGTGAGCCGAGAGGCACTGGAGCGAGTTCTGGGCGTGGTCGAGGTGGCTCAACATGCCGTGGCTGAAGAGGCTTCGATCGTCTCGCCAGGAACGACAGCCAAGCACTATGCGCCTCGGGCCAAGGTGATCTTTTTCAGCGGAGAGCGTGAACCCATGCTTGCTGCTATGCGAGGAGCGGCTCAGGAGCAGGTAGAGGCCGGAGAGAAGGTCGGCCTGCTGCTCGCCGAAGAGGACGTTCCCACCTTTCGGGACCTTCCAGTAGAGGTGGAAGCTATGGGCTCCCTAACGTCGATGGCGCAGATCGCTCAGCAGCTCTTCGCGTCCCTGCGCGCACTCGAGCAGTCGGGCGTCTCCGTCATCCTGGCGCGGGACTTCGGGCCTGCGGGCCTGGGACTCGCCGTCCGGGATCGGTTGACCCGTGCCGCCGGAGGCCACGTCGTTGTCGTCGACGAGGATAACTCCGAAAGGGGTGAGTGCAGCTAGACAAAGGACGGTCGGGAAACCACTGGGTTTCCCGACCAAGAGACGCGTTTTATCTTGAGGCTTAGGTGTGGAGAAAGTCGCGGAGCCGGCGAGCGTGAGCGGGATGCCGCAGACGGCTTAATGCCTGGGCCTCGATCTGCCTCACGCGCTCTCGTGTGACCCCGAGCTTTTTCCCCACCTGCTCTAGGGTATAGGTCTGACCATCTAGAAGACCGTAGCGCATCTGGAGAATCTTGACTTCCCTCGGCGGCAGATCGACGAGGATGTCCATAAGCTGATCCCGCAACATCATGGCGCTCACACGGTCCGGCGGCGCAGGACTATCAGCGTCCTCCACGAAATCCCCCAGGGTGCTGTCGCCTTCGTCATCGGTCGGCATCTCCAGCGAGAGCGGCCGTCGGGCCACGTCAAGCATCTGCTCGACCTTGCGGACCGGTATCTCCATCTCCGCGGCCAGTTCTTCGGGTGTCGGGCTACGCCCCAAGCGCTGCGTGAGTCCGTGGGAGATGCGCAGCATCTTGTTGATCTGGTCTCCCATATGTACCGGCACACGGATGGTCCGGCTCTGGTCGGCGATGGCGCGGGTCACCGCTTGCCGGATCCACCAGGTCGCATAGGTCGAGAACTTGTGCCCGCGTTTATAGTCAAACTTGTTGGAGGCACGGATGAGGCCGATGTTGCCTTCTTGGATGAGGTCAAGGAAGGGCACGCCGCGACCGATGTACTTCTTCGCCACGCTGATGACCAGCCTGGAGTTGGCTCGAATCAAGTGCTCGCGGGCGCGGATGCCATCTTCCAGGGCGAGCTCGAGTTCGCGTCGTTTTTCCTCAGTGGTGTATTTGGCGGCGCCGAGCTTGGCCTGAGCTTTCTTGCCGGCTTCCATCCGTTTCGCCAGCGAGACCTCCTCTTCCGCTGTCAGGAGGGGGACCTTGCCTATCTCCTTCAGGTAGAGACCAATCGTGTCATCTACCTCGATGGCGCGATACATGTCCTCCTCTGCCCGCTCATCCTCCTCGTCTTCATCGTCTTCATCGACATCAGATAACGCTTTGGCAAGCTCGGCCGGGACCTTTTCACCAGGCCCTCCCACCACGATACCGGACTCCATCAGTGCCGATATCGCCTCGTCCAATGCGCCTACGTCATCCTCGGCTTCGGGGAAGACGCGCAGGAGATCTTCGTATGTAACGTATCCCCGCTCGTATCCTAGAGCTAGGAGATACTCCTTATCGGATAAGTACTCGGTGAGAACAGCGATGTTCTCATCCTGTCCTTCTTGAAAACTCTCTCGTAAGACCAAGACTACGAATCCTTTAACTGCAAGAATTAGACCGGTTCAGCAAATGCTCGATGGCAAACCAAAGGTGACTCTCGTGCTTTGTGCATCTGTGTCGTCGTATCCTCCGGCTTGACCGCCTCGTATGGTAGCAGATTAACGAGAATAGGGTAGCGATGTTTGCGGTCTTGTCAAACCTGGCTAAGCCAAAAAAGAAGCACGGGCGGCATTCACCACCTGTGCTAAGCGCCATTCAATATAGCATGATTCGCAATTAGTTGTCAATAGCCAGTTGGTCGAAATCCTGCCTATAAGATTCGGCGCATGGCCTCGCCTTCGGCCACGGGTAATGGTCTATGGCCTCGAAACGAGAAGCTCCCGACGTTGAAGTCGGGAGCCTTTTCTGGATCGGATACCCGCTGTACTTGGGCCTCACTCCCCTCGGAGCTCAACGGGCAGGAACAACTTGACCCGCATACCCTGGCCAGGAGCGCTGCTAAACTGGATTGTGCCTCCGAGCATCTCAATGCGCTCTCGCAGGGTTGGCAAATTCAGCCTAACAGCATCGGGAGAGGTGAGGGCCTCATCGATCTCAAAACCGACACCGTTGTCCTCAATCGCGACGCGGGCCTCATCATCCTCGATGTTGAGGTGGATGCCAATGCTGCTGGCTTGACCTTGCTCTCGCCCAATGTGGATGAGGGCTTGAATGATACGGAAGATGGTGACCTCTTTGTGCGGCGCCAATCTTCGATCTTTTCCCGTGACTTTCAAGGTGAGCCCGGTGAATCCTTCGTCGGCGATGCCATCCACGTAACGGCGGACGGTGGGAACAAGGCCCAGATCGTCCAACATCATCGGACGCAGATCAAAGATGAAGACTTTCACCTTCTTGAACGCGTTCACGACGTTCTTCTTCAGTTCGCTGAGTTCCGCCCGGGCTCGCTCAGGATTGCGATCAAAGAGTCGCTCGCAGATCTCAGCCTGCAGGACCAGATTGGTCAACGCTTGAGCCGGCCCGTCGTGCATCTGTCGCGAGAGGCGTAGCCTCTCCTGCTCCTGAGCTTCGATGATGCTGATCACCATAGCCTGGGAGGCCGTGCTATCCAGCTCGGCAGCCTCGTGATCATCGGGCAAGTGCTCCGGCGGAGCAAGGGAGAGAATCCGCTCGTAGAGGTCGGCGATCCGCGTGAGGAGCTTCTGGTCACTCTGAAGCTTCTCTAGCTGTCCGCGCATCGTGAAGAGGCGCTGTTGACTCTCAACGAGCATGTCGTAGGCCTTACGAATATCCTCACGAGGAACTGTGTCGAACGTGGACTCGACCTGGCGGGTACGCGCGACAGCCCGTGCATTGGTCTGTACAAACCGATCCACCTCGCTGGACGTCTGCTGGATCAGCATGTCGATCTCTTTAAGTTCCTGCTGGATCTGCTCTGAGCCACGCCGGCAGAACTCTGTGAACTGCTCCCAGCTGTTTTCAGCCATGCAACCTCCCTATGTAAACCCTCGGTGTATAAGCTATGTCTCTGGAAGCCGGACCCAGCCGTGGCGCAGTGCGTAAATAGCAGCTTGAGTGCGGTCGGATCGATTCAGCTTGGCCAGGATTGAGGTGACGTGGTTCTTGACCGTCTGTTGACTGATTCCCAGACGCTGGGCGATCTCCTTGTTGCTCAGTCCCTCGATGATCAACTCCAGGATCTCCATCTCTCGATTCGTGAGAGGCGAGAAGGTGGTGTCTTCAGGGCTGATGCCATAGCGGCGGTAAAGCTCCAAGAGCCACTGCTCCGCCTGCTCGGGCGTCATCCGCCTGTTGCCAATGACGTAGTATCCTTGGTTGACGGTGCGCACCGTGTCGAGCAGTCGAGGGGGGGCAACGTCCTTGGGGAAATAGGCAGAAGCGCCGATGCGGATCGCCCTGTAGACTTGCTCCTCGTCGTCATATGCGGTCAAGATGACGATATTGATCTCGGGATACTCATTCTTCAGCCGCTGTGTGATCTGAAGACCGTTCAGGTTTGGGAGATTGACATCCATCAACACAACGTCAGGCTGCGCGGCCGCGAGCATCTCAAGTGCCTGTTCACCGTCGCCACATTCAGCCACGATCTCGATGTCTGGCTCGGCGTTCAACACATCGCGGACGCCCTGACGGAAGAAGAAGTGGTCGTCAACGATTGCAACCCTTATGATATCGAGTTCCTCTGTTGTGTCGCTTGTCATTCCGACGGGTTCAACCCCTTATAGACTATGAGGTGAATTGTCCCTAAGCCACCGATGACCCGGTCGGGCTCTACGCGAACCGCTCCAGCCCGAAGAGCTCGGATGGCTCATCATTCTCAATGAGCTCGACCAGCTCGTCAGCGGCGACGAGAGCCAAATTGAGTCCAAACGGTCCAAGCCCGTCAACGAGATAGAGGTTGGATTCGTCGGACAGCCGCCCAACGATTGGCAGGAGATCATCGCTACCGGCTACCCGCGTCGTGAAGCGTGTCAGGACGCGAGCGTCGGGACAGAGCTGCTGTGCGAGGGGGCTGAGCTTCCACAGGATATCGATCTCAGTCTCGTTCCAGCCTGTCATGTAAGCTTGCTCTCGATAGGGCACGAACCAGACACGCCCGTTGTCCAGGATGAGCGGGCGAACGAGAGATTGGGTGTTCTCAAAGACGACAGTGTGGACGCAGGCTGGGTGTAATACAGACGCCAGACTCCCTTCCAACGCTGTCGCATAGATGCCATTCGCGTAGACGACTTTGTCGGCCCAGAGGTAATGCTGATGGGCCCACACGGCGACGCCTCCATCCGGGCGGGGGCGTACGGCTTGAACCTCCGCGTCACACTCAACGCTGATGTTCTCGTTATCCAGGAGCGCCTCGATCAAATCGCCAGGACTGAAGACGAGGTCGTCGGTCGTGCTGATCGCCACGAGGTCTCCGTAGCGGCTGTCGTCCTCCAGCGTGATGCCATACCCGTAGGTCGCCAGCTGATCAGCCGACTCGCGAAAGATCTGCGATTGTGCGGGATTAGGCGCCAGCCGCAGGCTGCCCGTCTTTTCTGACGCGATCCCCATCTCCTCGAGCAGGATCTCAAGGCGAACCAGGTTCTCGGAGGTCAACTCCCAGATGAGATGTGCGGCTTCCTCGCCACACTCCTCAATCAATTGGAGGAACGGCTGCGGGGTCCCGAGAAGGGCCAGCCCCGGCTGTTGTCTGACCGTTCCCCCAAGGGTCCTGACTGCCTCAAGCACGACGACACGCTCCCCTTTTTCTGCGAGTCTCGAAGCTACCAGGGCTCCCGTGAGTCCTGCACCCACAACAATCACATCGTAGGGATCAGATGCAGATGACGTCATGGCGATTCCTTTCAGCCTAGCGTGGCGGCTTCACCACGAGTTGAGCTTGATCAAAGAACGCAGCATTGTTGACGTGCGGATAGACAGGCTCCGCAAAGAAGCAGAGCGTTACGCTCCCGATGGCCGGTTCGTTCGCCTCCTCTGCCTCATCCGTTTCCTCTGTTGAGCTCCCAGCGGCGCGCACCGTCACCCTGGGGGAGGTCAAGGTCACCGTTCCGCTGTCCTGGTTGACGCGGATCTCGTCTCCCCATCGTGCACCATAGCAGTTCTCGGCTCCCGTGGGATCGATGCCAGCCTTGACGATGAGGCTGTCCAGTGATGAGAACGCCTTGGCCTTGATCTGGAAGTAGACCTCGCTCCCTGCCGTAAGCGTCACCGTTTGGTGCACCCAGGTCCGGAACTTGAGCCAGCGTATGGTCTCCACTTTGAGCGTGCTTCCGTTTATTCGTCGCGCGGGATCATCTGCGGCAGTGAAGACAGGTTCCGCGTAGGAGGTCTCCGGGACATATTCGTCGCCTGGTCTGTAGTTTACATAAGCGTCCCAGTCCCAGCCTGGGATGCGATTGGGGAGCACGTAGTCGAATTCGGCCCCCTCAAGCGTGACCGGCTTGGCGGGGACACGCGTCGGTGTCGAAGTTGGGGTGGCTGTCGGGTATGGCGTCGAGGTTGGCGTCGGTGTGTTGGTCAGTCGGGCCGGCAGCGTTGGCTTAGGCGTGTGAGTCGGCGTGGGGGTCCAAGTGGGCACCGCGGTGTTGGGGGCCCCCGCATCGGGCATGGGCGTCCCTGCTGCCCGTGCTGGGGCGCGCGAGGAGGTGACGACGACGAGGGCCATTCCACCAATGACCACCACGTCCAGGACTGCGAGTACGATCAGGATGATCTTCTGCATCTGGCTTAGTGAGTTCATCTCTATCCCTTGGCGCTAGCTTTGATGAAGTTGGCGGGCATGGGCCGCCCTAGGGTTCGGCAGACACCACAGATCTGCTGATTCTCGGGGCAGGCTGAGATACTTACCACAATCATACTCTACGATACTTCTCGTGACAAGCTAGTAACAGGTTAGTGACAAACTCTACAGGGGCTAGGTCAGCAACTGTTCGGCCTCTTTCTGATCCACAAAGTTCATCACAAGCGGCTGGGACCCATCCGATTGTCCTTGCTGCCACGTTGCATAGAAGCCCTCTTCGGTCTGAAGCACGTCGACGTAGCGACTGCATCCCGTTCCCCCAGGCGACACAAAGAGGGGTAGGTTGACGGAGAGCCTCTCGAGCGAGGTGAGGTTATCCTCCGGCCCGACGGCCAGACCTCCGATCTCTTCACAGGAGTAGCCGCGGGGCCGTCGGATTGCCTGTTCGTGCTCTTCGTAGCGACGCATCGACTCGCCGCCATCGTAGAAGGCCAGCACGAGATTCGGCCCGTCCGAGAAAGATCCGAGGCGAGGTACGCGGAGATAGCATGTGATGCGGCTGATCGCCACGTCCCACGTGAAGCCGCGACGAAAGAAGTCGTAGGTCGGTGGGTCAAAGATCGTCTCACCAGGCTGTCGAATCGTGTAGGCGGAGTTAGAGCTCGTCCAACTGAATGGATGGGTACAGAAGCCCAGGACGAGTCCACCGCTTGCTCTTCGGTGGACCAACGGGTCCTTCACGTGCAGGAACTGCGGATCCCTGGGGGCGACGAGGGGCTCAACTTTGGCAGACGCCAGCGCCGTCACGGATCCCGCCGAGAGCCGCTCGATGCTCCAGATGCCGGTGCCTGGCTTCTGGTAGGGGCGCAGCTCCCTCGGGTAAGGGTCGTTATCTTTCTCACTGGAAACAAACAATTCAACCCCATGCTCTGTGAAATGAAGGGCGGAGCCCTCGATGGATAGGACGGGTTTTTCCTCAAGAGCGAGGTCCGGCTTTGTGAAGGAAAGAGCCTTGGTGAAGCTCCGACCGCGGTCGTGGGAGACGAAGATGGCGAGCTCGACCCCTCGCGTCCCGGCCTCGAGACCGGCCCGCGAGTCGCCATAGTTACGGTAGCGCCCTGTCAGGTAGAAGGCGCCATCGGGTCCCTCGACCAGGTTACCACCGCCGAACCAATATCCCTGGCGACGCCGCATCGGCTCCATCGCGACCTGTGCCCGCTTCTGGTCGATCAGCGCCCGGGCAAAGCTGATTAGCTTATGTCTCTGTTCCTGGGTGAGCATCAGCAGCTCCCTTCCCCTTGCCGGTTATCTTCGCCGTTGTCCAGCCTCGACGCCTGGTGGCGCGTGCGGAGCTGACCACATCCTGCGTCGATCCCGCCTCCGCGCCGTTGACGCATCGTGTGTGGAATCCCGTACCGATCCAGGATTCCTGTGAAACGTGTCAGCGATTCGGCACGCGAGGGTCGACCGTCGAAGCCTTCCGTGGGGTTGAGCTGGATCAGGTTCACGTGGGCGGGAAGTCCAGCCAACCGGCTGCTCAGAGCTTCGACCTGCTCAATTGTGTCGTTGACTCGATCGATCATGATCCATTCGTAGAGGACGCGGCGTCCTGTTCGATCGGTGTAGTACCGGATGGCTTCGAAGAGCGCGTCGAGGGGATATGTGGTGTTGATAGGCATCAAGCTCGTGCGTAGGTCATCGGTAGCTGCATGCAGGGACACGGCGAGTCTGATCGGCAGATGGCTGTGCATATCGGCGAGCTTGACGATCCCAGGCGCGATGCCCACCGTGCTCAGCGTGACCCGGCTTGGCGCGAAACCGAACTCCCGGGGGTCGATGAGGCGTTGGACGGCCTTAAGCGACTGCTCCTCGTTGAGCAACGGCTCGCCCATCCCCATTAGCACGACATTGGACACGGTCGTTCTCGTTGGAGCCAGGATGCCCAGAAAGTGATCCACCTGTGCAATGATCTCGTCGGATGAGAGCTGACGCACGTAGCCCATGTCGCCCGTGGCGCAGAACCGGCAGCCACACGCGCACCCGACCTGCGTTGAGACGCAGACGGCGTGCCGCTCACGATAGGTGAGTAGGACGGTCTCAATCCGAGCGCCGTCCTGCATCTGAAGAAGATCCTTGCGCGTGGTGCCGTCGGGGCTGATCTCGGAGGCAATCAAGGCGGGCAGGCACTGGGCTTCCTGTCTCAACGGGGTCTTACTGTTGTTCACTGGCGTTAGCGCATCCTTGTGGTAAGTTTGTCGTACCAACGATATTTTGACTTTTAAATCAAAGCATAGCATAATGTGATTGGAAGATCAACGTCTGAAAACGCTCCAACACTTTCCTGTCATCGAAACATGATGGGATTACCAGCAGGAGGACGTCGTGCCTGAGATCTCCTTACAAGCATACGAGAACGAAATCGACCAGACAATTGAGCAAGGTCGCTACCAAGAGGCCCTGGCGCATCTACGATACGTGTTGACCCAGTATCCGCATTATGTCGATGCCTACTACCTCCTGGGCAAAACCATGCTGGAGGCTGACCTCCCTGGCCTTGCTGCGGATATGTTCAGACGTGCTCTCAGCGCAGATCCAGAGCACCTCTTGGCGCGAATCGGCTTGGGCCTCGCGCACGAGAGAAGGAACGATCTAGATGCTGCGATTTGGAATCTAGTCCTCGCCTTTGAGATTGACCCCGGCAACGATGACATTGCCGAAGAGCTCCGTCGCATGTACGGGCAACGGGATGGCGTTGAGCTGGAGTATCTACCGCAGACACGGGCGGGCCTTGCACGTCTCTACCTTCGAGGACATCGACCCGGACGAGCCGCCGAGGAATTGCGTGCGCTGCTGGACGAGGAGCCGGTGCGCCCAGACATCATGACGGCCTTGGCGGAGGCCTATTGGCGTAATGGTCAGCTTGTTCAGGCTTCGGAGACTGCGCAAGAGATCCTGGACAAGATGCCGTATAACTGCAAGGCTAACCTCCTGCTGGGTACCTTGTGGGTCAACAGTGGTCAGAACGAGGGCTGGGTCTATCTGAGACGTGCGCAGGAGGCCGATCCAGAGAATCGGATGGCGCAGCGGCTTTTTGGCCCAGACTCTCCATTGGAGCCTCAGAAGGTCACCCTCGATCGTCTGGTCTACGATCCTGATGCTTTGGATGTGGACCGTCAGAGTGCCTGGTTCAAGCGTCTGGAGGCTGCATCGGTTTCCGTCGGCCTGTCTGAGGCGCCGCCGGAGATGACAGAGTCCGAGGTTCGGTTGGTCGATATCACGGCGAGCCTTGAGTCTCAGATTGAGATACCGGACTGGCTGCGGGAACTCGGGACGGTCGAAGAGGAGGAAGAGCTGGAGGGCGGGCTCGGCTGGATGGCCGAAGCCGGCGTTGAGGAAGAAGAGCTGCCGCCCGAACCCGAGGAGGCGTTGGCTGGGGAGGAAGAGGAGGCCCTCCCAGAAGGCATTGAGGAGCTTCGAGCGGCCCTGGAGTCTGGCGCTGAGGTTGATCTCGAGAAGCTAGAATTGGAAGAGGCCTCTGCTGCTGAATGGCTCGATGAGCTTGCCTCTGAAGAATTGCTGCTAGAGCTGGAGGACGCTGAAGGCACCCCAGAGTGGCTCCTTGAGTTGGTAGGTGAGGAAGCACCCACGGAGGAAATGGAAGTCGCCGAAGCCGCCGAGCCCGAACCCGAAGGCCCTATTTCCCCTGAGACCGAGGCTGAGTCCGAGACCTTGGAGTGGCTGGCGGGTCTTGAAGGAGTTGAGGAGCCGATGGCAGCGGAAGCCGCCAAGGTGGAAGCTGCCGAGGTGGAAGCTGTTGAGGCGGAGGCCGCTGAGCCCGAGTGGCCAAGCGAACTCGAAGCGGTGTCGGAGGAGGCCGAGGTCCAGATTGAGGAGGAGGAAGAGGAGCTCCCTGATTGGCTTGGTGAGCTCGAGCCGCAGGTTGAGGCGGAGGCTGAGGAAGACGAGGAGCTTCTGGCATGGCTCAGCCAGCTGGAATCGGGAGTTACGGAACCCACAGAGGGTGAAGCTGTAGCTGAAGCTGCCGAGTCAGAGGAGGCTGTTGTCGAGCCAGTAGCTCCGGAGCCTGCGCCTGAGGGGCGTGCGCCTGAGGGAGTTGAACTTGAGGAAGTGGATCTTGTGGACGCCGAGGAGCTGCCCGATTGGTTGGCTGAGCTCGAGCCCGCAGAGGCTGAGACGGGGGCTCAGGTCGTCGAGGAGATTCCATCTGCTGAGGCGCAAGAAGCTCCTTCGGAAGGTGAGATTCCAGACTGGCTGAAGGACTTCCAGCCGGCAGCGGCTCCTGCGACCGAAGCGGAGGGTGTCGAGACGGAGGAGATGCCCGAGTGGCTACGTGAGTTGCAGCCTGAATCAGCCGCCGAGGCCGAGACACCATTGGAGGAGGAGTCCGCGGACTGGCTTAGCTTCCTCGAGGAATCTGGAGAAGGTACGGTTATCGTTGAGGCCGAGCGCGAGGAGGAAGGGCCGGAGCGAGGCGTCGTATCCGGAGAAGAGGCCGTTGCCTGGCTCGAGAGCCTGACGGTGAGCGAAGAAGTTGCTGCTCCTGAGGCAGCGGTGGAAGAGACTGAAGTTGCAGAGTTGGAGGCTCCCGAAACGGAGGCTGAAGCGCCGCCAGAGGTAGAGGCCGTGGCGGCTGAGGTTTCAGCAGAGGCGCTGGAGGCCGAAGAGGCCCCCCTCGAAGAAGGTGAGCTTCTCTCAGGTGACGATGCGCTGGCGTGGCTGGAGAGCTTGGCTGCCGGTAAGGAGGAGGAACTCCGCGCTCAGGCTCAGTCTGAATCTGAGGAGCGGGTTGCGGAGATTCTCGGTCGGAAGCGTGAGGCGCCCGCTGTAGAGGAGGCTGCGAGGGAGGCTGAGGTCGCCGAAGCCGAGAGTGAGGCGGCAGAGTCATTCGAGGCCGGGATTGAAGTGGAAGAAGCACCCGAGGTCGAGATCCCCAGCGAAACTGTGCAGGTCACGGAACCCCCGGCTGAAGAAGGTGAGCTCCTCTCGGGCGATGATGCGCTGGCCTGGCTGGAAAGCTTAGCTGCTGGCAAGGAGGAAGAACTCCGAGCGCAGGCTGAGGCTGAATCTGAGGAACGGGTCGCACAGATTCTTGGTCGAAAGCGCGAGGAGCACCTGGCAGCAGAAGAGACGGTCGAGCCCGACATTCGCGAGCCAGGGGAACTTGAGGAATCGGCGGAGGCCGAGGAAGCGGTCGAAGTCGAGGCTACCGAGACGTGGGCACCAGAGGTGGAAGCTGAGACACCACCAGAGGCTGAGACTATCGTGGCTGAGGCACCCGAGGAAGCACCGGAGGCCGAGGAAGCGGTCGAAGCCGAGGCTACCGAGAGATGGGCACCAGAGGTAGAACTTGAGACACCACCAGAGGCTGAGACTATCGTGGTCGAGGCGCCTGAGGAAGCGGGACAGGCCGAGGAAGAAGTGGCTGATGCGACCGACGAGGCGGGTGACGTGCTCTCGGGCGATGCAGCACTCGCTTGGTTGGAGAGCCTGACGGTCGGGAAGGAAGAGGAGTTGCGGGCTCAGGCTGAGGCCGAGTCTCGCGAGAGAGTTGATGAGATCTTGGGACGTAAGCGCACAGAGTCGGTGCCAGAGGCGCCGGTAGCTGAGGCACCAGCACCCGAGGTTGCGGAACCCGAGATTGTTGAGGCGTCGTCGGCTGAGGAAGAGCCTGTTTCCGAAGAGGAAGGCACTTACTTTGGCTGGTCTGCTTTTGGTGATGAGGCTGTCGAGGTTACCGAAGTGCCCCCTGAGCCGGAGCCGACGTTGGTCGAGGAGGTTGACCTCGAGGGGGCTGAGGCCGGTGCCGGTGAGGACGCCCTTGAGTGGTTGGAGGAACTGCCTCCCGACCGCGAGGAGGAGCTTCGAATCCAGCTCGAGGCAGAAGGAACGGAGCAGCCTGAGGCCGTGCCGGAGCGAGCGTACTTCGGCTGGTCTGCTTTCGGTCAGACGCCAGAGGAAGCTACTGTTGAGGCCGAGCCTGAGACTGCAGGGGCGGAAGTTTCGCCTCTCGCAGAGGGGGCAGAGGAAAAGCCGGGCGAGGTTGAAGCGCTTCCTGAGGGCCTGGAGTCAGTCGAAGAGACTCGAGAATTGGAGCCTGAGGCAGTGGAGGCGCCCGAGAGGCCTGAAGAGCCCGAACCGGTTGCTGCTGGAGAGCCAGTCGCGCTTGAGGAAGAGGCCAAGCCTGCGGAGGAGCCTGTTGAAGTAGAGGGTGCGGCCAGGACGGTGGCTTTACCAGAGGAGGTTGCTGCGCCCGAGTCGGCGCCAGAAGCAGCGGAGGCAGAGACGGCAGAGGCTGAAGAGACTGCGGTGGCGGAAGAGGCGGCTTCACCTGAGGGGATCGCCGAGCCGCAGGTAGCAGCGGAAGAATCTGAGCCCGAGACGGCGGCGGAAGCAGCTGAGCCAGAGAAGGCAGAGATAGAAGAGCCTGCGGCTGAGGAAGTGGCTACGCCACCCAAGGAGATCGCCGAGCCGCAGGTGGCAGTGGAAGAATCTGAGCCCGAGACGGCGGCGGAAGCAGCTGAGCCAGAGAAGGCAGAG